>NZ_JBAOJR010000015.1:0-586 GCF_037083525.1 Chryseobacterium sp. CCNWLW53 | reverse complement strand
GGTAAAGTATATCATAATAAAATGGATACCTGATTTTTTCTATCAATCTAAGTTTTGGCTAAAGCCTTTTTGATCTTTATATTGTAAGCGGGCTAAAGCCCGCTCCTATTAAATAAGACTATTTTACTGAGGAATTAGAAAATGTAAGATCTAAAATAAACGTGAATCCTGGTAAGATTGTTATTCCACAGATTTTTCAGATCGCACGGAGTTTTTAAAACTTATCTTCAGGCTGAAGCCATTTTAAATGGTTAACAAATCGTAGCGATCAGCGATAAATGCCCCGGCTTATTAACCAAAAAGCCCGTACACTTTTGTATAGGACCCGTATTCTTTATTCTACTTATTGCTTATTGCTTATTGCTTATTGCTTATTGCTTATTGCAAATATAAGTTGTTTGATTGTCTGTTTTAGGATATTATGATGATCAATGATCAGCGATGAATGATCAGTGATTTTTGGCCTCACCCTATTCCCTATTCCCTATTCCCTATTCCCTAAGGTATGTAACAAAAAAAAGTCTCATACAAACTGTGTTGTATGAGACTTTTAATAAAAACTGGCGGCGGCCTACTCTCCCGCTTT
>NZ_JBAOJR010000014.1:0-649 GCF_037083525.1 Chryseobacterium sp. CCNWLW53 | reverse complement strand
CATGAGGAATTAAAAAAACAGAAAAACCAATACAAAAAAGAGAACCTTCCGATTATCAGCAGACCAGATAGTTTGGCGTATGTGATTTATACCTCAGGAACTACAGGACAGCCGAAAGGAGTGATGATTGAAAATAAAAATCTTTCCTCATATATATTAACTTTTACAGATTATTTTGGTATTGATTTTTCCGATGTTATGCTTGGCCAATCAACAATTGCTTTTGATACATCTGTAGAAGAAATTTTTCCGGTGCTGGTTTTAGGCGGAAAATTAGTTATAATATCAGATAGTAAAGATTTTGAGAATTTGGTTCGGGTTTGTGAAAAAGAAGCTGTTACCAGATTAAGTACTAACCCTTATATTATAGAATATTTTAATTCAAATTTTGATAATTTAGGCAAGTTAAAATTAAAAACTTTTATAAGTGGTGGAGATAAATTACAATCAAAGCAAATTAGTAATTTATTAAGCAAAATTAGTATATATAACACTTATGGTCCAACAGAATTTACGGTTTGTTGTAGTTATTATAACGTTACAAAAGAATTAAATATCATTCCGATCGGAGCTCCGATTTCGAATACGAGTGTTTATATTTTAGATGAAGATTTTCGGGTAGTTCCTATAGGAGTAAGCGGTACGTTGT
>NZ_JBAOJR010000013.1:0-755 GCF_037083525.1 Chryseobacterium sp. CCNWLW53 | reverse complement strand
TACAGAAGAGCTTATAACATCGGGAACGGGGTGAAAGAAGAAATGGATAAAAAGTTTTATAGCGCCGCAATGGGCGAAATCCGCAACACGCTTTTCGGATTTATAGAATCTGTAGATGCTTATGCATTGGGGAAACCGGGGATTTACAGAAGGCTGGACAGTAAAGAAGAGCAGTTGAAAATTGCCGTTAAACTAGGCCTTAATATTCCTGAAACCTGCCTTACCAATAATCCTGAAGAAGCCAGACAATTCATCCTTAAGCATCAGAATGTGGTGGCCAAAATGCAGACCGGTTTTGCCATCTATGAAGACGGTGTGGAAAATGTGGTTTTCACCAATGTGGTTAGCGAAGACAAGCTTGAAGAACTGGATTCATTGGTATACTGCCCGATGCAGTTCCAGAAAAAAATAGAAAAGAAAAAAGAATTGCGGGTTACCATTGTTGGACAGGATGTCTATGCTTTTGAAATAGATTCCCAGCAGTCCGAAGATGCAAAGGTGGACTGGAGAAAAGACGGGGTAAATCTGCTTACCAAATGGGCAAGAACAGAACTTCCTTCAGATATTGAAGCTAAGCTTCTGGAGCTTTTAGATGTTTACAATGTAGATTATGGTGCTATAGACATCATTGTTTCTCCCCAAGACGAATACTATTTCATCGAGATCAATGCTGCAGGAGAATTTTTCTGGTTAGATAACTTAACGGAGGAAAACCTGATTTCCAAAAGTATCGCAGACGTTCTCTGCGACAAAGC
>NZ_JBAOJR010000012.1:0-1268 GCF_037083525.1 Chryseobacterium sp. CCNWLW53 | reverse complement strand
TGAACTTGCAACTATTTTTGAGACAAAATTTATATACTTCTTTATGCTGCCTTTTTAGATTGATTAGACATTAAATTTTGATATTCTCTTATGGTTAAATTTCCTAAAGCTGAATGCCTTCTCCGGATGTTGTAAAATGTTTCTATATATTCAAACACAGAGTTTTTGGCATGGTCTCTGGTTTCATACTTATTTTGATAAATAAGTTCAGTTTTCAGAGTCTTGAAAAAGCTCTCTGCTACAGCATTGTCATAGCAGTTTCCCTTTCCACTCATACTTCGGGTAACATTTTTTCCAACTATAGAAACAAATTCCTCACAAGCATATTGTATTCCCCTGTCTGAATGAAAAATTAATTGGTCATGGTCTTCTAAAGGACGGTGAAGCCTTGCCATTTTCAACGCTGCAACACTAGTGTCCTGAGCTTTCATTGTCTCACTTAGTGACCATCCTATCACCTTTCTGTCAAACAGATCAATGACTGTGGTCAGGTACAACCATCCCTGATTTGTTCGGATATAAGTAATATCAGAAACCCAGACTTCTTTACTTTTTTCAACCTTAAAATTTTGATTCAAATAATTTTGAACAACAGGATACCTATGAGAAGAATTGGTAGTTTTCTTAAATTTCTTCTTTACAATACTTTTTAAGCCTCTTTCTCTCATCAGCTTTGCCACAAAAGGACGAGAAGCTTTTATTCCTTTTGATTCTAGTTCCCTGGCAATCCGAGGACTTCCGTATCTTCCATGACTCCAATGATAAATCCTAAAAATCTCAGAAGACAACATTGCCCTTCTTTCTGATTTCCTGCTAGGTTTTCTTTTTTTCCAATGATAGAAACTGCTTCTGCTTACCTTTAATACCTCACACATCTTCCCGACAGGAAACACTCTAGCGTGATCCTTGATAAATTTATATCTTACCCGTCTCTCTTGGAGAAGATGCCTACCGCCTTTTTTAAGATATCACGCTCAAGCTTTGTATCTTCTAGTTCTTTACGAAGTCTCAGAAGTTCTTCTCTTATGGGATCGGAGGAAATTTGTTTTTCCTTAGTAAGTTTACCTTCTCTTTGCAGTTTTCTCCATGTAACCAGACTCTCTTTGCAGATTCCCAGCTCCTCGGCTACTGAAGAAATATTACCCCTTTGCTCACTTAATGAAACTGCACCGATCTTAAACTCTAAACTGTAATGTTTTCTAACTTTTTTCATAATATTAAAGTTAAAGAGTATAAGAATCTTGTCCTAACAAAGGTAGCAACTCCAA
>NZ_JBAOJR010000011.1:0-1377 GCF_037083525.1 Chryseobacterium sp. CCNWLW53 | reverse complement strand
AGATAACAACTTAATATCACGCAAAACAAACTTATTTAACATAAAATTTACATACATTTTACATTGGGGATAAGTATCAATACAGTATTTTGATTATTAAGACTTTATGCACATACTGTAGTTATCCACAAAGATCGAATATAAATAATACTATGAAAAGAAAGGGGATTATAAGGCGGTTAATAAGACGGAGTGATAAGTCCGGAGAAGAGCATCTCAAAATGTAAGATCAAAACAATTAGTTGAAAAAAGAAGGTGGGGGTCTGTCTGGAATGGTAATTGGCTTTTTTTATCCTGGGATATTCACTGTAGTTTTAACAGGAAAACTTTTAGAGATAAAACCACAAAAGTTTGCAGTAAAGACAATATTAAATACACGGGATGAGTTTCCACAGATTTCTCAGATCGTGGAGTCTTACGTTGTATTGATTAGGCCTCCATCAAGGTTATCCTATCTGCAAGGAGTTCAAACTATTGATGAAGATTTTTGTAAGGATAGGTTGTCAAAACCCTGGATAAATTTTAAACGGACAGGATAGCTCTCAAAGATCAGGCTGATGGAGCAGATTTTTAATTCTACATGTTGGTTTAAAAATTAAAACCAAGTCTCGATCTGGTTTAAAATATAAATAGAACAAGTGTATTGATTCCTTGGAAGAAGATTTAGAAAGATCCAGTATCAAAAAAATAATGAAGCCAGTATTAAAATATAAACAGCCTGGATATTTGCTTTATAAAAATGATATCAGATATCAGATTGACATAGTATAAGTTTTGGCTAAAGCCTTTTTGATCTTTATATTGTAAGCGGGCTAAAGCCCGCTCCTATTGATAAAAAAACTTAAGCCATACTGATCAACAATAATGTGTACTCTTTTCTCTAATAATAGAACCAGCCTAACAGGTTGTGCACTTTTTCAAGGTTTAAGATTATGTGGAAATAAAATTAAGATTACTATGTTTAGATAATTGATAAGATTTCAGTTAAAAGAATATCTCTCGCAGATCGGCAGATTAAGCAGATCTCTGTAATGATTCCTGCAAAAGTAATTTACTACAAGCAGTGTTTGTTAATAAACGGGATTTTAAATTATACATGATGGGTAGTACTTAACCTTCTTATCAATAGCTTGGTCCTTTACCGGATATAGCAGTACAGTAAGTTTCACAACAGTAATGACAGAAAAGAGTTATTATAAGAAAGTCCTGCGCATTTCTGTACAAGACTATATTATATTTTGTTGGTGAGAGTATCTATAATAGCTGAAGGATAAGCGGTCAATGATCAGTTATTTCCCGCATTGCTTATTGCTTATTGCTTATTGCTTATTGCTTATTGCTTATTGCTTATTGCTTATTGCAAATATAAGTTGTTTG
>NZ_JBAOJR010000010.1:0-1590 GCF_037083525.1 Chryseobacterium sp. CCNWLW53 | reverse complement strand
AATTAAAACCCACAACTTTTATTTATTAAAATATTGCTAAGCTTTTTCTCCTGATTCCTGTAAGCTTTTTTAAATACCTATCGCTTATCTAAAAGCTCTTCTGCGCTACTGAACTACTCTCGTTTTTCAGTGCGGCAAAGATAACAACTTATTCAAACGCAAAACAAACTTATTTAACATAAAATTTACATACATTTTACATTGGGGATAAGTATCAATACAGCCTTTTGATTATTAACACATTATGTACATAACGTAGTTATCCACAATAGACGTGGATAAATGATCCTGGAAATGAAAGGGTGGAAAGAATGGGTAATCATAGGAGAAAGGGCACTATAATAATAAAATGATAAGCTAGGATATTGAGGGATGAAGATGCTTAGCTAAGGGAGTAATATTTTATCTGATATGAATGAGGCGCTTATTTTTAAAAGTAAAATAAAGAAAGGAATGGTTTATAGTTTTGCTTGCAATCTATCATTGTATAGTTTCTGTAGTTCATGGCTAGATTAATTAGAACTAGAAGATCTGTTTGGCATATTCAAAAGTGGCGTGTTGAAGGATTAAGGCTGAAAATTCTAAGACTCAGTTCTCTCGCAGATTGAACAGATTCTTTAATCAGTATAAAGGAATAGCAATCCAAACACAGCGACTAAAAATTAAGAATAACCTGAACAGTTTCAACCTGGATAAAATATAGATAGACAATAATGTCGATGATAGGAAAATTTTTGGATAGATCTAGCGGTAAAGTATATCATAATAAAATGGATACCTGATTTTTTCTATCAATCTAAGTTTTGGCTAAAGCCTTTTTGATCTTATACGTTGTAAGCGGGCTAAAGCCCGCTCCTATTGATAAAAAACTTAAACCATACTGATCAACAATAATGTGTACCCTTTTCTCTAATAATAGAACCAGCCTAACAGGTTATGCACTTTTTCAAAGTTTAAGGTTATGTGGAAATAAGATTAAGATTACTATGTTTATATAATTGATAAGATTCCAGTTAAAAGAATATCTCTCGCAGATCGGCAGATTAAGCAGATTTCTGTAATGATTCCTGCAAAAGTAATTTACTACAAGCAGTGTTTGTTAATAAACGGGATTTTAAATTATGCATGATGGGTAGTGCTTAACCTTCTTATCAATAACTTGGTCCTTTACCGGATATAGCAGTACAGTAAGTTTCACAATAATAATCGCAGAAAAGAGTTAATTATAAGAAAGTCCTGCGCATTTCTGCACAAGACTATATTTTATTTTGTTGGTGAGAGTATCTATAATGGCTGAAGGATAAGCGGTCAATGATCAGTTATTTCCCACATTACTTACTTATTGCTTATTGCTTATTGCTTATTGCTTATTGCTTATTGCTTATTGCAAATATAAGTCTCTTGCTTGATTGTCTGTTTTGGGGTATTATGAGGATCAATGATCAGCGATGAATGATCAGATCAATGATTTTTGGCCTCACCCTATTCCCTATTCCCTGGTTGATAGGTATGTAACAAAAAAAGTCTCATACAAACTGTGTTGTATGAGACTTTTAATAAAAACTGGCGGCGGCCTACTCTCCCGCTTTC
>NZ_JBAOJR010000009.1:0-5420 GCF_037083525.1 Chryseobacterium sp. CCNWLW53 | reverse complement strand
AATAATTCTATAATCGTTTTATCGCTAGGATAATCTACTTTCGTATCGTTGAACTCATGAAGAAGCTGCTGACGCTCGACAGAAGTGAGAATATCAATATCTTTGATTAAAGATTTTTCATTTTCAACAACCCTACCCAAAAGATTTCTTAAATGTTTTATCAAACCTCTCGCAAATCTTTCATCATAAATTTCTGTATCATAGGTTAAGTCTAAGTTCAACTTGCTGCCCTCAATATAAAAACGAAAATCTAAATCAAACTTACTAGTATTAGAATCTAAAACTTTTCTTTCGAATGTAAGACTATTTGCTTGGAATACATTAAACATTTGCTCTTCCTCTAATGAAACCATTATATCAAATAAAGGGTTTCTACTAGGATCATGAGAAAGTTTTAAATTAGATACTAATTCATCAAAAGGATAATCTTGATGTTTATAAGCATTAAGCAGTTTAATCTTATTCTCTTGTAACAACTCCAAAAATGACTTTGCAGAATCAATTTTTACTTTTAAAGCTAATGTATTTACGTAAACACCTATTTGATTTTTGAGTTCATATTGTTCTCTATTGGCAATTGGAGTTCCTATTATTATGTCATTTTGCTGAGAATATTTGAATAATAAAACATCTACAAGGCTTTTAATTCCCATAAATAAAGTGACTTCATTATCAGAACACAATTTTTGAAAGAGGTATAATTCTTGTGCTCCAAGTTGGATAGATATTGTACTCCCCTTACCATTTTTATGTTTAGGTCTTGGTTTATATGAAGGTAATTCTAAAATAGGAATCTCACTATTAAAAACCGATAACCAATATTCCTTATCTGGTTTTTGGGTTTTGAGTTTTTCCTGTTGCCAAATAGTATAATCCTTGTACTGAATTTTTAAATCTTCAAAATTGAAATCATCATTGTCAACATTTTTAAATGCTTCAAAAAAATCATTTGCAAAAACCTCAATAGACCAACCATCACTGATAATATGATGCATTACAATCAATAAAAGGTATTTATTATCTGTTATCTTAAAAACTGTTCCTCGCAACAACACATCTTTTGTTAAATCAAAAGGTGTGTTGATCTCATTCTGAATGTTTTCTTGAATGTTAGAATCTCTAAAATTTAATTGAAATAAATCTTCTCTAAATTCCTTAATAATTTGTATAGGATTGCCCTGATTATCTTCTTGGAAAATTGTTCTAAGAGACTCATGTCTTTTAACTAAGTATTCTAATGTCTTTTGAAGTTTATCCATATAGATATTGCCCTCAATTTTAAACATCATAGGGATATGATAAGCTACATTTTCAGGATTCATCTGATGCAGCAACCACATCCGTTTTTGAGTAGAAGAAAGTGGATAATTCTCTCTTTCTTCTGACTTTGGAATTGTTGTTTTAGAAGAAATATTCCTTAAAAATGATACAATCTCATTTTTATGGGCTTTTATTTCCTCTAAAATGCTATGTGTTACAGATCCTTTTGGTGCTTGGATATCTAAATTATCTCCTTTAAGGGATAGTTTTATATTGAGTTTGTTAAGCTTTTCTAGTAATTGGTTCATATGAATAATATAAATCCTTTAAGAAATTAATTTCCTGTCCTGTTTCTTTCTTCCTCGTTACCCGTTGATCTTTTTACGGGTTTAATCTTTTGATTTCCGAATTTATAACTCAAATTCAACTGCACATATTGGTTATCACTATAATAGATTCCATTTTGATAAACTCCATTTACAGTTGAATTTGGCCTTACTTTTTCAGTTCTTAAAATATCATTAAGTTTTAATGATATTTTTAAATCTTTATTTAAAAGTAGGTATTGGATTGTTGTGGAAAGATTACTCATAGATCCAATATTATAAAATTTTCCATCTACTCCTTTAGGACTATACCAATAATTAATGTTAAATAATAATGTTTTATTTTTATTTAAGATGAAATCATTACTGGTAGAAAATCGGCCACTCCAACCTTCCTGATATCTTTGTATGGCTGGTAAAAATGATTCCGATTTTACATAATTTATATCCAAGCTATTATTTGATGTCCACCATTTTAGTTTATCAAATGTGTAGCTTTCTGAAATCCCATATCTTTTGGCATCTACATAATTTTCGTTGGTAAATGAAATCTCATTAGTTGTAGGATCTGCCAATGCAATTTGTCCAAATAGATTTTTTTCATTTGAAAAATATATTTTACTTTCTAAAGATTTATAAGTATATGAGAATTCTACATTGTCTATGAAAGCAGGTTTTAAGAAAGGATTTCCTCCAAGCTTTTGGAAAGGATTTATATACCACTGATTGGGATTTAATTCATGAAAACTGGGTCTTTCAATTCTTTTACTGTAATTTAAAGCAAAGAATGAATTTTCAGAAGGTTTATAGCTTACAAATAAACTTGGAAATAACTTTGCATAATTATAATTGGTAACTTGATTCAAGCTGATTGAATTTGATTTTGTCTGTAGCGCTTCCAATCTCAGTCCTAATTGAGTTTCCCATTTTTCTCCAATTTTCTTATTTGCAGAAGCATATAACGCTTGAATATTTTCAATATATTCAAATATCATTTCAGTTACTGGTAAATTTGTAACAGGGTTATCAACTAACCCACTATTAAACATATTCATATCGTTTCTGGCTTTTGATGTTCCAATTTTACCTCCAAAACTGATGTTAATACTTTTAAATGGGTATTCAACATCTACCTTTCCAGAATAATTATTAATATTCTGTGAATTAAGGCTAAAACCTTTGTAATATTGTTGATTGTATGGATTAGTAATTTTTGAAATTCCATTGTAGAAGCGATCATCTTGGTTAGCATAATTAAAATAATCAAAATTTAAAATAATCTTGCGGTCTAATGAATCGAGCTCAAATTCATTGTAATAATTAATTGAATTAAAATTTGGTCTTCTATTTTGATTACCATCAGAACTTAAGCTTTGTAAGTTTGAATTTGTATTATAATCTATAACATCTGTAGTAGATTGACCTGTTAGATTGGCCCTGTTTGTATTTGCTAAATATTGAATTCCAGTTTTCCAATAATCATTAACTTGATAATCTATACCAAGTTTAGCACTAAATCTTTTATACTTATTCAAAAGAGGAGATTTGGTATACCATAAAGCATCCGGGAAATATGCATAATCATCAGCATCTATATATACCCCTCCCTGTCTATAGCTTAGCGAAGTCGAAATAGTCCATTTTTTTTTGTTAAAGTTAAAATTCACAAACCCCGATCCATCTGGGCGACTTCTTTGCAGATACCCCGATCCAATATTTGCGTTCCATGAATCTTTTTTTGCTGTTTTTGTTTTAATATTGATTATTCCGCTATTTCCTAAAGCATCGTATTTTGCTGGTGGAGTGGTAATAACTTCAATACTTTTTATATTGTCTGCTGAAATAGATTTTAAAAAGTTACTTAAATCCTCCTGTTTTAATTCTATTAGTTTATCGTCTACCATCACCCTTACCGCTCCTTTTCCAATAATTGAAATATTTTCGTTTTGCACTTTTACTCCTGGTGTAATCTTTAATGCCTCTAAAGCATCTCCTCCAGTTGTGGCAATTGCATTTTCAACATTGAAAACCACACGATCTATTCTTCTCTCGATTAATTTCTTCTTTCCCGTAATAACCACCTCTTGAATATTTTTAGTTTTCTCTAGCGTGATTGTTCCTAAATTTAAATCAGAGTTGACTTGTATATTTTTATTGTATATAAAATGACTAAGTTGCTTTATTTTAAAAGTATATACTCCGCCATTGTTTATTCTTAAGGCAAAATTTCCGTCTTCTCCAATTAAGTCGTTTTTTATGATTACAGAATCTTTGTCAAATAGTAAAACTTCTGTAAACTGATTTTTATTTTTATCAGTTTGTTCTATTTTTCCAGATATAGTAAATTGACCATAAAGTATATTTGTCAATAATAGCAAGATTAAAAAACTAAAAAGTCTTAATTTATTAAATTGTAAACGTTTCAGATTCTGGTTCTTCATATTGATTTGTTGAAAGATTATTGATTAGTGTAATATTATTTATTAAAATTGCTAATTGCTTAATTGTATTTTGTTCAAATAGTTGGCTTACGTTTACATCTATTTTAAAAATTTGATTAATAGAATGGATTAATTTTATAGCCATCAAACTATGTCCCCCAAGTTCAAAGAAGTTATCTGTAATTCCTACCTTCTCTACCCCCAATACTTCCTGCCAGATCTCTGCAAGTTTTTCTTCAGTAACATTCCTAGGCGCTACATATTCTCTCCTGATTAAATCTTCACCAGTTACACTCGGTAATGCCTTACGGTCTATCTTACCATTAGGTGTTAATGGAATAGCATCCAACTCCAGAAAGAACCCCGGAACCATATATTCTGGTAGCTTACTCTGTAAGTACTCTCTTAATTCTGTTTTGTTTACACTAGTTTCACCATCCTTTGTATAATAGGCTACCAGTACTTTTTCTCCATTAACTTCCTTTGCTTCGGCTACAACCTGCTTTATAGCTGTACTAAGCCGGCTGATATTTGTCTCAATCTCGCCCAATTCTATCCTGTAACCTCTGATTTTCACCTGAAAATCCTTTCTCCCCAAAAACTCTATGTTCCCATCTAGAAGCCATCTAGCCAAATCTCCCGTATCGTACATCTTGCTCCCTACTTCAAAGGGATTGTCTATAAACTTCTCAGCCGTCAACTCGGGCTTGTTCAAGTAACCGCGGGATAAACCAATGCCAGATATATAAAGCTTACCGAATGAAGCTAGCTCCTTAGCTTTTAAATTGCTATCTAAAATATATAATGATATATTATCAATTGGTTTCCCAATTGGAACACTCGTTCCACTAATAAAATTTGAGCAATCATAATAACTCACATCAATACTTGCCTCTGTAGGTCCATATAAGTTCATTAATGAAACTTCAGGCAAAATCTTATAAAATAAATCTTTTTGAGGAATCGTTAGTGCCTCACCACTAACAAAAACTTGTTTTAAACTATATACCTTTCCAATAAGTTCTTTATTTGAATTTAAATAATTTAAAAACACCATAAGCATTGATGGAACAAAATGAATTACAGTTACTCTTTTCTTATTTATATTCTCTATTATATCAAAAGGGCTTTTTTGGTGCTTGGGAGTTAATACAGAAATCTTAGCTCCATACATGCTCCACCACAGTAATTCCCATACAGAAACATCAAAAGAATAAGTTGTCTTTTGTATTAAAGTATCTTCTGAAGTTAAGGAGTATGCTTTTTGCATCCAAACTAAACGATTAATTAATCCTCTATTCTCAATCATCACCCCCTTAGGCTCTCCTGTAGTTCCTGAGGTATAAATCACATATGCCAAACTATCTGGTCTGCTGATAATCGGAAGGTTCTC
>NZ_JBAOJR010000008.1:3482-5661 GCF_037083525.1 Chryseobacterium sp. CCNWLW53 | reverse complement strand
GAGAAAAAGCTTAGCAATATTTTAATAAATAAAAGTTGTGGGTTTTAATTTTTTTTGTATCTTTGCAGTCCGGTTAAACGGGGCGCAGGAGTGAGTACAGATTGGAGTGTTAGAAGGGGTTAAGGTTACTTAAAAAACTTTAAAATTTTCCTTTGAAACATTTGGCTGGTTAGAAATAAATAATTACTTTTGCAACCGCAAATAAGGAACAGAACGACAGAAAAGCTTCTTTATATATTGCGGAAAGAAAAAAGATCATTGACATACAATATACAACCAAGTAAGAAAAAAACTAAAGCGTAAAAAAACTTTGAGTGGGTCAGGAAAAACATACAATGGAGAGTTTGATCCTGGCTCAGGATGAACGCTAGCGGGAGGCCTAACACATGCAAGCCGAGCGGTAGAGATTCTTCGGGATCTTGAGAGCGGCGCACGGGTGCGGAACACGTGTGCAACCTGCCTTTATCAGGGGAATAGCCTTTCGAAAGGAAGATTAATGCCCCATAATATATTAAATGGCATCATTTGATATTGAAAACTCCGGTGGATAAAGATGGGCACGCGCAGGATTAGATAGTTGGTAGGGTAACGGCCTACCAAGTCAACGATCCTTAGGGGGCCTGAGAGGGTGATCCCCCACACTGGTACTGAGACACGGACCAGACTCCTACGGGAGGCAGCAGTGAGGAATATTGGACAATGGGTGAGAGCCTGATCCAGCCATCCCGCGTGAAGGACGACGGCCCTATGGGTTGTAAACTTCTTTTGTACAGGGATAAACCTTTCCACGTGTGGGAAGCTGAAGGTACTGTACGAATAAGCACCGGCTAACTCCGTGCCAGCAGCCGCGGTAATACGGAGGGTGCAAGCGTTATCCGGATTTATTGGGTTTAAAGGGTCCGTAGGCGGACTCGTAAGTCAGTGGTGAAATCTCACAGCTTAACTGTGAAACTGCCATTGATACTGCGGGTCTTGAGTGTTGTTGAAGTAGCTGGAATAAGTAGTGTAGCGGTGAAATGCATAGATATTACTTAGAACACCAATTGCGAAGGCAGGTTACTAAGCAACAACTGACGCTGATGGACGAAAGCGTGGGGAGCGAACAGGATTAGATACCCTGGTAGTCCACGCCGTAAACGATGCTAACTCGTTTTTGGGCTTTCGGGTTCAGAGACTAAGCGAAAGTGATAAGTTAGCCACCTGGGGAGTACGTTCGCAAGAATGAAACTCAAAGGAATTGACGGGGGCCCGCACAAGCGGTGGATTATGTGGTTTAATTCGATGATACGCGAGGAACCTTACCAAGGCTTAAATGGGAATTGATTGGTTTAGAAATAGACCGTCCTTCGGGCAATTTTCAAGGTGCTGCATGGTTGTCGTCAGCTCGTGCCGTGAGGTGTTAGGTTAAGTCCTGCAACGAGCGCAACCCCTGTCACTAGTTGCCATCATTCAGTTGGGGACTCTAGTGAGACTGCCTACGCAAGTAGAGAGGAAGGTGGGGATGACGTCAAATCATCACGGCCCTTACGCCTTGGGCCACACACGTAATACAATGGCCGGTACAGAGGGCAGCTACACAGCGATGTGATGCAAATCTCGAAAGCCGGTCTCAGTTCGGATTGGAGTCTGCAACTCGACTCTATGAAGCTGGAATCGCTAGTAATCGCGCATCAGCCATGGCGCGGTGAATACGTTCCCGGGCCTTGTACACACCGCCCGTCAAGCCATGGAAGTCTGGGGTACCTGAAGTCGGTGACCGTAACAGGAGCTGCCTAGGGTAAAACAGGTAACTAGGGCTAAGTCGTAACAAGGTAGCCGTACCGGAAGGTGCGGCTGGAACATCTCATTTTAGAGCGTTGAAGAACGTTAAACAAAATTAGGTACTTCGGTACCATTGATTCTGCTTAAAGTAAAGCTTTAGTTTTTTATTTGGTTGCTATATAATATAAAAATACAAAACCCACTAGAAATTAGTATCAGAGGGAGAGAGAGACAAGAGGATAGAGAAAAGAAGAAAGATAAAGACGTTAGCGTCTTGGTTCTTGGTTCTTTTATCTTTAAGTCTAATGAAGTCTCGTAGCTCAGCTGGTTAGAGCGCTACACTGATAATGTAGAGGTCGGCAGTTCGAGCCTGCCCGAGACTACTAATTAAAAAGACGGGAAGATGAGAGAGCCAAGA
>NZ_JBAOJR010000008.1:0-3382 GCF_037083525.1 Chryseobacterium sp. CCNWLW53 | reverse complement strand
AGAGCCAAGACTAATCAATAAAAAGTCTTGCATCTAGCATCTTGAGTCTCTTAGTCTAACTAGAGGGGGAATTAGCTCAGCTGGCTAGAGCGCCTGCCTTGCACGCAGGAGGTCAAGGGTTCGACTCCCTTATTCTCCACAGTTTTGGAAGCTTGATTTAAAAGTTACGGATGGAGCCAAAAACAACATCTGTTCATCAAGCTGAAAGAAAGACATTAAGATCATTGACATTAACGGTAAAGACATCACAAAGAGAAAACCGAGCGCATAAAAGCGCTTGAGTAACCAAAAATAGGAAAGAAATCGTTAAGGGCGTATGGCGGATGCCTAGGCTTTCAGAGGCGAAGAAGGACGCGGTAAGCTGCGAAAAGCTGCGGGGATCGGCACACACGAATTGATCCGCAGATGTCCGAATGGGGCAACCCAATACATTGAAGATGTATTACTCTAAATTTATTTAGAGAGCAAACCCGGAGAACTGAAACATCTAAGTACCCGGAGGAAAAGAAATCGAAGAGATTCCGTAAGTAGCGGCGAGCGAAAGCGGATTAGCCCAAAAGTCTTTATATGTTTAAAAGAATGTTCTGGAAAGAACAGCCATAGAGGGTGATAGCCCCGTATTTGAAAGGCATATTTTGATGATAAATGAGTAGGGCGGGACACGTGAAATCCTGTCTGAATATGGGGGGACCATCCTCCAAGGCTAAATACTCCTGAAAGACCGATAGTGAACAAGTACTGTGAAGGAAAGGTGAAAAGCACTTCGAATAGAAGGGTGAAATAGAACCTGAAACCGTACGCCTACAAGCGGTCGGAGCCCACAAGTTGGGTGACGGCGTGCCTTTTGCATAATGAGCCTACGAGTTAATTTTACTAGCGAGGTTAAGGACTTCAGGTCCGGAGCCGGAGCGAAAGCGAGTCTGAATAGGGCGCTTAGTTAGTAGGATTAGACGCGAAACCTTGTGATCTACCCATGGGCAGGTTGAAGCTCTGGTAACACAGAGTGGAGGACCGAACCGGTTGACGTTGAAAAGTCTTCGGATGACCTGTGGGTAGGGGTGAAAGGCCAATCAAACTGGGAGATAGCTCGTACTCTCCGAAATGCATTTAGGTGCAGCGTCGATGTTAAGTTTATTAGAGGTAGAGCTACTGATTGGATGCGGGGGTTTCACCACCTACCAATTCCTGACAAACTCCGAATGCTAATAAATGTTCGTCGGCAGTGAGGGCATGGGTGCTAAGGTCCATGTCCGAGAGGGAAAGAACCCAGACCAACAGCTAAGGTCCCCAAATATATGTTAAGTTGAAGCAACGCGGTTGGACTGCATTGACAGCTAGGATGTTGGCTTGGAAGCAGCCATTCATTTAAAGAGTGCGTAACAGCTCACTAGTCGAGCGGTCCGGCATGGATAATAATCGGGCATAAACATATTACCGAAGCTATGGATTTATACCTTCTGGGTATATCTGGTAGGAGAGCATTCTGTTTGCGCCGAAGCAGTATCGTGAGGTATTGTGGAGCGGACAGAAAAGAAAATGTAGGCATAAGTAACGATAAAGGGGGCGAGAAACCCCCTCACCGAAAGACTAAGGTTTCCTCAGCCATGCTAATCAGCTGAGGGTTAGTCGGGACCTAACGCGAACCCGAAAGGGGTAGTGGATGGACAATGGGTTAATATTCCCATACTTGCTCACACTAAAAAGGGGACGGAGTGCCGTACCTGCTGGAGACTGACGGAATAGTCAAGGCCTAGCCTTCGGGCGAAGCTGCTGCAGGGAAAGTGCTTCCAAGAAAAGCCGAAGTGAAGCAACCCGTACCAAAACCGACACAGGTAGTCGAGGAGAGAATCCTAAGGTGCTCGAGTGAGTCGTGGCTAAGGAACTAGGCAAAATAGTCTCGTAACTTCGGAAGAAGAGACGCCATCAGCAATGGTGGCCGCAGTGAAGAGGCCCAGGCGACTGTTTATCAAAAACACAGGACTCTGCTAAATCGAAAGATGCTGTATAGGGTCTGACACCTGCCCGGTGCTGGAAGGTTAAGGAAGGGCGTTAGCGTAAGCGAAGCGTTTGACTGAAGCCCCAGTAAACGGCGGCCGTAACTATAACGGTCCTAAGGTAGCGAAATTCCTTGTCGGGTAAGTTCCGACCTGCACGAATGGTGTAACGATCTGGGCACTGTCTCAGCCACGAGCTCGGTGAAATTGTAGTATCGGTGAAGATGCCGATTACCCGCAATGGGACGAAAAGACCCTGTGAACCTTTACTATAACTTCGTATTGACTTTGAGTAAGTAATGTGTAGGATAGGTGGGAGGCTTTGAAGCGGGCACGCTAGTGTTCGTGGAGCCAACGTTGAAATACCACCCTTTACTTACTTGGAGCCTAACTTCTTTTAGAAGGACATTGCGTGGTGGGTAGTTTGACTGGGGTGGTCGCCTCCAAAAGAGTAACGGAGGCTTTCAAAGGTACCCTCAGCACGCTTGGTAACCGTGCGTAGAGTGTAATGGCATAAGGGTGCTTGACTGTGAGACCAACAAGTCGATCAGGTGCGAAAGCAGGACATAGTGATCCGGTGGTTCCGTATGGAAGGGCCATCGCTCATAGGATAAAAGGTACTCCGGGGATAACAGGCTAGTCTCCCCCAAGAGCTCACATCGACGGGGAGGTTCGGCACCTCGATGTCGGCTCGTCACATCCTGGGGCTGGAGAAGGTCCCAAGGGTTGGGCTGTTCGCCCATTAAAGTGGCACGCGAGCTGGGTTCAGAACGTCGTGAGACAGTTCGGTCTCTATCTATTGCGGGCGTTAGATGTTTGAGAGGGCTTGATTCTAGTACGAGAGGACCGAATTGAACAAACCTCTGGTGTATCAGTTGTACCGCCAGGTGCACCGCTGAGTAGCTACGTTTGGAAGAGATAAGCACTGAAAGCATATAAGTGCGAAACTCGCCTCAAGATGAGACATCTTTTAAGGGTCGTTGGAGATGACGACGTTGATAGGCTACAGGTGTAAAGGCAGTAATGTCATAGCCGAGTAGTACTAATTACCCGTAGATTTATAGCCTATGGTTGCTATATCAATATAATAAAATTATACAAGCCTTTTATGCGCAGTCAAGGTTTTGTCTTTGTGAACGTTTTTATCGATAAAATAGAAGTTAGATACTAGATATTAGAAGTTAGTTTTTACTAATCTCTAATCTTCTAACCGCTAACCTCTTATATAAAGCCTTTAGGGTGGTTTTAGCGGTGGGGCTCACCTGTTCCCATTCCGAACACAGAAGTTAAGCCCACCAGCGCCGATGGTACTGCGAAAGCGGGAGAGTAGGCCGCCGCCAGTTTTTATTAAAAGTCTCATACAACACAGTTTGTATGAGACTTTTTTT
>NZ_JBAOJR010000007.1:86847-233174 GCF_037083525.1 Chryseobacterium sp. CCNWLW53 | reverse complement strand
AATGTTTTCTAACTTTTTTCATAATATTAAAGTTAAAGAGTATAAGAATCTTGTCCTAACAAAGGTAGCAACTCCAAGCCGAGAATAATACATTCTGCTCCACAGCTGATAAGGTCTTCTACAATGGAAATATAATTGGTCTTGGTTTCAGGATTAATAAATCCTACTCCCAGTTCTTCCTTGACCGTATGCTGAATATAATCTCTTGTTTCCTGGTTTTCCGGGATCAGTACTTCAAGCCCATATTCCTGAAGTTTATTTTTGTAAAAATCCATTTCCATGGTAAATTTTGTTCCCAACAGTCCGACCTTTGTAAATCCGGCTTTACGTATTGCTTTTGCCGTTTCTGTCCCAATATGGAGAATGGGCAGTTGTACGGTATCCTGAAGCTCGTCTGCAAATAAGTGGGCTGTATTTGCACATAGAACAATGCTGTCTGCTCCGGTGTTTTTAAGGTGTTCACAGGCTTTCCGTAATAATTCAAAGGAATTGGTCCATCCTTTTGCCTGAATGTCTCCGAAATTTAAGGAATATATCATACATTCGGCAGCATTCAGCCCTCCCAGTCTGGCATTGACTCCTTCATTGATGAATTTATAATAGTCCAACGTAGATACCCAGCTAATTCCGCCTACCAAGCCTATTTTTTTCATAAGATTCTGTTGTTTGTAATTGAAAACAAATCTAGATAAAAGTTTTCAATGTATCCCGCATATCGGTTGGATATTAATGACTTTAAGAATGGGTACAGACATTGAAAAATTTATTTTTTATCCCTATTTTTGTTAGATAACCCATCAAGCTCAAAATATGATCATAGAGAATAGCAACCGACAGGATATTGAAGAGATTTTCAGGCTATATCGTTTGGCAACTGATTTCCAAAGAACAAAAAATATTGTTCTGTGGCCGGAATTTGAGAGAAGTCTGATAGAAACTGAAATTGATGAAAAAAGACAATGGAAGATTGTAATAAATAATGAAATAGCCTGTATTTGGGCAGTTGCTTTCAGTGACCCGCAGATTTGGTCAGAAAAAAATGCTGACCCGGCAATGTATATTCATCGTATCGCTACCAATCCGGAATTTAGAGGTCAAAATCTGGTAGTTGAGATAGTAGACTGGGCAAAAAAATATTCGAAAGAGCATAATAAACAGTTCATAAGGATGGATACGGTTGGAGAGAATACTCCTCTGATCAATCATTATAAAAAATGCGGCTTTGCTTTTCTAGGATTGGTACAACTTAAAGATACTGATGGCCTTCCCGGGCATTATCATAACGCTGAACTCAGTTTGTTTGAAATTGATTTATCAGGCACAAATTAAACATATTCCATGTCGCAAAGAAAATGCATTTAAAGATATTACCCCTGATCATGTCCGTAAATTTCATAATAACGAATATGAGATCCTCCAAAAAATATATAGAAACAACGCTTTATTCTTAAATCAAAGATGAAAACAAACCGGATACAGATTATTTTCTGAGTGTAACCGTCAAAAATATAATCGCTAAGCTCTTATTTATGCTAAAACCAATAAGCTATTGTAAATAATATACTTTAATACCGTTTTTTTACGGTATTTTTTATAATGTCTTTTGGGATTCAAATTAAGGTCTGATATTTGCAATGGGTAACCCAACTAAATGACCTGTTTTATTTATGAAAAACATATCTGTGAAAAAATCATTTTTATATGCTCTTTTTTGTGCTGCAATGCTGATTTCTTGTAAGAAAGAAATTGAAAAAATAAGCGATACTTTTAAAGATACGGTTTCTTCGTCAGAAACTTCTGCTGTAGAAAAAGATTCCATTAAGAAAGATTCTGTTGTAAAAAAAGAATCTGTACCACCGGCAATGCAGGAAAACGGTTTTTATAATGCCCTAGTACTTCCCAAAGATAAAAAGCTAAGAGATTCCATCTATGCAGAATTCAGTAAAAAATACAGTGAGAAGGAGCGTTATGCGATTCTTGCATTAAACAGACTTGATTCTAAAAATAGATGGAATGCCGATACGTTGGTCGTTCCTGCAAAAATAGACACGACACTTATGGAATATTCACCTTTTCCAATGCAGCTTGATATATTGAGCGGGGTGAAAAAATTCGTCATCTTTTCCTATCCAATACAGGCTTACGGTGTTTATTCCAATGGTAGCCTTGTCAAATGGGGTCCAACAAGTATGGGGAAAAAAGCTGCGCAGACAACACGTGGACTTACTTTTGCCAACTGGAAAAAGAAACTTTCGATTTCAACGGTAAGCAGTGAGTGGAAACTTCCTTATAATTTTAATATTCACAATGTCGGAGGTATTGGATGGCACCAGTATGATCTTCCCGGTTATCCGGCATCGCATTCATGCTTACGTTTATTGATGAAAGATGCCCAGTGGCTGTATTCTTATGCAGATACCTGGATTCTGAATCCCGGAGGTGCCACAACCAAAGCAAAAGGAACACCCGTAATGGTATTCGGAGATTACAAATGGGGTGGCAGAAAGCCGTGGAGAAAGCTTCTGGATGATCCCAATGCCAATAATATTTCAGTGGAAGAAATGACTAAGCTACTGGAGCCTCATATTGATAAAATGATCAAGGAACAGGACAACAGAGAAAAAGTATCAGATTCCATTAAAACAGCTAAAGCTATGGCAGCTCCAATCCAGGAAGAAAAACCTGCAGAAGTTCCTGCTAACTGATTTTCTTTTCAAACTGTGAAGTAGATTCTTCCGCAAACCTTCTAAGCTTAAGCATTTCTTCTTTGCCTTTGTATTGCCCGAATCTGGCAGCTGCATAGGTAAGAAAGATGCAGAACAACATAACAAATGAAGCGCTCAGGGCCCACGGGAACTCAGCGCTTTTTATCTGATTTTCCACGTAATACATTGTAAAGAAAGTCATCCACAGGATAGAAAAGAAAAAATAGAGGAACATAAAGAAAGTCCATACAGCAGAGCTGGGGCCGAATACTCCCCGTATGACAGTTTCGTCATCTTCAATTTCTATCCGTAAAGACAGCCTGGGTTTCCAGTAATTGTCATATTCAGTTTCAACGCAGATCGTGGCCATTTCCTTGTTGATATTTCCGGAAAATTCATTCTTATGGTCGGCAAGATACTTTTTCAGATTTTCCGCATATTCTTCTTTGGTAAGATGCGTAAACATCTTGAATCTTGGGCGGGTTCTTATTTTATCTATTGTGCTTTCTTCGGTTTTCATATTTTAATCTTGATAGGGTATAGGGTCTTCTAACACAAAACTAAATGTCATTTCCTTATTTTTTCTCTGAATCACCATTGTGATATTTTTTCCTTCATCAGATTTCATCAGCTCCATAATCTTTTCCATGGTCATATCGGAAGTCCGGCTTCCGTTGATCGTGATTATGCGGTCATCTTTTTTGAGCCCTGCTATAAATGCCGGTGAATCTTTTCTTACTCCAGCAACGGAAAAAATAGGTTTCAATGTAAACTTATACTGAAAATTATTGACCACGGAAATCTCACTGCTTGCTTCCGATATTTTTTTTGGTTCTATTTTTACCCGGTCTTCCTGCCATTCCAATCCGTCCTGTTTAAAATCCAGTCCGCTCATATTGAAATGAAAAGGCTCATCAAAATTCCTGTTTTTTCTAAGATACAATTTCTCACCTTTATAATCGAAAACGACAGAAAATCTACGCATTATTTCAGCCCCGACGGATCCCTTTCTATCCTTTACCAGATTAACATGCTGAATAGAATACTCGTCAGGCATTGCTGTGAGCGGTTTTTCAAATTTAAAATCTCCGAGATAGAAATTATGGATACGGCTTCTTTTACCGTAAATATCTCCATTGAAGCCACGGCCCAGATAATCATCAATGTTGGGTCTGTTGTACACAAAATCTTTAATAAGGGTAGGGAATAGCCAAATAGCATCACTGTTACCGAGATCTATGAGCAGTTTTGAGCTTTTCTTTTCCCTGGTCATTTCTATATCAGCATTAATGTAAGGTTTGTCCTTTTCCACACTCATAGGAAACTCATCAAACTTTCGGACTTTCTTTTTGAATGCATCTGTATCCTGATAGACCGTTATTTTTTTGGTTGTATAATCTATCAAAATAGGATTATTCTTAAAAAAATGATACCCGATTACTCCGTTCACAGGAATTCCTATATGAGGTGAAATATTGAATTCTTCATCAATGACAATATACAGAAGCATAGAAGAATTGATGATATTATCACCTATTTTTGCAGTATTACGATCAGATTTAAGACCGTCTATACTTACATTTCCTCCAAGCCCTGAAAATTTGATCTTTTCAATATTCTGCAGCCTGATCTCTTTATTGTCCAGGCTGAAAAGAATGGTTTCCGCAACTCCGGTATCAAGCATAAAGGTAAGCTCTGCACCATTAACATTGATGGGAATGAAGATAAGGTTATTGATAAGCTTAAAAGGAATAACCGCTTTTTTAACTTTAACCAGTTCAAAAGTATTCTGTGCACTTATAAAAATGCTTAAGAATAATGTCAGTAAAGAAAGCAGAAGTTTCATTTACTGAATTTACTGAAATTATCCTTACTATCTATAAAAAAACATTCCAAAAACAGGAATGTTTATATAAACTTCAATGAAGAAGTAATATTAGTTGAAGAAAAATGAAATGGGTTGGGTTTTATTTTGAGAAAAAATCCATCAGGTCCATATAGTTCTTCTGATTCACACCATGTCCGCTCATATACTCTCTGAACGTAAAATAACAGCTCAGGTCATACAGAAGGTCTGCGGCTTTTCTTCCCCATTCCATTGGGATAACAGCATCATCTGTTCCGTGAGATACGAAGAAACGGAGTCTTTCCAGCTTCTTTTTGTCTTTTACGATGCCATCCAGAAGCTTTTCCTCAGGATAGCTGCTTAAACATGCCACATAATTGAAAAGATCAGGGTGCTTTAAAGCTAAAGCGTAACAAAGTATTCCGCCCTGGCTGAAGCCGCACAAATGTACCTTACCTTCAATAAGTCCGTAATGATTCACAATTTTCAGAATATTTTCTAGCACTGCATTTAAAGATTCCTTGGCCTGGGAAATGTCAATGAAGTTTTCAGGATTGTTAAAATCAATATCAAACCAGGAATATCCTTCAAACTGGGTATCTCTGGGTGCCCTGAAGCTTACAATAAGCCAGTCGGCGGGAAGAGTTTCCCTGAAACTGAAAAGATCCTGCTCATTGCTGCCATAGCCATGAAGCATGAAAAGGACGGTAGTATTTGAGGTGATATGTTCCGGTTCTCTTACTATATAATCTAAATTCATACAGCAAATATAATTAATAAATCATATTGTAAATCTAAAATACAAACCTGGTTTTTATACTTAATAATTTAGGGAAGCACACGCTCAAATATAGGCTGCTGCTGTACTTGTGCTTTTTTATTGATTTGATATTATTTAGAAAACTTTATTGGAAATTTTTCATAAAAGTTATTTTTATATTAATAAAAAACTTATATTTGAAACATTAAAAATCTATTTGGAGAAATGAAGCAATTTTACAAATCAAAAAGTTTACTTAGACTTTCTTTTTTATTCGTTTTATTATTTTCGGTAATTACTGTGGTGAATTCTTGTAAAAAGGATAACGACGAAGAAGAATTCGCAGATCATGTTGTTCAGTTTGAAGTGAAAACAACTACCGGAGGAGTTATCAGAGCTATCGTAACACAGGTAGGAACATCTAAAACTGATATTTTCGATCCTGTAGGAACTGTTTGGACAAGTGGCGAATTTTTTGTGAATTCCAGCCAGGCGCAGTTAAACCTTGATGCGAAAGCCGATCTTCCGGATGCCGATTCAGAATTGGTCATTAATCTTTGGATAGACGGCGAGATCGTAAGAACCGATAAGAAAAAAGGAGCAGGGCCTATGGTAGCTTCTATTGATTACAGCTTCTTAGAATTATAGAATAACTTACTTATATATAAAAAAACCGCTTTTATAAAAGCGGTTTTTTTGTTTTATAAATTGATTTTTCTGTTCAAAAGTTTTCATTAAAATTTTATCAGCATTTATTCCTCGATTAATTGGAGCTGTATGGCACGGTTAATAAGCTCCGTAGAATTTTTTGCTTGAAATTTTTGTAATAAATTTTTACGATGTGTATCTACAGTAAGAGGGCTGAGGAAAAGTTCTTCGGCAATCATGGCACTTGTTTTTCCTTCCGCTACCATCCGGAGGATCTGTTTTTCCCGTTTTGTAATCCTTGGCACAGGAAGATCGTTCTGTGAAGGTCTGCTGATGATCTGCTTTGTTTCCTCACAAAAAACAATATTTCCCGAAAGAGCCCCTTTGATGCACATTACCAGTTCATCTATTGATGTGTTTTTAAGGATATATCCGCTGGCCCCATTCTGGATAGCCTGCATGATAATGCTTCGTTCCGAACGGTTGCTGAACATGATCACGGAAGTTTTTGGCGATATTTTTTTGATTTCCAGGCAAAGTTCTATTCCGTTGGCATCCGGCAGTGTGATATCCAGAAGAACTATATCTATTTCATTGGACCGGAGAAAACTGATGAGGTCCGAACCGGATGTAAAAGTTTCCGAAACAGTAAGAAATGATTGGCTTTTCAGCATCATTTTTAATCCTTCTATAACGATAGGGTGGTCATCTACGATAACGATATTTATTTTATGAGACTGCATGGGTATTTAATTCAATATTAATAGTTGTTCCTTCGTTATCCGAATTGATCTCCATTTTGCCTTTAAGATAATCTACTCTGTTTTTAAGATTATGAAGGCCCATACTTTGAGACTTCCTGTAATCCTCTTCTTTAAATCCTTTTCCGTTATCTTCTACAGTGATCATGAAGTTTTCATCAGATTGTGAGCATTGAAGCAGTATATTGGTTGCTTCCGAATGTTTAACGGAGTTGGCCAATAATTCCTGTGCAATTCTGTAAATATTAAGCTGTATGGATAAAGGAGTACTTTTGCTAATGTTAATAGGCTGAAAGTCTACCTTAAGATCTTTTCGGATATAGAACTCGCACAGATCTTTAAGAGCGGTTTCCAGTCCGAAGCTCAAAAGGGATTCCGGCATCAGGTTTCTAGCCACATGTCGCAGTTCGGTAACTGAATTATCCAGTTGGTTTAGGATTTTGTAGAAATCTTTATGCCGGCCTGCTTCAAGGTGGGTTGAAGACCAGGTAGAAAAATTTATTTTAACTCCGGCAAGCATTCCGCCCAAGCCGTCATGAAGATCTTTGGCAATACGGGCTCTTTCTCTTTCTTCTCCTTCCAGAATAGCTTTTGTAAGGGCCAGTTCTTCTCTTTGCTGAATTTCTTTTATTTCCTGTTGAAGATTTATTTCGCGCTGTTCCGAAATTTTTTTGTTCTTTTTAAAATTTAAAAGACCTAAAATGATAAAGCCGGCTGATAACAGGGAGGCAAGTCCCAGAATCCACATGTATTTGTTTTTCTTGCTGATTTCCAGCTGCTTTTGTACTAATTCTTTATCTCTTTCGGATTTTCTGTATTTTGCTTCAAGAATGGCAATGTTTTTATGGATAGAAACCGTATTCAGGCTGTCAAAAGAATCTATATATCGTTCAGCATACAGGTTGGCTTTAGTTGTATCCTTAAGTGCGGTGTAATTTTTAGAAAGTTCTTTTAAAACTTCCTGCCTGTTTTTTTGATAGGGAGTGCTGGCATAAACTTCTTTAAAAATCTTATTGGATTTTCCATAGTCTTTCAGCTCACTGTTGAGCTGCCCTTCAAACAGCTTTATTCTTTCTGCAATAACTGTATTTTTATATTTTTCTGCATTGCTCAACCCTTTGGCAAAAAGCTTTACCGCTTCCGGGTAATTTTTTTGCTTCATATGATAATATCCTAAAGTGCAGTAATAGAGTGAATAAAAATTGGATTCAGGATAATCTTTGATGATGGAATAGGTTTTCTCTAATTCTGTATTTGCCTGCGGCATTTTGTTTTCTCTCATCAGAGCATCTGCCTTAAACAAAACAGCTTCTCCCTTAATAGCTTTGGACTGTGCTGTTTGTCTTTTCAGTTTGTTGATAGAATTTTCAGCCAAGTTCATGTATTCTATTGCTTTGGGATAGTCCTTGGAGTTATAGAACAAGACTCCGATACTTTTATATAAAGCTCCTGTAAGCTCATAATCTTTCAGGGATTTGGCCAGGGGTATTGCTTTATTCGTGATGATGTTCATAGACTCTACTTCCTTATTCTGAATGATCTTGAATAACGCTTTATTCTGGAACATGATGATCCTTATTTTTTTGGCTTCATTACTGTTGTATTTTTTCAAAAGCGATTCAATGTTTGTGAAATCTTTTTCCAGAAGATTAACGGCATCTGTCTTTGTATAGTTTATAATGGACTGATAATAAAGTCCTATATCTCTGTACACCGGACTGTTGGAAGAGCTTTCCAGACCTTGTTTCAGGTACTTCTGATAATTTTCAATATCCTGCTTGGTAAAATAGGTTGCAGCAATCTGGTAAGACTTAATGGCTTTTACCGTATCCACAGCTTCATTGTTGGCAGCCAGAACCAGACTGTCAAAATTACTATTCTTTTTCTCTAAAGAATAGAAATAAAGAGATTGTGCCTCAATATTGAGTATGCCGAAAAACGAGATTAATAATGCAAGCAATTCTTTTCTCATGCTTTCTGTGTAATCATGATTTATATTATGAATTTATTAAAAAAAACAATATGCACCTGTAGTGTACTTCATTTTCTTAAGATAGCTACTTGGAGATAAGCATGAAATACCTAAAAATAGGTAGATGTAAATACTGTTTTTTATGTATTGTTCCTTCCGGACATACAGAATAGTTTTGTGATACATATCTGAATCAACTTTAAAGCATGAATAATAAAGACATTGAAAGGTTTGATGAAAAAACATAGAAATAAATGCAGATAAGAATTAGTTTAAAAATTAAAATATGAGAATTATGAAAAAAATCAATTTACACAGAACATTCAAAAATGCAGTTGCTTTTTTGATGACAGCGCTTCTCTTAGGCTTTGTATCTTCATGCAGCAAAGATGATGACGATGTTGATGCAGGGGGAGAAGTTGTAGGTGGAGGCGCCAATTATAAAATAACAGTTACTTTGAACGGGGTAAATTCTACCGATGATTATGTTTCGGTAGTTGCTTCAGGAAGTGATCATCAAAACAGCACTTCCATATGGAAAATTAATGGGACCATTCAAAACGGACAAACAGCTGTAGGATTAAACGACAATAGTTTTACCGGTTCTACCAAAACCTATATTATTGAGACCAATTCCCCTATTGCAGGCTTGTCAGCTTCCATTCAGGTGGTGAACTTTAACTCTTCTATTACGGGAACTTATAAAATAGAAAAAAACGGAACCGCAGTAGTTGATGAAAATATTAATTTAACAACCAACGGGGCCGATTTTACGAAGCATTATTCATTCAATTAAATGATTATTTATATACAGGAAAGCTTTAATAATTTTATCTCTAACTCTCTTCAAAGATGGAGTAACTTTTCAGGTTAAATTTTGTATTAAAAAAGAGAGACTCTGTAACCTGAGTCTCTCTTTTTTGAATAATATTATTGAAAATTTTTACAGTACCTTCACAATAAAGTAGCTTTTCTTACCCTTTTGAAGCAGTAAAAATTTACCGTCGATAAGATCACTTTCATTGGCGGTATAAGTATCGTTTACCTTTTCTTTGTTGACGGAAATTGCATTTCCTTTGATCTCCCTTTGAGCTTCACTTTTAGACTTTAAAAATCCTGATTTTTCAGAAAGAAGATCAACAATACTAATTCCCAGGACATCAGCTTTGGCAACTTCTTTTTGCGGAACACCGTCAAAAACCTCAAGGAAAGTTTCTTCATCCAGACTTACCAGATCTTCAGCTGTAGAGCGTCCGAACAGAATTTCCGAAGCTTTTACTGCCTTTTCATATTCGTCTCTGCCGTGTACCCATACCGTTACTTCCTCAGCCAGTCTCTTTTGAAGTTTTCTTTCATGTGGAGCTGCTTTGTGCTCTTCAATTAAGGCTTCAATTTCTTCTTTTCCAATGAATGTGTAGAATTTAATGAATCTTTCAGCATCTTCATCGGTAGCATTCAGCCAGAACTGGTAGAATTTGTACGGGGATGTCTTCTTTTTGTCCAGCCAGTAATTTTCTCCGCTTTCAGACTTCCCGAATTTAGAACCGTCGGCTTTAGTAATCAAAGGAACTGTTAATGCAAATGCTTCTCCCTGGGCCTTTCTGCGGATCAGTTCAGTACCTGTAGTGATATTTCCCCACTGGTCGGAACCTCCCATCTGAAGCTTTACATTGTTATTTTGGTACAGATGAAGGAAATCATATCCCTGGATTAGCTGGTAAGTGAATTCCGTAAAACTCATCCCGTCTGCACCGCTTTCCCCGGAAAATCTCTTTTTCACAGAATCTTTAGCCATCATATAATTAACGGTGATGTTCTTCCCTACGTTCTTAGCAAAATCAAGGAAAGAAATATTTTTCATCCAGTCATAATTGTTGACTAATTCAGCCTTGTTAGGACCATTTCCGTCAAAATCCAAAAACCTTGAAAGTTGGTTCTTTAAACAGTCTACATAATGAAGAAGAGTGGCTTCATCCAGCAGGTTTCTCTCGGCAGATTTTCCTGAGGGATCTCCGATCATTCCTGTAGCACCACCTACCAAAGCAATCGGTTTGTGTCCGTGCTGCTGGAAATGTGCTAAAATTTTGATCTGGATAAGACTTCCGATATGCAAAGAATCAGCAGTCGGGTCAAAACCAATATATGCAGTAGTTACCTCTTTATTCAGTTGTTCATCGGTTCCTGGCATCATATCGGCAAAAAGACCACGCCATTTTAGTTCTTCTATAAAGGAATTCATCTATAATTTTCTTTAAAATTTTACGATGCAAAGATAGTAAATTCAGGAGTATAGAGAAGAGATGTCAGAAGGTAAAAAAATCAAAGGATAAAAAGGCCTGTCTGCACCTTTGTGCTTTCACTTAAAAAAATTATATTTGTTAATAATGAACGAAGAACAGCTATTTCTGCTTATTCAAAAGGCAAAAGAAAAGGACCAGAAGGCCCAGACCAAGCTCATCAATATTTTTTGGGTGGATGTTTTCTCTTTTGTCATGAAAAAAGTAAAAGATGAAAATGATGCAGATGAGATTACGGTGAATGTTTTTTCCAAAGTGCTGTCGAAACTGGATATGTACGATCCGCATTTTCAGTTTAAAACCTGGGTATTAACTATTGCCCAGAATACAGTCATTGATTTCTGGCGGAAAAGAAGCCGCGAAAACCAGGATCCTACCGAAAACCTGGATGAGGTTAAAAACCAGTTCGCAAAATCTCCGGAAGAGCTGATGATCTCCAATGAAGAGCAGAAAAAGATCATCAAGACTATCGAATCGCTGGATGCCAATTACCAGGATATTATTAAACTACGTTTTTTTGAAGAAAAAAGCATCAAGGAAATTGCAGAAGAGCTTGGAATTTCCGTCGCCAATACTAAAGTAAGGGTGATGCGTGCTAAGAAAGTCCTTGCCGAGCTGCTAAAAAATAATGAATTTGATGATAATTAAATGATTAAGTAAGATAATCAGTTTCATTCAGTCTTAAAAGCAAAGCTTACCTTAATAATCTTAAAGGCTTAATAGAATCTTAATGATTCAAAATTTTCACAAATACACTTCCTCTTTTGTCTTAGGAAGAACAATTTTCCTCGGCTCCTTCTGATTCCTGTTTTGCAGATCTATTTTCAATCCTTTTTTAATATAGGTTTCCTGCTTGGATTTACCATATTCAGAAGTATTTTCAACTTCTTTTTTATAATTGAGCTGTCCTGTGGAAAGATTAAAGTCTATGTCTGCCCAATAATCTCCGGGTCTGCCATACGTTGAAGAATGGCCGATCAGTTCAAAATGGCCGTTTTGAAACCTGTATTTATCCGTGTAGCTCCATTTCCAGCTGCTACCGCCTGCCTGGGTGATATTCAGGATTCCTTTTTCAATAGTTGTTTCCTGGTAGGGATCGCCCATCATCCCTCCGCCGGCACTTTCAAGAATAGCATTCCTTGATTTACTCAGGATCATCCATGTTCCGCCACTTTTTTTCTGAATCTGGATCTCACGGATTTTACCCAGTTCACCTTCATCTGCTGTAGTATAAATAACCACTCTTTCAGGAATTTTATCACCATCCAGATCGCCTTCCACAGTATCAATGATTTCTGAACCTGCCGGCTGAAGTTCTTTCTGGGCAAAGCAAAATGTACTGATAATAAGGGATAGGGTAAAAAAGATCTTCTTCATAATTTAATTTTGGTGGTTTAAAATTACTAAATTATATGTTTCATCAATGTTTGTCTTTGATTGTTTCGATAAAAAAATCACTAACTTTGAAGCTCAATTTGAGAAATAAATGGAGAATTTAGTTCAAGATACTACCGTTCAAAAACCAAAGTGGATCCGCGTAAAACTTCCTACCGGAAAGAATTACAGAGAGCTTAGGACTTTGGTCGACAAATATAAATTAAATACCATATGCCAGAGCGGAAGCTGTCCGAATATGGGTGAATGCTGGGGAGAAGGGACGGCAACGTTCATGATCTTAGGAAATATCTGTACAAGAAGCTGCGGATTCTGTGGTGTAAAAACAGGAAAACCACTTGATGTTAATTGGGATGAGCCTGAAAAAGTGGCCCGTTCTATTAAATTAATGAAGATCAAGCATGCTGTTCTTACCTCTGTGGACCGTGATGATTTAAAAGATATGGGCTCCATCCTTTGGGCTGAGACTGTAAATGCGGTAAGAAGAATTTCTCCGGGAACGACGATGGAAACTCTTATTCCGGATTTTCAAGGGCTTACCAAACATATCGACAGGCTGGTAGAAGTGGCTCCGGAAGTGATCTCTCACAATATGGAAACCGTAAAACGTCTGACAAGAGAAGTAAGGATCCAGGCTAAATATGAAAGAAGCTTAGAAGTTCTGAGATACCTAAAAGAAGCTGGCCAGAGAAGAACCAAAACCGGGGTAATGCTTGGTTTGGGTGAAACTAAAGATGAGGTTTTCCAGACCATTGAGGATATCAGAAATGCCAATGTAGATGTAATCACGCTTGGACAGTATCTTCAGCCTACTAAAAAACATCTGCCGGTAAAAAGATTCATTACGCCGGAAGAGTTTGATGAATTGGGAGATTTTGCAAGAAGCTTAGGTTTCAGACACGTAGAAAGCTCACCGTTGGTAAGAAGTTCCTACCATGCTGAAAAACATATTCACTAATAATATAACCGCTTCAATTGGAGCGGTTTTTTTATTTTAAACACTTAATATTTTGAGTAATGAACTCGGTGATGAGAGATATCTCTTAAATTAAAAAATTGATCACTTTCCTCCTGACAAAATCTGTCGGATCATATTCCCCTCCAAGGAATGGGTGGCAAAAATTCAAAGAATTTTTGATGGGGTGGTTAAAAAAATAATCAATTCCGAACCTCAATATTCTTCAAATGCTTTTTCCTGAACTCTGAAGGCGTTTCACCCGTATGCTGCTTGAAAAGTTTATTAAAATAGGATAGGCTCTCGAAACCTACCTGAAAGCAAACCTCCGTCACAGAATAATCTTTAAGCAGAAATATCTTAGCCTGATTGATCCTGTAATTATTAACAAAATCCGTGAACGTCATATTGGTCTGCTTTTTAAAATAACGGCAGAAAGCAGGCGTACTAAGGCTTACAATCTTTGCAATTTCGTTGACATTAGGCTTCTTATCATAATTTCCATGGATGTAATCGTAGATGGTTCCCATTCTGATCTTGTCATTCAGGAACCATTTTATCCTGGTGTCTTCCTTATTCAGTTCTCTTACTTCATCTGAGGCGGCGAGAATCTGCAGAATTTCAATTAATCCTATCAGAGAATCAAAAGAGTTTTTATCCTTGATTTCATGAAGTTTTTCGACAACCTGCTTTTTTGTTTCTCCTGAAAATGAAAGCCCTAAATAAGACTTTTCCAGGAGCTTTTTAATGTTTTCAAACTCAGGAACGGGAACAATAATATCCTGAAGGAAATTCTCCCGCATCTGAAGCACTAATTGTCTGCATTCCGTCTGGATACCATAATCAAAATTAAGATGAGGAACATTGGATCCTATCAGAAGCAGATCGCTTTCTGTAAAAACAGAAATATCCCGGCCTACATGGCGGATTCCGTTGATGGCTTCTACATAAACAAGCTCTATTTCCGGGTGATGATGCCAGAAAAAACAGTTCTTTAAAGACGGTGAAAAAAGCTTGAAAGACTTTCCGCTTTCAAACTCTATGACTTCTTTCTGGATTCTCATTCTGTTCTGATTTGATTGATTCTGATTTTAAATTTACATAAAAAGGTTAATATGGAGCAAATTTTTATCATTTCAGGAGAAGTAAAAACCGATATTTCTCTCGAATTTTGCACTTTCAAAGTAAAGATGGGATTCTGTTTTTATTTTTTATAAAAATCACTTAAAATTAATTCGAAAAAGAAGTTTACTCATAATGAAGATTGATAAAAGAATAATACCGTTAGCCATAGGTGGTCTGGGAATAGGGACTACGGAATTTACCGTAATGGGACTGCTTCCTGATATTGCCAACACTTTAAAAATTACCATTCCTGAAGCAGGACATCTCATCTCAGCTTACGCCATGGGAGTAGTGATCGGAGCTCCGATACTGATTGGGTATTCCGTAAAATTTCCGCCTAAAAAAGTGCTGATGGTTCTAATGATCCTTTTCACACTATTCAACGGGCTTTCTGCGGTAGCTCCTGATTATACAAGTATGCTGATTATCAGATTTATGTCCGGACTTCCTCACGGTGCGTTCTTTGGAGTAGGAACAGTAGTAGCATCCCGTATGGCTGGAAAAGGGAAGGAGGCATTTTATATATCCTTAATGTTTACAGGGCTTACGGTAGCGAATCTGATCATGGTTCCACTGGTTACCTATATCGGACATGCTTACCACTGGAAACTTTACTTTGCAATTGTAGCACTGATCGGCCTTTTCGCCATATTGTTCCTGAAATTATGGCTTCCGGCCGTAGAATCCAACCAGGATACCCATTTCCTGGAGGAATTGAAATTTCTTAAAAATAAGCAATCATGGCTGGTTTTAGGAATTACAGCGATTGGGTTTGGAGGACTTTTCACATGGCTCAGCTATATTACTCCTTTAATGACGATCGTAGCGAGAATCCAAAGCAACCAGATGGCGTATGTGATGATCCTTGCCGGTGCCGGAATGGTTGTTGGAAACCTTGCCGGAGGATTTATTTCTGACAGGCTGGGGCCCGAAAAAACATGTGCATTATTGATCTTTCTGATGATGATTTCTCTGGCAGGAGTGTTTTTCTTTGCAGATAACCAGAATATGGCACTCATACTGACATTTGTTTGCGGAGCACTGTCGATGTCCGTTGCAGCACCTATTAATATCATGATGATGAAAGCAGCTCCAAAAAGTGAAATGATGGCTGCGGCATTTATGCAGGCCGCATTTAATATTGCTAATGCAATGGGAGCATTTCTGGGCGGAATTCCTTTGGAATATGGTTTTTCCTTCAAATATCCTTCGTTAGTAGGAGTGGGGATGACATTCATCGGTCTGGCAATAAGTTTAAGATATAGATATTTGTACGGCAAACAAGCTCCTGATAATGAAACAGCGGTAGAATGTGTGCCTTGTGATAAGTAATTGTAAAGCTGAGACTAAGTTCAAATCAATTTCTAAATTTTGTCAAAAAATGTAGATGAGTTAATTATTTTATAAGACAGCTTAAAGGCTTATAACCAGCTGTATACATACAAAAGAGGCTTTGTTCAACGACAGAACAAAGCCTCTTTCTCTTTATAGTATAATGCTAAACTTCTACTTCATTACCGTTTTTACACCAGTAAAGTGCATTATATAAGTTTTCCTTAGGAAAGGATTTGAATTCTCCCGGCATCAGAACACTGAAAATATCCGTGAAGTTCTGTACTCCTTCTTTATCTGTAACAATAGCTGTACGGTTCCATTTTGTAAGATTTTTTAATCCTAAAAATGCGTCTTCAAGCCATGCGCCCATGGTAAAATTATCCAGATCAGTATCCAAATACAATAAGTAATTCAGCTCACCAAACTGATCTACTTTTTCTTTTACATGAGGAATGACAAGGTTTTCAAAATCTTTTTTCGTCACATCTCCGGTTGCACTGAACGCTGCAACATTTTCCGGAGCTTCTGGAATAATCGTTATCATACTAATTATTTTAAATGGTTGGATTTTAAAACTGGGTACAATAATTGCACCATAAATTGATAAAAAATCGTTAAAATACTTATAAATGTTATTGTTTTAAATGTAATATTCAATTATGGATCTAAAATCAAACGAACCTTTCTGGCTTTTAAAAAATGGACTAATAACTTCTTATCCGTCTCTGAAATCAAATAAAGATTGTGATGTATTAATTATAGGAGGCGGCATTACCGGAAGCCTTATTGCCCATCAAATGATTAGTGACGGCTTTAAAACGATCCTGATTGATAAACGTGAACTCTGTAATGGCAGTACTTCAGCAACTACTTCCATGCTGCAGTATGAAATAGATGTTCCTCTTTTTGAGCTTGAGGAGCTTATTGGTAAGAAAGGAGCTGTAGAGAGCTACAAAGCCTGTTCTGATGCAATAGATAGTCTCGAAAAACTCTCAAAACAGATCAGGTCTGATGCGGGATTTAAACGAAAGAAATCTCTGTATTTCGCATCAAAAAAGAAAGATGTCAGTTGGCTTAAGGATGAATATGCTGCAAGAAAAAATTCCGGTTTTGATATAAAATGGCTGGAAGCAGATCAAATTGTAGAAAAGTTTGGACTTGAAAATACATATGGGGGAATTGTGTCCAGACAGGGAGCCAGTATTGATGCTTTTAAGTTTGCTCATGAACTATTTAAACATAATGTAAGAAAAGGGTTAGAAATATTTGATAAGACTGAAATGATAAAGGTGGAATATCATAAAGGTTTTAATCTGGTAACAGTAGACAGCGGTTTTCAGATCAAAGCTAAAAAAGTGATCTACTGTATAGGATATGAAAGCAAAAACCTGATCAAAGAAAACTTTGTTGATTTAAAAAGTACGTTCGCCATCGTTTCAGAAATCGATGTCGACAAATTCAAAAATATGGGAAGTACGCTGGTCTGGAATACTGATGATCCTTATATTTACATGCGTACAACAGATGATGGAAGACTCCTGATCGGTGGTGGAGATGAAGATTTCAACGATGCTGAAAAACGTGATGCTCTTCTCGATAAAAAAGAAAAAGAGATTCTGAAAAACCTGAAAAAAATAAAACCCGATTATCATTTTTATACAGATTTTGTATGGGCCGGAACTTTTGGGGAAACCAAAGACGGGCTGCCTTATATTGGGGAGCATAAAAAATTTAAGAACTCTTATTTTGTCCTGGGCTTCGGGGGGAATGGGATCACTTTTTCTGTGACAGGGATGGAAATGGCTTCACAGTTTATGAAAAATAAAAAACACCTGTTGTCTGAATATTTTCAATTCGGGAGATAAAACTGGTAGCTTCTGGAACCTTTGTCGCCAGTGTAAGCGGGTATTAAGAAAAGTGCAATAAAAAAATGGTGACTGCGAAGCCACCATTCCTATTATTTCGAAGTATATCCATTCGTTTTTGCCTGCTCCAGAATAGATCTTTCAATTGCTTTCCCAAGATCATCAGAATCTGCATTGCCCCGTTTTTTCATTTCGGTATCAATATATTCCTGGCGTTTTCTGGACAGCTCTTCAATCTCCTTCTGGATTTTCTCACGCTCTGCAGATTTTACAGCAACTGCTTTTTTAATTTCTTCCTTGCTTTTGCCTTTTAATTCAGCTGGCAGCGCATCATCCTTCACAGTAGCAATAAATCCTGCATCACTTTCAGCTTTGTCCACCAGGTCCCAGTGGTCGTTTTTATAAGCATTTTTTTTAGACTTGGCTACGGTTCTTTCTACGTAATTGGAAGCCGACTGAACTTCTGCATTCCTGTCCTGGGTAACCTGCTTAAGCTTATATTCAGAGCCATGACTTCCATAATAAATATAGGTATCATTCAGCTTTGTATTGCATTCTGAGATTTTTACATCATAAGGCGTTTCAATATAAATCACCTTTCTGTCACTGTCAATATTGAAGTACTTGCCGCCGCCCACTACTGCTCCGTTCTGCCAGAAGGTTTGCGTCCCTTCTTCTCTATTCCCGCAGAAAATAGTATTGGTATAAATGTTTTTGTTTTTAGCTTTGGAAATGACTTCCTTGTAATTTACTTTTCCCTGATCAAACGGCTCATTGCCGGCGATATAAATCAGTTTCATGCTTTTTTCGTTGCCATCCCAGTTCAGATTCATCGAGGCATCGCGGATCACAGCACCGCAATATTCACTTCCCCCATTAGTTCTTAAGGCAAATAATTTCTCGGAAACCAGATCCAGATCCTGCGTAAGAGGAGTAACCTGGCGGATATAATTTTCATCGCGGATCCCGTCATTCCCATATTCATAAAGGGCAATTTCAACCTGTGGAGCCTGTCCGTTATACTTTAGGGTGGTTAAAGTATTCACAATATTCCAAAGCCTTGATTTGGCCTGATCGATCAGCCCGTCCATACTGTTGGAAGTATCCAGCAGAAGGGCAACCTGGATTTTATTATCCTTTGATGTTACTGCAGGCTGTACTACTGAAGCATTTTGTATAAATGCTTCCCGACCTGATGTATTGCTGTTTGAGCAGCGGATGTCTGAAAAACTGCCTGAGCTTAAAAATGCGCTACCAGCTGTTAATGCTAAGATTTTTAAAGTTGTCATAATTCTATTTTTATTGGTTATCTGTTATAATATTGAACCCATTTTTTCGGGCCGAACTTTAACTGTCGATGTTTCTGTATGCTTCAGTAATAAATGTCGTTGCAGGTTTATTGTTTTAATTCCTGAAGTAAAATTATCTGTATTTAAGGCTGAAAATTGGGAGACTTGGTGAAATGAGACTTTCACTTGGTGAACTTTAAAAACTGTTTAAGACAAAAAAACAGCCCTTCCGGACTGTCTTTTAAATCTGTTAATTCTAAAGGATTTCGTATCTCGTTTTGATGCTGTATTTCAGCTTGATATTTTCGATATTGTCAAAAGAAAAATCTACCGCAGTATCTGCCGCTTCCAGCTGTACATTTCTGATGCTGCTTTTATAGGCTACAGGAAGAACCGTATCGCTGGTGTAATCTTCAATTTCGATAATCTCAAGAGGAGCTCCTGTCTTTTTGCCCATACTCTCCAACAGGTAATCTGCCTTTTCTTTTGCTGCTTTTAGAGCATTGATCTTAACGGTTTTCTTAAAATCAGAAATTTTAGTGTTCTTCACTTCGGCCACATTCAGATTGCTTACCCATTTCTGGTTGAGGTCTTCAAATATTTTGTTGATATCCGATTTTGTATTGGCTTTGAACTGGTAGCTCTTCGTGAATTTTCCATTTTTAACATATACATTCTGGTACATGGATTTAAATTTGATGTCTTCATTCTTCACGCCGTATTTCTTTAATGTTTCAAACAGCTTCTTTTCATTGTCTGCCAACTCATTCTTGTTATCCGCTTTGATGCCGATGCTGAAGATGATCTCATCCGGTTCCACTTCCATTTCTGCAATACCTGTAACTTCAATTGCATTTTTCTTTATCTCCTGTGCATTTGCAAAAGTTCCCAGGGTAAAGATTCCGATCAATAAAAAATGTCTCAATTTCATAATTTCTTGTTTTAAATTCTGAAGTAAAATTACTGCGATCTGAAACCGAAAATGGAGAGACTTGGTGAAATGAGGTTTTCACTTGGTGGATGGTCACAAAAAAAGACGATCCCTGTGAGAATCGTCTTTTCAAATTTTTTAAATGTGATTTAAACTATCCGGAATGGTTCAAAAATGATTAATAGATAAAGTAAACCTTCGAGATTTTATCGTTTTTAATTTCATAAATAGCTGTTGCTTCAGTCTTTACACCAGGTCTCAGGCCCGAAACGCTCTCTTTATCAATAACGGAATTAAGATTCACAATCCTCTGCTTGATTTCGCAATGCAGATCCGGAGATTTATCAAACAGATTGGAATAGGATTTTCTCATGGCTTCCTTTCCTTTGCTGATCAGCTTTCCGGGAAACAAATACAGTTCTACGTCCTCTGCATAAGGCTCCAGAAATGCTTCAATATTTCTTGCATTATAAGCATTCACCTGCTGCTGAGCCAGAGATTCCGGTGTCACTTTTACAATTTTTTCCCGGTCTATAGGAAGTCCGCTTTTTATAACCGTATCAATATCAGTAAGATGGTCCAGATTTTCAACAGGATTTGAATTCAGTAAAACAAGATCCGCTGCTTTTCCCACTTCAATGCTGCCGGACTCCTTTTCTTTATTAAGGATTTTCGCAGGATTAATGGTTGCCGACTGAAGAATCTGCCATTCATCCATCCCGCTTTCCTTCATGGCCTTAAGTTCTGTGATAAATGATGATGCATGTTGTGTTCCGATATTTCCGGCGTCCGTACCAGCAGCGATTGTTACACCTCCTTCAGCCATTTTTTTGAGATTGACAGCTCTGATGGAGTCCGTTTTTGAAATATAAGCTTTGGTCTTCGGCTCGCTAAACCTTGCTTTACGCTTATTAAGCATAACAGAGTCTGACGTTTGTATAAGGTGCTTCAGGTCGTACATAGAGCCAATGCTTTCAGGATGGGAATTTTCCAGCTCATAAGTATTGTAGGTCTTCTTTTGTCCGTAAGTATCATAATAATTATCCATTACCGTAAGGGTAGGGCATACAATAACCTTTTTTGATTTTAAAAGCTTTATAAAATCATCAGAAATCAATTCATCCTCTATATTGTGTACCAGGAAATCGGCACCGTTTTGTACGGCTGTTTCTGCGGTGAAGCGTTCTGTTGCATGAATGGCAACCTTTAAATTATTTTTATGAGCTTCGTCAATAACTGCTTTTATAGCAGGTTCCAATTCCTTTGCCTGTTCTTTCTTTTTCTGCGCATCTCCCGTTACAATATACCATATCTTAATAAAATCAGGTTGATAAGGGATCTGTTCCTGAACCAGTTTTTTAGCCTCATCAACAGACGAAAGCAGTCTGAAAGGCTCATCTTTATTAAGATTTTTAAAAACTTCAGGTTCATAAGTAGTAATGAGTGGTCCCGACATATACACTGAAGGCAGGCGTACATTCTCTTTCAAAGAATCCCTGAGTTTTAGCAAATTACACGTTGCCCCGGGATCAATCACTGACGTCATTCCCATTTTAAGATAACGCTGCAGAAGACCTTCCATATTATGATGGCTCCAGCTGATCTCTTTTTCATAAGGAACATGTTTTCTGAGATCAAGGGCATCCGGCCTTGTATACAGACCGCCGCTCTGGAAAAAATGGACGTGTGCATCCGTCATTCCAGGCATTAGGTATTTACCTTTACCATCAATAACATGGGAATTCTTCGGAATTTTGATCTGTCTGCTGGGTTTTATTGCTGTAATTGGCCTTCCTGAAAAGACAACAGTCTGGGCAGGAATCAGTTTTTTGTGAATAACATCTACAACAGTTACATTTTCAATATAAATCTGCGCATGAAAAATGCTCATACAGAAAAAGGTTGCCAATGCGATCTGGAATTTTTTGCTCATGAGTTTGGGATAAAGTAACAATACAAATATAAGAAAAGACGCACTGCCCTCTGTTACAGAATTTTAAGGAGCATGTAAAGAGGAAAGATTGATTTTTAATTGGGCAAACTGGGTGAAATGAAGTTTTGACTTGGTAAAGAATAGGAAAGGATACCTAAAGTTTTACTTACTTTGCATGCAAGATCTGAAATCTGTGAAATTAGTTTTTAAAATACTGTTTATCTTCATGCTTGCTGTAGGAAATTTTTGTACAGCACAGGATTCCATGCAGGTTACTCAGGCCTACAAATCTGCGGTCAGACTCAGAAAAGCAGTGGACAATAACGATAACAAAGGTGTTGCCGATACCTATGTAGGAATTGCCAATAATTACTACAATCAGGGGAATTATGCCAAGAGCGAAGAGTTTTTAGTTAAAGCCAGAACCATTTACAAAAACCTTAACGATAAGAAAAATCTGGAATCTGTCACCCGGAAAATTGCCCAGTCACAGGAAAAGCAAAACAAAATAACTCCGGCCATCAGCAATTACAGCATGGCGGCCGAGATGAGTTACAATGAAAAAAGCAGAGCGGTCAATACCAATGATGCGGCAAGGCTTTCTTCTCCCAACGCTGAACAGAAGGTAGAGGCCATTCAGGATAATATCAATATAGGTCTTAAAACAAAAGATAAAGGCGATCTGGCAGCAAGTTACAGCCAAATGGCAGATGTTAATATACAGCAGAAAGATATTCCTAAAGCAGAAGAAAACCTCAACAATGCTTATGTTCTTTCTAAAAAAGAAGCTCCTCAGCAGGCATTGGAAATTAATCAGAGACTGACCAATTTCTATGTTGAAAACAGAAATTTTGAAAAAGCCATTGAGGCCAAAAAGAAAGTCCTGAAAGAAGATTTTGTCAAAGAAAATTCACAGGAAAAGGTCAATCAGATCCAGGAGCTGGCTGATATTTATATAAAGAAGAATGATCCGGAAGAGGCTGTGGTATTATTAAAAAATGCTTACGGAATCGCTCTGGAGAAAGGGCATACACTTGAAGCTCAGAAAAGCGTAAAACGACTGGACAGCCTATACAGTATAACAGGAAATACGGATGCCTCAGTGTCGCTGTATCGCGATTTCCTTGGGAAACTTCCGGATATTGTGTCCAAAGACAGAAGCCTGGTAGATAATAAAATTCTGGAAGATACTGAGCAGAGAATTTCACAGCTTGAAAAGGAAAAAGAGCTGAAAGATCAGCTGATCCGTAAGAAAAATGTCTTTAATTACAGCCTGATCGGAGTTCTGATCCTGTTAACCGGACTGATTATCTTTATCTTCAGAACGCTGAAGAAAGTTCAGATTAAAAATAAAAAAATCGCCCTGCAGTCATTACGGCGTGAAATGAATCCGCATTTTATCTTTAACAGCTTAAACAGCGTCAATCATTTTATCGCGACAAATAACGAACTGGAAGCTAACCAGTATCTTACGAAATTCTCTAAATTAATGCGTGGCGTCATGGAAAATTCCACCGAAGATTTCATTCCTCTTCAGCAGGAGCTGGATTTGCTTCAGAATTATCTTGCTCTCGAAAAGACACGTTTTGTCGATAAATTTGATTATGAAATTAGGGTAGACGAAAGCCTGAATATGCAAAGCCTGAAAATTCCAGGAATGCTTGTCCAGCCGTTCCTTGAAAATGCGGTCTGGCACGGACTGCGCTACAGAAGTGAAAAAGGATTTTTGAAATTAAGCTTTGAAAAAGAAGACCAGCATTTAAAAATCACCATTGAAGACAACGGAATAGGTATTGAAGAAAGCAAAAAGCAAAAAACCGAACACCAGAAAGCAAGAGAAGGCCGCGGAATGAAAAATACACTTGAAAGAATTCAGCTCCTGAATGATTTGTATAAAAAAGATATTGCCTGCTTTGTAAAAGACAAAGAAAATAGTAGTGGCGTTTTGGTTACCTTAAAAATTAATCTTATTTAAAACAATGAAAGCCTTAAAAAAACTTCCTGTCAGATCCTGAATTCAAAAACGGAAAATATCAGTAAATCCATTCACCACTTAAGACCTGTTATCTAATATCTGTAACCTCTAACCTGAAAAAATGAAAATACAATCCATAATCGTAGACGATGAGATCATTGCAAGAGAAGTTCTCAGAAATTATATCACGAAATACTGCCCGCAGGTAGAAATTGTAGGAGAGGCAGAAAATATCAAAGAAGCCGTTCCCCTGATTGCTGAAAAACAGCCGCAATTGGTCTTCCTGGATGTAGAAATGCCTTTCGGAAATGCCTTTGATGTGTTGGAAGCTACCAAAGAATTTTCCTACGAAACTATCTTCATTACAGCATTTTCTCAATATTCACTACAGGCACTTAATAAATCGGCCAGTTATTATATTCTAAAACCGATAGATATTCAGGAACTCATTCTTGCAGTAAATAAAGTAGCAGAAAGCCTTGAAAGTAAAGAAGAGCTCAACCGTAATAAAATACTTCTCGAAAATTTAAAATTGAAACCTGAAAAACAACAGCTCATTCTTCCTACACTTCAGGGATTTGATGTTGTAAAAACTGAAGATATCCTAAGGCTGCAGGCAGACGGAAATTTCACACAGGTTTACCTTACCGACGGCTCAAAAAAGATGGTCTGCCGTTTCCTGAAACATTTCGATGACCTGCTGGAAAATCCTTTTGTAAGAGTTCACCGCTCCCATATCATCAATGCAGGATTTGTAAAATCTTACCATAAAAGTGGAACTGTAATGCTTTCAGATGATACGGAAATTGAGGTTTCAGGCAGTTTTAAAGATAATTTCCTGAAAGTCTTTTCCTAGAATTTCTTTCCTTAACAGCTTAAAGGCATTATTTTTGAAGTTTTCACCGCAATCACGCAAAATATCCAATTATGAAAACTCTTCAGAAAATTGCGGTTCCGGTTACATTAGGTCTTCTGGGGCTGGTTGTTTACAATTCCTGTTCTCCCGGAATTACAAAAGGAGCTGTTGCCGTCAATAACTTTGATGTTAAAAAATATCTTGGAAGATGGTACGAAATTGCCCGTTTCGATTACAGGTTTGAGAAACATATGGACAACATCACCGCCGAATATTCCGAAAATCCAAACGGTTCCATCAGTGTCCGCAATAAAGGCTATGATTATGTTAAAAAAGAATGGAAAGAATCCATCGGAGAAGCCAGGTTTGTAAAAGATAAAACCGAAGCCCGCCTTAAGGTTTCATTCTTCAAACCAATCTGGGCTGGTTATAATGTGATTGATATCGATGAAGATTATCAATACGCCTTGATAGCAGGAAGCAGCGTAAAATACCTTTGGATTCTATCCAGGACAACCTCTATTCCTGAAAGCATAAGACAGCGTTTTCTCGAAAAAGCGAAAAGATTAGGATATAATACCGATGAGCTTATTTGGGTAAGGCATAATCAGTAATTTAGAAATCACTATTTTAGAGAAAATACCAATTGTGAATTTTGCTTTGCAAGTGTGAACTTTTTAGAGCCAAGATCCCAGACTGAGGTTAGGGTTTAGAGGATTATTAACATGCCCAGACTTTTTAACCAAAAAGCTCGAATCCAAAACATGAAAATTCATAACTCAAATTTGCTTTAAAAATCTTATAGCACTCAGACCCATACCTTCGCCATCGCGAAATAGTTATAGTTTTAAACAGTATCAGCCAAAGATAAAAAAAATCATTTTATGTTGTCATAGCCGCAGATTTTTACGTCATTTGCAGGACATTTTCTTTCAAGAATTTATATATGGAAAAAGCTGTTCTGATTACTATAGGTGATGAAATCCTTTCCGGGAACACCATTGATACCAATTCTAATTTTATTGCCGCAGAACTTAAAAGCATAGGCATACAGGTTACACAGATTTTTACAATTTCAGACGAGATTGCCATTATTAAAAATACTTTAAAAACTGCTTTTGAAATCGGAGACCTTGTCATTACAACAGGCGGCTTGGGCCCGACAAGAGATGATAAAACCAAAAAAGCACTGGCTGAATATTTTAATGATGAAATTGCACTGGATGAGGCAACCTTCAACCATCTTAAAAACTATATGGAAAGACGAGGCCGCCTGGATATCCTTGAAAGAAACAGAGAACAGGCTTTTGTTCCTACAAAATCGGTTGTTTTTCAAAATCATTTCGGAACCGCACCATGTATGATGATGAATCAGGACGGAAAATTATGTTTCAGCCTTCCCGGGGTTCCTTATGAGGTGAAACCGCTGATCAGGGATCAGATTATTCCTTATTTAAAAGAAAAATTCAATCTTTACTATATCCATACCAGGATAGTTTCTGTAGTAGGCATTCCCGAAAGTATTCTCGCAGATATTATTGAAGAATGGGAGCTTGCCCTTCCTGAAAATCTTGCATTGTCTTATCTTCCGGTAGGAACACGTGTGAAATTGAGGCTGACTGCTTCAGGAGATAACGAAGCTGCTCTGAAACAGCAGGCAGAAGATGAAATCCAGAAGCTTCTTCCTTTGGTAGGTGATCATGTTATCGCCGTGTCGGAAGACAAAATAGAAAAAATTCTGGCAGAGATGCTTAACGATAGAAAACTGACTATTTCCACTGCAGAAAGCTGTACCGGAGGTGAGCTGGCAAGAATGATCACATCCAATTCAGGAAGCTCAAAATATTTTGTAGGGGGAATTGTACCTTACGCCACAGAAAAGAAAATAGAAATTTTAAAAGTCTCCCAGCAGACTGTAGATGAATTTACAGTGGTAAGCGAGCAGGTGGCCAGCGAAATGGCAAAAGGATGCCAGAAATTATTTGACTCCGATATTTCCATGTCCACAACAGGTGTTGCGGGCCCTGGTAAAGGCGAGGACGGTAAAGAAGTGGGAACCGTTTTTTATACCATACGGATCAAAGACAAAGAAGTCACTTCAAAACTGTACATGCCTCATCTGGACAGACTTGATTTTATGAATTTCGTTTCCCAGAAGATCATTCAGGATCTGGTAGGCTTATTGATTTCGGAGTAGTTTTTTACTAAAATAATAAAAAATTATAATTGTTAATTTTTTATTGAAAAGAATTGTAACAGATTATAAAAAAGACAGACATATACTATAAATTTGCTATCATAATGAAAAAACTAACGCTTTCTTTGTTTTTACTGGCAGGAGTTTGCTCACTTAATACAGTGAACGGACAGGCAAAAGCCGTGAAAACAGCAGTTAACAGCACAGATAAAGGCTTGGATATTAGCCTTATGGACACTTCTGTACGTCCGCAGGATGATTTTTATAACTACGTAAGCGGGACTTGGATGAAAACCGCTAAAATTCCATCCGATAAGCCGACCTGGGGAAGTTTCAACAAACTGGCAGAAGATACAGATAATAACTCAATGACTATTCTGAACTCTCTTCTGAAAGATAAATTTGAAGATGGAAGCGAGGGGAAGAAAATCCAGGATCTGTATGCTACTTATATGAATATGCAGAAGAGAAATGCAGACGGAATCAAACCTATTCAGGCTAACCTGAATAAAATTGATGCGATTAAAAATCTGGCTGATCTTCAGAACTATTTGATATCTGTAACAAAAGACGGAGAAAATACTTTGTACGGATGGGGTGTTGATGCAGATCTTAAAGATTCTAAAATGAATGCCGTGTACTTAGGAAATGCTTCTTTGGGATTAGGAAGAGATTATTATCAGAAAGTAAACGAAAAAAATACTGAAGCTCTTGCTGAATATCAGAAATATGTAGCTTCCATGCTTAAAGAATTAGGCTACAAAAATGCTGATGCAGCGGCAAAAGGAATCGTTGATTACGAAAAAAGCATTGCAAAAACATATCTTACCAACGAACAGAGCCGTGACAATACACTGCAGTACAACCCTAAAACAATGGCTGAGCTTTCAACATTGGTAAAAGGTGTTGATATCCCTGCTTACCTTAAAAAAGTAGGAGTAACTACAGATAAAGTGATCATCGGAGAAATTGGATACTACAAAGAATTCGATAAATTGGTGTCTGCTCAGAACCTTCCTGTGATCAAGGATTATTTAAAATTCCACATGATTCACGGAAGTTCATCTTACCTGAGTGAGAAATTGGGGAATATGAGATTTGACTTCTATGGTAAATACCTGAGAGGTCAGCAGGAGCAGAGAGCATTGAACAAGAGAGGTTTTGAACTGATCAATGGTACACTTGGTGAAGCTTTCGGAAAATTATACGTTGAAAAATACTTCCCTGCTGAAGCGAAAGCACAGATGGTGGAACTGATCGATTATTTAAAGAAAAGCTTTGCAGTTCATATCAACAATTTAGCGTGGATGTCTTCTACAACGAAAGAAAAAGCAATGAACAAACTGAACAAGTTTACAGTAAAAGTTGCTTACCCGGACAAATGGAAAGACTATTCAAAATTAGATATCGTTTCTGAAGCTAAAGGTGGAAATCTATACAGCAATCTTCAGAATATTTCCGAATGGCAGTACAATAAAGATCTTGCAAAAATCGGTAAAGCTGTGGACAAAACAGAATGGGGGATGACGCCGCAAACGGTAAATGCTTACTATAACCCGGTAAATAACGAAATCGTTTTCCCTGCTGCAATTCTTCAGCCGCCTTTCTTCAATCCTAAAGCTGATGCTGCCGTAAACTTCGGAGGAATCGGTGCTGTTATCGGACACGAAATGAGTCATGGATTTGATGATTCAGGAGCCCAGTTTGATGCAGACGGAAACCTGGTAGACTGGTGGACGCCGGAAGATAAGGCCAACTTCGAGAAAGCAACTAAAGCTCTTGCTGCTCAGTATGACAAATACGAGCCTGTAAAAGGAACTTTCGTAAACGGTACCTTCACAAACGGTGAAAATATCGCTGACTTAGGAGGAGTAAATATTGCTTACGATGCGCTTCAAATGTACCTGAAAGATAAAGGAAATCCAGGGAAGATCAGTGGATTCAACCAGGATCAGAGATTCTTCCTAAGCTGGGCAACCGTTTGGAGAACTCTATCCAGTGAAAAATATATGGTGAACCAGGTAAAAACTGACCCGCACTCTCCGGGATACTTCAGAAGTTTCGGTCCACTCATCAACGTTGATGCTTTCTATAAAGCATTTGATGTGAAAAAAGGAGACAAACTATACAAAACTCCGGAAGACAGAATCAAAATCTGGTAAAATAACAAGCCGCTCAGCAATGAGCGGTTTTTGTTTGGTTGATTTGTGGGGTAGGGTTCAAGCTCCGAGTGAGAGTTGCAAATTTTTGATTTCGCATTATAATGGATTATTTTTTTTCAGGTTACAGATAACATCATAAAAATATCATTTTTAACAATAATCTCCACTCTAAAACACTGTCACTGATACTCTCAAACTCTCACCCGTACCCAGCAACTCGAATCACAACCCAAATCACCAACTTCTCATCATTTATCGATTATCATTAATTAGCTATCATTAAAGTTTGTATATTTGGTAAGTTTGTGTTAAATCAAAAATTATCTTTAATGAAAAAGCTAAATATTGGAATACTTGCTCTTTCCGGCATTGTATTTTTAAACTCATGCGGAACGGCTAAAACTGCTGCTACAAAAACTGAAACTACGGTTGCTGTTGCAGAGCCTGTGAAAGATGAATTAAAAGAAGAAGGAATCAATTTATCTTATATGGATAAAAGCGTCCGCCCGCAGGATGACTTTTTTAGCTATGTGAACGGAAATTGGGTGAAGACTACCCAGATTCCTTCCGATAAAGCGAGCTGGGGTTCTTTCAATGCATTGAGAGAAAATGTAGATGATGCTTCTCTGGATATTCTGAATAAAATTTTATCCGAAACATATTCTGAAGGTTCAGAAGGCCAGAAAATTCAGAATCTATACGCATCTTTCATGGATGTAAACAAAAGGAATGCAGATGGATTGGCTCCAATCAAAGGAGATTTATCAAAAATTGAGGCGATCAAAAACCTTAATGACCTGCAGAAATACCTTCTTGAAGCCACAAAGTTAGGAGACAATTCCTTTTACGGCTGGAGGGTAAGCGCAGACATGAAGAACTCTAAAATGAATGCAGTATATCTTGGCGGTCCGGATCTTGGATTAGGAAGAGATTACTATCAGAAAGTAAATGATGCCAATACTAAAACCTTAGCAGAATACCAGATGTATGTCGGGAAATTATTCGATGTTTTAGGAAATAAAAATTCAGCACAGGCTGCGCAGAATGTAGTGGCATTTGAAAAGCAGCTAGCCAACTACCTGTTGACTCTGGAGCAGAACAGAGATGCCAACCTGAGATATAACCCTAAAAATGTAGCTGAACTTCCAGGACTGGTTAAAAATGTCAACCTGGCTAAATATCTGAAGGATGCAGGTGTAAATACCGACAAAGTAATCATCGGAGAACTGAAATATTATCAGAATATGGATCAGTTCATCACTGAAAAAAATCTTCCTCTGTTAAAAGATTATCTGAAATACCATTTAATTAACGGGAATGCCAGCAATCTTGATGATAAGCTTGAGCAGATCAGATTCGATTTCTATTCAAAGTATCTTCAGGGCCAGAAAGAGCAGCGCCCGATGGACAAAAGAGGGCTTAGTCTTGTGAATGGAGTTCTTGGTGAAGCTTTCGGAAAATTATACGTTGAAAAATATTTTACTCCTGAAGCAAAAGCTCAGATGGAGATGTATATTGACTATATTTTAAAATCATTCAAAACACATATCAACGATATGGACTGGATGTCTCCGGCCACTAAAGTGAAAGCTCAGGAAAAACTGTCTAAATTTACTGTGAAAATTGCTTATCCCGACAAATGGAAAGATTATACCCAGTTAAAGGTGGAATCTCCAAAACAGGGTGCAACACTATACTCCAATCTTCAGAACGTAGCTGCGTGGCAATATCAGAGAAGCCTTGATAAAGTAGGAAAACCGGTTGATAAAACAGAATGGGGAATGTCTCCGCAAACTGTAAATGCTTACTACAGCGGATCAAACAATGAGATTGTTTTCCCGGCGGCCATTCTTCAGCCTCCTTTCTATAACCCTAAAGCTGATGCTGCCGTAAACTTCGGAGGAATCGGTGCTGTTATCGGACACGAGATCTCTCATGGATTCGATGACAGTGGTTCACGTTTCGACGGGGACGGAAACCTCAACAACTGGTGGACGGATGAAGACCGTAAGAATTTTGATGCGAAAGTAGCACAGCTGGCGGCTCAGTACAGCGCCTACGAACCGGTAAAAGGAAGCTTTGTAAACGGTAAATTTACAAGTGGTGAAAACATTGGTGACCTTGGTGGAGTAGCAGTAGCCTATGATGCTCTTCAGATGTATCTGAAAGACAAAGGAAATCCTGGGAAAATCAGTGGATTTACACAGGATCAGAGATTCTTCATGAGCTGGGCAACCGTATGGAGAACAAAATCTACCGATCAGTATATGATTAACCAGGTGAAGACCGATCCGCACTCTCCGGGAGTGTTCAGGGCATTCGGGCCGCTGGTCAATCAGGACGCATTCAACAAAGCATTTGATATTAAACCTGGGGACAAAATGTATAAAGCACCTCAGGACAGAATAAAAATTTGGTAGAATAACCAAAAATTGTTAGAAAAGAAAGAATCCATCCCCATTAAATGTGAGATGGATTCTTTTTTTAATATGCTTTCTTATAATTCCGGAGGACAAAATTTATTCCGGTTTCAATAATGTCCCCCATGGTTTTACAATACTTGAAGTTGACGTCGTAGGTAAGTTTTTGCAAAGCTGTTTTCAGCTCTGTAACATTGGCTTCCGGCGCAATATCTTCTTTTTTCATAATGGCAATAAGTTCATTGAATCTGCTTTTGCTGCTGGTCACTCTTTTTACAATTTGTGAACGTACTTCTTTACGATACTGCTCTATAGAATTAGGCTTCAGTTTTTCCAGTACCATGCTAACCATCGCGTTGTTTTCTTTAAAATATTGGGGAAGATAAACTTTCAAATTCCCTTCATAGCTTTGCTGGTCAAAATCGATGGGGCGAATCTTGTAAATAACCTGGTCGAAATCGTGAATGGGAATAATAACATAATTATAAGAGCGCATGTCACCCAGCAGTCCTATGAGGCAACGTTCATTGAATTTTACAAACTCCTTGGAAATCTGGGCTTTTTCCAGTTCTGTACAGTTCTGTAAATGTTTCTGGATAAAAATATCTCCGGGAATTCCTAAGATGTGTTCTTCGATCAGGGTATTTTTGTGGATAAGGAAATTAATTCGGTTGGGAGAAAGCAGATCTTCAATTTCCAGCCCATAGATACGGGAAGCATCAGCCTGTTTAATATAAAAATTAGTATGATTGTCATTGAGAATATTTCTCACCCGAATCCGAAAAGGCTTAGAGTTTCCGAAAGTGCAAAAGTCGATCGTATCCACTTTCAGATAAGGCAAGGTTGCCTCGTCTCCATCGGAATGAAGAAGGGTGTAAATCTTATTTAAATTAGCCTCTATTTCTTTAAATTCATGCTCAGAATACAATACACCAAGCCACAAAGTATCTTTGCCCTCCTTATCCAGAATATTTACACTGTCGCTGAATCTCAGCAGATCTTCATATAAAAACTGGATCTTAGTCGTTCTGTTATGTCTTTCCAAATACTGATTTAATGCTTCTGAAACAGGATATATTGGTTTTCTAAACGCGATCTTTACATCTTTCATGACTCTGTTACTTTGTTTAAATATAAAGAATTTTTTTCCTCATACCGGAAGAATTCCTATTTTAATACGTGGTTGATGCTTTTTTATAAATGCAAAGCATACAAAGATTTATTTTTATTTTCCCACAGCTTATTTTATTTATTTTTCATAGTTTAGTGATATCGTAAAGTCATGATTTTACGTTAAATATAAATTAGCTTAAATTAAATATTTCAAGAAAAATCTTTACAAAATTTTGTATGTTACAGTTTTTTTTTAAATTTAAACATTGGATTGGTAATTTATTTGATTCATCAGTAAATTACTCAAAGACAGATCCAAACCAAAATCAGAAATCTCAAAATAACAATAATATGGCAATGTTTAATTATGGTGTTGGCGGCAACGAGGTAAAAGTAGACGCTAATGAAGCTATTCAGGAAATACAGGAAAACAAATCGCTGATAGTGAGCCAGCTTACTACAGAAGAATCTTATACCCCTGAAATCGTAACAGGATTAAAAACTGTAGACGACGTCTTCAGACATTTTCAACCATCCGTAGCTGTACAGCACGAGACGGAAGATGGTGGAGTAGTAGAGGAGGAATTCCGTTTTCAGAATCTTGCAGACTTTACCCCTAGAAATCTTACTCAGAAATCAGACTATTTACAGCAGCTTAGCATGGAACAGGAGCAGTACAATAAAATCGTACGCCAGCTGAAGACCAATAAGATTCTGCGTAATATGCTTGAGAATGAACAGACCAGAGCTGCATTCATCGAAGTATTGAAAGATGTGGCACAAGAACTTGAAAAATAATTATTTACACTAAATCAAATCATGGATAGCAAATTACAGGCACAAGAAAGCCAACAGCAGAGTCAGCAGCAGCACTCAGGGCAGCCGAAAGGTAACCCGCTTGCGGAGCTTAATAAAATAGGAGGTTTTGGCTTTGTTGAATCCGTTGTAGACGGTATCGCCAATATGAACCCTACAAGAAAAGCCAGGAAAGAAATTTTCCTGACGGACACCAATAAATCAGACGAAAGAAAAGAGCTTCTTCAAAAAATAAACCTTTGGGTGAGTCTTTTAGAAGGAAATGAGTCTGCAGATAAAATGGCAGATACCTGCAAAACCAAAGCGCAGGCAGCAGATCAGAATCTAAAGACCAACCTGAAAAATACACTTGATGCAGTACGTCTGTTGGAAACCAACTACAGAACTGTAGCTCAGTTCTATAAAAATACAGAACTGGATAAAGTGGATAATGTAAGCATCGTTAATGCAAGCCTTGAGCAGGTTTCAGATCTGGATAATCCTTTATTCATTGATGCTATTTCCGAAGAATTTAAAAACTATTACGACCGTTTAGATCTTAGAGACAACTATTCTATCCTGGCAATACCTGGATATTTAGGCTCAAACAAAGTCATTGAAAAATGGGCAAAGATCTGTAATGAAAACAAAGTAATGATGGTCACCGACTTTGCCAATCTGGATAAACCGGATGACGTAGTCGACTTATTCCACTCTGCAAACCTTACGGGAGGCGAGCTTCACAGAAGTAACGTTATTATGACGTGCAACTGGCTTGTGGGCAGAGGAAGAGCTGAAGAAGTAGGAGAAGAAGAGAATGTAGAGCTTCCGCCTTCCACTTCATTAGCTGGAAAAATCCACAAAACTTTGATGTCTCAGGTGGCAGCAGGTAAAAAGCATGGTAATATCAACGAAGTAGATGCCGTAAAATTCGAATTGAAGAAAAGTGAAATTTCTCAGTTAGAAAAAATGGGTCTTGTTCCAATGGTGAACGAATATGGTAAGATCATGGCATTCTCTGCTAAAACACTGTTTACAGGAGATAACATCGGTCTTCAGACCTATTCAGTAGTACGTGTATTCGACTACGTAACTAAAGTTTTACTTGACTTCCTGAACAGAAGAGCCTTCGAAAACTGGAATGCAAAGAACGAAGACGATTTGAGAAGGCAGATTGTAACCTTCCTTGACAATATCAAAGGTCCTGACAAATTGATTGAAAAGTTCAAAATTGTTCGTTTCGAGCAGGACAGAGTCAATAAAGACAGAGTATGGCTTGATATCCGTATGACCCCTTATTTCCCTACAAAAAGTTTCGTTATTAAATTGGACGGGCATAAAGGAGATGATGGTAACGAGTGGGATGCACAATATACTCAGGAATAACAACAACCCAATTTTAATAACAAAACCGATGCATTTTTACATCGGTTTTTTACTGCCAATTCATATGAAAATTAATGTGATCAAAAATAGTTTAAGCCTCTTTCTGCCTGTACTCCTGCTGATTATATTGTCGGGATGTGAGAAAAAATACCAGGCGCCGGACCATTATGCAGTAGATCTTTTTAAAGACGAACGGCAGCAGGGAAAAGCCTATATTATGAACGAAGAAGAATGCTTTGACGGTAGCGAGCTGGTTATTGCAAGTTCCAATGTGAAACTGACTGACAGTTCAAAAGGAAGAGGGAAAACATTCTTTCTTTACAAAGTAAGATCCGGAAAAGTACTGAAAACAATAAGAGATTCAGTGATGGATTATCCGTTCATGTTTCTTTCTGATCAAAGACTGAAGCTTAAGCCAGATTCAATCTACCTTTACCTGAAAAAACTTGAAGGCTACCGGTTTATTGCTGCAGAAAGAAATCTCAAATATCAATGGCTGAAAGCTGCTCCCGTATATTCCATTAAAAAGGATAAATAATTTTATCTTTGCAGAACGGGAACCGACAGCATTTTAAGCTTTTTAAAAAAGAGGTTGCAAAATATGCTTCGACTCTGCTCAGCATGACAATCTGCAGCTATATGGCATTAGAGGTGTCACGCTGAGCGAAGTCGAAGCATCATAAAAATAGTTGCAGTTAAGAATTCCCTCAAATCATTTAAACAGACAAAGGTTTTTGGAAAAAAATAATAAAAGTTCAGAATTTCTCCATGTTGGAAATAAATTACTGAGCTGGTACGGGAAAAATGCAAGAGATCTGCCTTTCAGACAGACAAAAGATCCTTATAAAATCTGGATCTGCGAAATTGTTTTTCAGCAGACGAGGATCAGTCAGGGGCTCAATCATTACAATAATTTCATTAAAAGATTTCCAGATGTAAAGACACTGGCTGAAGCTGACGAAAATGAAGTGCTGCTCTATTGGAAAGGGCTTGGATATTATTCAAGAGCCATTAATATCCATAAAGCTTCACAGCAGATCATGAATGATTATCAGGGTGTTTTTCCTGCTGATTATGAAGAGATTTTAAAATTAAAAGGAGTCGGGAAATATACCGCTGCGGCAATTTCAAGCATCTGTTTTGGAGGTAGAATGCCGGCTGTTGATGGTAATTTTTACAGGGTTTTGAGCCGTATTTTTGCCGATGACTTTGATATTTCCAATTCAAAGGCCTTTTCCTATTTTTCTCAATTGGCAACATTGGTCATGCCAGAGAATGTAGGCGATTTTAATCAGGCTATGATGGATCTCGGTTCAGAAATCTGTAAGCCTAAAAATCCTCTCTGTGGCGAATGTCCGGTAAATGATGACTGTCTTGCATTTTCTATGCAGAAAACATCAGAGTACCCTGTCAAGACAAAAAAGATAAAAACAGAAGATCTTGCCCTGAAATATTATTTTGTGCACAGAAACGGACAGTTTCTGATCCGGCAGAGAAAAGACGATTTCATCTGGAAGAAATTATTTGAGTTTCCACCGGTAATTTCTGCCGATTTGGAACCGTTTATCAGGAATGTAAAAACCATTACCCATAAGCTTACCCATAAGAATCTCACCATTGAAATTTCTAATGTTGAGGTCGATTCAGAAGCGGTTTGGGATAGTTTTATAGCCGAAAATCAGTACCTCATTACAGACTTTGAAGCTTCTCACGACAAATCTTTTCCCAAACCTTTGGAAAACTACATCCAAAACTCACTGAAAGACTGAAATTTGTCTCCCAAAATCTAAAATCTAATTTGTACTTTTGCAAAATGATAAAAAACGTCATTTTTATTTTTGTATCACTGCTTTTAATTTCTTGCGGAAAAGATCATGTTCCAAAACCTTACGGGGAACTCCGCCTGGAGTATCCGGCACCCAAATATCAGAAATTTGAGAATAACTGTGCCTATACTTTTGAATATTCAGACTTTGCATCGATTTCTGATGCTAAAAAGCCTTGCTGGTATTATATAAATTACCCAAAAATGAAAGCCAAGGTCTTTGTGACCTATTATCCGATACAGAATGATTTTGCAGATCATATCAAAGAAGCTGAGAAAATGGTTTATGAGCATACCATTAAAGCAAGTTCCATCGATACCAAATCATTTGAATACCCGGACAAAAAAGTGTACGGAAACTTCTATGAGCTTAAGGGGCAGAGCGCTTCTAATCTTCAATTTTACATTACAGACAGCACAAAACATTTTGTGACTGCTTATTTATACTTTAATACAAGGCCAAAACCTGATTCTTTGGCCCCGGCAGTGAACTATATCAAAGATGATATGAAGCATCTGCTGGACACTTTTGAATGGAAAAAATAATTGACTTTAAAATACATTGAAAAATATATGAAACTTTTAGTTGTAGGAAGCGTTGCATTTGATGCAATCGAAACGCCATTTGGTAAAACTGATAAAATTTTAGGAGGGGCAGCTACTTATATCAGCATCACTTCATCCGTTTTAGGCGTTAAATCTGGTATTGTTTCCGTTGTTGGAGGAGATTTCCCACAGGAGCACCTTGATATGTTCACAGACAGAGATGTAAATATTGAAGGAATTGAGATCGTAAAAGAAGGAAAAACATTCTTCTGGTCCGGGAAATATCATAATGATCTGAATACCAGAGATACTTTGGCTACAGAAGTGAATGTTTTGGAGAATTTTGATCCTAAAATTCCAGATTCTATGCAAGATGCAGAGATTCTTCTGCTTGGTAACCTGCACCCTGGTGTTCAGCTGTCCGTACTGGAAAAAATGAACAAACGTCCAAAACTTGTTATCCTTGATACTATGAACTTTTGGATGGATTCAGCATGGGATATCCTGATGGATATGATTGCTAAAACAGATGTTATTACCATCAATGATGAAGAGGCAAGACAGCTTTCAGGAGAATATTCTTTAGTAAAAGCAGCTAAAAAGATCCACACCATGGGTCCTGACTATGTAATCATTAAAAAAGGAGAGCACGGAGCTTTACTTTTCCACGACAATAAAGTATTCGCTATCCCTGCACTTCCATTAGAAGAGGTTTTTGATCCAACCGGGGCAGGAGATACTTTTGCAGGAGGTTTTGCAGCTTATCTTGCCAAAAAAGGTAAGTTTGATTTTGAGACCATGAAGTCTGCTTTAATCGTAGGTTCGGCTATGGCTTCCTTCACGGTTGAGAAATTCGGAACAGAAAGAATCCAGGAAGTAAATGAAGCGGATATGTTCAGCAGATTAAGACAATTCAAAGAATTAACGACATTCGATGTTGAACTGCAATAAATAAGTCTTTTTAAGAAATATTTATAATAAAAAATTTAGACTAATTCGTTAAGTATTCTAAATTTGCAACTTGTTTAAAATAGTAAAATGACAAATAAACTAAAAATCACTTTTCTTCTTGGGATTTTCATGATGATATTCTCTTCAAACATGAATGCTCAGCTAAAACCGGGAGAACTAGTGGATGGTATTGCTGCTGTTATCGGTGATGAAATTGTTTTGGAATCGGATGTGAATGAGCAGATGAACTATGCCAAACAACAGGGAGCCTCTGAGACTGACAAATGTGACTTCCTTGAAAACCTGATCAGCAACAAGCTTCTTGTATACGAAGCCAAAAAAGATACATTAATTGAAAACCGTTCTGCTGCCATTAAAGAGCAGGCCAATGCAAAATACCGTCAATTGCTTTCTCAGTTCCCTGACGAAAAAACGATGCTTGCTGCATATAAATTCAGAAATGGGTATGAAATGAAAAACGCTATTGAAAAGATAGATGTAGACCAATATTACGGGCAGGCAAAATATCAGCGTATCACTGAAAAGGCAGACGTAACCCCAAATGAGGTTACAGACTTCTATAACCTGTACAAAATGCAGCTTCCGGAAGTAAAGGATGAAATCTCTTTAGCACAGATCATGATATACCCTAAACTGACCGATGCGCATAAAGAAGATCTTATCAAAAGATTAAATAAAATTAAGCAGGATATTGCCGCCGGAGAGACTTTTGAAAGCCAGGCAAGAATTTATTCTGAAGATGAAGGATCTGCTGCGAATGGAGGACTTTATAAAAATATAAACAAAGGACAAATGGTAAAACCGTTTGAAGCGGCTGCACTGAACCTTCAGGAAAATGAGATCTCAGATCCCATTGAATCCGAGTTTGGATACCATATCATACAGCTGATCAAAAAATCAGGAAAAGTATACGACGCAAGACATATCTTATTGAAAGCAACTCCTACAGACGATGAAATAAAGACAGCAAAAGCAAAACTGGACAGTATCAAAAAACTTGTTCTTGATGGGAAAATAACATTTAAAGATGCTGCTTTTAAATTTTCAGATGATAAAAGAACGAAATTCAATGCCGGAATTATTTCAGGTGCAGACGGTTCTGATAAAATTGAAAGAGAAAGTATTCCCGGATCTATCACTTATGAATTGGCAGGTCTGAACAAAGGAGATATTACTTCTGCTTTCGAGGATGAAGACAATAAAAGAAAAGTAGTGAAGATCATCAAATTAGAAGATGTTATTCCTGCCCACCAGATCACACTGGAAACAGATTATAACAGAATCAAGCAGATGGCGCTCAACAAGAAGCGTAACGAAATGATTGAGAAGTTTGTCAACTCTAAATTACCGACAACCTTTATATCAATTGACGGACGCTATGATAACTGTAAATTCAAAGCCAACTGGAAAAAAGAATCGATCAAAAAATAAAATATAACCTTCAGAAATTCTGAAGGTTTTTTTATACCAAAAAGTCAGGATATTTCCTTTAGAACCCACGTTTTTTATTATTTTTACGCATGAGCAATTTTATAGATTTCAATTCAGCAAAAAAACTTCAGGAAATGAAGGCAGATCAAAATAGAATTACAAGGCTTTTTAACATACAATATCCTATTATTCAGGCTGGGATGATCTGGCATTCAGGATGGAGGCTGGCTTCGGCGGTTTCCAACTGTGGAGGTTTGGGAATCATAGGAGCGGGAAGCATGTACCCTGATATCCTGAGAGAAAATATTCAGAAATGTAAATTGGCTACAGATAAGCCTTTTGGTGTTAATGTGCCTATGCTGTATCCTAACCTTGAAGAGATCATCCAGATCATTCTGGAAGAGGATGTGAAGATTGTTTTTACTTCAGCCGGGAATCCTAAAACTTATACGGAAACGCTTCAAAAAGAAGGAATAAAAGTTGCCCACGTTGTTTCATCTACTAAATTTGCTGTAAAATGCGAAGAAGCAGGAGTAGATGCTGTAGTGGCCGAAGGTTTTGAAGCAGGAGGACACAACGGAAGAGACGAGACCACCACTTTCTGTCTGATCCCGAATGTAAAGAAACATATTTCCAAACCATTGATTGCTGCCGGAGGAATTGCATTGGGCTCTCAGATGAAAGCTGCCATGATCCTCGGTGCAGACGGTGTACAAATCGGTTCCCGGTTCGCTGCTACCGTTGAAGCAAGTGCTCACGAAAACTGGAAAAAGAAAATTACAGAACTGAATGAAGGCGATACCCACCTTACTTTAAAAGAACTGGCGCCTGTAAGGATGGTGAAAAATAAGTTCTTTGGTGAGCTGGAAGACATCTACCAGTCAGGAAGAAATAAAGAAGCTTTAATAGCTTCATTGGGACGTGCAAGAGCAAAGCGTGGAATGTTCGAAGGAGATATGGAAGACGGTGAGCTGGAGATTGGACAGGTTTCTGCTTTGATCAACGATATATTACCGGTAGAAACCGTTTTCAGTAATTTACTAAAGGAATTTGAAGCAGCAAAAGTTCCAGGCTTATAGAACCGAATGAATGGAAGAGAGGATAATAGAAGTAAGAAGTCAGAAACTTTATATCACATACAATAACATAGTCGAAGAAAAACCTGTTATTATTTTTCTTCACGATTCCTTGGGTTGCGCACAACTTTGGAGAGATCTTCCGACAAAACTGTTTGAAATTGCGGACTGTAATATTCTTATGTATGACAGACTAGGCTATGGGAAATCCGGACCTATGCCGACCCACGAAAGGCCGGTTAATTATATGGAACTGGAAGCAGATTTACTGAATGAGCTGCTGACAGAGCTTAATATCAACAATGCCATCCTATTCGGGCACAGCGACGGAGGAACCATTGCCCTCATTACAGCTGCAAAATATCCCGAAAGAATAAAAGGCATAATCTGTGAAGCAGGACATATTTTTGTAGAAGAAGTTACTTTAAAAGGAATTTACGAAGCCTGGGACGCTTATAAAACGACCAATCTTGCCGAACGTCTTGCCAAATACCATGGAGAAAAAGTGGAAATGCTTTTCAGGGCCTGGACGGAAACATGGACCCGTGAAGATTATAGAAACTGGAATATTGAATACCTTTTAAAAGATATTCAATGCCCTTTACTTTTTATTCAGGGGGATGCTGATGAATATGGCACCCTGGATCAGGTTGAAAAAACAGTTTCTCAGGTAAGCGGTTCTGCAGAAAAATATATTATTTCGGGAATAGGGCATACGCCGCATAAAGAAAATCCAGAGCTTGTTTTGGCTAAGGTATCAGAATTTATAGAAAAAATATAGCTGTAAGCATAATCAGTAATAAGAGCATCTTGTGGTACAAGGTGCTTTTTATTTTCAGTCATGTAATTAAACAATATCTGATTTAAATTGTCTATTTATATTTTCTGTACAAATTGATGAGTTGTGTTTGAATGAGTGGTTTAATAAAGGAGATGCGGCAAAGCCGCATCTCCTTTATTATTACAGTTATAGAAGCCGAATTTCTGCAGCTATATTTTCTCTTGCCTGCTGCTCATATTTGTCCCTGAAATGCTCTGTTTTAAAAATACTTTCCAGTTCCAGGAAATGTTTCAATACCTTCTTTCTTCCCGGTTTGTACAGAAGGTCAGGATAAAGAGCATATTCCTTCCGGATCTTCCGGGTATAATCAAAATATATTGCAGAATCTTTTCCCAAGATAGAAAGGTCTGCATCCAGAAGATAGTTTGTATCCGCATCATCAGACTTTTGATGGGATTTTGTAGCTAAGATATGATTTTCTGTTTTTAAAATTATAGTTTGAGGCAATCCCATTTTATGAAGCCGTTCTGCAGCATACGATGCACTTTTTTCTTCATTGGACTTTGAAGAAGCATCATAAATAACATCATGGTAAAAAACGGAAAATGAAACAGTAGAAAAATCATCAATAAGTTTTTTTACACTTTCCAGTTCTATGAACATATTCTCAAGGTGAAAAAGATCATGATAATACCTGCCTTTTCCGGAATATTGGGTTTCAATTTCTTGCCACAGATTTTCAATAAGACTCCTGTCTTCTGTAAAATGAAGACAAAGATCTGTGAAGTTTCCTTTCAGATGCATGATGAATGAGTATAAAAAAAGGAACTTTAAAAAGTTCCCTGATTTGCTTCCAACACTGCTTTCAGATCAGCCCAGCCTCCGCCGTTATAACCATCCTTCAGGCCCTGCCCATTAAGATATTCCAATGCTTTTCCGCTTCTGTTTCCGCTTCTGCAAAATAAGATCACAGGTTTTTCGATAGATAAGATCTCTTCCTTTCTGTCTTCTACTTCACCAAGAGGGATATTTTGGGCTCCGTCTATATTTCCGTCCATTTCAAGCTCCATAGGCTCACGAACATCAATTAATTCATAATTTCCAGACTGTATAACTTCTATTAAAGACATAACTGTGTAATTTAAGATTAAAAATAAGAACGAAAATACGCAATTTTTTCCTGAAAAAACTCTTTATCTAAACTTAAATTTTCCCAAAAATGCTTAAAACTTAAGGCTCATTCACTTCTTACCAAAGACCGTAAGATTCATAAATTAAGCTTAATTTTGCAGAATGGAAATCCTGAATGGCGGTGCCGAAAAATATTCCCAACTTATAAAATCTAAAGCAGAACGTTTTGGATTTCAGAGTTGCGGGATCTCAAAGGCGGATTTCTTAGAAGAAGATGCTCCGAACCTTGAAAAATGGCTTAAAAACAATTTTCATGGCGAAATGAAGTACATGGAAAACCATTTTGATAAAAGATTGGATCCCAGGCTGCTTGTAGAAGGCTCAAAATCTGTTATTTCACTTTCTTACAATTACTTTCCAAAAGAAGAAATCTCTACCCTGGAAAATTATAAGATCTCAAAATATGCTTACGCAGAAGATTATCATGAAGTGGTAAAAGAAATTCTCCGCGAGATGGTTTCAGAACTGCAGCAGGAGATAGGAGAGTTCGGGTTCCGTGTTTTTGTGGATTCTGCACCCGTTTTGGAAAGAAGCTGGGCCAGAAAGTCAGGAATAGGCTGGGTAGGGAAAAATGCCAACCTCATCACAAAGCAAAATGGCTCCTTCTATTTTTTGGCGGAAATCATCTGTGATCTTGAATTAATCCCCGATCATGCCACTACAGATCATTGCGGTACCTGCAGGAAGTGTATTGATGCATGTCCTACGGATGCTATTGTTTCAGAAAAAATTATTGACGGAAGCCGCTGCATCTCTTACGCAACTATAGAGCTCAAAAACGAAATTCCCGATCATTTTAAAGATAAAATGGAAGACTGGATGTTCGGATGTGATATCTGCCAGGATGTATGTCCCTGGAATAGATTTTCTTCACCTAACCTTCAGAGTCGTTTTGCTCCGAATGAATCCCTGAAAAATTTCAAAAAAGAAGAGTGGAGAGAAATTACCCAGGAAATATTCTCTGAGATCTTCAGAAAATCCCCTGTAAAGAGAACCAAATTTGCCGGCCTGAAGCGGAATATTGAATTTTTGGAACGTTCTTCAGATAAACTTTAGGATAAATTTTTGGTGACAGATCCTGGTCTGGAATTTTGGGTCCCAAAGTTGAGGAGGATAAATGACCATCCCTTAAGCTGCCGGTCTTAAGGAGGTTAAGATTTAATTCAGTAAGAATCTCTGAAAAACTTTTCCTAAAAAGAAAATTGACTTTCAGGAGACCAATGTCCCACAGAAAATCAACGCTTTTTTTGTACTCTTTTTGGAGCTGTTTTTACCCGTACTTTAAATCTTTTTTGTGATTTTGTATTTTTACGCATATTTGTGAATATTTCGTAACTAAATTTAATCATTTTTTCGATTAAAACAAATACTTTTACAGAAAATTGAAGATTAAATTTTATTAAAACATGAGTGTGAAAATTGTATTGCTGTATGTCCTGAAAACCATAGGAATTATTTTAGGAATTGTTGCTTTGTATGTTATTCTGGGCCTTTTACTTCCGCTTATAGAAGTTTCTGCAGATAATGACGGACAACCGAAAGATATTCCGATTTATATTTATACCAACGGTGTGCATACAGATATTGTAATGCCTGTAAAAAATGACCTTCAGGATTGGAGCGCAAAAGTTCCGTTTTCCAATACAAAATCGAAAAGAACAGATTACAATTATATAGGAATAGGATGGGGAGACAAAGGATTTTATCTGGATACTCCGACGTGGGCAGATCTGAAGTTTTCCACTGCTTTTAAAGCTGCCTTCTGGCTCAGCGATTCAGCCATGCACTGTTCCTATTACAACAGCATGAAAGAAGGCGAAGACTGCAAAAAGATCATGATCAGCAGAAATCAATATACGAATCTGGTCAAATTTATAGAAGAAAAATTTGACAGGGATCAGAACGGAAACTTTATCCTGATTCCTACCAATGCTGTTTATGATGTAAACGATGCTTTTTATGATGCCAAAGGAAAGTACAGCTTCCTGAATACCTGTAATACCTGGGCAAATGATGCACTGAAAGCCGCAGGACAGAAGGCTGCCCTATGGACACCTTCCGATTTTGGAATTTTTAGACACTATAAATAATTTTTCAATGAAGATTTTTGCTGTAATTTTTGTTTTACATCTTATATTTTCATGTACTAATGAATCTAAAAGAGACTATTCCGTTATAGCAAATTCTTTCATTAAAGAAGACAACACGGAAGCGGATCTGTCTAAAATTACAGCAAAGGCTGAAGAAGCTTTGAAATTCTGTGTTTCAAAAAAGTTAAATACAGATTTTTGTATCCTAATCGATATGAGCCTTCATTCGGGAATTAAAAGATTTTTTGTCTGGGATTTTAAAACGAAATCAGTGGCCAGGAAATATCTTGTGGGTCATGGCTGTGGCTCAAATCTCTGGAGTGCAGATGGTTCAAAAGACAGTCCACAGTTCAGCAACGAAGACGGAAGCCATCTTTCATCTTTTGGAAAATATAAGGTACAGGGAAGAGGATATAGTGATTGGGGAATCAATATCAAGTATCTGATGCACGGTCTGGAAGAAACAAATACTAATGCTTTAAAAAGATATATCGTTTTCCATTCATGGGATCAGATGAGCGACGACGAAGTTTTTCCAAAAGGTTCTCCCGAAGGCTGGGGGTGTCCTACTGTTTCTAACAACGCAATGAAAGAAATAGATCCTATGATTCAAAAGACCGGGGAACCGGTTCTGATGTGGATCTATCAATAATATACAGGAAAATTATGAAGCACCGCCTTGTCCGGGAACAGCAGCTCAACTGCAATATAGAAACCGCCTGGGGATTTTTTTCCTCAGCTAATAATCTTTCCGAGATCACACCGAAAGACATGAATTTTATCGTCCTGACTACAATGGAAAATGATGAAATTTATGAAGGAATGCTCATCGATTATTACGTTTCACCTTTATTCGGAATAAAAATGAAATGGCAGACAGAAATTATTAAAGTTGATTTTCAGAAAAGCTTTATAGACTTTCAGAAAAAAGGACCCTATAAGCTATGGCACCATCATCATGAATTCATTTCCAACGAAAAGGGCGTACTCATGAAAGATACCATTGATTATGAACTTCCAATGGGGTTTTTGGGTGAAATAGCCCATCCACTTTTCGTTAAAAAGAAACTGGAACATATTTTCGACTACCGCTACGAAGTCCTGGAAAAAATGTTCAATAAAGTGTAAAATATGATAAAAGCCGCTCTGTGGAGCGGCTTTTATTATTATCTGACAACATCTGCAGATAAAGCAGAATGTTATTTATTTAACCAATTCGATATTAACAGCAGAGAATCCTTTTGGAGATTTTTCTTTCTCGAAAGATACTTTGTTCCCCTTTTTTACTGGATGTGCACAGCTGTTGTTGTGAAAGAAAACATTTTCTTTGCTGTTGTCTTCAGTAATGAAGCCATAGCCTTTCTCACTGTGGAAAGTGATGATCCCAGTTTTTCTGATTTCTTCTGCCATAATAGGAGCGGCACCAAGCTGGATCTCATCAATGTTTACTTCCTGTCTTTCTCTGTCTTCAGGAGGTGTAGAGGTAAGTCTTCCGAATTCATCTACATACATGAAAACATCTTCTGCACCCTTGTTGTTATTCGTTTTACGATCTTCGCGTCTCAGCGCTTTTTCTTTTTGCTTTTGAATTTTTTTCTTGAAATTTTCTTTTTTAGAAAAAGAGTCTGCCATAAATTATTCTAGTATTTAAATTTTATATTGTATTTGTTTACCTGATCTGCCAAGTCTTATAAAGCTGCAGTCGTCCGTCTGTTCTTCTTTATGAAACGAAACGTCGAAAGCAGTTTGTTTGGGCGTTCATCAGTAAAAGAAGTGATTTTTAAAAAATGAGGCATCTGAAAAGCGGGAACTGAAAAGAAAGAATTTCTATACTGTAACAGAGGGCAAAGGCAGCGGCCTATTAATTAATATACAAATATACGATAATTAACTGAATAAACCTATTTTAAATCATTGATTATCAAAAATGTATTTTCTCATTTAAAAACGAGAACTGATTGCACTATTGAGTAGCAATAAAAATCCTCAGCATGCTGAGGATTGTGGAAAATAATATATTATAAAAATGAAGTGGTGTATAATATGTTCATACAGCAGCAAATGTTGTGCCTAAAAATCACATATTTTGGATTTTTTTTGTGTGGAAGCTCAATTTTAGAGCAGTTGAAGAGCGTATCCGGTTGGTATGTAATGTGATATATCCTTTACATGAGTAATATTTTTAATAATTCATGTATAATGCATTAGATATGGTAAATTCGGAATTCATTGTCTAATCTAACTTTTATATGCACTTTTAAGCTGTTGGTACCTGATGTTCATCATTGTTTTTTGTGCTTTTTTAATTTAGATTCATGAAAAAAAACTTCTATCTCCGCGCAGCTTTGTCGGTTATTTTACTGATGCACAGTGTAGTATCTATTTTCAGTGGCGATGTTAATAATTTTGGACGTCTTTACCTTGATACCATAGGCTTCAGTCCTTTTGGACTTTATCTGGCTTGGGCTGTGAAGCTGATCCATCTTTTCTCAGTATTTCTGATCTGGTCGGAACGTTATGTAAAGGCAGTTTCTATTTGCAATATGATTATCCTGATTTTTGGAATTTATTTTGTGCATTGGCAAAATGGGTGGTATGTTGTAGGCGGCGGAACCAATGGAATTGAGTTCAATATTCTTTTAATTTGCTGTTTTTTACAGCTTATTTTTACCAGAAAGGAAGAAAACTGCAGTTCATAGACCATTGCTGTGGGTTAAATGTTTAAATTTTTATTTTCCGCTGAAAGATGGTATTTTGCATAGTAAATCCTATCACACTCAATGCCAGGCAGAAAATCAAAATTATATATCCATTTACTCTTTTGGATACTGTACTATATTCTGGAAGTTTATCTGGACTTTTACTGGTCAAGATACCAGTTTCCTGATGCAAAATGGCAGATAAGGCTTCAGAATACTATTATTCTGGAACTTGGATATCTTCTGATTAAAATTCCGTTGGGTTATGCTCTTCTGTATGTGTACGAAAGAACCGGTCTCAAAAGATTTCTTGCCTGCATTCTCTCTGTTATTATTCTTATTGCGGCGGTTCTTGCCCACAGGTTTTTTACCCATTATATCATTTATCCCCATATTTATGGAATTGTTGAAACATTGGATGGCAAACAGCCTTCAGGATTTATCAACGGACTCGTGGCTTTTAACTCCTTTATGGATCTGATCTTTATGGCAGGCCTTATATTCGGCGTTGAAATTACAAGGCAGAAGAATCTGCTGAAAGAACAAATCTCAAAGCTGAAATCAGAAAAGCTGGATCAGGAACTTACCATGCTGAAGGCCCAGATCAATCCCCATTTTTTGTTCAATACACTGAATAATATTTACGGAATGGCCCTTAAAAAAGCTGATGAAACACCTGATGTGATCTTACAGCTTTCCAAAGTGATGCGGTATAATATTTATGAAGCAGCTGAACGGTATATTTCTATAGAAAAAGATGTAGAGAATATCAAAGATTTCCTCCAGATCCAGAAGATCCGGCACCATGGCCTTGTCATCCGTTTTAATGAGAATGTAGATAATCCTTCCCAGGAGATTTCGCCGCTTATTTTGATCCAGTTCGTTGAAAATGCTTTTAAGCATGGTGTTTCAGAAACCCTTGGAAAGAGCTTTATTCATATTGATATCCAGCTGAACAATGGTGTTCTTCATTATCATATTGAAAATTCAAAAGAAGAAAAACCCCACGGAAATTCTACAAAAATAGGACTGAAAAATATCCGAAGACAGCTTGAACTGCTTTATCCAAAGCACATTCTCACTGTTGAAAGCACCAGTGAACGCTTTATTGTAACCTTAATTATTGACCTTAATGATACATTCCGCTTCTAAAAAATACAGCTGCCTCATCGTGGAAGATGAGCCGATAGCCGCAGAAATTCTGGAAAATTTTGTTTCAAGGGATGAAGAATTTCAGCTGGTGGCAAAATGTTCCGATGCTGTTTATGCCGGAACCCTTTTAAACAGGCATGATATTGATCTGATGTTTCTGGACCTTCATCTTCCGGTGGTAAAAGGCTTTGATTTCCTGAAAAAACTAAAAAATCCGCCTCTTGTTATCGTGACTACTGCTTATCACCAATATGCGGTAGAAGGCTATGAGCTTGATATTGTAGATTATCTGATGAAGCCTGTTCCTTACGAGAGGTTTACCAAAGCAATTGAAAAGTTTAAATACCTGATGAATGCTGAGGAAGCTTTATTGGAGGCAGCGGACCGGGAACATATTTTTATCAGTAGTGGAAAAAAGCAAATTAAAATTGTTCTTCATGACATCTTTTTTATTGAAAGCCTACGGGAATATATTCACATTCACACCAAAGCAGGAACGATCACAGTGAAAATGCCGATCAGCAGGATAGAAGAAAATCTGGATCCTAAAATATTCGTGAGGATTCACAAATCTTACATTATTTCCAAGTCTAAAATTGAGGTACGTTCTGCCAGCATGATACAGGTGATGGGCAAAAAACTTCCGATTGGTAGGACATACAAGCCTTCCATTGAGTTATAAGCCTTCATAGACTTAAAGCTTTATTTGATAGCTGTTTCTTTTCTTTTACTTTTATTTTGAGCAACTTTGAACTGTTAAATAGCAGTAAATAAAGATTTTAAGAGGAAAACCGATTGCAATAATTAGAATATATGTGGATGTTAGTATTCTGAGGAATACGGATTGGCTTAATTATATTAGGCCAATTTTTTATTTGGAATGATCCGAAAAAAAACCTCCGGTATTACAATTGGTAACGGAGGTTTTGGTTATATTTTAAGGACTATGAAACTTTCATTTCTTTTTTGTCCCGGATACTTTTAATAATAAAGAAAAGCCCCAGGAACAGAAACGGAATGCTTAAAATTTGTCCCATATTCAGGCTCATTCCTTTTTCAAAATCAACCTGGTCTACTTTTATAAATTCTACAAAGAACCTCACGATAAAGATGAGTAGAGTAGTGATGCCGAAATAAAAGCCCTTCCCGACCTTAAAGATATTTTTGGTATAAATGAAATACACCAGAAGGAAGATCATCAGATAGCAGACCGCCTCATACAGCTGTGCAGGATGTCTCGGAATGTTATCTATCTGTTTGAATATAAAAGCCCATGGTGCATTGGAAGGCGTACCTATAATTTCAGAGTTCATCAGATTGCCCAACCGGATAAATGCTCCAGCCAGAGGAGTAGCAATAGCGATTACATCCAGAACAGTCATAAACTTAATGGAAAATTTTCTTGCATAGATGAGAAGCATAATTATAAGTCCAATTCCGCCGCCGTGGCTTGCCAATCCTGCATATCCTGAGAAATGGTAGGCTCCGTCAGCTCCTTTTTGGATCGGCAGGAATATCTCAATAGGATGCTGGGAGTAATAATCAAAATCATAAAACAGACAGTGCCCTAATCTGGCACCTACTAAAATTCCTATAAATGCATAAGAGAAAAGTGCTTCATGTGCCTGCTGACTTAGATTTTCTTTTTTATAAATGGTTTTTAGGATTGTGTAGCACAGAACAAGTCCAGCCAGAAATAGCACCCCATAATATTTAAGGGGAAATCCGGAAATATTGAAGATTTCAGGACTTACATCCCAGTTAACGTATAGCAAATTCATTGATGATGGTTGTGAAATTATTTTTTAGGGGACAAATATAGCAGGATATAGCCGTTTTTAAGGAACATAAGTGAGACTTTAGGATATTTTGGGGGAATATATCATGTTTTTAAGGATACAAAAAAACCTCTCACATTAAGTAAGAGGTTTTAACGGACATCAAATAAAAGTATTGCTACTTATCAGTCAATGTTCGTTTAAACGTTATATTCAAATTATGCTAACTTTACGTTAACTGCATTTAAACCTTTGTCGCTTTTTTGTACTTCGAAAACTACTTTATCGTTTTCACGGATAGATCTTGAATCTAAACCTGAAGAGTGTACAAAAATGTCCTTACCTCCATCTGATGGAGAAATAAATCCGAAGCCTTTTGCTTCATTGAAAAATTTTACTGTGCCTTCTTGCATTGTAATGGGTATTAAAAATTGTTGTATTAATTATTTTGAGGATTTTTTTCTTAAATTTCTTAGGGAAACCATCCATCTATTTTATTGTGATTTAATGTATATATTGGAATTTTTCAACAGGCATGATAAATCCTATCAGCTTCTGAATATTCGTTAAGTCGGAACGTTGTCCTTCATCACAGAAAGAAACGGCTGTTCCCTGGGTTCCTGCTCTTCCTGTTTTTCCAATACGGTTAACATAAGTCTCTGGTACATCCGGAAGTTCATAGTTAACTACATAAGGAAGTTCCTCAATGTCAATTCCTCTGGCGGCAATATCAGTGGCAACCAGAACACGGATCTTACTGTTTCTGAAATCTTCCACGGCCTGTTGTCTTGCCATCTGAGATTTGTTTCCATGGATCGCTGCTGCAAAAATTCCTGTACGCTCCAATTGTTTCACGAGTCTGTCGGCTCCCTGCTTGGTACGTGTAAAAACCAGTGAACGTAAAATAGATACATCCTGCAGTATATTGATAAGCAGATCAGCTTTTTGGGTCTTTTCAACGAAATAAACGGACTGGTTAATGGTATGCATTGATGATGGAACCGGATTTACTGTAATTTCTACAGGGTTCTTCAGCATGGCATCTGCAAATTTTTGGACTTCCGGCGGTAAAGTTGCAGAAAAGAACAAGGTCTGTCGTTTTTGTGAAACCAGTTTCAGGATCTTTTTTACATCCTCTGCAAATCCCATATCAAGCATTCTGTCAGCTTCATCAAGGACCAGTATTTCAATTTTAGAGAGATCAATATATCGTTGGCTTACCAAATCCAGTAGCCTTTCGGGAGTGGCAATAAGAATATCCACTCTTTTTCTGAGAGCAGCAAGCTGGCTTCCGGATAATACACCTCCAAAAATGGAAAGCTGTGATAATGGTAAATATTTACTGTAGACTTTAAAACTTTCTTCCAGCTGCAGGACTAATTCCCGGGTTGGTGTTAAGATTAAAGTTCGTATTTCTTTATGATCTGGTGTGTTTCTTTTTAATAACTGGAGAATGGGCATGGCAAATGCCGCCGTTTTTCCAGTGCCGGAATGGGCATAGCCTATAATATCCCTTCCTGCTAAAATATGGGGAACAGCAGTATACTGTATCTCTGTAGGTTTGGAATATCCGGCTTCTGTAACGGCACGGACTATAGGATTTATTAAATTTAAATTTTTAAAACTCATCATATTCTACCGGAACATCCGGTTCTGAGTGGCCAAATCGGTTAAGATCTGAATTGTTGTCTTGTATCAAAATAATGAATATCAGCTCTGATAAAGCACTATTTTTAATTATTATTTACTTTGCATTAACTTTGACAATAAATTCAGTTGGGAATATATTTGCTGAGCTTTGCAATATCATATCGTTCTTATTCTCAGGGGCAAGATTTTAAATCCGTACCGTTCTGAGCTTTATAACTACTTCTAACCTGAAAACCAAGGAAGCAGTATTAAAAATTATTTAAAAATAAGTTTTAATTGGGCAGCTGAAAAAGCAAAACTGAAAGAGAAAAATGAAGATTTTAAACTATTACAGAATAGCAAAAGGCAGAGACCTGTTTTTATAAATGCTTTGCAAAGCTACAATAAAGAAATTGAATATTAATTGATTTAAATGATTGATTATCAAAAAATTATTCGTAGCTTTCGCACGTTAACTGAATTGTTTGCACCCAAGCGGATGATTTTAAATCCGTACTTATGCAGACCTCTGTTCCTACAACCAGCCCCCAACCCCAAACTTTACAATCCCACACAGACCAGCATGTGAGAATTGCATACTTCATTATGCTTCATCATAAGCCGGAAGTATTCAAAGCAATGTTTCAGAAGATCTATACAAGAGATCAATTTTACCTCATCCACATAGACCGTAAAGCTAAGGAGGAGTTTACCGATGAGATCCAGATGTATCTCATCAAGTTTCCCAATGTTTATATTCTGGAAAGCATCAATATTGTTTCCGGAGGCTTCAGTATGATCCAGGCTGAACTTGATGCCATGGAATTTCTGCTTAACGTCAACCAGGAATGGGATTATTTTGTTAATCTGAGCGGTGAAGATTACCCTTTGAAATCTCAGAATATCATCAGGAAGTTCCTTACAGCGAATAATGGAAGGAATTATCTTTTCTATTATGATCAGAAGTTTTACCGTCCGGATACTCTTAAGAGAATACAGAACCATTTTACGGAGCTTTCTTATAAGATTTCGTCTCTTATGTACAAAAGAGAATTTATGAAAGGAGTTACGCCTTATATAGGAGGGAAGTGGGTTATTTTTACCAGAGATACCTGTGCTTTTCTTGCCAATAATAAAAGAGTAATGAATTTTGAAGATTATTACCTTCATACATTTCTGCCCGCAGAATCATTTTTCCAGACTGTTCTTATGAATACTTCTTTTAACGATCTTATTGTAAATGATGATAAAAGAGCCGTCATAGAAAAACCAATATTCGGTAAGAAACAGACACCAGATGAGCTTATTCTTTTTCTGAAAGCTACGAACCACCTTTTCATCAGGAAAATAAATGAAAAAACAGAAGAAGAAGTTGTGAAATATATTGAAGAAAGCTACGATCTTCCTTTACCGAACATAGATGAAGTAGAAAGAGAGCTGAAAATTGATAAAAGACAGGATAATTAACTTCTGTATTTCCTCAAAAATATTACCAAAATTCCTTATCAATGGCTTTAATTAAAACCTCCTGTGATTAACAAGAGGTCAATAACCATATAATTTATTTCAACTTAAATGTTCGTTATAAGAAAAGTACTTCCTGTCAGTGATAAAAGTACCCAAAAGTGTAATTGATTTATTTTGTTTTTATCACCAGTTTTACTGTGAAATTAATAAGTAATAAAATAGTGAACTGAGGCATTAGAGCCGGAAACTCTACTGTAGAAATTTGAGTCTGTAAATAATTACTGCTAATAAAAACAAAATTACCATGAAAACACTACATTTAAAAAGTCTGAAGATTCTCGTGAGCTTTTTCTTGCTTGTTCTGTTTACCAGCCTGTATTCACAGCCGGCTCCTGTTGGCCGTATTTATGACCAGGCGCACCAGCAGAGCTTTGTTTTATATAGTGACGGAATGACGGTGCAAGATGGCAATCCCATGAATAGAGGCATGGCGTATCGTGATCCGTCCGGAATGATGTATTTAAGACTGCCGGCTGCCAATCCGTACCAAAAAGCATTTTTCCTGGATTACAACAGGAATGTTATTGAGATTGATTATATCCAGGGGGCCAGGATTATTGGTTATTCAGACATTCAGCCACCACCCAATCCGATGATTAATTACGTTCCGCCGGTATACAACCCTAATGTCGGTATTCAGACAGCGAACGGTTTCCAGCCTTTACCGGAGCAGATTATAGACATCAACAATCCGTATGGTAATCTGATGATCACAAACGAGCAGACTGCTAAAAACTGTTACGACCGGTCAGTTAGTTTTAATGGTACCCTGGACCAACAGAAATTTGGCGATTGCATGATTGAAAATATGGCCGGAAAAAAGGAGAATGAAATTTATAACTGTGTTAAAAATGCTTCAACACCGGAAGAGCAGGCTTTATGTCTTGTTGGTACTATGGGAGGTACAAATGAAAGAAGAATATCTGGCTCTCTGCTGAAATGTTATAAGCAGTATGGAAACGACTATAGTAAATATCCGCTATGCCTGGCAGATGAATCCTCGGATCCTGAGCTTCAAAAGCTTCTTTCCTGCGTGCAGCAGCAGGGCAGTTTTGGACAGGTGAACTTTATGAATACAGCCATGTGTTATGGAGCCAGCAGGCTTAATATGAATACAGAATCTCAGATCGTAGTGCAGTGTGCTGTAACGTCAGGCGGGCAGCCTTATGTTTTTGCCGGTTGTGCCGGTGGGCAGCTGATGTCAAGAGAGCTGGATAAATGCCTTACCAATGGAGTAGGCGGAGATTCCGGTTGCTTTGGTAAAAATAATGACATTGTAAAAGGTTTGAATAAAATTGGTTTAGAGCTACAGAATCAATTTGGTCCTAATAATGACATCGTGAAAACATGGAACAATACTGTCCACGACATTCAGTATGGTCCGGGTAAAAACCATGAAGCGGTAAAGGTCTTTACCAATGTCGGAAACGAGCTGGGAAAAGCAGGAAATAATATTGCAAAAGAAATAAAAAAAGTACTGCCGAAAATAAAATGGTAGCTCCTGAAAGAGTTTATTATTAAAACTTAATAAAAAAAAACCCCTGAAAATCAAATGATTTCAGGGGTTTTTTGTACCCAGGACCGGGATCGAACCGGTACTCCTAAGAACTGGTGTTTGAGACCAGCGCGTCTACCAATTCCGCCACCTGGGCAAGTGTTAAATTGGTGTGCAAATATAGAAACTTTTTTTAATGTTCAAAAGCTTTTTAAGAGAAAAATTTTAAAATTCTATTTCCAAACCATCATAGGCCAGATGCATTCCCTCCGGAAGATCCTTATCTTCAATATCATGCAGCCCAAGATGATGGCTGATGTGAGTTAAAAATAATTTTTTAGGCTTAAGCTCCTTAAACAGGGCAATGACGTCAGGAAGGATAAAATGAGCTGGATGCGGATCGAATTTTCTGATGCAATTTAAAACCAGCACATCCAGATTCTGCAGTTTCTCCTTTTCTATATCCGAAATAAAATTGGCATCCGTAATGTAGGCAAGGTTTTTAAATTTATATCCGAAGACCGTAATTTCATAATGAATTACTTCAACAGGCGTGATTTCGGTATCTAAAACGTGGAAAGGTTTATTTTCAATTTCGTGGAGATCAAAAGCCGGCGCTCCCGGATATCTTATATCAGCGAAGGCATAAGGAAAACGGTTTTTAATCTCATGTCCAACTCTGTGGAAGCAGTAAATAGGCATGTTTTTTCCGCTTTTAAAGATCAGCGGACGCATATCATCAAGCCCGATCACATGGTCATTATGTTCATGGGTAAGAAGAGCAATATCTACAGTGTTTTCGTGGTTGAGAAGCATCTGTTCCCTGAAATCCGGACCGCAGTCGATGAGTATTTTTTTACTTTCCTCAGTAGTAATCATTACTGAAGAGCGGAAACGCCTGTCTTTGGGATTTTTGGAAGTACATACCTCGCATGTACAGCCTATAACGGGCACACCCTGGGAAGTACCGGTTCCTAAAAATTTCAACTTCATTTTCTTTTGAGGTTGGTTTAATTTTGGTAAATTTACGAAAAATTTCACGTCCTAATGTATCAGAAACTAACTCCTAAACAAAAAGCATTAACAATTAATCTAGATCCTACTATTTATGGTACTTTCGCAGAGATTGGAGCAGGGCAGGAGACTGTTCGTCACTTTTTTAGAGCAGGAGGGGCTTCGGGTACAATTGCTAAGGCGATGTCTGCTTATGACAAAGATTTTAGTGATGCCATTTACGGAAAAGAAGCAAAAAACAGGTATGTTACTCAGAACAGACTTCGTAAAATGCTCCGTTATGAAGTTGCGTTAATTGAAGAAAGGATTTCAAGGGAAAATAACCCCAACAGAAAATTTTTCTCTTATGCAAACACGGTAACTACCATTAATTTCGATAAAACACTTAAAGGCCACGGCTGGGTTGGAATCCGATTCCAGACAAAGGAAAACGAAGATTATAATGAGATCGTGATCCACGTAAAATTTAAGGAAAATGATGCTACCTTACAGCAGGAAACTTTAGGAAACCTGGGAGTAAACCTTATTTTCGGAGCTTTCCATTATTACGACAATCCAAGAAATTTAATCGAATCTTTATACGATGACATTGCAAAAGATGGTCTTGAAATTGATATGATCGATTTCAGTGGTCCTGCCTTTGACTATGTTGATAACAGGCTAATGTCATTGCAGCTTGTGAAGCACGGAATGACAGATGCGGTGATTTTCAATTCCCAGGGGAGCAATATGCTGCCTGCCGATGTTTTATACAAGAAAAATATATTCGCGGTAAGAGGAAGCTTCAGGCCCGTAACGAAAGTGAACATTGATATGCTTAAAAACGGCCTTGAGATGTTCCAGAAAGATGCAACCTGTACCCATGAAGAAACAGAAGTCCTTATTGAGATCACCATTTCAAACCTTCGGGCAGATGGTGATATTGATGAGAGAGATTTTATGGACAGGGTGGATATTCTCGGTAAACTGGGATATACCGTTATTATTTCCAACTTCTCGGAATACTATAGGCTGATCGATTATTTTGCTTCCTATACGAGCGGAGATATTGGTGTTGCAATGGGTGTGAATAACCTTCTGATGGTATTTGACGAGAAATATTACAAAGATCTTTCAGGTGGAATTCTTGAAGCATTCGGGAAGTTCTTCAGAAACGGAATGAGGGTGTACCTTTATCCTTACAAAGACCCCGAAACTCATGAATTGCTGGATTCTTCAAATCTTAAAGTAGAAGAAAATTTAAAAGAGCTTTACAAATATTTCAAGCACAATAACCGTATTGTAGATATTACAAATCATAATCCGGAGTTCCTGGAGATTTATTCCAGAGAAATATTAAGAAAAATTGCATGCTGTGTTAAAGGCTGGGAAAACCAGGTTCCTGATGGTGTGGCAGAAATGATAAAAGAACGCGGAATGTTCGGCTATAAAGAAGAGCTTTCCTTCAAACAATTCTCCTAAAACAAAATAAAATGTCAGAAATAAAGAAAAGACTTTCTTCCATTCTTGAAAGTCCAAAACATAATACAGAAGAAAAGCTTGAGAAGGTATGTCACCTGCTGGATCAGGAAATCTCCTACTTCAACTGGACAGGATTCTACTTTAAAAACGGGGATAAAGATGAGCTAAAACTCGGTCCTTACGTAGGAGCACCTACCGATCATACTATCATTCCTTACGGAAAAGGGATCTGCGGACAGGTTGCTGTTTCCAATGAGACATTCGTAGTTCCGGATGTTCATCAGGAAAGCAATTATCTGAGCTGCTCTATTGATACGAAAGCTGAGATTGTGGTACCGATTTTCAAAGATGGTCAGAATGTGGGTCAGATTGATATCGATTCCCATACTGTAGACCCATTTACTGCTCAGGACCGTGAACTTTTGGAATGGCTTTGTAATGAGGTGTCAAAGATTTTGTAATTGAAATTTCAATTCTACAGATAAAATACAAGCTCCGGTGTAAATTGGGGCTTTTTTGTTGCATTTAAATACAATTGGTGGCTGAGGTTCCCGAAGCCATCAAATCGATTGGTTCAAGAGATTGCTGAGAAATGTGGATATTCTTTTTGACCACCCGTCAAAAATTATTTGAATTTTCGCCACCCCTCCAGAGTAGGGGAATTCTGAACCCTCAGACGAATTTTCGCCCCGTATGAAAATCAAGATTTTCAGAGAACTTAAGTGCTCTTCTATGCAGCTTTTATTACAACTTATAAAAAACTTAAGTGTTTAAAACTTTTACCCCTTTTGTGGTTAAAATTAACGCTGCATTGCATGGATTTCAGCTAGTAATTCTTTAAAATAATCCCCGCATTTTGCAATATGTGTTCCGTACCATGAAAATGCCTCTCCATCCACGATCATGATCTTTTTGTCAGGATAAAAAGCCTTCATCTCCTCAATATGTTTTTCTTTGAAAGGGAAAGGTTCCGAAGAAAGCATAATGACTTCCGCTTCGGCAAGATTTTCCATTTGAATCTCAGGATAACGGGTTCTGTTCTTAAAAATATTTTCAAAACCAATCTCTGACAGAATTCTGTGTATAAAAGTATCCGAACCAATGGTCATATAAGGATTTTTCCAGATAAGATAAGCTGCTTTTATTGTTGAATTGAGTTTTGCTTGTTCCAGGACCTCATAAATCTTAAGATTGAACTGTTGTGCCCTTTCTTCTTTATTAAAAAGATTCCCGAGTGTTTTAAGAAGGTAATAATTATCTTCAATGGTCTCCACATTAGTCACGATGACTTTAAAATCGTCCATCAGTGCTTCTACCTGCTCTTTGATATTTTCCTCTTTATTGGCCAGGATGAGATCCGGCTGCAATGCCCTGATCTTATCAATATTGATATTTTTTGTTCCGCCAATAACCGGAACATTTTTTACTTTTTTTTCAGGGTGGATACAGAATTTTGTTCTCCCGATCACTTCATTTTCACTAAGACCAAGATCAAATAATGCCTCTGTAATAGAGGGAACTAAAGAAACAACTTTCATATTCAGACTTTCTCTGCCTAAATTACAAAAGTTTTCCTGTCAGGAAAAGCCCGGCTACAGAAAAATAAATAATAAGCCCGGTAACATCTACCAGAGTGGCGACAAATGGAGCGGAAGAAGTAGCGGGGTCTAGGTTCAGCTTTTTCAGGATAAAAGGAACCATAGATCCTGAGAGTGTTCCCCAAAGAACAATCATCACGAGAGAAACACCAACACTTAAACCTACGTATGGCCAATACATTCCATAATTGAAGAATCCTGCTTCATGCCACACCATAATCCTTAAAAAGCCGATCACACCAAGAATACCACCCAGAGCGAGCCCTGTAAAGATTTCTTTTTTCATGACATACCACCAGTCTTTCAGACCTATTTCCTGAAGAGCCATAGCCCGGATAATAAGAGTTGCTGCCTGAGAGCCGGAATTTCCTCCACTGGAAATAATTAGCGGAACAAATAAAGCCAATACAACAGCTTTCTGAATCTCATCCTCAAAATAACCCATCGCAGAAGCAGTCAGCATTTCTGAGAAGAAAAGAATGATCAGCCACGTTCCTCTTTTTTTGATCATCTCCACCAGAGAAGTTTGCGTATAAGGATCATCCAAAGCTTCAAGACCCCCGAATTTCTGGATATCTTCCGTATTCTGCTGTTCGATCTGGTCGAGGATATCATCAATCGTTACAATACCTACGAGAACGCCGGCTTCTGTAATGATGGGAAGAGCAGTCCGGTCATATTTTTCAAAATACGTTACCGCATCTTCTTTCGAAGTAACGGTAGTTATCGCAACGAAATGATTGTCGGTCAAGTCCGAGATCAAAGTGTCTTCCTCAGCCAAAAGAAGGCTTCCTAAAGCAATATCATCAATCAGTCGGTTTCTTTCATCCACTACATACAGATGGTTCATGGTTTCCACTCTTTTACCGACCTTTTTAATCTGCTGAAGACATCTTTTTACCGTCCATTCTTTACGGATCTGGATGTAATAAGGGGTCATCAGACGGGCGATAGAGTCTGAGTCATAGCCAAGAAGCTTCAGGGCAATCCTTCTTTCCTGGGGATTAAGGTGATTGATGGAGTACTTGATCAGCTCATCCGGAAAGTCCTCAAAAAGAGAGGTTCTGTCATCCGGAGTCATTCCGTTCAGGATTTCTGAAACTTCTTCGCTTCCGATACTTCTGATCGTTTCTTCCTGGAAATCAGGATCAAGATGGGAAAAAACTTCCGCTTTATATTCTTTCGGAACTTTTAAAAATGCCAAAAGCCTCTCGTCAGCAGGAAGGTTGCTGAGAGTTTCGGCGATATCGGCAGGATTAAAGATAAGTTCGTCTCTGGAATTCAAAACGTGAATTTTTTGGATATGCAAAAATAATTCAAAAATTTAAGACTATGAAGGAAAGCTGCAAAATTAAGGATTAATTAAAGCTTAAAATGAATTAGAATGTTTTTTAGAAACAAAAAACACCCGCCGGAGCGGATGTTCAAAAATTAAATTTAATTCATAAATACCTATATTATTCAAGAATAGGTCCGCATAAAGGGTATGGAGAAGGCATACACATGCCTCCGTCACAGCATTCCCCAAATCCACACTGAGTGTGGTCCTGGCATTTTTTGCCCAGTCCGCTGCCGTTGATCGTCAGCTGTTCTTTTCTGGTGAGCTTTTTTATATTCTTCATGGATATCTTGTATTAAGTAAAAAACGGATTTATTCTTCAATACAGTCGTATTCCATGCACACTCCCCGGCAGCAGAAACCAATAAAACATGGTCTGGTTGCGCTGCATCTTTCAATAGCTCCTCCGTTGATTTTTCTTTGCTGTTCTCTGTTGAGTTTCTTTAAATTTTTCATGATAAATATTTTTTAGTTCAATAAAAGATAAGGCTTTTAGAATTCAATACATGCCTGTGGGCTACATACTCCATCACAACACCATCCAACGGTGCATGGTCTGGTTAAACTGCATCTTGCGATAGTCCCGCCATTGATCTGGCTTTGCTGCTCTCTGTTTAATTTCTTTAGATTTTTCATATCAATAGATTTAATCATTAAGATAAAAGATCTAATACTTATAGCTCAGGATCAATACATGCATAAGGTGAGCATACTCCGTTGCAGCACCATCCTATGGAGCAGGGTCTGTTGGTATTGTTACATCTGTTAATAGCTCCTCCATTAATTTGTTTTTGTTGCTCTCTGTTGAGCTTCTTTAAATTTTTCATATTATATAAGTTTTAATTTGTAAAACTAAAATAGTAAAAAATATTTAATTATTCATCTATTGGTGAAAATATTTATCTAGTAATCAGTTTGTTCTGGATGTTTCTCAGTTTTTATTAAAAAATGTAAATAGAAAAAAACGTTGGGGAAGTGAATGGTGAATGGTGAGTTTTGCTGTGCAAATGAATCGTTAGTTCTGAAATTAATTATGTGCTAAAAATTGATAGCGGAGCAAATTGACCAATGACCATTAAAAATAGTGATTGATTTGTGAATAGTGAATCGTCAATGGTGAAATTCAACTGCTTAGCTTATCCATTAACAATTGACTTGTGAAGCAAAATTCACCATTCACTTTAAAGCTCTGCTCCAGCCCCGGATTTAAGTTTTCTGAGTTTTTTCAAAATCCCCTTGATCGCACCATCAGTTCCTATTTTAATAGAATTTTCGGTAGAACCTAGAAGGCGCATATTCTTCCGGTAAGTGTCATAATCGGTTTCTGTAACCAGATTTCCTCCTGCATCAAAAAGCTTCATGCTTACTACAACCTGGTTGGAAAACACATATTTACCGATGCCTACTTTGAAATACCTTACTTTAGGAACAATAGCAAAATCAGCGTCGTTATTGACACAGTAATCGGTGATGGTTTGTTTTTCAACGCTGTCAAAAGGGATCTGCACCTCGGCTCTGAGTACTTTATTCTTTCTCCCGCTGAAATTATCGGAAACAGCACTGAAGAACGCCAGGTTTGTAGGCTCTTTGATTTCCTCAATATCAGGTTCTACCTCGGGATTGAAGTATAGGATTTTTTTTGTCTTGTTGTCAGCATTTTTCTGCGCTTTTACCGAAATAACACCGACCAATAAAAAAGTTCCAAGAGCTGTAAAGAATATAAATTTTCTCATTGTGTAATTCGTATGCAAAATTACTGCCTTTTCACCGGATGACATACAATTTATTAAGAAATTTTTAACATTTTTTTCTATCAAATTCAATAAATGAAATCGATAATGTTTGCAGAATCAAAAAATAGTCGTAATTTTGCACCCGTTACATAATAATCATTAAACAATATTGGAATGTACTTAACAACAGAAAAAAAAGCAGAAATTTTCGCAAAACATGGAAAATCTGCACAGGACACAGGAAGTGCTGAAGGACAAGTAGCTCTTTTCACTTTCAGAATCAACCACTTATCTCAGCACCTAAAAGCTAACCGTCACGATTTCAACACAGAGAGATCTCTAGTGAAATTGGTAGGTAAAAGAAAAAGCTTATTGGATTATCTTAAGAAAAAGGATATTACAAGATACAGAGCTATCATTGCTGAACTAGGTTTAAGAAAATAATCTACAGAGATTTTCAAATAAAAGCAACTTCGAAAGGAGTTGCTTTTTTGTGTTCTTATTTTTTGTCTTTTCCGATTTTTCCCAAATGTGTATTTTGGAAACTGTCAGGATACTTCAGTCCATAGCCTAATATTCTGTCGAAGGCTGAATGCGCAAATAAAATAGCCCCAATCATCTGCAAATAGGGAAGTGTTAATGCTGTTCCCACAAGGTATACCATAAGAGCAACACCCAAATGATGGAAAAGATTATAGCAAAAAGCACCAATTTTATTGTTTACAGTATATCCCAGCATGGAAATGTCCGGAGCCAGGAATAGTCCGGCAAACCACCACCAGGAAAGGCCAGTCAGGCTAAAAGCAAATATTCCCAGCATTAAAAAAGCAAAATATTCCAGCTGTAATTGAATCCTCATGACAAAAATATTGATTATTTGATAGGTGTCTGATTCAATGTAAAAGTTACAGCTTAAATTGTATTTAAAAACAAAAGTGAGACGTTTTTAAACATCTCACTTTAAATTATGAATTAAAATTCTGTATAAAAAAATTGTTTAATGTCCCGATTTTGCTTCAGTGCTTTCCACATGCCCTAAATATTTGCTGCAATAAGCCCCAAATACAAGAATTACCAGATAACAGAATACCGGAATGATAAATGAATGCTGCACTCCCAACTGATCGGCAAGGTAGCCCTGGAAAATAGGAACGATAGCACCACCCAATATAGCCATTACCACCAAAGATGATCCCTGGCTGGTATATTTACCCAAACCTGAAATAGCCAGAGTATAAATATTGGAAAACATAATTGAGTTAAAGATCCCGATTCCCAAAATGCTGTACATTGCCAATTCACCATGATTAACCATTGCAGAGATAAGAAGAATGACATTAATGCCGGCAAAAATAGATAATGTCCTTGCCGGAGCTGCTTTACCAATAAAGAAAGCAATAAAGTTAAGTATAATAAATACAAGGAAAAAGCTGATTTGTGCAAAGCTTAGGTCCACAATACTGAAAATAACCAGGAAAACAGCAGCAGCTGCACCCAGCATATAGACTGCTTTTTTCCCCTGGCTTAATGATTGATTTAAAGAAATTGCCCCTAGAAAACGCCCGATCATCGCTCCGCCCCAATAAAGAGAAAGATAATTTTTGCTGATGATCTCATTAAAGCCCATGATCTGAGGCTGTTCCAGAAAGCTGATGATAAAGCTTCCCACTGCTACTTCTCCCCCTACATAGCAGAACATGGCAAAAACTCCGAATTTCAGATGGCTGAACTGAAGAGCACCCCAGCCTTTTACGATCTCTTCTTCCTGGGTCTGGAAAGAAGGCAGCTTCACTCGGGAAATCAGTAATGCGACCAATAACAGGATTCCTGCAAAGATCAGGTAAGGAATTCTTGTCGCCACAGCACTGAATGAGCCGTCCGGAGCCGAGAAAAATTCAAAGATCAGATGGCCCCCAAGTACCGGTGCAATCGTGGTTCCGAAAGCATTGAAAGCCTGGGTCATATTCAGTCGGCTGGAAGCAGATTCTTCGCTGCCGAGTAACGAAACATAAGCATTAGCCGTGATCTGAAGCACGGTAAAGCCTAGTCCCAGAATAAATAAAGCTCCAAGAAATAAAGGATAATAAGAAAAAGTCGCAGCCGGATAAAATAAGACACATCCAAAGGCGGCCAGAAAAATACCGAACATGATTCCTTTCTTGTAGCCTGCTTTATTAATAGGGTCTCCCTTTGAAATGGAGATTAGAAAATAGATCAGAGAACCAATAAAATACGCTCCGAAAAAACAGAACTGTACCAGCATCGATTCGAAAAAGGTGAGCTTGAAAAGCTGTTTCAGATAGGGGATCAGGATATCATTCATACAGGTAATGAATCCCCACATAAAAAAGAGCAAAGTAATTGTAATTAAAGGAATGGTGTAATTCCTGCTCTGTGTTTTTACTTCTTTATTGATCATAAACATTTATTTAATTTGAAAAGAATTAAATTCTCTCAGTTGATTTTCCTCGTACATCTATATTTGAGAAGCAGGACAAATATAAGCTAGCAAAGTGTTTTTCTGCAACTTTTTCAATGTTTTTTATGTAAATAAATCAACTTTTCCGATATGAAAATATTATTTACACTTTTTGAGACAATAATACGAAAACAACAGGATTTAATAATCAATTTTCTTTAAAAAAACATTTTTTATCATTCTGAATCATGAATAGGTTCAATATACTGTCAGTAATTTTTACATCTTTGACAAAAAAGGAAGGGAAATCTTACGATTCTGAGTTGTATTTCTGAGACTGAAAATTTAATATCTCATTATTATATGGTATATTTGCACACGAAAATTTAGACGAAATATCAATAATTAAAGCACTCAATACGGAGTGCAACACAAAACAATTTATGAGTATACCTCAAGCAATTACAGAAACGATTATTCTTGCAGACGGCAGAGAAATCACAATTGAAACAGGAAAATTAGCAAAACAGGCTGATGGTTCTGTAGTCGTAAAAATGGGTGGAACAATGCTTTTAGCAACTGTTGTAGCCAGTAAAGAAGCAAAAGACGGAGTAGATTTTCTACCCTTAACTGTAGATTACAGAGAAAAATTCTACGCAGGAGGAAAAATTCCTGGAAACTTTTTTAGAAGAGAGGCCAGACCGTCAGATCAGGAGATCTTAACAATGCGTTTGGTAGACAGAGTTCTTAGACCATTATTCCCAGAAGATTTCCATGCTGAAGTTCAGGTAATGATTTCATTAATTTCTTATGACGGACAGTCGATTCCTGACGATTTAGCAGGTCTTGCGGCATCTGCAGCGATTGCTATTACAGATATCCCTTTCAACGGGCCAATGTCTGAAGTAAGAGTCGTAAGAATCAACGGTGAGCTTTCTATCAACCCTAAATTTGAAGATCTTAAAATTGCTGACCTTGACATCATGGTGGGAGCAACTAAAGATTCTATCGTAATGGTAGAAGGGGAAATGAAAGAAATCTCTGAGCAGGAAATGCTTGAAGCTATCCAATTCGCTCACGTAGAAATCAAAAAACAAGTTGAAGCTCAGGAAAGATTAGCTGAAAAGGTAGGTAAATCATTCCCAAAAAGAGAATACAGCCACGAAAATCACGATGAAGCTATCCGTGAGAAAGTGTGGAAAGAAACATATGATAAAGTATACGAGGTAGCGAAAACTCCTTCAGGAAAAGAAGAAAGAGGTGAAAAATTCAAAGCTGTTCTGGATGAATTTTTAGCTCAATATGTTGATAATGCTGAAGAATTAGAAAGAGTAACACCTTTCGCTAAAGTATATTACCACGATGTGGAAAAAGAAGCGATGCGTCAGATGATTTTGAATGATAAAATCCGTCTTGATGGTCGTGATCCTGAAACGATTCGTCCAATCTGGAGCGAAATTGATTATTTACCGGGAGCTCACGGTTCTGCAATCTTTACAAGAGGTGAAACTCAGTCTTTAACAGCGGTAACGTTAGGTTCAGTGAAAGATGCGAACATGGTAGACAGCGTGATGGTAAACTATGACGAAAGATTTTTCTTACATTATAACTTCCCGCCGTTCTCAACAGGTGAAGCAAGACCTTTAAGAGGAACTTCAAGAAGAGAAGTAGGACATGGAAACCTGGCTCAGAGAGCTTTAGCAAACATGATCCCTGAAGAAAATCCTTACACGATCCGTATCGTTTCTGATATTTTAGAATCAAACGGTTCATCTTCTATGGCAACTGTTTGTGCAGGAACTTTAGCATTGATGGATGCTGGTATTCAGATTGCAAAACCTGTTTCCGGGATTGCAATGGGATTGGTAACAGACGTTAAAACCGGAAAATTCACTGTTCTTTCTGATATCTTAGGAGATGAAGATCACCTGGGAGACATGGACTTTAAAGTTACAGGTACTGCAGACGGTATCACGGCTTGTCAGATGGATATCAAGATCCAGGGGCTTTCTATGGATATCATGGAAAAAGCTCTTCTACAGGCAAGAAACGGAAGACTTCATATCTTAGATAAATTAAATGAAACTATTTCTGCTCCAAGAGAAGATGTGAAACCACACGCTCCGAAAATGGTAATGCTTGAGATCTCTAAAGATTTCATTGGTGCTGTGATCGGACCTGGTGGAAAAATCATTCAACAACTTCAAAAAGATACAGATACTGTTATTGCTATTGAAGAAGTAGGAGAAATCGGAAGAATTGAGATTTCTGGTGTAAGCAGAGAGAAAATCAATGCGGCAATCGCAAGAATCAACGAGATTACATTTGTACCTGTAGTAGGTGAAGTGTACCAAGGAAAAGTGGTAAAAGTAATGGATTTCGGAGCTTTCGTAGCCATTGCAAAAGGAACTGAAGGACTTCTTCATATTTCTGAAATTGAGTGGGCTCGTCTGGATAAGGTACCTTATAACGAAGGTGACGAAGTAGAAGTGAAGTTCATGGGTTACGATGACCGTAAGAAAATGAAACTTTCAAGAAAAGTTCTTTTACCAAGACCTGCAAGACCTGAATCTAAACCAAGACCAGAAGGACAGGACAGACCACAAGGTGACAGAAGACCGGAAGGACAGGGTAGACCTGACAGACCGGCAAGAAGAGAAGAGAATACAAGACCGGAAGGGGAAAAACCTGCCGGAGATCAAAATCCTTCTTCTGAAGCTTAAGACTAAATCTTATATATAATGAATCCCTCAATTTTTTGAGGGATTTTTTTTGCATTACACGTATATCATTACAACTCATATTCCTACGATTAATTAATGAGGATTTCGCTCGGCGGAGCGGAGCTGAATTGTTCTATTTTTCTTCAGTTGATATTCCCTGATTGAAAAAATTTAGGTTGAAGAAACTTGAAGTCATACAGTTTGAATAGTAGAAAAAAGAAATCTGCTCAATCTGCGAAAAAATATTTTAATCTCTCGCAGATTAAGCAGATGTTTGTGTAAAGTTTTGTTGGTGAATGATTTATATGGTTTTAAATAATAGGTCAACCTGCTTTCTTGTGGCTTCATCAGGGCAGACCTTATAAAATTCATTGAGTAGATCCAGAGAAGAAGGCTTTTTAGGGTACTGATTGTTCTGTAGAAAATTCTTTAACGCTTTATTTACTTTTTCTTCCCCGATCAGTTCACTTAATTTTACCATGGCCACAGCCCCTTTTGAATAAGATATATGAGTGGCGTCTCCCGTTACTTTATAAATCGGAATATTTTCAGAAAAACCTTTTTCACTGTCGTAGATCTGCTGGTGCATTTTTATTCTTTCCAACATTTTTTCTCTGCCGTGCATTTTTTTGTAGAGCATCATTTCGGTGTACATAGCGAGTGTTTCGGTAAGCATTACTGCGCCTTCCCTGTCATCAGGATCAATCTGGTTATTTCCCCACCACAGATGGGAAAGCTCGTGCCCGGCAAGTTCGTTGATCACATCCTGCTTCTTATCTGCATGAATATTAGCATGGAAAATCATATCCTCAGGCATAAAAACAGCAGACGGATAAGCGGTAGCTGCAAATCCTCTGGTAAAAGATGAAATTTCAGCAAAACTGACTGTTTTGAACGGATATTTTCCAAAGTTCTTTGTACAGTAATCCAACGTAATTTTTGCATTTTCAAGGAGATGATCTGTATTTTCAAAATGGTTTTTCTGATAAAATATATTCACTGTAATTCCTTTGTATAAAACACTTTTCATGTTATAATCTGCCGAAGAGACGGCAAACCGGAACGGAATATTTTCTGCTTTGTACTGAAAATAGCTGCGTCCTGATTTTGTCCATTTTCTAACCAGATCTCCTGTGCCTATTGCGGTCTGGCTTCCTTCTGTAGAAATGATCATATTTAAATTAATAAAATCCTTTTTAAAGACTTCAGGGGCTTCTGGTTTTTTCAATGCTTCCAGTTTTCCGAGATGATTTTCTTTTCTTAGCTTTTCATCCTGAATTTCCTCTGATTTCTGGTATCCGATCATCGGATAATATCTGCTGATCCTCATAAAAGAACCGTTACCTATGATTGCATTGAAAGACTGATGCCCGTTTACGGCATACCATTTATAAGATAGTTTGAATTCAAGATGGGCGGTTCCATTGGGTTTCATTGGTTGGTTTAATTCAACTTCCGATATATTTTTATTAATTCTCAGAGATTCGGATCCGGATTGAAAAACAGCGGATTCTAATTTGAGATCAGGGTTAAAATTGATGAGGATTTTATTGATCTGCTGATCGGTAAAGTTGACCAAAGTATATTTTCCAATGATCTCGTATGCATTTTCTGAAGGATACAACCTGATTTCGGTGATGACATCTGAAATTTCAGGCTGTGGCAGGTTTTCATATTTCTTAAACGCTTTTTCGTACCGGATAGATTCTGTTAATGCTTTTTCTTCATTTTCCGGAATATAACCTTTCATGAAAAATATACCGGAAAAAATCCCTGACGAAAGCAATAGAATACTGGCAATAAGAACAATAGCGCTGAGCTTTTTAGTCCTGAAAATTCTATTGATCATCCAAAGAAATGCAATAACTCCGGCACCGAATAAAAGTCTTTCTACAAAAGCAAGAACGTAAGGTCCATATCCGTTAAAATCACTGTAAGTCCCTTTAAAATCTGAAAATATTCTGAAAAGAGGATAAGGAAGTATTTTACCGGAAACGGGACCGGTCAGAAGGAATACTGCTAAAACGGAAACACCCAAAGCAATAAACTTATTTCTGATACAAGCATTAACCAAAAGGATCAATCCTGAAAAAAGCATTAACGGAAAAGTATTAAAAAGAAAAACACACAGATAGGCATTCCAATCGATATGAAGGTAATGATACGATGTCTGGAATAAGATGCCTTCGGTTATTAAGATTCCGGTAAAGAAAAAAAGAAGAATACTCATGGAAATAAAATGGCCCATAAGTTTGCTTTCCGAAAAAAATGTTGTGTTTTCGATGGGTGAAAAACCTGATGAGTGACTTCTCCAGTACAAATCATTGATAAAATAAGCTGCAAGGAGAAAGCCGAACAGAGGAAAATTTTCTGAAATGGTTGTTGCCATAAGACCTGATCCGGCATATTTCTGTGGAAGGCGGATGCCCTTTTCAATCTCAGCATACATTTCCATCCCGATAAAGAAAAGCAGAAGTATGGAGGCAGAAGGAATGATAATGCCTCTGAAAAGGTAGAGCAGATCAATCTTTGCAAAGGACAGCATCGATCTGAGAGCGTTTTTCCGGCCGAAATCTGTTTGCGATGTCATATAAGAAAATGTTGGCCTGTTTGTGATTTCGGATTCCGGTAATGCTTTTTTTACTTTTTGTTTTGAATGATCTGAGAAAGAAAATAAACGGTAAGTGAGCAAAAGAAATACTGCAGAAGTGATCAGGTAAATTACCCTGTTAAGTAATAAATATCCCGAAAGAGGAACAATTAACGTGTTTTTCTGATGAAAAGAGAATGTTCCTGCTTCAAAGAAATAAGACGATAATCCGAATGGGTCCAAAATGGATGAAAGATGTTGTGTTTCTATTGACTGGGGTAGGCTTCCTGCCATAAACGGAGAATTGGAAAAGACCAAAACAACCATATACAGTACATATAAAAGCAGTCCGCCTACAACGACCAGCAGTTTTTTCTTAGCCGCAAATGAAACAAAAAACAGAAAGCTGCATACAAAAAAACAGTTGATAAACCCGAAAATCAGCATGGGGTAAAGATAATATCCTATATTAAAGTAAGTCTGCATCTCACTTCCGGTCCGCATAACCTGGCCTATGAGAAAGCCTGTCATTAAAAAAGAAAAACTAAGGAAAGTCTGCAGAAAATAGACAAAGAATTTTCCACTCAGATAAGTCCATCTGGAAAAAGGAAATGAAAATAATACAAGATCAAATTTTGAATCATAATCCTTAAAAAGAAACTGAACAGCATAAATTACAGCCATAAACAGGATGGATAGGCTCAGCATTCCTGTCATAAAACCGATGGTATAGGGTGAATTCAGGTATATCCCGTCTCCAACGGTAAGGTTGAATTTGTTACCGCAGAATATACCTGTACTTACCAGGATCAGGGCTATAAGATAGGCTGGCCAGTGCTTGGAAATGCGTCCGGCTTCGAATAAAAATAAAGCATTCATAGTTAAGGTTTTTGGGTAAGGGTATGGAAGTAAACGTGTTCCAGTAGTGGATTTACGGGATCAAAATCTTCAGGTTTTTCTTCTGAAAATATGGTGATGTGGAGTTCTCTTTCAATCAGCTGCCTGCTGATGATCTCATGGCTGGAATAGTAACTTTCCAGCTCATCTTTGCTGATCGGTTTCGACCAGATCCTGTTTTCCAGTTCGGAAATCAATACTGCCGGTTTTCCTTTCCGGAGAATCTGACCTTTGTTCATGACTGCCATCTCCGAGCAGAGGTTTCTGACGTCCTCCACCAAATGGGTGGAAAGAATTACAATAACATCCTGGCTGATTTCATTCAGTAGAGCATTGAAACGGTTGCGCTCCTCAGGATCTAGACCAGCGGTAGGTTCATCCACGATAATAATCTTCGGATTTCCCAATAGAGCCTGGGCCACCCCGAAACGCTGCTTCATGCCTCCGGAAAAAGTATGGACCTCCTTCTTCCTGAATTCTGAAAGGTTAACTTTTTCAAGCAGGCTCAGGATCTGTTTTTTACGTTCTGCACTGTTCGTGATTCCCTTTAATATGGCAATATGTTCCAGGAGATCATAAGCTGACACTTTTGGATAAACCCCAAAATCCTGTGGAAGGAAACCCAGATTTCGCTTAATATGATCAGGATCTTTTAAAACATCCGTCCCATTAAAAATAATATTTCCGGAAGTAGGTTTTTGCAATCCTACAATAGCTTTCATCAAAGATGATTTTCCGGCGCCATTGGGTCCAAGCAGACCGAACATTCCGTTTGATATTTCAAGCGATAGGTTTTTAACTGCCTGATACCCATTTTTGTAGATAAGGCTTAGATTGTTGATTGTTAAGGTATTCATAGGTTAAGGTTTAGATAAAAGAAGGGTAGAGCAGACCTGTACGGTTGCTTAAAAAGATGAAAAAGGAAGATGGAGGGGGACGTTATCGAGAGAGTCAAGAATCAAGAGTCAAGAGTCAAGAATCAAGAGCCAAGAATCAAGAGCCAAGAATCAAGATTTTTTTTAAGATTAAGAGATTATTTAAGACTTTTTTACTCTCAAACCTCGCAACTCGAACCCTATTCCCGGTACTCAAGAATATCGCCGGGTTGGCATTCCAGAATTTTGCAGATGGCTTCCAGGGTATCAAAACGGACCCCTTTTGCCTTGCCGGTTTTAAGAATGGAAAGATTAACGGGGGTGATTCCCAGTTTTTCTGCCAATTCCTTACTCTGCATTTTTCGTTTGGCCAGCATGACATCTAAGTTGACTATAATTGGCATTTTATATAAATAGATCTTGTTCGTTTTGCAAATGTAGTCCTTGCTTAAAGATATTTGCAAGAAACAGACAGAAAATTCCCAACATGAAATGGATAAAAACCAATCCCCAGACAATACTTTCGACCTCCACAAAAAAGCTTGCCGTAATGACCACAGGCAGTGGTATAAAAATATTATACATGTAAAATCTCTTAAGGTGAAGTATATTTTCCTTTGTAAACAGTTTTGACTGAAAAAATACTCTGAAAACTAAAGCTGAAAGCCAGAAAAAAATTCCGTAAGAAACTAAAACCAACAAAAAAGAGAAGATGATATACGAATTATTATTTTCAATATTCATAAACGGATTTTCTGTAAAAGGGTAGTTGATATGAAGATACTGATCATTCTTGTAAGGTGTAACAGCAAAACCTGTAGTCAGGCAAAAAACCGAGTAGGCTAAAGTGATCAGATACCCTGCAGACAATAGGATGCAGATATAGTAAAGTACCTTCGAAATAATTTTGGTCTGGTTCATGGCAATAATTATTTAACTATTGCAAATGTATAATTAATTATCGTAAAACAATAATTATTTTAAATAAAATTTTATTTATATAGATCTGATTAAGTTTATTAACAATGAAAATAAGCCTTCTTAAGGCGTTTTTTGCTAAATTTAATTCTAAAAATTATTTTATGGCTTACAGTACAGATCTTGCAGACAGAATCCGGGAAAGGCTTTCTGAAGTGGCCGAAATTGAGGTCAGCGAAAAGAAAATGTTCAGTGGATTATCATTTTTGGTGAATGGTAAAATGTGCATTAATGTAAGCCATGATAATCTGATGTGCCGTTATCATCCTGATCTGGAAGAGGAGGTTTCGGAAAGAACCGGCTTTCTTCCGATGATGATGAAAGGAAAGCAGCTTAAAGGATATTGTTACGTGGAACCTGCAGGTTTTCAAAAACCTGATGATTTTGAATACTGGATTAAAATATGCCTGGAGTATAATTCGATAGCCAAAGCTTCAAAGAAAAAATAACCTTAATATTCCTGACATTTTAAAATTTAACCATTAAGGTAAAGTTTAGTTGTTAAGAATATTAAGATTTAAACGTATAAGTTTTCGCGTATTTCTATTAAGATTTTCTCCGTCTTTTTTACATCCGGGTAATCAGGAAGAGTAGAAACTGTGTGATGACGTTCTATAGACTTTATCAGATCTTCTGCTTTTTGCATAACTGCTTCATAGGACCAGTTTCCGGCTTTGATATCAAGCAATTCCTCTCTGTTGTCTACACGGATATTTAACGAATTTGTTTTGAATATATGCTCGCAGGACTGTAATAAACGGATGGTGTGCATCATATTCTTACTGTCATAATTCTGGCCGTGTTCCTGATTAACGTTATAACGGTCTTCATTGCGTTCGGAAACCCATTTCCAGTATTCCCTGTAATCTTTACAGTACGTAGAATAGGCATCCAGATTGCAAAATAAATAGGCAACAGACTGTTCTCCTTTCGGGATTGAAGATACGGATACCTGATTGGCTTCTTCATTCTGAATAATTCCTCTGTAACCTGAACTTCCCGATTCATCATAAAAAAGAGCAAACATGCCTTTTGTATGATCAATGCTTACCAATCCACATTTTTCCTGAATTTTTCCGTTATCTGAAAGCCATTTTTTCAATGGAACAGAAGTATCGTTCTGAAGGATATAGCAGAAATCAAGAATAGACTTTCTTTCCTTTTCTACAGGATTGAGGATTTTTTTATTCAGTCCCTTTGCTTTTTTAATCTGAGAAACGGCATAACCGGCAAAAGTGTCCTTACACAATTTGGAAAGAAAATCTTCCGGACGGAGAAGATCCATCAGCGGATGTTTTTGCAGAATACAGTCTTCCGGGCTTGCCAGAACTTCCATAATATTGGGATTATTCTTTTGAAGAAGCTCTACAAATCTCCCTATCTCATAATAAATGATATCATTCGTTTCATTGGAGATCTGAGGAATATAGTTCAGACCGAAGAAGTCTTCTTTTGGTAGATAATATATCCCACGGATATCTGTGTCAGAGTTTTCAGTGGCCAGCCCGAAAGAGCGGCTTCCGGAGATGGCTTCAAAGAGGATGAAGTTATTAGTTTTTAGAAATTCAATAGTCATAATTTGTTTTTTTTCTTTGGATACATGAGTTTCTTCCTTTTCTTTAAAGTTAAACATTGTAGTAGTTTCTAGGCCTTTAATATCTCCCTAAAAACCCTTTCCATTTCATTTTTATCAGATTTTCCTCCGGTCAAACTCTTTGCTCTTTCTTCATTATCGAGTATTGTTTTCTCTAAAAACCCAAAAAGCTCCCAGTCATTCGGGTGGTAATAGGATTCTCCTTTAGTAGCTTTTAATGCGATAAGGTCTTCTATCTTTTTTCGGGTATAATCATCAACCAAAACTAACAATTCGCTGAATAAAACTGGAGGAACCGTTCCTTTTTCTATGATCCATTTACCGGTCAGTGCAGTTCTTAAGCAGTAAAAATATCTTTTCAGTTTTATTTCTTCGTTTCTGCAGGCTTCCAGATACTTTTTGCTCATGCTCAAATAGTGATAGGAAACCGCTATCGGTGAAAAGCAGACATCAGCCAAAGGCCTGAACAGCTCCACAAACTTGTCGTCCTTTTTGTAAACGATGGGAGAATAAAACCAGCTCAGTAAAGCTGCATTCGACTTCAGTAACAAATGAAAAGTCTTTCGTAAATCCCATCCGGAACCGTCCAGATCGTCCTCCGTCATAAACTCTATCGTTTCATCCTTATCCCAGGGAGAAAGATACCAGTCTTTTTCATGACGGTAGATAAAGCGTATATCATAATCACTGTCCGGAGAGGCAAAACCCCATGCCCGGCTTCCGGATTCTACGGCCAAAAGGACTTCTACACCGTGTGTTTTCTCTATTTCTTTTATTTTCTCTAGTATTTTTGGTGTCATTGTATTCAATTTTAAAGCAAAGTAAAAGCAGTAGTGCGCAGTGTTTTTGCGTAGATTTTCCGCTGGAAGTTTTATTTTGAAGCTGTTGAACAAAAAAAGAGACTGTCATTAATCATGTACAGTCTCTTTTCAATAAAATTAAATTCTAACTACTTCTACGTTTAAGCAGTAATCTGCTTAGGTCCTTTTCCTTTATCTTCTTCTTTTTTATCTAATTTCTCAGATATTTTTTTTACGATATACTCTATCGCAATAGGTGCTATAATGGCAATCAATGCTTTAAATATTCTTGATTTCATAGTAAGATTTTTTAATGTGTAAATTAATACAATTTCTGAGCCATTTTAAAAATGTCGGGATTGATCAATATTGTAGAGGGTATGGAGTGATTATTTACCACCCCGTCAAATCTTGGACTTGCCACCCCTCCAGAGGAGGGGAATTCTGATCCTACGAATTTAATCATCATGAAAATCAAAGATTTTCACAAAACTTAAGTGATCTTTTTTTCAACATTATTAAGCTTAAAAATAACTAAAGTGTTCAAAAAAATTTGCAGCTTTTATGGTTGAAAAAGATCAGTTCTCATCAGGAATTACTAAATTCTCATAGTTTTTTAATCCTGCTTTAAATTTGTCCTGAAGCTTCAGCCTTAGTTTTTTAGGCTGATGGACAACCAGGCATTCTCCAAAACCCAGCAGAAGCCTTTCGAGTTCAAAATTAATTTGTACACAGATCTTAAATAATGTGCCATCTTCCGTTTCGCTTATAATTTCCTGGCTTCTATGAAGTGGTTTTGTTTTTACATAAGGCGCATTGGAAGAATCTACAAAGAAAACAACATTTCTGGGAGCCATCGTATCGGAAACTGTAACCCCTACAATATCTTTAAAATATTCATCGCCGTCCAGATCTTTGTCGATATACTGTATGCTTTCCTCCACATCAATCTTTTCCATTCTATCCAGGGCTAAATTGTACATTTTACCTTTATGTTGACAGATCAGGAACCACCTGTTATTAAATTCCTTCAGAAGTTGCGGATGAACCACATAATTGCTGGATTCCCTGGCGGTAAAGCTGCGGTACAGAATATTCAGTACCTTTTTGTTGGATATGCTTTCATAAAGGACATCAATATATTCTAGCCCTTTCAGCTGTTCATTTTTATCCAGATGAATAATGGATTTTTGTCCGGTAGAATGGATGGAATCCTCCAGCTTCTGAATGACTCCGTTCATCTCTTTGAACATAGAAAAATCCTTAAACTGTTTCAGGATCTGAACCGCATTATTCATCGCTTTCAGGTCGCTCTCATTCACAGAAATATTATGGATGCTGTACTCAGGATCGCTGTAGCGGTAGTATTTTCTATCGTATACTTCAATGGGTGCTTCATACCCGAATTTTTCACTTCGCATATTCTGCAGATCCAGCTGGACGGTACGTCTGCTTACAAAGGATTCCTTTCCTTCAAATTCAAAAAGGGCGTCCGAGCAGGCATCGATAAGATCGTCCAGTGTATACTTCCGGTACTTGTTTTTAAGACATTTATCTAATGTTTTGTAACGGATCAGGGCATTTTTATTGGATGACATTTTTTGTGATTTTTTATAGAGAGAGTGAAAAGGTGAATGGTGAAAGGTCAATTTTTGCTTCGCAATTCAATTTTTAATGTGTCAATTCTTTTTTTCAAACTAATCATTCACTTGCAAGGCAAAATTGACCATTGACTTATAAAATGATTCACTTGCGAAGCAAAATTCACAATTGACCCGTATAATTACTTCTGTTTCAACGCTTCCCCTTCAAAGGAAATCCCTTCCCATCCGTATTTCATAAAGTTTCTGATGTTCTGGTGATCTGTTCCTTCCGGGTTTTTTAATACATCTTCCCTGTAAAATTCTCCAAAAAGAGGAAGTGTCTGCTCCTTTGACAATCCCTGAAGTTTTGCAAAACTGAAAACTTTGCACGAATCATTATTCTGACCAGCTTCATTGACGGTATTGCCGTTTTTAAAAGAAGTAGGTATAAAATCGTGATGCTCATCAATATAAGCAATAACTTCTTTGAACTGAATGGTTTCAGGATTGTTTTTTAATTGTTCTAATAACATATTCTAAATTTTAATCAAATGAAAATAAACAGGTCTTTTGACCTTTTTTACAAAAATAATTAAAATATTTTTATCTGCGCAGAATTATTGCGCACTTGTGGTCTTACTTTGCACTATCAAAATCAAAAGACAAATGGAATTTAACGGAAATCACTTAATTGAATTAGGATACAGACCAGCCAAATGGTTTAAAGATGCCATTACACATATCAACGAAAACAATCTGGATGAAGTTCAGATCAGAGAATATCTGGATCAGTTCAAACGGCCGGATATTATCCCTCTTCATGAAACGGCTAAAGATTTTATCATCAACATCAGAGCAGAGCATGAAAGTGAAAATGACAATGTAGAGAAAGTGATCAACACAATGAAAGTTCTGATGAAAACACCTACGCTTACTGCCGGAGCATTGATGCCCGATGCATGTCCTACAGGACCTGAAGGGTTGATCCCGGTAGGGGGAGTGGTGGTCGCCAAAAATGCCATCCACCCTGGATTTCATAGCGCAGATATCTGTTGTTCTGTAATGCTGACAGATTTTGGTGATGCCGATCCTAAAGAAGTGTTGGATGCTGCCCATTCAGTGACGCATTTCGGATACGGAGGAAGACCAAGAGGTGAGCAGATGCCGATGTCCCAGGAACTGATGGATGCGTTCAGAGAAAACTATTTCCTAAATGATGAAAAATTAATCAGCATTGCCCGTTCTCATATGGGAACCCAGGGAGACGGAAACCATTTCCTGTTTGTCGGGAAGTCCAAAAATACAGGAAATACCATGCTGGTTACCCATCACGGATCAAGAGCTCCGGGTGCGGCACTTTACGATAAAGGAATGAAGGTGGCCAACCGTTTCAGACAGGATATTTCCCCTGAAACATTGAGAGAAAATGCATGGATTCCTTTCGATACGGAAGAAGGGCAAGCCTATTGGGAAGCTCTACAGTTGATCAGAACATGGACGAAGGAAAATCATACGAATATTCATGATGCGGTTTTAAATAAGCTCGGGAGAGAAAAACAGGATAGATACTGGAACGAACATAATTTTGTTTTCAGAGACGGTGATCTGTTTTATCATGCTAAAGGAGCCACTCCGCTGGATGATAAATTTATGCCGGATATCACAGGACCAAGACTGATTCCTTTGAATATGTCAGAACCAGTTTTAATTGTTCAGGGAAAAACTAACGAGAGAAATCTGGGTTTTGCCCCTCACGGAGCCGGAAGAAATTTCAGCAGAACACAGCATAAAAGATCATTAGCCCATAAAACGGTTGAAGAAATCTTCGATGAGGAAACTCAAGGATTAGATATCCGTTTTTTCTCCAATGAAATTGATATTTCTGAGCTGCCAAGCGCTTATAAAAGTGCCAAAAACGTAAGAGCTCAGATTGAAGAATATGGACTTTGCGAAGTTCTGGATGAGGTGACGCCTTACGGATGTATCATGGCAGGTGATGTAGGAAAAAATGCGCCGTGGAAGAAAAAAAAGAAATTCAGAAAAGCATAATTATTAATATAATATTCAAACCTTATAGGTTTTCAAAACCTATAAGGTTTATAAGAACTAATAACCAAACCTTGCGGGTATAAAAGCCTGTAAGGTTAATGAAAACTTTTTTCATAAGGCAGGGGCAGTAGCTCAGATGGTAGAGCAACAAAAATTACTTTTCGCTGCAGGCACATAAAGTTCCTATAAATCACCAGGTTTGTGGGTCACAGGTTCGAGTCCTGTCTGCTCCTCAAAATAAAAAATAAGGCAAAGAAAGTTCCTATAAGTTAGAATTACTTTCCGCCTTTTTACAAATTATAAGGCAAAGGGAGTTCCTATATTTTCGGTAAATTACTCCCCGCTTTTTATAAACTATAGGTAAAAGGAGTTCCTATACACTTCACTTTTAATGAACCTACTCCTCACTTATTTTTAAAATTAAAAACAATGAAAACACTAAAATTATTCAATGCAGTATTAGCTAAGGAATCGAATGCAGAGCTATTTGTTTCCAATGACGGTTTTATCATTGAACCTGATGCACTATGGGCAAAAAATGAGATCATTTCTTATTATGCAAAGGAAAAATTAAATGGAAATGATTTGAATAAAACCTTTCATAAATCCTGGGAGAAAATAAAAAATACCTCCAGAATTGATTTGTTTTTTGAACAGATTCAACATTATATTTCAACATATGGAAGCGATTTCCAGAATGAAATCTATATTCCTGCTGAAATACTGAATGTTCCGGATATGAAGCTGGTTTTTAAAGTAATCAAAGCCTATACTGTAGAAGAGATGCAGGAAAAGTGCCTTTCTCTTTTGAGATCAGGAATTGCTTTAAAAGAAGAAACTATTGATGAATTGCTTTATATTTTACATACGGAGCTGGAATATGATTTTACGGGAAAAGAAAACATCAGAAATAAGGAAGCTGTTATAAAAATAGCCGATCTGTATGATGTATATCCTGAAAATCCTGTTGAGTTTTTCCGTTATGTTATTTATAAAACGACCAATACTACGCTTTTAATCAAAAGTGATGATCTTATGGATTTAATCAAGCAAAGTAAATTCAATCCAAGTTATCTGTTTGAAAGCTTCGGGCTGGAAAAACTGGCGGAAATTTTTAACAGGTTCAAGCCGTTATTTCTTGCCTATAAAAACAGAGCTCCGAAAGCCATCAATAAAATTTCGAAGCTGTCTAAAGTACATCATAAACCATTGATTTCAAATCCTTTGAATGATGCTACGAATACAATGCTGGAAAACAGTGATTGGCACTGGCTGGAAAATGCAACACCGTTTGCACTATTCAAAGCATTGTCAGCATGTTATTCTAGAATGTATGGCCAGGATACTTTTGTTTACAGAGTCCGAAACGGAAAATCCTGGGTGAAAAAAGGTAAGGAAACTTATGTGAATCAATTCAACTATGATTTTATTCTGGATTATCTGAAACTGAAATATGATAACTTATCCGGAAAGAAATTCTATTTCCCGGAGAATGTAGAATTTGCATTACCCACTTCTGAAAAAATGTTTGTTGGAAATATTCCTACCGGAACCCGTTTTTATGGCGACAGACTGGCTGTAGGTATTTATTGGGAAGATCTATGGGGTGCCCGTGACCTTGATCTTTCAGGATTAAATATCTCCGGGAAAATAGGTTGGAATGCCGCTTATAATCATGGTGACGGACAATTGATGTATTCAGGAGATATGACTTCCGCTCCTAACGGTGCCGTTGAATATCTTTATGCCAATAAAGGACTGTGTACTCCAACACTTGTTATGAATAATGTTTTCAGCGGAAATGCAGATTGCGGATATAAAATCGTTGTCGGAAAAGGAGACAACATTTCCTACGATTATATGATGAATCCTAACAATCTCTTTGCTGAAGCCAGATGTAACTCTGTTCAGAAGCAAATGATTCTGGGAATGCTGGTGGCAAAAAACGAAAAGCAATGTTTCGTACTGTTGAATTTCGGAGCCGGACATTCTCATGTTTCAGGAAATAATCAGGTTTCCACGATGGCAACAACTGCATTGTATCAGCAATGGTACGAAGCCATGTCTTTCAATGAGCTTGTAAAAGAGCTTGGAGCAGAGATTACAACAGAAAAAGCGGAAGCTGATTTCGATTTCTCACTGGAAACGCTTGAAAAAGATAGCTTCATAAAGATTTTTAAATAGATATAAAATAAAGCGTAAACATCTGCGGCATCAGCAAAATCTGCGAGAGATTTCAAAATAATAAAAAAAACATTACGATGTTCAAATTTTACAGACATAAAAACCTGTAAAATTTAATCAACTGCCATTTTGATTAATACAATCAGGGTGGCCGTTTTATTTAGATTCAATTATATAAAATCATAGATCCCGTTCTTCCAGCCCAGAACTTTTGAAGAATCTGCTTTAAGCCAGTTTTTAAGAACAGTAGCATAAACTTTTCTGAAGTCTTCGGTATAGATCAGATCGCCTTCATTCAGCTTTTGCAGATCAGGAAGTGCGTTCAGAAGGCCTTTCTTTTTAAGACCTCCGCTTATAAAAAACATTTGGTTAGCTGTCCCGTGATCGGTTCCATTGCTGGCATTTTGGGCAACCCTTCTTCCAAATTCTGAAAAAGTCATTAACAGCACATTTTCAAAAATTCCATTGCTTTTCAGGTCGGTTACAAAAGATTTTACTGCTTCATTGATGTCGCTGAAGAGCTTTTTCTGCCTGTCATTCTGATTGACGTGCGTATCAAAGCTTCCTACCGAAAGATAATAAACCTGAGTATTGATATCAGATTTAATCAAGGAGGCGACAGTTTTAAAATCCTTTCCCAGCTGGGAGTTTGGATAAGTCTGCTCTGTTTTTTTAGACTTACTTTTTTCAAAAATATAATCAGCATTATTAATGGTAGAACCCAAAGTCTGATATAAATAAGAAACTGTTTCATCTTCATGATGATGATCGTAGAGAGATTTAAAATACTTCTCCTGGCTTGTTTGGTAAAGTCTTTTCGGGTCTTTGAAAGCAAATGCTTTATTGTTTTCCCCTTTCAATGCAAGACTCAGCATATCATCAACTTCAAGAGCTTGTGTGGGATGTTCGCAGCGGTAGCATTCTTCATCCAGAAAACGACCCAGCCAGCCTGTTTCCAGGAATTCGTCGCTGCGGCTGGCAGAGTGCCAGATATCCATACTTCTGAAATGCGATTTGTCAGGATCCGGGTATCCTACATTATTCATCACCGACAACTCACCGTTATCGAAAAGTTCTTTAAAAAAGGACAGTGCCGGATTGATTCCCGTTTCATCATTAAGCGGTAAAGAATCTTTGATGGCGATACTGTTTCTTTCTTTAAAATAAACATCGTTTTTTATAGGAATGATTGTATTCAGTCCATCATTTCCGCCCGTAAACTGCAGCACCACAAGAATCTTCTGATTAGTCACTAAGGCTTCATCCAGCGCCATTGCTTTCAGAAAATTGGGCATCATGAACGATGCGGTAGCTAATGAACTTATTTTGAGGAATTCTCTTCTCTTGATTAACATAATTTTGTTTTTTTAGGTAAAAGGTAGCAGATAATAGATGACGGGTAGCAGGACTGAATCTTGATTTTACTAATATTGGAAGCTTTATTAATATTTTAAAGTGACAAATAATAAATCAAAGGCTGCAGAGCCAAACGGCGGTTACTATTACTGCAACCTTTTATCTGCAACCTACTATCTACACTTAACATAATTGGTATTCCGGGGTAGACATCAGATTGATGATATTCATTTTTATACTTTTATCAGAAAAGTTTTTCACAGAATCCATATCCAGTGTTTGGGCATTCTGAATCAGATAATCTTCACATTTTTTATCAGCAAATACTTTTTCCAGCCTGTTCCAGTCTATCGTGATGTTGGGATTCTTAAATGATTTGTTCAAAGCGGTTTCACGGGATTTCATGCCCATGTCAATATCGTCATCCTGTCGGGGGCTGTATTCTAAAGGGCGCAATCCGGACCATATCTGTGGAATCTGCAATCTCAGCATCAGGGTAGAGCTGTCTATCCATGACCTTCCGCTGGGCCATCCGGCTACGTTGGGAGGGTAGAGTAGCATTTGCCCCAGCAATTTCTGGTAAACGATGAGATTTTCCGGATTCTGAATGTTCATGGGAAGCATCCGCATTATTCCGGCCATCAGTTCTACGGGAGATTTTATTCTGTTTCCGATATTCTTTTGCGCGTAGAACCATGAACTTGAGAAAATTTCAGTCATAAGCTTTTTGATATCATATCCGGAATTGTAAAAGTCTGCACTTAACTGATCCACAATAGGACTGTCTACATTTTCATTAACGAAGAACTTATATATTTTTGTGGTAATAAATCTGGCTGTGGCTTTCTGTTCAAGGATAATATTTAAAATGTCAGTTCCGGTGAAATTTCCGGTTTTCCCTAAAAATATTTTAGAACCTTCATCATGCAGGTTTTTTCTTTCTTTAAAATAGCCTTCTTTGTCATAACCCCATCCTGTAAATGCTCTTGCGCCTTCCCTGATATCTTTTTCAGTGTAATTTCCCCTTCCCATGGTAAATAATTCCATCACTTCACGGGCAAAGTTTTCGTTCGGGTGGCCTTTCTTGTTTTGCTGATTGTTGAGGAAATTCAGCATTGCCGGCGACTGGCTTACTTCAAAGAGAAGATCTTTAAAATTGCCCAACGCATTCTTCCTGATCGTATTAAGGAGCTGTTTATTGAATTTTGAATTATTGATTCTTGCTGCAAAATGTCCATGCCAGAAAAATGACATTTTTTCTCTCATCTGCTCCCTGCTGTTCACCATTCTGTCCAGAAAATTAAGGTTCAGTTCATTATTTTGCTGCCTGCTGATGCGCTGCATTTCTTTTCTTTGTTCTGCAGGGGTTTTAGCGACCATCATATCCTCTTGAATAAAAGTGTCAGGAGTATCATAATTAACTTCTGTAAAGTTTTCTTCTTTAAATAAATCATCAGTCAGCACTTTTATGCTCTTGTTTTTAAGATCACCGATCTGGTTGATTCCGACTCCGAAACCGGCACGCCAGAGAAGATGTTTATTATGTAATAATGAATCGGGCATGGTGGAGATTTAATTTTTTGATTAAATAGAACGGAAAAGGTTAAAATAATAACGGTTAAGATTTCTTAATATTATCTTTTTTTAAGATTTAATTTAAACAATCATTTGAATTTATTATAAATTAACATATTGATAATCATTATATTGTAATGCGATTGAGTGTTAAAGTCGAAAAAAAGGCCTCCCTTGGCATGATTTTTACAGCTTATTGGAATAGTAAAATTAAAATTAGAGTTATGAAAATGTTAAAACAAGCAATAGTACTGGCTGGAATCTTAACAGCAGGTATCGCAAGCGCACAGAACTCAAAGATGAATAATATGATCAAAGTAGGTGCGAATGTTGGTTTAGCAGTGCCTGCGGATAATCTATCTGCAGCAGCAGGTGTAGATGTATCTTACCAGAATTTGATCACTCCAGGATTTGGATTAGGTATTGCAACAGGGTATACTCACTATTTCGGAAAAAGCAACAACGGTTATGATAACAACGATGTAGGAGTAATTCCTGTAGGAGCTTTAATAAGAATTTATCCTAAACAGACTGGTTTCTATTTTGGAACAGACTTAGGATATGGTTTTCTTGTAGGAGATGATAAAGTAGCTTCCAACAGTTCTGCTGACAGACCGGACGGAGGTTTTTACATCAAGCCGGAGATCGGATACCACAACAGAGACTGGAATTTCTTCGTACAGTATCAGAAGGTTTTTGTAGGAGATAAAGGAGATATTGCAGGACAGGATTATAATGTGGGGAATATCGGAGTAGGATTCGGATACAATATTCCATTAGGAAAGTAGTTAGATTTTTATATAAACAATTATTAGCCAAAACCTTTTTATGAAAATGAAAAGGTTTTTTGCTTCCCTGCAAGATTTACGAAAACTATTATTATATTTGATAAAATTTGAGGTTATGATTTTGAATCCAAAATTTCCGCTTTATTTACCAGGAGTAGAGAACAGTAATAATGATAATGTCACTATCATTGGAGCAAGTCTCCGTGAAGATATAACAATCTTAGGCTATTTTGTTTCCAGTAACGGAGGCCTTGAGATTAAAATTCAGAATGAGTATAACACTAAAGATTACACTTCATTTTCTGACATACTAAGAAAATTCATACAAGATAACCAACTGGACAATGTGAAGCGTCTGGCAGTGGCTGTACCGGGACCTGTAATTAATGGCAAAAGTAGCCCTGCACGATTGGGCTGGGATCTGGATATTGAAGAATATACCAGAGATTTCGGATTCGAGAAAGGGGATATGCTGAATGACCTTGAAGCGTCAGCCTATGGAATGGGACTTCTTGAGGACAGCGATCTGGATCCTATTTATACCGGCGGACATCTTGAAAAAGGAAATGTAGCGATCCTTGCTCCCGGAAACGGACTGGGTGAAGCCGGATATTTCTTTGACGGAAAAAACCTGAGACCTTTTGCAACAGAAGGAGGACACTCAGAATTCTCACCAAGAACAAATGTTGAGGTAGAATTTTATCAGTTCTTAAATAATATCTATGGTATTGTAAGCTGGGAAAATGTACTCTCTAAAACCGGTCTTTTCAATATCTACAGATTCTTGAGAGACGTAAAAAGACATCCGGAACCGGAATGGCTTGCAGAACGTCTTAACGGAGGAAACTTTGTAGAGGAAATTTACAAAGCTGCGGTGGAAGATGATGTGCTGATTTGTAAAATTGCTTTAGACACCTTCGTGGAATTCCTTGCAAGAGAAGCCAATAACCTTGTACTGAAACTTAAGGCTACCGGAGGACTTCTGATCGCAGGAGATATCCCGCAGGTGATCAGAGAATATATCGACAAGGGTAAATTCTATGATAAGTTCAAGATCAGCGACAAGATGGAAGCATTACTGAAAAGCACACCCATTTATCTGATTAAACAGAATCATACGGCATTAAAAGGAGCCGCTCTGTACACTGCCTACTATCAAAATTAACATACAAAACTCCGAAACTTTCGGAGTTTTTTATGGACTGATATTATTCATAAAAATAATTGATTTTATTGATATACATCAATGAAATCTATCAGATAAGTTGGCTACATTTGCACCATTAAACAAGTAAATAACTTATTCAAAATGAAAAAAATATTCTTATTAGCGGTTTTAGCTGGTGGCCTTGCATTAGGACAGTCAAAAAAAGTAGTGGCATCTGATGTTCACTGGTGGGGATACAAAGTAGCAAAATCTGAGGCAAGTTCTCATGACGGTACAGTGAAAGTAAAATCCGGAGACATGATCATGAAGGGGAATAACCTTGTAGGAGGAAGCTTTGTACTGGATATGACTTCCATCAACTCAACCGACCTTACCGGAGAATACCAGCAGAAATTAAACGGACATCTTAAGAACGGTGACTTTTTTGAGGTTGAAAAATTCCCAACTGCTTCTTTCAAAATCACTTCTGTAAAGAAAAACAGCGATAAGATCTATAATTCTTTAGTAACTGGAAACCTTACCGTTAAAGGAAAGACAAATCCTATTACTTTCCCTGCAAAAATTGCTTACAGCAAAGGAGTGGTAAGTCTGGTTTCTGAAAAATTCTCTTTCGACAGACAGAAATTTGATGTGGCTTACAAATCTACAATGCAGGATGTTTTTGTGAAAGATGACATCGAAATGCTTGTAAAGGTGACTGCTAAATAATTTAATCAAAAAAAGATTATTAAAAGTGTAGAAGTTCTACACTTTTTTTTATTTTTGTTGAATTGTAAATAAAAAAGAATGAAAAGATTACTATTGTTTGCTATGATGTGTGTGAGCATATCATTTGTTTCTGCACAGAAGAAATTTGATAAGGTTTCAAAAGTGACTTCATCAGAGATCAGGTGGTGGGGATATAAAGTTGTAAAAACTGAAGCTTCTTCGCATTCAGGGACGGTAAAGCTGAAAAGCGGGAAATTCAATTTTGATAAAACAGTCCTTGTAGATGGAGAGTTCATTATAGATATGAGAAGCATAATGGCGGGAGATGTTTCCGATGAAGATCAGATTAAGCTTACCAATGATCTGAAAAGCACCAATTTCTTTGAAGTTAAAAAATTCCCGATCGCAAAATTTCACTTGACTAAAATCATTCCTTTAGCAAACAGTGAGTACAATTCAACAGTTTATGGTGATGTTACCATCAAAGGAGTAAGAAAAACAATTACTTTCCCTGCCAATGTATATGTAACCCAGTTTACAGTAGTGGTAGAGTCTGCCAAGTTCTCTCTGAACAGAAGAGATTTTAAAGTATTCTACCAGTCTTCGCTGAAAGATTACTTCATCAAGAACGAAATGGATATCCAGTTCAGGGTTTCTACAGAAAAGCTTGATAACGAAAACAGGGTTCCTGTAAAGAAAAAGAAATAAGTACAATATACTTCAAATATTAAAAAGGGCGGTTTTTATAAACTGCCCTTTTTTGGTGGTATAAACAGGGTGTCGAGATTAATTATTCTTTAATTCGGTTTGCAATTCGACCGTTTATTCAGTGGCGTAGGCACGATCCTTTGCCTCTCTTAAATAAAAGGATGAATAAAGGCTTCACGTTAAAAACTTCATATGTACCAAATCTGACATTCTAAAAACCCTCAATAAACTTAATGGTTCCAATAATGCACAAACAAAATTTAATCACTGTCTTTTCCTCCATTTTTCATAAATTAGTACTATGAAAATTTATGTAGTAAGCGGTCTCGGGGCCGATTTTAAAGTATTGGAAAGACTGGAATTTCCCGAGAACTGTGAATTAATTTTTATAGACTGGCTCATTCCCGAAAAAAACGAGCCTTTTCATTCCTATGTCCAAAGAATGGCAGAAAAAGTAGATGATTCTGAGCCGTTCTGCCTGCTTGGATATTCTTTTGGCGGCATTATGGTGCAGGAGATCAATAAGCTGAAGCCTGCACAAAAAGTAGTCATCATGGGAAGCATTAAATCAGATAAAGAAAAATCTAAATTTATCAGGACCGGTGAGATTACAAAGATTCCAAGAATACTTCCTGTCGGGATGTTTAATGACAAAGCTGCCAATGTGTATTCTGTAGTCAGAAAACTTTTCGACCCTAAAAATCCTAAAATCCTTGAATATTTCAGAGTCAGAGATCCCTATTACCTCAAATGGTCTGTAGAAAAAGTTTCGGAATGGAAATTTGAAGAAACTCCGGAAGTTATTCAGATATTGGGAGATAAAGACATTGTTTTTCCTATTAAATATTCAAAACCGGATTATGTGATCAAAGGAGGAACCCATCTTTTTCCTGCTACAAAACACAAAGAAGTATCTAAAATATTAAAGGAGATTTTTATTTAAAACTGCTTGCATTTTAATTTAGGTGTAATATTTAAGGGTTATTTGATTAAAATATATGTTTTTATAAAATTTATATTTAATTTTGATAGGGTTAAATGTAAATTGTATGAAAATTGGTTTAAAATGGATCGTCTCATTCTCGGTCATTACCCTGGTGGCATTCGGAGGATTATTTTGGAGTCCGGTTGTTGATCTTCCCAATACCGGAGAATTTCTCAGTGAAGATAAAATCGTAGGGGCAGATGTAGCATGGATTCTTGCAGCAGCAGGGCTTGTACTCTTGATGACACCCGGACTGTCGTTCTTTTATGGAGGCATGGTAGGAAAGAAAAATGTGATCTCCACGATGCTGCAAAGCTTTATTGCGCTCGGGGTTATTTCTATTTTATGGGTCGTTGTAGGATTTTCCTTATCGTTTGGGGATTCATTAGGTTTTGAGATCAATGGTATACATTACGGAATCATTGGAAATCCCTTAAGCTATCCATTCTTCAGCCATGTAGGAGTGTTACCTCACAAAATGATGGCTTCCACCATTCCTTTCGTCCTTTTTGCCCTTTTTCAGATGAAATTTGCCGTTATTACTCCCGCACTGATCACAGGTTCTTTCGCTGAGCGGGTGCGTTTTATCTCTTATTTGTTGTTCATGGTGCTTTTCAGCATTTTTATCTATACACCGCTTTGCCATATGGTATGGCATCCGGACGGGCTTCTGAATAAATTTTTTGGAGTAAAAGATTTTGCCGGTGGAACTGTAGTCCATATGAGTGCCGGTTTTGCAGCTTTAGCCGGAGCTATGGTCCTGGGAAACAGGAAAAATCCACACCATGAGCCTTCCAATATTCCTTACGTACTTCTTGGAACAGGAATGCTGTGGTTCGGGTGGTTTGGGTTTAATGCCGGTTCCGCTCTGAGCGCAAATGCATCTGCTGCAATGGCTTTCGGGACAACGACCATTGCTTCTGCTTCTGCTATGATGACCTGGATATTTTTTGACAGGATCAATGGAAGGAGCGTTTCTGCATTGGGAGCCTGTATCGGGGCTGTAGTGGGGCTGGTAGCCATTACCCCCGGCTGTGGTTTTGTAAGCATTCCGGAAAGTCTTTTTATAGGATTTGCAGCCGCTATTGTTTCCAATCTTATGGTAAACTCGAAAGCGTTGAAAAAAATAGATGATACCCTGGATGTCTTTGCCTGTCATGGAGTAGGGGGAATTATGGGAATGATCCTGACCGCTGTTTTTGCCCATGGTGAAAATGCCAGCCTTCTTCATGGTGGTATTGAAGTTTTTGCCCATCATATGGCTGCTCTGGTGCTTGTTTCAGCTTTTACATTCTTTGGCTCGCTGCTATTGTATAAAATTACAGATTCCATAATTACCCTTAGAGTTTCCGAAGAAGCAGAATCTATTGGGCTGGATCTTTCCCAGCATGAAGAAAGTTTCAAGTGATGATTACTAAAAAAAACAGGGCATAGGCAGTAAAGCTGAATGCCCTGATAAATACTCAAAAGGGATTTTTCCCAAGCTTATTCAATGGATTGGATGGCGCTGAAAATTTTGTTTTTTGATTTTTCAAATACTTCGCCCCCAAACTCTTCATTATCTAATGAAAAAATGGTAATATCTTTGACTCCCATGATTCCGAAAATGTGTTTTAGGTAGGTTGTTTGAAAATTGATATGTCCGTTTTTTTCATTTTCTCCGTATCCTGTATCGCCCCGGGCAGATAATATAAATGCTTTTTTGTTTTCAAGCAAACCTACGTAGTCGCCATCGGGAGCCCCTGATCTGAATTTCCAGGTTTCATTGATGCGCATCACCTGATCTATATAAGCTTTTAACCCACTTGGAACAGCCCAGTTATACATTGGAGTTCCAATAACATACATATCGTGTTCTTTAAGCTCTTGTACCAGCTCATTGCTTAGCCGTAATGCCTTTTGGTTTTCTTCTGTCCTCTCTGAAGGCTTTTTAAAGGCTCCTGCAATCCAGGATTCGTCAATATTGGGAATACTGTCAATACCTGTTTCTCTGTACGTAAATACATCTGAGGGATATTTGGCTTTCCAGTTTTCAACAAAAAGTTGGGTTAATTTTCGGCTGTAAGATCTTTCATTTTTTACACTGGCGTTAATAATCAATACTTTCATTATGATGAATTTTATAACAGCAAAATTCCTGATTATTCATTTCTGAAAAATTGATCTAGTTCAAGAGGATTTATTTTTTTTCCGGATTCGGCTTATAAATTCAGCTGACACGCCTAAATAGGATGCAATTAAATATTGAGGAACTCTGGAGGCAATATCAGGATAAGTATCTAGAAAATCATAATATTTCTGTTCAGCTTTGTACATGTTATTAAATACAATTCTTTTCTCAAGAGTTCCCAGGTAGCCTTCTAAAATAATCCTGAAGTATCTTTCCAGGGAAGGAATTTCCTGCAGCATTTTTTGAAAAGACTGATGACTGATCTGTAAAAGGTTTGTTTTTTCTACGGCCTGTATATTGTAAATGGAAGCCTTTTGTTTAGAAAAGCTGGAGATATCGGTTGCCCACCAATTGTCAATAGCTAAAAAAAGAATCTCCTCATTTCCGTTTTCTGAATTGATGCAAAACGCTTTTAAAACACCCGAAACAATATAGCTGTCATAGCGACAGGTTTCTCCGTTTCTTAAAAGAAATTCACCTTTTTCCAATGTTTTTTCTGTCCAGAAGCTTTTGAAAACAGCTTCTTCTTCGGGACTTAACCTGATATGCTGTGCAATATTCTTAATTAATGTTTCCATTTGAAGTGATTAAAAGGAGAGAAACTTATATAATGGATTGAGGTGACCACTATAACTGCTAATTTACAAAAATACCTATTATAAAGGCATTCCATGATTTATGAACTGTTATTAATTCTGAGATCCGGGAACGCTTTTATTGGGATTTATCGCGTATCTTTGTTTTAAGAGGAAAATGAAGAATTATCTATGGAATCAATATCGGTTTTTGAGATTATTAAAGTAGGAATAGGGCCATCCAGTTCGCATACGATGGGCCCATGGAATGCAGCTTCTGCATTTATTAGAATTATAAAAAGGGAAAGATCCATCGAGGAAGTAAAGGAAGTTTTCCTTGAATTTTTTGGCTCTTTAGCTAAAACCGGAATCGGACATGGGACGGATATTGCCGGAATGCTTGGACTGAATGGAGAAGATTTCAAAACAATAGACACAACAAAGATCGATGAGAAAGTCGATAAGATAAAAAATACCCAGATCCTGAATCTGGGTGGCGAAAAAGAAATTCCTTTTGTGTACGGACATCACCTGATCCTGAATATGGAAAAATCACTTGATTTTCACCCAAACGGAATGATCTTTAAAGCTGTTTTTGAAGACGGCACCGAGCTTGTTCAGGATTTTTATTCTGTAGGAGGCGGTTTTATTGCCAGCCAGGAAAAAAATTCCATAGAAAAGCACTGCGTCCGAACATTATATCCTTGCCATCACGGTTCGGATATTGTGAAATACTGTGAAAAATTAGGATTTAAAAGATTTTCAGATCTGATCCTGATTAATGAAGAAAGCTGGAGATCCCAGGAAGAAACCAGGCAGGAAGCACTGAATATCTGGAAGAACATTAAAGAATGTATCTACAAAGGCGTCAATAAAGAAGGCATTCTTCCAGGTGGTTTAAATGTGACCAGAAGAGCTGCAGGCATCAACAGAAAGCTTTTAGGAGACAAGATCTATAGAAATATCGATGAATGGTTTAAATTGGTGGTCGATGCAGAAGAGAATTTTACCAATATCAATAAATGGATTGCTTGTTTTGCTTTGGCAGTGAATGAAGAAAATGCGAGCTTCGGAAGAATCATTACAGCACCTACCAATGGAGCCAGCGGTGTTATTCCGGCAGTTTTAATGTATTCGCAGGCATTTACAGAATGTATCAGCGAAGATGATATCGTAAGGTTTTTACTGGTTGCCGGAGAAATTGGAACTTTATTCAAGAAAAATGCAACCATTTCTGCTGCAATGGGTGGATGCCAGGCTGAAATCGGAGTTTCATCAGCGATGGCAGCAGCCGGACTTACAGAGATTTTAGGCGGAAGTATCGGCCAGGTATTGATGGCGGCTGAAATAGCTATGGAACATCACCTTGGACTTACCTGCGACCCGATCAAAGGATTGGTGCAGATTCCTTGCATTGAAAGAAATACAATGGGGGCCATGAAAGCGATCACAGCGGCTAATATTGCTCTTGAAAGTGATCCTGCTAAAGCAAAAGTAACACTGGATGAAGTAATTCAGACCATGTGGGAAACGGCTTTATCAATGAGTGACCGTTTTAAGGAAACTTCAGAAGGTGGACTTGCCATTGCGGTCAATGTTCCTGAATGTTAAGAAGAAAACGATACTGTTTTATATAAAAAATCCTTAGAAATTAATCTAAGGATTTTTTATGATGTATTTAAAGCTTAATAATTTTAAACCATTAAGAGCTATGAAACGATTAAGGAAATTAAGACAAAATCAATTGTTTGTTAAGGACAAACCAAGCTCAGCTTAGTACTTTTAATACCTTAAAAAAGGCTTGTTTTTATCTTAAAATACCTCTGATCCTGTTGGCATTGCTGATCAGTTCTTCAAGGTATTCATAATTTTCTTTTTCTAATGCGGCTTTGAATTTTCGGAGCTGTGTGATATGTTCATTCAGAACATCCAGAACATTCTCCTTGTTTTGCTTAAAGATAGGCACCCACATTTCAGGATGAGATTTTGCAAGACGTACTGTACTGGAGAAACCGGAACTGGCAAGCTGAAAAATGGTCTCTTCTTCCCGTTCCTTTTCCAAAACAGTATTGGCCAGAGCATATGATGTAATGTGTGAAATATGTGAAATATAGGCCGTATGAATATCATGAGCTTCCGCATTCATATAGATCAGGTGCATATCCAGGTTTTCTGCCACTTTTTCAACCAGTTGAAGCGCATCAGGGGCAGATTCCTTTTTATTGCAGATCACTCCGGCTTTTCCCGAAAAACTGTCAGAAACAGCAGATCCTGGACCACTGTTTTCTGTACCCCACATTGGGTGAAATGCTACAAACCTGGAACGTTTCGGATGGTCTTTGACAGCATTTACAATTCCGGCTTTGGTTGATCCCGCATCCATAACGGTCTGTTGGTCTGATATAAGATCCAGAACCTCCGGAAGCAGTTTTCTGGCCGCATCTACAGGAACGGCAATGATGATGAAGTCTGCATTTTTAACTCCATATTCTAGATCCGTGCCGGCATCGATAATATGACGATTCAATGCTTCCGTAATATGCTGCTGATTATTGTCGATTCCGTAGATAAAATCTGCAATGCCTTTTTCCTTTAATTTTAAAGCCATTGAGCCTCCGATTAACCCTGTACCAATAATACTTATTTTCATCTTTTAAATTTTTTTAAAATAAAAAACCCCGTCAAGGACGAGGTTTTTAAGTTATGTTCATAAGAATCCTAGCCCAGTTTTGAGTTAAAAATTCTATAATAATATGTTCTGTTATTGAAATTCACAGAGCGAAGGTATAAAATATTTTTTAAACTCAGGATATTTTTGACTTAAATTATTATGGTGCTTCTTTGCCCGGATTAACCTTCAAACTGAAACTCAATATCTGTTTTTCTCTAGAGAACCTTATACCTGATGGATACTAGGCCACCTTTTTGTACTTTTGTATAACGAGGCCTTTTTGTGAAAAAAATGATTTCACTGAATCGTATCCATTTTATCATTAAAATCTAATAATATGAATTATCTGAAAAAAATATCATTCATGATATGCTTTGCTGCAGGCATCTGCCAAGCTCAGCAAAAGAATACTGATGCGGATTATAGTTTTAGCGGTCTTATTGACCAAAAAATTCCTGTTGAACTAAATGTCAGCGTTTCAAAGAATGTCGTTTTAGGGAACATCAGATATGTAAAAACTAAAGAAAAGAAACCCATTAAAATAATAGGAACGCTGAATTCTGGAAATCATTATCATCTGGAGGAATTTGAAAACGATGGGAATATCAGCGGAATTATTGATGGGGTCTTAAAAAATGGAAAATTAGAGGGAGACTGGTCTTCCACAAAGTCTGACGCCGTTTATCCCATGACACTTGATGTTCAAACTAACGTAAATCCGAAGCCGGAAATATTTTCATCTATTCCGTCTGATCATTTTGAAGGAACGTTTACCTATCAATATGGAGAAAATGGGTATCAGGGAAGTATTACTATTAAAAAGATAAAAGGTCAGATGTATTCCTATGATATTGGCTCTGTGACCAGGGCTCCGGGCAGAAATATTGCAGATGCGTCAGGAGAAGTGATGATTAAAAATAATCAGTTTACTATTGAAATCAATAAATCATGTTCATTCCTCGCTACATTTTATAATGGATTTATATCAATTACATCAGTCCCATCTGAGCAGTCGCGTGATTGTGAGTTTGGACTGAATGCAACTTTAGATGGAACTTTTCTTAAAGTAAAATAGATTGGTGAATTAACGCAAAACAAACTTATTGAATCACTCTTGTAAAAATAAAAACCAACTTTTAAAAGTTGGCTTTTATTATAGAATGCACCAATGAGCCTCCCTACATAGTTGCATTATCATGAAGATTAACTAGCTTTGTTACAGAGCAGTAAATCAATATCACAGCAAAATACAATGATCATGAAGAATTGTTTTTATACTTTACTGGTAGTAATTGCTGCCATACATTGGAGTGATGCGGAAACTTTCACACCCGAAATTGGAAAGCATCAGCTTCCTGCTTCTTTACAGGTCATATCATCTGATACGGTAAAGATCAAAGAATCTTTCAGGGAAAATGATATTGCCGTCAACGAATATTTAACAGACAGGCTGAAACCAATCCGCGCCAATTTTAAAAGGATCAATTCCATTACTCAATGGAGTTCCATCAAAAAGAAAGACATAGAAGGGGAATCCGCAGAAGGCGGGGAAGCTGTATTTTATGAACAGAAAGGGCGCTTAGAAAAAATAACGGCAAGACTTTACGGAGAAATGGGGGCAGGTACTTACCGAATATTATCTATTTAACGGACATTTGTCTTCTGTTTTTGAGAAGATATATACCTACAACCGTCCGATGTTTTATGATGTCAAAGTCATGAAAGAAAATCATGATACGGAAGCTTTTGACTTTAAAAAATCAGAGGTTGAAGAAAACCGGAATTATTTTGAAAAAGGAAAATTGGTTCATGTAACCAATAGTCTGGATTGTGGTGCACCTTTCAGCAGTGATTATATTGAAGGAGAGCAGAAAAGAATTTTTGAGGCATTTCAAAAACTTCTAAAACTCAGGAAGGAAAAATAATGTAACAATATAACAATGTACCAGTTTATCAATCATTTAATCAGGCCGGATACTACAAATATCTATTATAATACCCTGGGATTATCCTATTGTTACATTGTTATACTACTACATTGTTACATTAATTCTATGGGTTCGAGATAATCAGTGTCGAAGGAATATCAGACAGCCAAAGGCTCTTAGTATCGATCAGATTTTTCCAGCTTTTGCTGCTGACCAGCATCAGATCCTGCGAGTTCAGGAATTCTTTCTCGATCTTTTTCTCGTTATATAACGTGATATGATTCGGGGCTACCTGTTCAATGCTTCTGATCAGTTCTTTCACCTCGATATTATTGCGGATCTGTCCGGCCGCATCAAGGATGATGATCTGGGAATTGTTATTGTTGATCAGTCTTTTAGCATATTCCAAAAGATAAAAATCGCTGAGGTTGAACATAGGGATAAATACTTTATCTGCAGATTTGAAATCTTTTTCTACCAGAATTCCTACCGGAATATGGGTCTTATCAAGGATCTGGAGGGTAAAATCGTCAAAAGGAGAATTGTTGAAAATATTTCCTTTACCTTTTACCGTGTTCAGAAGTTTTTCCGGGTTAATGATCTTTGTCGTAAATCCTAGCAGCCTTCCCAGTAAACTTCCTTCATACATAGATTTGCCGAGCATAATCAGAAGAAGGTCGTAATTTCCTTTATTTGAAATGCCTGTAAGGTCACTTTCAATATCCGTGGAAGCTTTGAAAAGAGTAGTGACTTCAAGTTTTAGGTCGTGAGAAGTTTCAATAACGTTTTTAAACTGTGCATCTTCATATTCATTGATATCATAAGCATGCATTTCATCTACCGGAGCAATATTCATGGCTGTGATACTTTTGTTGCCGTTCATTTTGTTGGTGAAATCATGGGCTAGCTTCAGCAGTGTGCTTCCGGATTCAGGCTTATCAAAAGACAGCAGTACACGGTATTTTGAATCGTTATTGCCGGGACTATCTTCATCTGAGCTTTTTTTAGATTTAAAAATAAAATTAATAAAGTCTAAAGCCGGTCCTGTCATAAAAGTGGTAAACAAAGCCATGATCACCAGCATAGCAAAGATCTCCGGACTTAATACTCCAAGATCATACCCGATGTTCAGGACAATAAGCTCCATTAATCCTCTGGTATTCATCAATGCACCGATCGTTAAACTTTCCTTCCAGTTGATTCCGACGAACCGTGCGGTAAGTGCGCTTCCTATAAATTTACCGGTAACAGCTGTTAAAATGATAAACCCTGCCGTCATCCACAAATGACTGTCATTTAATAGCCCGATTTGTGTACGGAGACCTGTAAATACAAAGAACAATGGAAGAAGAAGCACTAAAGCCACATCTTCAACCTTATCGATGAAAAGGGTACGGAATTTTGCATTTTCCGGCATAATAGCTCCTGCCATAAATGCCCCGAATAATGCATGGATACCAATAACTTCAGTAGCATATGCAGAAAGAATAAGTGTCAGGAAGAAAATAGCGACCATTGGCTTGCTGATGGTGTTTTTACCCGCCTGAAGATCTCCGATCCTTTTCAGGAATGGTCTTACAATTTTAATCATTAAAAAGACATAAGCGACAGCCATAATGATCACATAGATGGAACTGGCGAAAGAGCCTGCTTTTACAATGGCAATAACGGCTGCAAGAATACACCATGCTGTAATATCATCTGCAGCAGCACAGGTAATAACGATTGTTCCCAGTTTGGTTTTCTGAAGATTTCTCTCCTGAACGATCCTGGCGAGCACCGGAAATGCGGTAATACTCATTGAAATTGCTATGAACAGGGCAAATGAGGTAAACTGAATACCTTCCGGTGCAAATTCCTGATATACAAAATAAGAAAGCCCGATACCCAGTGCAAAAGGAATAATGATACTTGCATGGCTGATTACTACTGCATCATGTGCTTTTTTTCTCAACACACTAAGATCAAGCTCCATCCCTACGATATACATAAACAGGATAAGGCCTATCTGACTTAAAAACTGTAGGTTACCTAAAGATTCTTTCGGGAAAAGAAAAGCTGAGAACTCAGGGAAGTACATACCCAGCAATGAAGGGCCTAGAACAATCCCCGCGATCATTTCACCAATTACCGTAGGCTGCTTGATTTTCATACAGATCCACCCGAAAAGCCTGGCTACAAGAATAATGGTGACGATCTGTGCCAGAAGAAGTGCGAGCGGATGATGAAGATTCGCTTTAAAAGATTCCTGGAAATTTTCCCAGGTAGAGCCCGTGTTGGTTTTTGTTACTATATTTTCCTTGATCTCCAGCGTCTGTCCCTCTATAATGAAGAAGTACATCAGACAGGAAAAAAAGGCGATGGTGGCTATGTAAAAAATTAAATTTCTGTATTTTCCCCAGTTCATGATTCCTAATATTTTAATGCAAAGTTGATAAGAATATATTGATGTTAAATACTATTCTTTTTAAAATGTAATAAATGTTCTAAAAAATGTAATAAAAACCGGAAGAGGTTGGGAAGCTGGAAAAGGGAGGTCGGACGTTATTGTTGAGAACTTATTTTAATATCTATTTTAAAATTTGATTTCCTGCCCTTGTCAAGGTTCAAATCCTTGACAAGGGTAGCTAGTATAAAGCAACTCTGGAAATCAATAAAACTGTATTTCAGTTATGTTTCAGACCTCAATAACTTCACTCTTCGGGCCTCCATCTTCTTTACTTCAAAAAAGTCTATCTGAACGAATACCCCAATCCGATTCCAACTTTCCAGGTTCCGTTTTCTGCGGCTGTTTTTGTATTATAATAGACGGGTATCTGAAGAGCAATTTTTTTATAAACTACCGTAAGACCAGCTCCCAGATTAGGCGTAACCGGGCTGTTTTTGGTTCCGGGAGAATGGTCCTCTTTGATCCGGAGTGAAGGAAGCATTCCGGCGATAAGTTTAAGGCCTTTATGGCTAAAATTCACATTAGGGCCTGTAAAGTTGATAAAAGCTCCATGATCTACATATCCGGCCACTACAATTCCATCAAAAAAGGAGGCCTTGACCTTTGGACCAGATTCTTGGGAAAAGCAAAGTCCGGATATGAGAATTCCTGCTGCATACATAATGTTTTTCATTATAAAATCATTTAATCTGCAACAAAAATACGCTGTACAGCTAATGTAAAGTGGGAGGGTGTAATGAAACCACCAGATTCTGCAATGAAACCTTAAATGTCTGAAAGATCTACTTTCGGAACAATTCCATTAATGAATGTTTATAAGCTTCTCCGATCTGGAGCTTAAGAAAATTATCGCCATCCGATTGAATTGTAGTAATAATTTCGTTGGTAGAAAACACTTTGATGGAAGACAGGGCAATGATCTCTTTTTTATTCACCTGTGCAAAATCCTTTGGAGGAAGCATTTCAAGGAGGTTTTTAAAGCTGAGGTTTTTTAAGACGATCGTGGTTCCGTCATTCAGAATAATATCTTTGTCGCGGCTATCGATTTCTGAGGTTTTAATATAAGCGATCTGTTCAGTAAAAATCACGGTTCTGCCGATGTTGGTGTTCCATTCAATCAAATCCTTTTTATGAGGAATGTCTACCAGTTCTTTTGCTTTTTCAAAGGCCTGGATCAGTCTTTCTTTTTTGATGGGTTTTCTGACATAATCGACTACATTGAGGTCGAAAGCTTCTGCTGCATATTCTTTGTAAGCGGTCGTGAAAATGATTTTTTTGGAACCGGAAATGAGCTCTGCCACTTGGAGTCCTGTCATCCCCGGCATTTCAATGTCCAGGATGCAGAGGTTACAGTCGATATTGTCTATTTCGCTCAGGAAAATTTTAGGATCATTGAATGCTTTTACCACTTCTACATTTTCGATCTGTTCGCATAGAAGTTTTAAATAGCTGATTGCCAGCAGTTCATCATCGAGAATAACGCATTTTATCATAGAACTCTCCTAAATTGATTTGTAATTCTGCCGTGAAGATACCGTTTTTCGAACTTTTTTCCAGCTGGTAATGATTGCTGTAAATCATTTTAAGCCTTTGATCCAGTGACTGGCTTCCGAAACCGCTGTTTTCCTTTTCAAGAATATTTTTCAATGAAGCTTTGTTGCTTACTTTCATGGTGAAAATGCTGTTTTCAAGCTCCAGATAGATTGAAATAAAAGAATCCTGGGCCAGAAAATCAGTATGTTTAAAGGCGTTTTCAATAAGATCAACGGAGATCAGCGGGGCAAAGACTTTTTCTTCATATACCACATCAGACTTATTGATCTTTGATTTGATCCTGAAATCAAAAAGGGGATTGATCTTTATTTTATTGATTTCGATGAGGCTTAGGGCGAAGTTTAGTTCTTCTTTGGGGCTGACAAATTTATTGTTGCTTTCGTACAGGATATAATCCAGAACATTCGCAAGTTTATCAAGAGACATATAGGTTTGGTAAGCATGCGACTGCACAGAATTAAGAATATTTTTAAACAGATGGGGGTTCAGTTTCGTACCGATATGTTCCAGCTGAACCTCATTCAGTTTCTGTTCGATAATCCTGTTGGTTTCGGAAAGGCGGATATTTTTCTTCTTAATCCTGCTGTTTTGGCTGAAAAGGTAAATACTGACCGTAAGCAGGAAGAAAATAGCAAAAACTCCAATGAATATCAGATAATCGTGGATCATGTAGTAATTGCCTTCCATAAAAATAGCTTTAATGATCTTATACAAATTTAGTAAAAGATCTTTAGGATTATTTCAGTTTTTTCAGACTGTTTACATTAACCGTTTCCTCACACTTTTCAAAGGTGATCTCATAAGAAGGATTTTTCTCAGGATAGGTTAGAACATAGTCGGGACAAGGCTTCTTCTGTGCGTGACTTCTGTCGAAATCTATTTTTCCTTTGGTAATGATACTGTCTTTTATAAATTTTTCATCAATTTTATAAGTACTCATCCCGTTTTTAACGTCTTCAGAATACTTGAATTCTTTGGACAGGGTTTCTGCAATCACACGGCTGTTGGGAAGATATCCGCTGCAGCTCGCCCCTTTTTTGTTTAGAATAAAAAATACAAGAATCAGACCCGGAATAAGGCCTATTAAAAAGAATTTAACTTTTTTCATTAGAAAATTAAAAGATTGATATCATGGTAAGTAAGTCCGAAACGGTCGCAGATCACTTTTTTGGTGTGTCTTCCTTTGTACATATACAGGCTCTGCTTCATTTCGTTTTTGCGGATCAGCATATTTTCGAAACCTCCTTCTTCATCATAATTCAGGATATAGGAAAGGAAAAAATTGGAGATGGCTTTTGTTGTCGTTCTCGGCATTCTGGACGTAAGATTCGGAAGCCCGCAGTGGATTACGCCGTGTTTGATAATATAAGGATTATCCATAGTCGTAAGCTCAGAGGTTTCGATTACCTTGCCGTTGTCGATCGTAATATCAATAATAACACTTCCTTTTTTCATTTTTGCGACCATTTCTTCAGTAACGATCGGGGTCATATTCAATCTTGGAAGAGCACCGATAACAACATCTGCACGTCTTAAAGCTTTACTCAATTCTTTCGGATCAATAATGGAAGTCGGAACACGGCTGTCTACTAAGGTATGAAGCCTTCTCAACTTTGAAAGTGAATTATCAAAAACCCTTACACTGGCTCCAAGCCCGATAGCAGCTTTCGTGGCAAATTCGCCTACGATACCGGCTCCTAAAATAACAACTTCTGCTGGTCTTACTCCTGTAATGCCACCCAGCATTAAGCCGTTTGACAGAGCAAGAAGTTCTGACGCGTATAAAATAGAAACTGTCCCTGCAATTTCACCGATCAGTCTTACTAAGGCAAGCTGCTTATACTCATCTACGATAAATTCAAAAGCAATGGCATTGATCTTTCTCTCTGCAAGTTTTAAGAAATAATCTTTGTCCCTCAGGTTGATCTGAAGAGCTGAAACCAAATACGTATTGGGTTTCATATAGTCTATTTCTTCTTCTGTAGGAGGGTTGACCTTTAAGATAAGATCCTGTCCGAAAGCCTCTTTGGGATCATTGGTGATCTTTGCCCCGGATTCAGAATACTGAAGATCTGTAAAAAAAGAACCTTCTCCGGCACCTGCTTCTATAATAAGCTCGTGACCGTGTTCTACCAATACCTGTACTGCATCCGGAGTAATGCATGTTCTCCTTTCGTTAAGACAGGTCTCCTTAGGAATTCCAATGCTGAACTGTTTTCCTTTCTTTATAACCTCCAACTTTTCTTCCTTCGGCATCAATTCTTCTTCAGTGAAAGGAGTAAAAATATTTGTAGTACTCATTCTTTAATTAAATTAGGTCTTACAGGTTGTTATTTTACAATGAATTAATAAGCAAAGATACATAATATTTACTCGAATGAAACTTCTCTTTCGTCCCCTGTATTCACGATGCTCATTGTGTGGTAGTTAAGCCCGTGGAGCTCTTCTTCATACACTTCCGGCCATTCTATGATACATAAAAAAGCATTATCCAGGTATTCTTCGATGCCAATGTCGTACGCTTCTTCAATGTTTTTTAAACGGTAAAGGTCAAAATGATAAATTTTTCCTTCCGGTGTGCTGTACTCGTTGACAATAGAGTAGGTAGGAGAATTGACTTCATCATTACTTCCCATATTTTTAAGAAGAAACTGAGTAAATGTTGTTTTTCCTGCGCCCAGGTTTCCCTTTAAAAGAAGAATGTTATGCTTTAAGTCAGGAATAATCTTATCGACAACTTCCTGCCAGTCTTTGATCTCTTGTATAGTGAACTGCATAAAAGTAATTTGTGCAAAAATAAGCAATTTAGTTGGAGACTGGGAAGGTTTGAGAGTGGGAGAGTTTTAGGGTGGGAGTGTAGGAATATGATAGAGTGGCCGGTTGTTGTGGGAAATATGGTTTTTTGTTTGTTAATTGTAGAAATATTTGTTTTTCATATTTAATATAGTCATTGTTAAACTCTGAAAAACTCTCAAACCCTAAAACTCTCCTACACTCCAACTCTAAAACTCTCCGACTCTAAAACACTCCGACTCGAATGCAAAACACTTTCTCCATCTCTATAAATTTACTTATTTTTACACTATGATTTCCAAACAGACCATAGATAAAATTTTCTCAACGATACGGGTAGAAGAAATAGTGGGAGAGTACGTTCAGCTGAAAAGAGCAGGGTCTAATTTTAAAGGACTCAGTCCTTTTCATGAGGAAAAATCTCCGAGTTTTGTCGTTTCGCCCAGTAAGCAGATCTGGAAAGATTTCTCAACAGGAAAAGGGGGAACGGCCATTTCTTTCCTTATGGAAATCGAGAATTTCACCTATCCTGAAGCCCTTCGTCACGCCGCTAAAAAATATGGAATTGAAATTGAAGAAGATCAGCGGGAATTTTCTGAAGAGGCAAAACATGCACAGACGGAAAAAGATCAGCTGTATAAAATTCATGAGGTTGCCAACTCCTATTATCAGGATATTCTTTGGGATTCGGAAGAAGGAAAAAATATTGGTCTGGCTTACTTCAGAGAACGTGAGCTTAAGGATGATATCATAAAGAAATTCCAGCTCGGATATTCACCGGAAAAGAAAAATGCCTTTACAGTGTATGCTGAAGAAAAAGGGTATTCGAAGGAAATCCTTGAGAAATCAGGACTTTCCATATTTCCTGAGAATACACCTTCCGGGATCGACCGTTTCCGGGAAAGGGTTATTTTCCCGATTCACAGTTTTTCGGGAAGGGTTTTAGGGTTCGGAGCCAGAATTCTTAAAAATAACGTCAAAACGGCCAAGTATCTGAATTCTCCGGAAACGGAAATTTACCATAAGTCTAATGTACTTTATGGCCTAAATCAGAGTAAACAGGCTATTTCACGAAAAAATATCTGCCTTCTTGTAGAAGGTTATATGGACGTGATTGCCCTTCATATGGCAGGGATCGAGAATGTAGTGGCGAGCTCCGGAACGTCTCTGACAACGGAGCAGATCAAACTCATCAAAAGACTTACTGAGAATGTAACGATTCTTTTTGACGGCGACAATGCGGGGATCAAAGCCAGTTTCAGAAGTATTGACATGCTTCTGACCGAAGGTATGAATATCCGTGTCCTGCTGTTTCCGGATGGTGATGACCCGGATTCTTTTTCCAGAAAACATCCGCAGGAATATGTTGAGAAATTCATTGAAAATGAAGCGAAGGATTTTATTGATTTTAAAGCTGAAATTCTTTTAAGGGAAGTTGGAAATGATCCGATTAAAAAAGCTGAAGCGATCAGAGATATTGTAAAATCCGTAGGTTTTGTTCAGAATGCTTTAAAAAGAGAAGTTTATCTGAAGGAGGTTTCCAATAAATTCGGACTTTCGGAGCAGAGTCTTTTCAATGAGCTGGATGTTCAGAAACAGATCACACAGAACCAGCATCAGCATGTTCAGCAACAGAAAGAAAAGGTTCAGCCAAAACTGGAGATTGTACCTTTGAATGAGGAAAAGGAAGATCCTTATCTGTACGATGTTCTGTTTATGGAAAGCAAACTTGTAGACCATATGCTGATGTTCGGAGATATCGTTCTGAAAAGAACCAATGAAAAAAATGAGGAATACCAGATCACGGTTATTGAAGAAATCCTGATGCATTTTGAAGAAGAGCAGTACAGTTTTTTAGTAAAAGGCAATGAAATTATCATTGATCAGGTAAAGGAAGGTATTCAGAAAGACGAGCTGAGAAGCGGAAACTTTTTTGTGACATTCATGGATGAAGAGATCACCACTAAAGTAGTGGATGCTCTGATGCCTCCTGATGAATTGGAGAACTGGGGTTCCAGAAACATTTATCCTCCTAATTACGGCGATAAAATAGCAGAACAGGTGCAAGGTGATGTTCTGTTGCACAAATACAGGTATATAGATTATCTGATTAAAGAAACAGCACGACAGTTGGATGAATACAGAGGCTCTGATGAGACAAAATATTATGAACTGATTAAAAAGATTACCCTGTTGAAACAAGCATCTATCAGATTGAGCAATATTATTGAATATTCACCAATCAAAGGAATCTACATTGATAGGAAACGATAAATTTACAGACATAATACTGATGATCAGACGGCTATTCTGTGACAAAAAGTCCTATAAAATTTTAGGAATAAAAGTTGTAATTTAAACTTCGAAAAAAATATTTAATAATACATAATAGAAATATGGACATTAAAAAAGACTTCAGAGATTTCTCTGTAAAACATTTAGGAAACAGCGGTCTGGTTACCGATCAGTATATGGGAATGTATGGTCCAACGAATCTTACGCCATATATCATGGAAGAAAGAAGATTAAACGTTGCCCAGATGGACGTATTTTCGCGTCTGATGATGGACAGAATTATCTTCTTAGGAACCGGAATTGACGATCAGGTTGCGAACATCGTAACCGCACAGCTTTTATTCTTAGAAAGTGCAGATCCATCGAAAGATATCCAGATCTACATTAATTCTCCGGGCGGAAGCGTTTATGCAGGTTTAGGAATCTATGACACGATGCAGATCATTAAGCCGGATGTGGCTACAATCTGTACAGGAATGGCAGCTTCAATGGGAGCGGTTTTACTTGTAGCAGGAGAAAAGGGAAAACGTTCTGCGCTTAAGCATTCAAGAGTAATGATTCACCAGCCTTCAGGAGGTGCTCAGGGAGTAGCTTCAGATATGGAGATCAACTTAAGAGAAATGTTGAAATTGAAGCAGGAGCTTTACGAAATCATTGGTCACCACTCAGGGCAGACTTACGAATGGGTAGAGAAATCTTCTGACAGAGATTACTGGATGACTTCTGAAGAAGCAAAAGGCTACGGAATGGTAGACGAAGTTTTACAGAGATCTACAGAGAAAAAATAATTTCCTTTTTAGGAATAATTGAAAACGCACTGATTCGGTGCGTTTTTTTGTTTTACCACAAAAGAGACAAAAGTTTTTAAACACTTTAGTTGTTTTAAGTTTAAAAGCTTTGAAGAAAAGATCACTTAATTCTTATGAAAATCAAAGATTTTGATATTGACGAAAAATTCGTCGGATCACATTCCCTTCCACTGGAGGGGTGGCAAAAATTCAGAGAATTTTTTACGGGGTGGTTAAAAACGATTAACAATGAATACTCTTTAGAATGTATTGTTAAAATACAATTATTATTAAATTCAAGATCAGTTTACAATCAATGTATATTTTCGCGGCATAAAAGTAATTATGAAAAAACTGCTGTTATCGGCGATCGTATTCACAGTGCTTGCATCATGTAAAGATGATGACAACCAGATGAATAACCAGGATATCAATTATGCTAAACTTCCTCAGGAATTTCCCTTCTCCAAATTAGTAACGGTCAATGGTGTAGATGTAATTAACGGCGGCTTTGGTTCAGGTGCAGCGGCACATCCGACCAGAAAAGGAGAGTTTTATGTGATCACCGATCGTGGCCCGAATACAGACTACCTGAATGGGAAGAAATTTTCTGCCCCGAATTTTACGCCTACCATCATGCATTTTAAGATCAATGCAGAAGGAAATATCGAGGTCATTAAATATATTAAGCTGAAAAACCCTTCCGGCCAACCGATTACAGGCTTACCCAATCCTGCAGGAATGGGAAGTACTGGTGAAACGGCCTATGATTCATCAGGAAATGTTTTAGGAACAGATAATTACGGACTGGACAGCGAAAGTATTGTGGCAGCAGCAGACGGAACGTTCTGGGTTTCGGATGAATATGGACCACATATTGTTCACTACAATGCAGATGGGGTAGAACTGGAAAGAATAAGTCCGATAGGAGTCAATACAGGACCACGTAAACTTCCTGCCGTTTTAGCCAAAAGAAGAGCTAACAGAGGAATGGAAGGCTTGTGCATCACTCCGGACGGAAAAACACTGGTAGGAACAATACAGTCTACCATGTATGTCCCAACAAAGGCTCTGGCAACCAATACAACTTTAACAAGAATTGTCACCTTCGATATTGCGACAGGACAGACAAAACAGTATCTGTATAAGCAAAATGGCGGTGGATCAGACTCGGTATGCGATATTACGGCCATCAGCAGTACAGAATTCCTTGTGATCGAAAGAGACGGGAATTACGGGTCGCAGGGTGGCACTAAAAAAGTATACAGGATTAATATAGCCGGCGCTTCAGATGTAAACGGAACCGATATTACAGCGGTTGACGGAATGAAGATTAACAATAAAACTTTAGAACAGTCTACCTGGGATGAAATTACAAATGCTGGAATCAAGCCGGTGTCCAAAATTTTAGCTGTGGATTTGGTGGCAAAATTAGGATATGAGCATGATAAATTTGAAGGAATCGTTTATTTGGGAAATAATAAACTGGCCGTCTTCAATGATGATGATTTTGGAATCTTAGATGACGGAAACGGAAATCCAAAAGCCAAGATTCTTCCTAAAACAGGGAAAGTAGACAAAGGAACAATGTATGTAGTCGATATTCAATAATTAGATTTTTTTAAGAAAGCGGCGGCATCGAAGATGCCGCCGCTTTTGATTGTATATTTGTAAATTAAATAGGAATTTAGCCAAAACCTATGAATTGAATCCCTCAATAATTTTAGAGAAATCCTCCAGTTTTAAAGCCGCACCTCCGATTAATCCGCCATCAATATCAGGCTGAGAAAAAATCTCTTTGGCATTATCCGGCTTCACAGAACCTCCGTAAAGAATAGAAACTTCGTCAGCAACTTCCTGTCCGTATTTTGCGGCAATGATGCTTCTGATATGTGCGTGGATCTCCTGAGCCTGTTCCGGAGAAGCTGTTTCACCTGTTCCGATCGCCCAAACAGGCTCGTAAGCGATCACTACTTTTTTAATTTCTTCAGCAGAAAGGGTGAAAAGAGCAACTTCAGTCTGGTTTTTCACCACCTCGAAATGCTGTCCCGCTTTTCTCTGCTCAAGCGTTTCACCATTACAATAAACGGGAATTAGACCTTTATCAAGCGCTAATTTTATCTTTCTGTTGCAGTGAGAATCTGTTTCACCGTGGTACTGTCTTCTTTCAGAGTGTCCGATCAGTGAACCGGTTACATCAATAGATTCCAGCATATCTGCAGAAAGTTCACCGGTATAAGCACCACTTTCATGCTCGCTCATATCCTGAGAAAATACACCGATCTCATCCTTTTCGAAGATATCTTTAGCCATCATCAGATATAAGGAAGGCGGTGCAATCCATACTTCGCAGTTGGTGGTGTTATTGTTTTTATAGCTCAGTAATTGAATCATCAACTGTTGTGCGTCAATGACATTTTTATTCATTTTCCAGTTTCCTGCAACTATTTTTCTTCTCATAGTCTTATTAAAATGTTATTTGTTGATATTATATTGCAAATTTATTAAGTAATAATCTGCACGATATTATTTAGTAATTCCCTCTAGTTTAAACATGAAAGCATACACCAGAGAAATATCCTTGAGATAATCAAATCTTCCCGATGCACCACCGTGGCCGTAATCCATATCAGTTTTTAATAATAATACGTTTTTGTCAGTTTTCATATCCCTAAGCTTGGATACCCATTTTGCAGGCTCAAAATACTGTACCTGAGAATCATGCAGCCCTGTAGTTACCAAAATGTTAGGATAGTTTTTCTTTTCAATATTTTCATAGGGGGAATATGATTTCATGTAGAAATATGCCTCTTTATTATTCGGATTTCCCCATTCATCATATTCATTGGTAGTCAGCGGAATACTTTCATCAAGCATGGTATTGACAACATCAACGAATGGAACCTGCGAAATAACGCCATTCCATAAATTCGGGCTCATATTCACTACAGCACCCATCAAAAGGCCTCCGGCACTGCCGCCCTGTGCATAAAGATGCTTTGGAGAGGTATATTTTTCCTTAACAAGATATTCTCCGGCATCGATGAAATCGGTAAAAGTATTCTTCTTTTTCATCATTTTTCCGTCCTCATACCATTGTCTTCCCATTTCCTGTCCGCCACGGATGTGAGCGATGGCAAAAGCAAAACCTCTGTTCAGAAGACTCAGTCTAGTACTGCTGAAAGAAGCATCCATCGAGCTTCCGTAAGATCCATATGCATAAAGAAGCAGCGGACTGTTTCCATCCTTCTTGAATCCCTTTTTATAAACAATGGAGATTGGAATTTTCGTACCGTCTTTTGCCGTTGCAAAAAGTCTTTCAGTAGTATAATCATCTTTAGCATAACCACCAAGAACTTCCTGCTGTTTCAGTAGTATTCTTTTACCAGTCTTTAAATCCTGCTCAAACTGAGAAACAGGCGTAATCATTGAAGTATACCCGAAACGGAAATTGTCTGTATCATATTCAGGATTTTCCAGTGAAGAAATGGTGTAAGCCGGCTCCTCAAATGTCAGTGCTTCCTTTTTACCGGTCTTTCTGTCATAAATAACCAATTGGGTAAGCCCGTTCTGTCTTTCACTGAAAACCAGATAATTTTTAAAGGCACTTACAGATTGCATTAAAACATCGCTTCTGTGCGGAATGAAATCTTTCCAGTTCTCTACACCTGTCTTATCCAAAGGAGTTTCCGCTATTTTAAAATTAAGCGCATCCTTATTCGTTCTGATCAGGAATTTGTCTTCCAAAGGCGTGATCGTATACAATACATTCTTCATTCTCGGCTGAAAAACCTTGAATGTTCCGTTGGGTTGGTCAGCATCAAGATATCTCGTTTCAGAAGAAGTGGTAGCACCGGAATAGATCAGAAGGTATTTGTGATTTTTGGATTTATATACTGAAATATAATTGGTCTTATCTTTTTCTTCGTAAACTGTCACATCTTTGCCTGGATCGGTTCCCAGCGTATGTTTCTTGATTTTCTCAGACAAAAGGGTTACCGGATTATTCTCTGTGTAAAAAATGGTTTTATTATCATTGGCCCATTCTGCGGAACCTTCTGTATTTTTAATGCCAAGATCGGTCGTTTTCCCGGTCTTTAAATCCTTTAAGAATAAAGTATACTGCCTTCTGGAAACATCATCAACACCATATACCAGTTTACTGTTGTCAGGGCTGATGCTGAAGCCTGTTGCAGAATAATAAGCATGTCCTTCCGCAAGCTTATCCACATCCAGAAGGATCTCTTCAGGAGCGGTAAGGCTTCCCTTTTTTCTGCAGTATTTAAAATATTGTTTTCCGGCTTCTGTACGGGTATAATAATAGTATCCGTTTTCAAAAACAGGTACAGATTCATCTTTTTCCTTGATGCGGGCTTTCATTTCCTGGAAAAGCTTTTCCCTGAAAGGTTCCGTGTCTTTCATCATGCCTTCCCAGTAATTGTTTTCGGCTTTCAGATAATCAACGACTTTCGTGGAATCTTTTCCCTTTTTAAAATAATCGATCATCCAGTAATAGGGATCGTTTACTTTATCACCATGAATTTCCCGGATATGTTCCTGCTTTTCAGCGATCGGAGCTTTAAGGGCAGGAAATTTTTGAGATTGTATCGTAGATGCGCTCATAATTAATATTCCCAGATAAAATTTTTTCATAGTATATTTTGCTTTTTTGGTATGGACTTATGCCAAATTCCACAGATTTTTCAGAAGCTTGTAGAAAGTATGCTCTTCATCGGTGACTTTATTGTCAGCTTTGATCAGTGTTTTAGCAAATTCTGCGAATTTTACGCGCTCCTCGGCTGTAGAATCATCAAAGAAACATCTTGCGTGGAATTCAAAGTGGTCTTTCCATTCTTCAGGTTGTAAAAGAGCCAGGGTTTCCAGTTCATTGTCAAGATTCATTCTGAAAGGAAATTCGTCAGCCATATACTGTTGAATCAGCATCCCTTCTTCAGGAGCAAATTCTCCGTCTACAGAAGAAAGAATCATTAAAAGATGATAGCCGGCGATTGATTTATTTGATTTTTGCATATTAGTAATTCTTTATTAAATGATCTAAATTATTTTGTTCTAAAATTTTATCGAGATATTTTCCTCTGCTGCTTGCTTCCCTTTGATAAGGTGCAAATTTTGAAGCTACTTCGTTAAACTCTTCATTTAATTTCATTAGCTCCTCTTTTTCATCATTGCTAAGTGTTTTTTGAGAAAACAGGGAGTTGAATTGGATGAGTTTTTTTACAATAATTTCCTTTCTTACGATTTCTTCTTCAGTTGAATGGAGAGTACAGATTCCATAAATACCTTTACAATAAGCATCCCATTCATCCTCAAAAATTTCATTTATCTTTTGTTGATCTTCAAGATCATTTTCCGAAATATGATGATAAGCAAAATTTTTATCGGGATGCTTCATTAAGTCACGAATGAATTTCTCTTTAAATTCAGCTTTATATTGTAGAGAATTCTCCAGGTTTTTATGCTCCTGAATCAGTTGAATACAATTTTTACTGAAATATTTTTCAGTGATCTCGTTTTGGAATTCATCATTCAGAGATGAAGTGATTTTTATATTTTGAGAAATCACATAAGAGGCATCCGGAACTAAATGGTTTTGAATAAGTATATTAAGTTCATCTTTGGTAATACCTGTTACAGCACAGACCTTATCTTCAGTAATGTAATTTTCGTTAATATATCTCAAATTCTTTTCCATGGCCTTATTTTATATAATCTTTTGCAGGTTGCTTGTCCACAATTTTCCCTTTCTCCAATATCAGTATAAACGGATTGCTTCTCGCGATTGTTTTGATAGCTGTTGCGTCCATCATAGCATTTTTAATGGTTTTAAAAGTGTTATGATCCGTAGAAACACCATAGATCACAGCTCCTTTTTGAGCATTCACCTTAGCTTCAACTTTTTTAATAAGATCAGCAGAAACTTCTTTTGGGTGATAAGAGAATACCAGAACAGCTTTCGGTGCATTGATGATTTCATCCGTCAAATCCATACCCGTTGGATCTTCAATTTTGAATTTTACGATCTCGGATTTATACCCTTCTTTCGTCAAAACAGATTCATTTTTTCCTTCCTCAATTTTCCATGGAGAACCCTCTGCCCAGTATTTTGTTTCTTTAATATAATCATCCTGGTTGACCTTTAAAACTTCCCCAGTCTTCTGGTTTTTAAGAGAGTAAAAAGTCTTGTATTCAGAAGGATTTTTATTGATTTTTTCCTTTTCAGTTTTTATATTCGTCCCGATCTTATAATCCCTGAAATCGATTAGCGGTTCATGCATGATTCCCTGAGCCATAATGTAGATCATGATCACAGAAAAAAGGCCTAACAGAACATATCTGAACTTGTTGGAAGATTCTTTCGTACCAGTATTGCTGTATTCGTCTTTTTTACGGAATTCCTTTCTGTAAAGTATAAACAGGATAATGAGACCGGCAAGAAGCACAATGTCTTTAATAAAGCTCTGCCATGGCGTAAACTTTATCGCATCTCCAAAACACCCGCAATCTGTTACCACATTGAAGTAAGCAGAATAAAAAGTAAGGAATCCAAAGAAGATACAAAGGGCAATTAACGCTGAAAGAGTGAACTTAAGCTTCAGTTTCAGCAACAGCATAAATCCTAGGAAAAGCTCCAGTACGACCACAATGATCGAGAAGAGAAGCGCGAATTTTTCCAGGAACGGCATATTGAAAACCGGTGGCGCGAAATATTCTTCCATTTTGAAAGAAAATCCTACCAGATCCACAGCCTTTACAAAGCCTGAAAGAATGAAGATAACAGCAATAATAAAGCGTAATAAACCTTTGATCATAGTATTTTATTTTTGAGTTTCAGAACTATTTTCTTTTTCAGAGAACTTGATCAGGCAGAAAACAGCGTAATTCAGCATGTCGAAATAGTTCGCATCCAGCCCTTCAGAAACAATAGTTTTCCCCTGGTTATCCTCAATCTGCTTTGTTCTCAGTACTTTTTGGTAAATAAGATCAGTGATGGAAGAAATTCGCATATCTCGCCATGCTTCACCATAATCATGGTTCTTTTTTTCCATTAAAGCCTGAGCATCATTCGCATATTTGTCGTAAAGACTTAAAACCTCTTCCTTATTTTCATTAAAATCATTCGAAAGTCCTTTTTCAAGTTGAATAAGCCCGATAATAGAATAGTTAACGATCGCGATGAATTCATCCTCTTCACTTTCATCCACCATTTTTTTATCCGTCATCTGCAGCGTACGCACCCTGTTCACTTTGATGTAAATCTGATCCGTAATAGAGCTGGGTCTCAAAACCCTCCATGCTGCCCCGTAATCCTGCAATTTTTTACTGAAAAGATCACGACACTGACTGATCACTTTCCCGAACTGTACTGATGTTTTTGACATAAATTCTCTTAATCTCCCAAATATACGAATTCGGTTTTAGGTAGCAGGAATCAGGGATTGATTTTTGTCAGAGTTTGGGTTTTTGGGTTAGAGAGTTTTAGAGTGGGGAGAGTTGGAGGGTGAGTGGGTTTTAGAGTTGTAGGATTCGGGGTGGGAGAGTTTGAGAGTAAGAGAGTTGTTACTGGTTGTCAGTTGCTGGTTCTTGTCAGGAAATTTTGAAAGGAAGAGATTCTAAATTTAATTTCTATCTAAAAGAGTATTCGTTTCCGAACAAGCCCTTATCAACCAATAAGAAACCAGCAACCAGCAACTGACAACCAGTAACTAGCAACTGACAAATAGCAACATTCCACAATAAGTCTTAATTTTGCAGGATATCATCACTTATCAATCATCAATAAGACATGCTTTTAAACTCCGAAACCCTCCGACCCTCAAACGCTCCGACTCTCAAACCTTTCCACTCTATCAACTGCAATGGAAGACTGGTAGAACTTGACATCCCAAAGATTATGGGTATTCTCAATCTTACCCCGGATTCCTTTTCAGACGGAGGGAAATTTAACAGTGAAAAATCAGCGTTGGAGCATGCAGAGACACTTTTGAAAGACGGGGCAGAATTCATCGACATCGGACCGCAATCCACACGTCCGAATGCTGAATTTCTAAGCAGTAAAGAAGAAATAGCCAGGATCGGAAACATAATTTCCCAAATCAAAAAAGAATTTCCGGAAGCATTGATATCGCTGGATACGTTCTATGCTGAAACCGTGAAATTTGGGTTTAATGAAGGAATTGACATGATCAATGATATTTCAGGCGGGCAGTTTGATAATAACATGTTTGAAGTTGCGGGTGAAACAAAACTTCCCTACATCCTGATGCATGTGAACCCATCTTATGAGACGATGCATGACAAAGTGAAATTTGAAGATATTACACTGGAAGTTAATCGTTATTTTTCTAAAAAGAGTACTGAACTTCTCGAAAAAGGAGTAAAAGATATCATCCTTGATCCCGGTTTTGGTTTCGGAAAAACGGTGGAAGATCAGATGAAAATGATCAATGAAACGGAGTATTTGGGTTTTGGGCGATTCCCTTTACTTATCGGAATTTCCAGAAAATCATTTATCTATAAGCCGCTTGGGAAAACTCCTTTGGACATTAATGATGAAACGCAGAAACTTCATAGGACAGTTTTGGAACAGGGAGCTAAAATCCTGAGAGTACATGATGTGGCTGAAACCGCAGTAACCATCAAACAATTTTGCGAAAAAAATAAAAAGTATTAAAAAAGCTTGCTCAATATTAAAAAATGAATACATTTGCAGTATGAATTTTACAAATCAGAAAAATATTATTGTCATTTCTAGCATTATTGTTGTGATTAACAACAGTACAGAAGCGGCATTATAAATATTTTAATTAAAATTATATAAGCCGTTTCATATTGAAGCGGCTTTTTTTATTTCAGAATTTATGTATCAGTTATTAACAGTAATTATTATCGTCATTATTATTCCCTTGCGTTGGTGAGAAGGATAGAGTATGACTGTACATATTTGAGCCCTCTCACATCGTGAGAGGGCTTTTTTTATACCCATTTGTTAATTTTTAAACCCTATACAATGTATTACAACGACAAAACTATTGTGTATTTTGATGGAAACTTCCTCAAGGCCGGAGAGGCCGGAATGGATCTTTACGGACAATCACTTCATTATGGCTATTCCGTTTTTGAAGGTATAAAATCCTACAATACGGATCACGGAACCAGAATTTTTAAAGCAGAAGAACATTATGAAAGGCTGAAAAAATCAGCAGAGCTGATGTACATCCCGTTTGATTATTCAGTCAGTGAGCTTACAGATCTCACCTATGAGCTTTTGGAACGTAACGGGTTCAGCGATGCTTATATCCGCCCACTGGTAACCTGTTCGCCGAATATGTCTCTTTCAAAAGGAAAAAAATCCTACCTCTCTCTGCTTGCCTGGGAATGGAGCAACGGCTATCTCGCAGACAAAATGAAAATCATGACCTCAGGTTTTCAACGTCCAAATCCTAAGGCCTTTAAAGTGGAAGCCAAAGTAGGCGGCCACTACGTCAATTCTATTCTTGCCTGCCAGGATGCCAAAGACAAAGGCTACGATGAAGCCCTTTTACTTGATGAAAACGGAAATGTCGCTGAAAGCTCGGGAGCCAATATATTCTACGAAAAAGACGGAACATTATTTACGCCCGCAAAAGGGAGCATACTGCCGGGCATCACAAGGCAGACCGTGTTTGAAATATGCAGTGAATTGAATATTCCCGTTAAAGAAACCTTCTTTAAACCTGAAGAAATGAGAGGAGCTGATGCCGCTTTCTTTTGTGGTACAGCAGCTGAAATTGTAGCGCTGGATTCTTTGGATGATGTTCCTTTTACCAAAAACTGGGAGGATACAGCAAGTGGAAAAGTACAGCAGGCCTATCAGAAACTGGTAAGAGTTCTGTCATTGTAAATTTAAGGAATTTAAATTATTGATAATCAGATAAATGTATCTATTTTTCAGACAGTTGAATATTGTAGTTTTCCTAAAAGTGAAAATAAAAAAGAGATTACAAGCTGTAGTTTTGGACCAAAATTAAGTAAAAGCTTCAGTGATGAATTCCAAAAAAATGAAATTATTGATACACACAGAGAGGATAAGAACAGCAAATGCAGGATAATATGTTAAATAAATATTCAAAAACATTCACACAAAACAGCGAACAGCCCGCCGCAAAAGCAATGCTTTACGGAATAGGCTTTACAGAAGAAGATATGCACAAGGCCCAGATCGGTATTGCCAGTATGGGATATGATGGGAATACCTGCAATATGCATCTCAATGATCTTGCTAAAGTAGTAAAAAAAGGAACCTGGAATCATGGTCTTGCAGGGTTAATATTCAATACCATAGGCGTAAGTGACGGGATGAGCAATGGGACAGACGGAATGCGGTATTCACTGGTCAGCCGCGACGTGATCGCAGACAGCATCGAAGCCATCTGTGGAGCACAGTATTATGACGGAATTATCGCATTACCTGGTTGTGACAAGAATATGCCGGGAACCATTATCGCCATGGGAAGGCTGAACAGACCATCCATTATGGTCTATGGAGGAACAATAGCTCCTGGGTGCTATAAGAACGAACCGCTTAATATCGTTTCGGCCTTTGAAGCTTTAGGAAAAAAAATTGCCGGAGAAATTTCAGAAGAAGATTTCAACGGAGTGATTAAAAATTCCTGTCCGGGAGCAGGCGCATGCGGAGGAATGTACACAGCCAATACCATGTCATCAGCCATAGAAGCTTTAGGAATGAGCCTTCCGTACTCATCTTCCAATCCCGCACTAAGTGAAGAAAAACAGAATGAGTGTCTTGAAGCAGGAAAATATATTAAAATATTACTGGAAAAAGATATCAAACCATCTGATATTATGACCCGTAAGGCCTTCGAAAATGCACTTCGTCTGATCATCATTCTTGGAGGCAGCACTAATGCGGTTCTGCATTTTATAGCAATGGCAAAAAGCGTAGGCGTTTCTGTTACTCAGGATGATTTCCAGAAAATGAGCGACATCACACCGGTATTGGCAGATCTTAAACCAAGCGGAAAATATTTGATGCAGGATCTTCATAATCATGGAGGAACACCCGCTGTCATGAAGTATTTATTGGAAGAAGGTTTACTGCATGGTGACTGTTTAACGGTTACCGGAAAAACCATCGCTGAAAATCTTGAGAATGTTCCAAGCCTTGATTTTACAAAGCAGAAGATCATCAGACCCTTATCCAATCCGATCAAAGAAACTGGACATTTAAGAATATTGTACGGAAACCTCGCCGAGAAAGGAAGTGTTGCGAAAATCACAGGAAAAGAAGGTGAAAAATTTTCAGGAAAGGCAAGAGTATTCGATGGCGAAAAAGATCTGATCAAAGGAATTGAAAACGGAAGAGTTCAGCACGGAGATGTCATTGTCATCCGTCATGAAGGCCCTAAGGGTGCACCGGGAATGCCGGAAATGCTGAAACCTACCAGCGCTCTTATTGGAGCGGGCTTGGGTGGAAGTGTTGCTCTGATTACCGACGGAAGATTCAGCGGTGGTACTCATGGATTTGTGGTGGGACATATTACTCCTGAAGCCTATGAAGGCGGTCTGATCGCTTTTGTGAAAGATAACGATCTTATTGAAATCGATGCCGTCAACAATACCATACAGCTCCAGGTTTCCGAAGAAGAAATTGAGCAACGAAAGAAAGGATGGCAAAAACCTGAACTTAAAGTAAAAAAAGGATTGCTGTACAAATATGCACTCACCGTATCATCAGCTGCAGAAGGCTGTGTAACAGATGAAATCACTCAATAAAAAGACAATGAAGAATCTAAATGTATCCACAGAAACAGAAATCAGCGGCAGCCGGATCATCCTTGAAGCATTTCTTCAGGAAGGGATAAAAACAATATTCGGATATCCGGGCGGGGCTATTATCCCAATCTATGACGCACTTTACGACTATAAAGATCAGCTTGAGCATATTCTGGTCCGCCATGAGCAGGGAGCAGTCCATGCAGCACAAGGGCTTGCCAGAGTATCCGGAGAAGTGGGAGTGGTATTAGCGACAAGTGGTCCGGGAGCAACCAATTTGGTGACAGGATTAGCTGATGCCCTGTTGGATAATACACCTATTGTATGCATTACGGGACAGGTTTTTGATCATCTTCTGGGAACCGATGCGTTTCAGGAAATCGATGTCATGAATGTCACCAGCCCTGTTACCAAGTGGAATTATCAGGTAACCGATGCCGATGAACTTCCGGAAGTATTGGCCAAAGCGTTCTACATTGCAAGATCAGGAAGACCCGGCCCGGTATTAATTGATGTTACGAAAAATGCCCAGTTGCAAAAGGTGTTCAACAGAGGTTACATACCTTGTGATTCTTTGAGAAGTTACAGACCCGATCCGGTTCCCCATATGGATGCTATTGAAAAAGCTTCTTTTCTCATTAATAATGCAGAAAAACCATTCATCATTGCCGGACAGGGGATTATGCTGGGAAAAGCAGAGAGTGAGTTTTTACAGTTTGCTGAGAAATCAGGAATTCCGGTAGCATGGACGGTCTTAGGAATGAGTGCGATCCCAACGGACTATCCACAGGCTGTAGGAATGGTAGGAATGCATGGAAACTATGGTCCCAATATCCTTACCAATGAATGTGATGTATTGATTGCTGTAGGAATGCGCTTTGATGACCGTGTGACCGGAAGACTGGATCAATATGCGAAACAGGCGAAAATCATCCATCTGGATATTGACAAAGCAGAAATCAATAAAAATGTAAAAGTTGAGGTTCCCGTTCTCGGAAACTGCAAAGAAACCTTACCACTTTTAACACAGCTGATAGAACCGGGAGCGCATACGGATTGGCATCAAAAGTTTAAAGACTGCTATGAAATTGAACATCATCAGCTGATCAGCCACGAATTGTATCCTTCCGAAGGAGAAATTACAATGGGAGAAGTGATTCGGCACCTGAATGATATGACTCAGGGCGAAGCTGTGATCGTAACGGATGTAGGGCAGCATCAGATGGCTACCTGCAGATATTCATCCTTTAAACATTCCAGAAGCAATATCACCAGCGGAGGACTAGGAACCATGGGATTCTGCCTTCCGGCTGCAATAGGAGCCGCTTATGGAGTAACCAACCGTCATGTTATTGCGGTGATGGGAGATGGTGGTGCACAAATGAATATCCAGGAATTGGGAACACTGATGCAGTATCAGCCCGATATTAAGATCCTGATTCTTAATAACTGCTATCTGGGAATGGTAAGACAGTGGCAGGAGCTTTTTCACGAGGAAAGATATTCCTCGGTAGATATTCAGAGTCCGGATTTTGTACAGGTAGCCAAAGGATATAAAATCCCGGGAAGAAAAGTGACGGAGAGAGAAGACCTGGAAGCAGGACTCAGTGAAATGCTTCATCATAAAGGAGCCTTTCTGCTGGAGGTCATGACCGGGAAAGAACATAATGTTTTTCCAATGATTCCTCAGGGAAAAAGCGTATCAGAGATCGTACTGACCAATAATAAGACATAACAATTTAAATAGGAAAAAGATGAATTCAGAAAACAGGGAATACACCATAACAGCCTACACAGAAGATTATCTGGGGCTGATCGGCAGGATCAATGCCATTTTTTCAAGGAGAAGAATTTCTATTGTGAATTTTAATGCAGGGCCTTCCGATATTGAAAAAGTAAAAAAGTTTGTCATCGTTATCAGGGAAACTGAAGAATCTGTACAGAAGATTACCCGGCAGATGGAAAAACAGGTAGATGTTCTTGAGGTTCATTACCATAAAAATCCATACCTGACCGCAGCTGCACACGCAAGCTGAATAAAGCAACAATCAAATATCATTAACAACATATAAAAATTTAAAAAATGGCAAAATTGAATTTTGGCGGAGTAGAAGAAAATGTAGTAACAAGAGAGGAATTTCCATTAGATAAAGCTCAGGAAGTATTAAAAGATGAGATCGTAGCGGTGATCGGCTATGGAGTACAGGGGCCGGGACAGGCACTGAACCAGAAAGACAACGGGATCAATGTGATTGTGGGCCAGAGAAAAAACTCAAAATCCTGGGATAAGGCTGTAGCAGATGGATTTGTACCCGGAGAAACCTTATTCGAAATAGAAGAAGCGCTGCAAAAAGGAACGATTATTTGCTATCTCCTAAGTGATGCCGCTCAGATCGAATACTGGCCGAAAGTAAAACAGCATCTTACTCCCGGAAAAGCACTGTATTTTTCTCACGGTTTCGGAATTACCTTCAATGAAAGAACAGGAATTATTCCGCCGGCTGAGGTTGATGTGTTTCTGGTTGCCCCTAAAGGATCCGGAACATCATTAAGAAGAATGTTCCTGCAGGATCGTGGATTGAACAGTAGTTTTGCTGTATACCAGGATGCCACCGGAAAAGCAAGAGAAAGAGTAACTGCATTGGGAATAGCTATCGGAAGCGGGTATTTATTTGAAACAGATTTTAAAAAGGAGGTGTTCAGCGACCTTGCGGGAGAAAGAGGAACATTAATGGGTGCCGTACAGGGAATATTTGCCGCCCAATACGATGTGTTGAGGAAAAATGGGCACAGTCCTTCCGAAGCATTTAACGAAACAGTTGAAGAACTTACACAATCATTAATGCCATTGGTTGCAGAAAACGGTATGGATTGGATGTATGCGAACTGCAGCACCACAGCACAAAGGGGAGCATTGGACTGGTGGAAACGTTTCAGAGATGCTACTTCCCCATTATTTGAAGAATTATATGAAAGTGTTGCCAAAGGAGATGAAGCCCAGCGTTCCATCGACAGCAACAGCAAACACGATTACAGGGAAAAACTGGAAGTAGAACTGACTGAGCTTAGAGAAAGCGAAATGTGGAGAGCGGGGAAGACGGTCCGAAGTCTCAGACCAGAGAACAATTAATCACGAAAATAATGGAAGAAACATATCCTTCTGTTTTGGACAATGTCTATAAAGCAGCAAAAAGACTCAAAAATGTAGTGGTAAGAACACCTCTGGCTATTAATAATAACCTTTCCGGTATTTATGACGCGAAGGTAAGCTTTAAAAGAGAAGATCTGCAGCAGGTGAGATCCTACAAAATCAGGGGAGCTTACAATAAAATGGCGGTGATGTCTCCTGAAGATCTTGCAAAAGGTGTGGTTTGTGCCAGTGCGGGAAACCATGCTCAGGGGGTCGCTTTTGCATGCAGTACGATGAAGGTGAAAGGAACTATTTTCATGCCTTTGCCTACGCCGGGACAAAAGCTGGAACAGGTGAAAATGTTTGGAGGAGATGATATAGATATTGTGCTTTACGGGGATACTTTCGATGAAGCTAAAGATGCCGCATTGAAGTTCTGTAAAGAGAATCAGGGGATATTTATTCACCCGTTCGATGATCAGGATATTATTAATGGTCAGGCAACGGCAGCGCTGGAGATTCTTGAGCAGTCGGATGAGCCCATTGATTATCTTTTTCTTCCGGTTGGAGGCGGTGGTTTGGCTGCAGGCGTTTGTTCTGTATTCAGAGAATTGTCTCCACATACGAAGATTATAGGAGTGGAGCCTTCTGCAGCGGCAAGCATGAAAAAGGCACTGGAAAAAGGTCAACCGGTGCTTCTTGAAAAAATCAGCCGTTTTGTAGATGGAGCGGCTGTACAGAAAGTAGGAGATCTTAATTTCGAACTCTGTAAAAATGTGCTGCACGATATGGCTTTAGTGGATGAAGGAATGGTGTGCGAAACTATTCTTTCCCTCTACAATAAAGATGCTGTGGTTGTGGAACCTGCCGGGGCTCTTTCTGTGGCTGCACTGGGAAAATATAAAGATCAGATCAGAGGAAAAAATGTGGTCTGTATCATCAGTGGCAGTAATAATGATATTACCCGGATGGAAGAGATCAAAGAAAAAGCTCTTCTTCATGCAGGGTTAAAGCATTATTTTCTCGTTAGATTTGCACAGCGTCCGGGGGCTTTGAAAACCTTTGTGATGAATGTTTTGGGGCCGAATGATGACATTACTTTTTTTGAATACACGCAAAAGAACTCAAAGGAGAAAGGAATTGCTGTTTTAGGAATTGGATTAAAAGATAGTGAAGATTTTACTCCGCTGCTCGATAACATGAAGAAATATGACTTTTTTGTCAATTATCTGAATAATGATCCGTCTTTGATGAATCTGCTTATTTAAAATGTGTATGTATAGTGTTGGTTTCTCGCAAAGACGCTATTTTTTTCATAGAATGCGTTGTTAAGGCGCAAGGATTTTATCTGTGATAAAATTTAATATTGTTGATTTGTTATAATGTTTGCTGAATATTGCTTTTTTAGCCACTATAATCCGGCTTCGGAAAATGGAGCGTTAAGAAAATAAATACTGTGAACGTTAAGAAAATTCTACTGTCCGAAGCGCGGGACTGTGACTGAAAACGAAGCAGAAATAATACATCCGCGCAAGTTTTAGAATTTTTAGAGAACAGGATTTATTTTTAGCGGAAGTTTCCAGGACTTGAATTTTTTATTCTTTTGTTTCAAGACAAAAGAATAATGTAGAATATCTGGCAGAATGTAAGCAAGCAATCTGAAAAATAAAGAATAAAGAGATTACTTCGTCGTTTCGCTCCTCGCAATGACATAAAAAATGAGTTTCGGCGGCCCGGAGGGCCGCCGAAACTTTTATTTATCTCTCAAGCGTAAAATTAGAAATCACTTTCGGACGTTCAGCTTCATTGGCTACTTTCCAGGATGTCCTGTACATCCATTCCGTCATTTTATACAACTTTTTGTAGTTGATATTTTCAGATTCATCCTGAGGGGTATGGTACTGGTCATGCAGTACGCTGGTGAAAAATACGGCTGGAATTCCAATTTTTGCATATGGTAAGTGATCGCTTCTAAAGTAGAAATATTCAGCGTGATTTAGAGAATCCCAGTCTTTCAGGTATTTGAATTTTGTACTTTCATTATTGGCATCTTCAGCCATTTTTACCAGTTCCTCAGAGTTTTTATGCGGGGCATTTCCTCCCAGAAGAGCGGCTTCATTATTATCATTTCTGCCGATCATATCACCGTTCAGAACGGCTACGATTTTTTCTTTCGGAACTACTGGATGAGCAGCGTGCCATCTGGAACCCAGTAATCCTCTTTCTTCCGCTCCATGGAAAACAAACAAAATGCTTCTTTTTCCGGGCTGTTTCTTGTAAGCTCTGGCCATGGCTAGCATGGCAACGCATGTACTGGCATTATCGTCGGCACCGTTGTAGATGGTGTCATTTTTCACAGGATGTCTGATTCCGTCATGATCCTGGTGACCGCTCAGCAAAACGTATTCTTCTTTAAGGGCAGGATCTGTGCCTTCAATTTTTCCGATGATGTTTACAGAAGGATATTTGTAGGTTTCTGTGATGAGGTTCAGCGCAATTTTAGGATTGTTTTTTACCCAGTCTGCATTTTCTCTCTTGATCCATACAACAGGAATATTATCCGTTATTTTCTCTCTCAGACCTTCCACGCCGTAGGTTCCTCTTGTCATTTGAGGAAGAACTTCAACCCAGCTTTTTTCAGAAATATCATCGGTGATGAAAATCACGGCTTTTGCGCCCAGTTCAAGAGCTTTATTGTAATATTTTGTTCTTACAAAACCGGGATATCTTCTTACAAAAAGAGTCATTTCCTTGTTGATGTTTTTATCGGAGGCATTCACTGCAAGAACTTTTCCTTTGATATTTAATTTGGAAAGCCCTTCAGGCTCTGTATTTCCTGCGTACACAATTTCGGAATCAATCGCTGCATTGACGGGTTCTGCAACAAGAAAATCTTTCCAGAGCTTAAGGCTGCTGTTTCCAATTTTCAAACTACTTTGAGGGGTCACCTGATGCCTATACATATCAAAAAACTGGAAAAATGTACCATTGTCACCGGCGGGTTTCATTCCGGCTTCTTTGGCTTTGTCAGCAAGCCACATCGAAACTTTTAATTCATCTAAAGTTCCTGCTTCACGTCCCCAGAACTGATCTGCAGCCAGCTCATACATGTCTTTCCTTAAATCGGCTTCTTTGATGGCAGAAACTAAAGGCTTTTTATAATTCTGAGCAGTCCCAAAGCTGAAAAGGAAAATACTCAATAGAGAGAATATGTAGCTTTTATTCATTTAAAATTTTTAATTGAAGTTAGCCAATTTATCTGAGAACTGTTTTGAAAATTCTTTTCTGTCTTCCTCAAGTTTTTCCTGTTCGGCAGGGAGGATATAATTAAAAAGGACTTTATCTTCATTGTTAAGAAATATAATTTCCTTTTCATTACCATCGATCATCTGCGAGAAAATCTCCCACATTGAAGTGTCTTTTAGTTTTAATAATTCAAAAAACTGTTCCGCTTTTATTTCTATTCGCTGCATCTTTTGTTTTTATGTATTTATAAATATTATTTAAAATTCTAATAGTTTCAGTTTGAACTGGATGGCAAAATTCTGCTTGAAATTGGGAGTGGTGTAATATCCAACTCTGTAGAATAGTCCTAAATTAAAATAACTTGATAAGAAATTATTCCATTCCAGACCCACTTCCTGATACAGATGATCCAGTTTTCTGAATTTGAACTCATGATATTCCGGATGCTTCATATCTCCGATTGTTCCTCTCAGTACAAAATCAAAGCTCGAAATATTCTGTCCGAAACTTTTAAAATACAAAGGAAGTTTGTGGGTGAAATAATAGGCAACGAATTTATCATTGTAATACTTTCCACCCTCCAGCGTTGCAAAACCCAGGTAAGACGTAAAGTTGAAATTAAAATCCTTTCTTGGAGAGGCCAGCCCATTCATTGTAAAATGTTTCCAGATAGGCGCTTCACCTAATACCATTCCGCCATACAACCTGAATCCGGTAGTTCCGAACATCGTTTTAAAATTGTGCACAAACAGGGCATCAAAACGCGTGTAATTGAAATCTCCTCCCAGAACTTTGTAACTCTGCTCATAGTTGAAATACAGCTCGGGATATTTCTGATCGATGATGGATTTTCCCTGAGGAGTCATGATATTCGTAGAATTCGGTGAATATTTTAAGGTAAACAAGGTATTGAAATTATCAAACTCACCGCCTTTCCCCCGGAATTCATAATCAAATTTAGCTTCTTCAACATTTCTTTTGGCTGCGAAAACCAGTGTCAGTCCGTTTGTAACATCGTTCAGATAGGATAGGGAAGCACCTCTGTAATGGTAGTATTTATCATTGTTGATGTTATTTCCGTAATTCATTGTTCTCATCTTGAAATTCCACAGTCGTCTATAGAATTCTCCCGATGCCGTCACATCATTATAATATTCAGCTCTGAAAAATGAATTTTTATCCAGAGAGGTCTTCATATCAAGACCGATCCCATATTTCCATTTATCGTCTTTGAAGCCGTACGCGAAATAATAATCCGGTGAAAAATAAGGATTAAAAGTTTCGTTAATCTTTGCCTTCAAACCTAATCTGAAGCCTTCATACAGGTTGTAGTTTACAATTTCATCTACTGCGAAATCTACAATTCCCATCCGGATCTGCCCATTGATAAGCCCGGTCAGGATTTTTGCTTTACTATCGATATTGTATTTTTTACCCAGACTGTCTATCGTAGTATATGTATTTCTTTCCCTTTCCGTCAGTGGATCGGTTCTGTATTGATCCAAAAGGTGTCCATCTGCATTTTTTACTGAAAATGTATAGCCTTTAAAATCATTCTGGTTTTCCTCAATTGGCGACTTGAAGTCAAAATAAGTAGAAGTGAGAAAAGCATACGTCCCAAAACTGGTTCTATCCTTTTTCCCATGGTGCTCTTCGGTCTTTCCTTTGCCTTCCTCTTCCATGGCCACCCTGCTCATTCTCAGTTTTACTTTTTCCTGAGCCAGGAACCATTTGTTATTATAAAAAATCCAGGTACTCGTAATAATACCGTCGTTCTTGTTTTTGCTAAAATTTTCGATCTTCTCGATGCCGTAGGTTTCGGTATCTATATAGATCGCACCGTTGTATTTTCTCCTTTTATCTGATTTTTTATAGTTCACCTCACGAAAACGGATCACGAAAGTTTTTCTTCCGTTCACTTCAATGGTATCCGAAAGAAAAAACCGGTAAAGCCCTCTGTTTTCCTGCTTGATCTGGTTGGGGATTTTATCTCTGTTGCTTTGCTGAATGGCGATCATTTCATAGATCGGCTGCTTTAGACCGGAAATCCGGTTGTCCAGGACATTAATCTTTTCACCATATTGTTTGGAATATAAAAATTCCTGCGCTCTTTCCCACAGAAAGAGTTTGCTTTTTGAAAAGATCTGTTTGGCGGAGATATTATTTAATGAATCTTTTTCCCTCTTTTTTTTGAAAAACTGAGTATCATTAAAAAACTGATTAAACTGCGAAATACTGTCCTGATCGATATCCAGGGATATTTTCTCGTAAGATTTAAAAGAGTAGGAGCCTAAACTTTTTGGCGAATTCTCCCTGAACAGCCTGTTCACCTTTTTAAGGATTTCCAAAGCCCGGGGATCGCTTCGGTCTTCAATGATTACAGTTTCAATATCCGTTGTTTTTGATATTTTTTTCATCATCAAAACTTCCATGTCTGCTTCAACAGATGCTGTCTGATTTTGATATTTTTCTGCCTGGATTTCAAGGGTACTGCAGGAGGACTTAAATTCCAGGGTGCCCTGGATATCTGTAAAGCCTAAAACCTTTCCATCACAGGATATTTTGGCGTTGGATATTGGTTTCTGGTCGGTTTCATCAATGACCTTAATCCTTGATTGGGTAAAACCAAAGAAGCTGATCATCAAAAACAATAAAACTAAAAACCTTTTCATGCAAGAATTAGGTCAAAAGTAGTAATATTTCTTGTGTTGAGAAAGTTTTTATGATTTGTTAATACATTGATTTCATCTAAGGTTCAGATAGAAAAAATAGAGAAAAAAAACTCCTGAGATTTTCAGGAGTTTTGATGTTTTATGATAAAAGGATTATTCCTAAATATTCAAAGCTTTTTGGTAAGCATTTTCCAGGCCGTCAAGGTTTTTACCTCCCGCTGTTGCAAAGCCCGGATTTCCGCCTCCGCCTCCCTGGATCTCTTTTGCCAGGTCTTTTACGATAGCTCCTGCCTGATAATCTGCTGCCAGATCATCAGAAACTCCAACGGTGATCATTGGTTTTCCGTCTGCATCGGAAAGAATAATCGTTACCGAAGATGGGATTTCTCTCTTCAGCTGGAATACAATGTCTTTCACAGAACCTGCATCCAGGGAAGTTTTCTTCACCAACAGCTGCTTGTTGCCTTTCTGCTCGTAAGCATTTTTCCATTCACCGATCTCGCCTTTTGCTTTTTCTTTTTTAAGGGCTTCCACTTCAGATTTTAAAGATATATTTTCTTCAATCAGTTTTTCGATAGATCTTACAACATCTTTAGACTTCAATAGTTGAGAAAGCTCATGAATCTGATTTTCCAGATTTTTGAAGTATTCCTCAGATTTATCTCCTGAAATGGCTTCAATTCTTCTGATCCCTGCAGCAGCAGAACCTTCGGAAGTAATTTTGAAATGACCGATTTCGATTGTATTTTTTACGTGAGTTCCCCCGCAGAGCTCCTTAGAACTTCCAAACTGGATCATTCTCACATTGTCACCGTATTTTTCACCGAATAAAGCCATAGCTCCTTTATCCAAAGCCTCCTGAATAGGAATGCTTCTGAACTCCTGTAAAGCAATGCTTTCTTTGATCTTGTGGTTTACTTTTTCTTCTACCAATGCCAGTTCTTCTTCCGTCATTTTATTGAAATGAGAGAAGTCGAAACGAAGATAATCAGGACCTACGTAAGAACCTTTCTGTTCCACGTGTGTTCCTAAAACCTCTCTTAATGCCTCATGTAAAAGGTGAGTTACCGAGTGATTCGCTTGAGAATTTTTCCTGTCGGTTGCATCAACTTTAGCATAGAAAACAGCTCCGGCATCTTTCGGAAGACCATTGATCAGGGAAATGATCAGTCCGTTTTCTTTTTTGGTTTCTAAAACTTCAAAGCTTTCAACGGCATTTTCCAGAATACCTTTGTCTCCCACCTGGCCACCGCCTTCTGGATAGAATGGAGAACTGCTCAGTACTACCTGATAAAATTCTCCGTCTTTGTTTTCTACTTTTCTGTATCGGGTAATATAGGTTTCAGACTCGATCTGATCATATCCTACAAAGTTTTCAGGTTTTGTTTCTAAAGTTACCCAGTCATACACTTTCTGAGCAGAATCAGCTTTGGAACGGAGTTTTTGCTTTTCCATTTCAACTTTGAATCCCGCTTCATCAATGGTAAGTCCTTTTTCTTCTGCAATAATTCTCGTTAAATCATCCGGGAACCCGTACGTATCATATAATTCAAAAACTTCTTCGCTTGGTAATACTTTTGAATTATCTGCAATAGTCTGCTGAATCAACTTTTCAACTCTGATCAGTCCGTTTTCAATAGTTTTTAAGAATGAATCTTCCTCACTTTTGATCACCTCGGAAACCAGTTTCCCCTGCTTTTCGATCTCAGGGAAGAAAGGTCCCATTTGCTCTTGAAGTACAGCAACAAGTTTGTAAAGGAAAGGTTCTTTCATTCCTAGGAATCGGTAAGAATAAGAGATTGCTCTTCTTAAAATTCTTCGGATTACATACCCTGCACCTCCATTGGAAGGAAGCTGTCCGTCAGCAATTGCAAAAGCAACCGCTCTGATGTGGTCTACCACAACACGGATTGCAATATCTTTTTCGTCTTCTAAAATTCCCGTATATTTTTTACCTGAAAGTTCTTCCACTTTAGCAATAAGCGGAGTGAAAACGTCGGTATCATAATTTGAAGATTTGCCCTGAAGTGCCATACACAGACGCTCGAAGCCCATTCCTGTATCCACATGCTGCTGAGGAAGTTTTTCCAAACTTTTATCTGCCTTTCTGTTGAATTCCATGAATACCAGGTTCCATACTTCCACTACCTGAGGATGGTCGTTATTTACCAGATCAAGTCCTGAAACTTTAGCTTTTTCTTCCTCAGTTCTAAGGTCAACGTGGATTTCTGAACACGGTCCGCACGGTCCGCTTTCTCCCATTTCCCAAAAATTATCTTTTTTGTTTCCATTGATAATTCTGTCTTCCGAAATGTGTGATTTCCAGAAATTGTAAGCATCCTGATCTCTTTCCAAATTCTCAGAAGTATCTCCTTCGAAAATAGTTACGTATAAATTTTCTTTTGGAATTCCGAATACTTCAGTCAATAGTTCCCAGGCAAAAGCAATAGCATCTTTTTTGAAATAATCACCAAAAGACCAGTTTCCCAACATTTCAAACATGGTGTGGTGGTATGTATCTCTTCCCACATCATCTAAGTCATTATGCTTTCCGGAAACTCTAAGGCATTTCTGTGTATCTGCAATTCTTGGTGCCGTAGGCGTTTTGTAGCCTAAGAAGAAATCTTTGAACTGTGTCATTCCTGAGTTGGAAAACATAAGGGTAGGGTCGTCTTTCAGAACGATAGGTGCTGAAGGAACGATAAGGTGGTCTTTACTTTTAAAATAATCTAAAAATTTTTGACGTATCTCTTGTGATGTCATAGTATTGCTTTGCTTTTAAAACTATCAAATTTTTGATAAGATGCAAATTTAATGTTTTTAAGCGATTTGTAAATAATTTTATGCTATGTTTTGAATGGTGTAGGACGGGAAGTGTTTATATTTTGAGATTGCTTTACCTGTAGTTGCAATGACGATCGTAATAAAACTTTGTATATTATCATTTAACTTTTTATATTCGTTTTAATATTAAATAAAGCCTTGATAGATTTTTATGATTTCGAAGTTCAATATATAATGTTCTGCGCAATTGATAAAATGAGTTTTTATGATATTAAAGAATAAAAAATGACGAAAAATGAAGTGCTGAAAAGCTGGGTAGAACAGTATTCCGGGCCTCTTCTGAAAAGAGCAGCTTATCTGCTTTCAGATAAAGTGGAAGCAGAAGATCTGGTACAGGATGTGTTTTTAGCGGCCTATTCGTCTTATGACTCTTTTGAAGAAAAAAGCCAGCCGCTAACCTGGCTGACGGCTATTTTAAACAGAAAAGCTGCCGATTTTTACCGTAAAAAATATAAATCAGAACCGGAGATCAGGCTGGATCATTTTTTTGATGAATCAGGTTCCTGGAAGAATGACAGTGTTTTGAATGACTGGAATGTTTCGGATAAAGAGCCGGAGCTTTTGGATAATAATGATTTCAATAAAACGCTGGAAGATTGCATTGAGGATTTGCCCGCCAGATGGAAGATTCCGATGAAAATGTATTATCTTCAGGAAAAAAAAGCACCGGAAGTGAGTCAGGAATTGCAGATTTCTGCGACCAATCTATGGAAGATTCTTCAGAGAAGCAGAATGCAGCTGAGGGAGTGCCTTGAGGCCAACTGGTTTGCCAACTTATAACCATATCATAAAATGTTGAGAAAATTTATTCATATTCTGTTCCTGCCATGCAGCAAAGCCACAATGCTGATGGAAAAAAGGAATGCCAAAGCGATCTCCCAAAAGGAAGACTGGCAGCTTTCCATGCACATAAAGATCTGTAAATGGTGCAGAGCTTATGAAGAGAAACTTAAAATTTTGGATGATATTTTAAAACGTAAACTGTCTCAAAAAGAGAATACTGAAATTAATGATTCTGATATTCAGGGTGTTAAAAATAAAGTTTTAGAAAAATTAAATCTTTAGAAGAAATGCTGTCAGGATTTTGAAATGTTTCCGACTATACTTTTGACAATAATAAAGGATCATTCAAAATCTTAAAGACATGAACGGAACATTACAACTTAACGTAGAATCGCCGACGTACAAAACAGGATATTATATTTCGCTTTTTGGTGCCGCGTTTATTTTACTCTGGATTGGCGTATTTAAATTCACACCCACAGAAGCTGCTGCCATTAAACCTCTGGTCGAAAACCATTTCCTTACTTTTTTCGTATATAAAATAGCAGGCATCCAGATGGTGTCAAATGCTATCGGAGTGATAGAAATTATCATTGCTTTATTACTGATATTTAGTGTGAAATTTGCATCTCTAAGAAAGTATGCCGGAGGCGGGATGATTATGACATTTCTTGTAACACTGAGCTATCTGTTTACCACTCCCGGAATCTGGAAAATAGTGGATGGAGTTCCTGTCACAGATTTTTTTATTCTGAAAGATCTAATGCTTTTAGGATTTGGATTAATGATATTTCAAAAAAAATGAATACAAATAAAAAGATAAAAATGAAAAATATATTAATATTACTCGGAATGATTCTGGGAATAGGAGTATTTGCAATGAGTTGTGGAGATTCAAAAAAAATGAAATCCACTGAAACTAAAAGAAAAAATGAGACCATTATGGATAGTAAAAATGTAAAAGAAGTTTATTTTGCAGGCGGATGTTTCTGGGGAACAGAACACTTTTTTCAACAAATTCGTGGCGTTGTAGGAACTGAAGTTGGCTACGCAAACGGAAATGTTAAAAATCCGACGTATGAGCAGGTGGTAAGTCATACGACAGGTTTTGCTGAAACGGTAAAAGTGAAATATGATCCTGAACAGGTTGATCTTAGGCTGCTGATTGATTTGTATTTTAAAACAATTGATCCGACAAGTTTAAACCAACAGGGAAATGATAGGGGAGATCAGTACAGGACAGGGATTTATTCTACAGATAAAGATACAGAGGCTATTGTAAAAGAAGAAGTTACGAAATTATCTAAGAATTTCAGCAAGCCGGTTGTAGTAGAAACAATTCCGTTGAAAAACTTCTATAAAGCGGAAGATTATCATCAGGATTATCTAGGCAAAAATCCGGGAGGTTACTGTCACATTGAACCAGGCCTTTTTGAAATGGCTAAAAATGCCAACCCGCTTCCCAAAGTAAAATACCAGAAGCAGGATAAAAAAGTTTTGAAAGAAAAGCTGACTGAAGAACAGTATAAAGTAACCCAGGAAAACGCAACGGAAAGACCTTTCCAGAATGAATACTGGGACGAAACGCGTGAAGGTATTTATGTAGATATCACCACAGGAGAACCCCTGTTTATTTCAACCGATAAGTTTGAATCAGGTTGTGGATGGCCAAGTTTTTCAAAACCGATTACCAAAAAACTGATCGATGAGAAAATGGACAAATCTGCCGGAATGGTAAGGGTGGAGGTAAGAAGTAAAACAGGAGACGCTCACCTTGGACACGTTTTCACAGACGGTCCTGCAGATAAAGGCGGTCTTAGATACTGCATCAACAGTGCTTCGCTGAAGTTTATTCCAAAAGCTGACATGGAGAAAAAAGGCTACGGAGATTATCTCTCTCTGCTGGATAAAAAGTAATATGAAGACAGACCGCTGAAAGGCGGTCTTTTTTATTTAGATCAAATGCAAAAGTTCTCTCGCTGATAGCGCAGATATTTGAATACCTAGAAATGAGCTTGAAACCTCTCTTTAATGCTTAGCATCGACATGTTCACCAGAAATAAAAATCCGAATAGGAGATAAAACGATTGTTTGGGAAGTTGAATAAGCTGCGATTCAAATGTTTGAAATTCTTTTAGCCATGCATTGTTCGGTTGGTAATTAGCAAAAAGTCCTGTACCACATCGGGTAAATGAAGAATCATCCAGTATCTGAATATTCGAACCAACATAATGATGGGTAACAAAAAAGTGCCATGTTTTTTCCACATCCAGAGTGTAGCTGAATTGTCCCGCAAGTTTTACATCATTAAGTAAGGCAACCAGATCATTATAGGTGTTGCGGTCATCAAGAATAAATTCAATACCTGAATTTTTCTCATTTCTCTTCTGCAAATTCTTAATTTCAGCAACGTAAAGCTTTGTGTTTTTCTTTGCTTGATTTGGAGCTACCTTTATTTTTTTATAACTCCAGTTTCTATAAGGTTCAAAACTTAAAAAGGATGGCTTCTCTCCAGCTTTTGTTTTTGCAGGAAGCCAGATATCCATAGCAGTAAAATTCACTTCCTCAAACTTCCGGTTGCCATAATACCAGAACAGCAGCGGAATAATAATGGCGCTGATCAGTCCCGGAAAATAATAAATCTTTTTCATTTTCGTCCTTTTGATAAAAATAATAAAAAATTGATTATCTGGATGATTACCCTTGACTTTTTAACACTATCCAAATAAAAAGTGATCCAAAGGACCACTTCATTATTTAATCTTTTAATCTCAAATGTCTACCAATCCCTCTTTCTCAGAATCCAGTAAGAACCCCCAATAAAGATCACAGACCAGATGATGCAGGCAATCATACTTTCCGTAGGATAATGAGCATCGTATTTTACACCCATAACTTTCAGCATATTCAAACGCATCAAAGGATTAGGAATCAGATTTGACATGCTTTCCAAGGGTAACATGCTGGTGATGAAAAAATCATTTTCCAACACAGCTTTCCTCTGTTCGCCCTGCATTCCTGTTAGTTTCTGGTAAGCTTCCAAACCTGCTAAAATCTTTTCAGCAACCCAATATGCGAAGAAACCCAGGAATACAAACATAGATTTTCTCAGTAATACAGAAAGGAACATCAGGAAAGAGAAGAATGTAAACAGCTTTACAAAATAATTTCCGATATAGTAAACCTCTGCATAAATTTTTGAAGCATCAGTAACCTTGGAATACTGGTGTCCCAAAAACATAGTAATGATAAACACAATCAATGTGGAAACTGTTGTAAAGATGGTAATTGTTAAAAGCTTTGAACTTATAAATTCCTTTCTGCTCAGTCCGTCGATCGTATTTTGCTTAAACATTCTGTTGGTGAATTCCTGGGAGATTGAAAAAACAATAATTAATCCAAGAAAGATCTTTAGCAAAGCGACAATCCAGGTGGTGAAATTCCAGATCTCCGGGAAATTATAAATGCCCTCTTCTTTTAAATTAACAGTTCCTCCGAAAACATTCAGATCCACCAGCCCGATGAAAAGAAGAGCGATGAGAATGGCGAAATATAAGATTGTGAAAACCTTGAACGGTTTGTAATTCAGGTTTTTATAATATTCTAATTTTAATAGTTTAAGCATGGGTATTCGTGTTTTTTACGAGTTCAAGGAATTGAGACTCCAGAGACAGTTTTTTCTTCGTTAAATGAGAAAGATAAATCCCTTTTTCGGCAAGCTTCTGATTTAAAGTTGAGGCAGATATAGAGGCGTCATCTCGAATCTGAGCCTTGATAATGTCACCGTCTGCTTTTACAGCACTGAACCACTGAAGCTCCTCCAGGGCATTTAAAAGAAGTGTATTGTTGTCCGCCTTTAGCTCAAAATATCCGTTGTTAGCCGTTATTTCATCCACCCGTCCGCAATAAATGGAATTTCCTTCCTTCAAAACAATAACGTGGCTGCAGATCTTTTCAATTTCGTCCAGAAGATGACTGGCAATGATAATAGTGATACCCTGCTTGGCAATTTTGCTGATGATATCTCTGATCTGGATAATTCCTTCAGGATCCAGTCCGTTGGTAGGTTCGTCAAGAATCATCACCTCCGGATTATTCAGCATGGCTGATGCTATGGACAGACGTTGCTTCATCCCCAAAGAATATGTTTTGAAAGCATCTTTTTTCCTTTCCAAAAGACCAACGGTTTTCAGGACTTCATCAATTCTTGTGTGAGGAGTTCCTTTAATTTCAGCGACGATCTTCAGATTCGTTTCAGCATCCAGATACGGATAAAAATTAGGCTGTTCTATAATAGCTCCAATCTTTTTCAAGGTATCCGGATCCGTTCCTTTCTGCCCAAACCAATACCAATCTCCGCTGGTTGGATTGATCGTAGATAACAGCATTCCGAATGTCGTGGATTTTCCGCTCCCGTTTGGTCCTAATAAGCCATAAACATTTCCTCTTTCTACATCAAAAGAGATATTGTTGACAACAGTTCTCTTGAATTTCTTGGTTAAATTCTTTACTGATAAAATTTTTTCCATGTAATTTGTTTTACATAGTAGTAGTCTATGTAATTAAGGGATTGTTACAGCGTTATTGTTTTTTTAGATAATATTTTTGCCAAATACCAAAACTCACTGTAACAAGATTCACGGTCTTATTGTTTTATAGATGTAACTATTTTTATGGAGTACAGACCTATTGAGGAAACTATCACAACAAAAAAAACAAACTATGAATATTATGAAATGGATAAAAAGACTGTTAATGGCCTTGCTTTTAATCGTCATCCTATTACTAATTACCGGATTTATTTTTGAAAAAATATCCCGTTCAATAGCTGAAAAAATCCAGCCGGATGGCCAGTTTGCAGAAGTTGAAAACCATAAAATACACTATTTACAGGAAGGAAAGGGCGGACCTACAGTCGTTTTCGAAACAGCTTTCGATCCAGCGGGTCATCTGCAGTGGTATCATATCCAGAAAAATCTTCCGAAAACCTATACTACATTTTCTTATGACAGATCCGGGATTCTGTGGAGTGAGCGGGGAACAAACCCTAAAACAGGCGAAAAAATGGCAGAAGAACTTCATACGCTTCTCGAAAAATCAAAAGCCCCGAAGCCCTATATCCTTGTCGGACATTCCTTCGGGGGAATGCTTACCCGGTTCTTCGTACAAAAATATCCGGCGGATGTAGCAGGAGTGATATTGGTAGACAGCCAATATCCGGCAGATGAAAAATACCTGTCACCTGAAATGCATAAAATGGTAAATCAAGGGCTTCCGGGAGGATTTCTCCAGTTTGCAAATACTTTCGGTATGGCAAGACTGATGTTTGAAAATATGTTTCCGGCCACGACTGAGTATAAATTCCAAAACTCTGTGATGCCTGCGCTGCTTTACAAAAGTGCTGATGCTACCCTGGAAGAACAGGATCATATGAAATCTATTAAAGCTGAAGCTGCTGCCATCAATTCTTTTGGCTCAATTCCTTTGTGTGTAATTACAGCAGGTGATAAGACAAGATATAATACCTTTATTAAAGATCAGAAATTAAAAAACGAAATGCTTCAAGCGTGGGATAAAATGCAGAAAGATTTGCTGAATTTATCTACCAACAGTAAACAGATCATTGTACCAAAAAGTGGACACTATATTAATCAGGACCAGCCGAAGATCATAGAAGAAGCTGTAAACGATATGGTTAAAAAAGTTACGGTTAAGTAAAAGGCTCTTGCTTTCCTGTTTTTCTTCTTCATAAGACCAGGGTGGGTTTATGTTAAACTTTAATATATTTTCCCATAGATTTTAAGATTAAAATATTAAATTTGATAGAATTAATCGGTAGTTTATGAAGTTAATTGAGTTAGCTAAGGAGCTTAATGTTTCAGCAGAAGCCATCAAACAGTTTATCCAGGATTTTGATCTTGAGCTGGGTGTATGCATCAGTACAAACTTTGAAGTAAAGAAAGATTTCGAAAAGTTTGCCCGTGAAAACCTGGACTTTTTAAAGCTTTATGAAAAAGATCTGGACAAAAATAAAACCCTGGAGCAGATCGCTGAGGTGATCAATCAGCCCAAAGAAAAGATCGAAGAAGCGATTAAAGAAGGAAATCCCAATATTTTTGATAACGGCTTCTTCCGTTCCTCAATCTCAAGTTATGGTATAGATAATAAATTGGGTGGCAATTATCAGTTTGTCTATGATTATTTCGGGCAAAAAACGACTCTTCAACATAGAGATTTTATCGGATACAGAGACTTATTCTTTTATATATCGGCTGTTTTAGAACCATTCTTAAATCCTCAGCAGATCAAAGATTGGGGCATTCACAAACCGGCAGGCATTATTCTGTACGGGCCTCCCGGCAGTGGGAAAATATTCTGGGCGACCAAAATCTCCGAGATTATCGGATATCAATTTAAAGAAGTCAAAAAACATTATTTGGGAACCTCTTTCATAGACGGAAATAAAACCAACTTCAATGATTTTCTGCTCACCATGATGAAAGAAGAAAAAGTTCTGCTTTTTCTTGACGATTTTGATGAGATTATGATGGAGAGAAAAGCGGAAACAAACCTTGCTTCCTGTAATCTGGAAACCCAGGAATTAATCCTGCATTATATCGGGAAATTTGAAAAAGAAGAGCTGTTGATGGTGGGGTCCGCCAATTCTGTTTCGGAGATTGATGAAGAAATTCTCGCTCCGGGAAGATTTGATGTGATGATTCCTATATTCCCTCCCAATGCTGCAGAGCGTTCAGAGATTATTCTGTATGCGATGACAAGAGAGCTTGAAGAAGATTCTCTTTTGTATAAAATTCTTAAAAATAACAAAGCCGATAAAGTTCCGTTCTGGCATGAGATTTCATCTAAAATGAAGGCATTCAGCAATACAATGCTCATTGATTTTACGCAGAGTCTGAAGAAACGTCTTAAAAACCGATATCAGCAGACCAAAAATGAAAATTTTAAGATCGATCAGAAACTTTTGGAAGCGGCACTGAGAGATGCTGCCGGAAAGCTGACCGGGGAGTATCTGGATCAGGTTGCAAGATTCCTGGCAGATGCTGTGATCAATAATTTCGACGAATTTAAATTCAGGATTCAGGCTCTGAAAAAAGAACTGGATACTTATAAAGCCGTTGAAGAGCCAAGAAGAGCAATCGGTTTTCAGCATAATGGTGAAGAGGGACATGATCCTGAAAAAGGGTAATGCGGGATTCGGGTTTGAGAGTTTTTAGTGTGGGAGAGTTTTAGAGTAAGAGAGCTTGAACGCGATAACGTTTGAGGATGGAAATCTTTAATCTGAAATTTGAAATCTGATATCTTGGCTCTTGACTCTCGACTCTTGATTCTTGACTCTTGGTTCAAATTCTTTTAACATACATACATTCTACATTGTACAAAAAATGAACAGCATCTGGGAACTGGAAACCTTTTACAGAAAAAGAGATATCGTCATCATCGGATCAGGATTTTCCGGGCTTTGGACTGCTATATCCACTAAGGAAAAATATCCTGAAAAATCTGTTTTAATTATTGAAAGAAATACCGTTCCGCTCGGAGCTTCAACTAGAAACGCAGGTTTTGCCTGCTTTGGAAGCTTAACGGAAGTCATTGCCGATTCCGGCAACATGGGCTGGGAAAAAACCCTTGCTCTTGTTAAGATGAGGTTTGAAGGGCTCCAGAAGATCAGAAAATATTTTAAGGACAGCGAAATAGATTTTGAGCTCAATGGAGGCTATGAAATTCTAAATAATGATGAATCTTTACAACAATTAGATACGGTCAATGAAAAGCTGAAAGAGATAACCGGTCTCGAAAAAACCTATTTTCTTAACCAGAAGAAGATCGAAGAATTCGGTCTTGGGAAATCTAAGTTTTTGGTAGAAAATCCCTGCGAAGGAAGTCTGCATTCCGGAAAATTATTGCAGAAGCTTTTAGAAAAATGTAATGAACTGAAAGTCGAATTCTTGTTTGGAACAGAAGTGAAAAACATTGATGAGAATACAGGAGAAATCGAGATATGTCTTTCGGAGAATCTTTCTGTAAAGTCGGATCAGATTATTTACTGCACGAATGCTTTCAGTGCAAAGTTTCTTGAAAAAGAGGAAATTATCCCGGCACGGGGACAGATTCTTTTAACCGAGCCAATTGATGGATTAAAGCTCAGAGGGACATTCCATTATGACGAAGGATTTTATTATTTCAGAAACCTTGGAAACAGGGTTCTCTTAGGCGGCGGAAGAAATCAGGATTTTAAAACCGAAGAAACAACCGCTTTTGAAACCACAGAATTTCTACAGAAACATTTGGAAAACTTTTTAAAAGAAGTTATTTTACCAGGGCAAGACTTTAAGATTGCGCTCCGCTGGTCTGGAATTATGGCTATGGGTTCAGAAAAAATACCGATTGTAAAACAGCTTTCAGAAAAACAGTACTGTGCCGTAAGACTTTCAGGAATGGGAGTGGCGCTGGCCCCGAAAATAGGAGAAATAATGGCTGAAATGATTTAAATATAAAATTATGACGAATGAAATATTTACCTTTTGAACGGATCATTTATAGAACAAATTTGTCCGAACAGGAAGTAATAACAAGGCTTTCAAGTTTTGTTGAACCCAGAAAATTTGGTTTTGGAAGGAACCCAATAAAGGAATATGAAGGATCTGTGAATAATAACAGTTTTGAAATCCAAAGAGTTATCAAAAACAGAAATTCTTTCCTTCCTCAAATAAGCGGAACCATTCAGAAAAACAATGGTGAAACACAGATAAAGATTACCATGCAATTGCATTGGATTGTATTTGTTTTCTTAATTTTCTGGTGTGGATTTGTTGTATTGTTTTTAATAGGCATCCTAGTCATGGAAGATTTGAAATCTTTGGAATTTTTTTCGCCTATGTTCATGTTATTATTTGTTTATGCTTTAACGATGTATGGTTTTAAAAGTGAAAGTAAAAAATCAAAAGAATACTTCGAAAAGAATTTTGATGCTAAAATAATCAGTGAATAAATATTACCTATAGGGTTTTAAAAAACGATCAACTCAAAATTCAAAATCTCGTCACTCTAAAAGAATTCCGTATTTTTGCATAAAATAACAAATTCGTGATCAACAACGACCAGATAAAAGAAGTTCAGTCCAGAATTGGCGACTTATATAAATACCTTCAGATCGAAAAAAAGAAGATAGAAATAGCGAATGATGATGAAAAAACCGCTGCACCCGAATTTTGGGACAATCCAAAAGAAGCTGAAGTATTTCTGAAGCAGCTCCGTTCCAAAAAAAGATGGGTAGAAGATTATGAAGAGATCAGTACCCAGTTTGAGGACCTGCAGGTTCTTGCAGAATTTGCCAAAGAAGATCCGGACTCTGAAAAAGAGCTGGATGAAACATTTCCACGGCTTGTAGAAAAAATAGAAGACCTGGAATTTAAAAATATGCTTTCCAATGAAGGAGATGAGCTTTCTGCTGTTCTTCAGATTACTGCAGGAGCCGGAGGTACGGAAAGTTGCGACTGGGCTTCGATGCTGATGAGAATGTATACCATGTGGGCAGAAAAACAAGGCTATAAAATCCGTGAGCTTAACTATCAGGAAGGTGAGGTAGCCGGAGTAAAAACCGTTACACTGGAAATTGATGGTGAATATGCCTTCGGATATCTGAAAGGCGAGAACGGGGTACACAGGCTGGTAAGGATTTCCCCTTTCGACAGCAATGCAAAACGCCATACCAGTTTCGTTTCAGTATATGTTTACCCTTTAGTGGACGATACCATTGAAATTAACATTAATCCTGCCGATATTTCATTTGAAACCATGAGGTCTTCCGGAGCCGGGGGACAGAACGTCAACAAGGTAGAAACTGCCGTACGTCTTCGCCATGCACCAACCGGAATTATTATTGAAAACTCAGAGTCGCGTTCCCAGCTTCAGAACAAAGAAAAAGCCATGCAGCTCCTTCGTTCAAGACTTTATGAAATGGAGCTTGAGGCGCGTATGAAAGCAAGAAACGAGATAGAGGCCAATAAAATGAAAATAGAATGGGGAAGCCAGATCAGAAACTACGTGATGCATCCGTATAAACTGGTGAAAGATGTTCGTTCCGGTCACGAAACTTCAGACGTGGATTCCGTCATGAACGGAAATCTTACGCCATTCCTGAAAGCTTACCTCATGGCCGATGGTACCGCTGTTTCAGACGATGATATGGACTTGTAAAATATCATGTCCTTATTTTAGTTAAAATCTTATAATTAATTTTTGTTTAAGACTTTTTACGCTTACTTTTGTTGTTAATCGTTATATATGGAAGATTTCAATAGCTGGAGAGATTTACTGAACCCCGAGTTTTATATCAAAATGGGTGGGTTCTGGCTTATTTTATTTATTGTTTTTGCTGAAACAGGTCTTTTTGTAGGATTTTTCCTGCCCGGAGATTCATTACTGTTTGTGTCAGGAATTTACGCTGTTGAAATTATCAAAGAGACTTTTGGCTCCACTGGGAGCGACTTTTTAGACACGACTATTCTGGCTTCCTGTGTAGCACTTGCTGCTATTATTGGGAATGAGGTTGGATATTATTTTGGAGTGAAAACAGGTCCCGCTTTATATAAAAAGCAGGATACCATGCTGTTTAAGAAGAAATACCTTTACCAGGCCCACGATTTTTTTGAAAAGCACGGAGCACTGGCGATCATCATGGCCAGGTTTTTACCGGTGGTAAGAACCTTTACTCCAATTGTTGCGGGTATTGTGAAAATGGACAAAAAAGAATTTTTAAGAGATAATATTATCGGCGCAGTTCTTTGGTCATTCATCCTCATCTTTGCCGGACATTATCTGGACAAGCTTTTCCAGGAGCAGTTCGGAATCAATTTAAAAGAGAAGCTGGAACTGATTATCATCATCATCGTGTTAGTAACAACACTTCCGGTAATCATCAAATTTGTTTTTGGGAAGAAAGAAGACTTCTCTAAATACGAAGACAAAGATCCTGAATAAAAAATATAAAACAATATAGATAACCTGTCTTTTCGGCAGGTTATTTTTTTATCCATTCCAGAATATTCGGATAGATAATGCTGTCTCTTTTTATTTTGCTGAAAAACCTCGGGGCATGACCTGTTCTTTTCATAAAAACAAGTTTATGGGGTACATTCTGTTCGGTAAGCACAGAATCCATGGACAATCCCTGATGCTGATTCACCAGAAAGTCATTATTACCCTGAAAAAGTAATGTGGGAACGTTGGATATATTGGCAATCGGACTCGCTTCTCTAAATGCTTCAGATATATTTTTCCGGTCAAATTTTGTTCCTACCACTTTCTGGAAGGTTGGAGAAGTATATTTTGAATAAAATGATTTCAGGTATTCCGGGCTGTAAAAATCCGTCGGACCGCTCATTGAAATAATTTTTTTGATCTGTTCAGGATGTTTGTATCCGTAGAGTAGGGCAAGATGACCGCCGGCACTTTCCCCAAGCAGAATATAATTATTGGGTTGAAGCTCTGCTTTTTCAGCCAGGGAATTAAACTTTTCAATGGCAGCGCCAATATCCTCCAGCTGCTGCTTATAAGTGATATTTTTACGCTTTGAAACAAGCCTGTAATTCATATTGATGCTCGGAATCTTATGTTCAAAAAGCATTTTCTGCACCTGGATCATGTGTTCCTTTTTCCCCAGAGTCCAGGCACCGCCATGTACAATAAGTACTACAGGTACATCTTGTGCATAATCCAAAGGAAGGAAAACGTCCATTTTCTGCCTTTTATGCTCCCCGTATTTTAAATTATATATTTTCTGCTGTCCGCCGGTGCCTACCCAAACCCTGAATTTTGTATTGCATGACTGCAGCACGAAACTAAGGCATCCTACAACAAAGAAATGGTATCTCAGAATGAGCTTTTTCATTAATTAAAATTACAGAAAAATTATAGTAAGTAAGGTTTTTAGATAATGATTTTTGATAGGCAGGAATCCAATATTCATACACAGAGATGAGAAAAATTAAGGCTTAAAGCTTTTCTCCTGTCTTTGATGAAAGTCCTTTTTTGATGGTAATTACACCTTTCTCGCCCTCTTTGAAAATAAAGGTAATTTCACTGTCGTCATCCTGCAGAAAAAACGAATGGTCATTTTCAGCCAGCATTCTTACTTTTGGTTCGTTGTTATTCTGAATAAAAAGCTGCCCATTTTCATACAAAATATGGATTGTATTATCTTCCGACAATGTATAATTACCTGCATATTTTTTAAGAATGGAATCGTCCGGTAGTATTTCTTTTTTTGGCTTTGGAAGCTCATAAGGTTGATTTAAAAGCGCACCCAGAATCGTATTGCCCGCTTTCTCCAGCTTTTTACTGGTAATATTGTTGAGCAGTATAATGCAGATGTCATCATCAGGAATCATCGCCAAATAACTTGTCGCACCTTCAATATTTCCTCCGTGATTAATCACTTTCTTTCCGTAAAGATCATCAATAAACCAGCCGTAGCCGTAACCGCTTAGAAAAGGTGTTGTTGCTTTCCTGAACGTTTCTTTAGAAACAATCTTATAATCTCTGAGTCCTTTATAGTATTTGTAAAGATCTTCAGCTGTGCTGTAAATCTGCCCTGCAGAGGCTGTTAATTCAGGATTCCATATTTCTGTTTTTTCCTGTCTTGTTTTTGAAAGGTAAGCGTAAGGAACGGTTTTGTCCGGACTTTTCAAAGCTGGGTAATCAAAGCCCGTATGATTCATTTTCAGGGGATCTAAGATGAATTTTCTCACAGCATCTTCATAAGAAAGGCCTGTAATTTTTTCAATAATAACTCCAAGCAGAATATATCCCGAATTGGTATATGAAAACTGGCTTCCCGGTTCAAAATCTAAAGGCTCATCCTTGAAAAAGGAAATTTCCTTATTTGGGCTGATGCTTTCTCCCGTATGAAGAAGACGGAAATATTCCTTGTTTCGCAATGGTTCATAAATTCCTGAAGTGTGGGTGAGGAGATGCTCGACTGTAATTTCATTTCCTCTGGGATAACCTGCAATAAATTTAGAAATAGGGTCCTTTACGGAAAGTTTTCCTTCTTCGCTTAGCTTTATGATAGTTAATGCAGTAAAAGATTTCGTTAAAGAAGCAATCTGGTAAATGCTGTTGTTTTGATTAGGAATTTTCTTTTCTGCGTTCTGCCAGCCATAAGATTTTTCAAAGATGGTTTTATTTTGATAATGGATCAGTGCTGTTCCATTAAATTTATTAATTGCAGAATAAGCCCTGATAATCCCATCTATTTCCTTTTTTTTCTTTTCTAAGTTATCCACGGGAACATCCGTTGTATTTTGGGCCTTGAATGGAGAACAGAATGTACTGGATATAAAAGTTATACACCCTAAAAAGAAAATATAATGTTTACAGTTCATGGTATTGCCGTTTTTTTTAACAGGGTAAAAGTAAGCAGAGTTTTTTCAATTAAACCGCTCCTCATCAGAAAATATTTAAAATTAATATCCAGAAACAAATTGAAAATAGATTTTAATAATTATTTTTGCTCGACTTAACATATATTAAAAAAACATTAAAATAATATGGCATCTGGTTTTTTTGCAATTTTAGATGATATCGCGGCACTGATGGATGATGTAGCGGTGACAAGTAAAATAGCCACACAGAAAACAGCGGGTATCCTTGGCGATGATCTGGCTGTGAATGCAGAGAAGGCCACAGGTTTCCTTTCTTCACGGGAAATTCCGGTTTTGTGGGCAATTACAAAAGGCTCATTTATCAACAAATTGATCATTCTGCCCGTTGTATTTTTGCTCAACTGGCTGTATGCACCTGCAATTAATTACGTATTGATTCTCGGAGGATTATATTTAGCTTTTGAAGGGGTTGAAAAAATTATAGAATTTCTTTTTCACCGCGAAAAAGAAGGTCATGAAGTTGTGGAAGAAATAATTGAGGATGAAAAAAGTGATGAAGAGATAGAAAAAGCAAAGGTAAAATCGGCAATTACTACAGATTTTATTTTATCAATTGAGATTGTAATTATTGCTTTAGGAACAGTTTTGGAAGAAAATCATCCTTTCATTACTCAGATTTTAGTAACCAGTTTGGTAGCATTTATTGCGACTGTGGGAGTTTACGGAATTGTTGCTTTAATCGTAAGAATGGATGATGCAGGATTTAAGCTAATCAAAAAAAGTAATGATAAAGGATTTTTTGGAAAGCTTGGACATGTGTTGGTAAAAGCTCTCCCTATCGTTATTAAGGCTTTGGGAGTTATCGGGACAATTGCCTTAATTATGGTAGCTGGTGGTATTTTTGCCCATAGAATTGAATTTCTTCACCATGTTTTACCTTCCTGGTCTTCTAATGAATTTCTGACTATTTTAAAGGAAATTATTCTTGGTCTTATAGGAGGATTAGGTGCTGTAGCTATTTTTACGGCAGGGAAGAAAATCTACTCACTGGCATTTAAAAAATAATTGTTTACAGATATAACAACAAAAAAACTCAGCAATACAGTACTGCTGAGTTTTTTTTATATTTGAATAAAAAGAGGCCTTGTAAGCCTCTCCGGATTAATTGAATAAATCTTTTACTTTGTCAAAAAAAGTCTTCTCCTTTCCGGAAGGTTCTGCAACCATTTCTCCACTTGACATCTGCTTTTCAAAGAAATCTTTCTGTTCTTTAGTCAGTTTTTGTGGGGTCCATACATTAATGTGAATGAACATATCACCTTTTCCATAGCTGTCGATGCTTGGAAGGCCTTTTCCTGCCAGTCTAAGGATCTTTCCGGACTGTGTACCCGGATCAACAGTAATTTTCACTTTACCGCCTACCGTAGGAACTTCTTTCTTAGTTCCCAAAGCTGCTTCTGCAAATGAAACATATAATTCCTGGTGAAGATTATCTCCCTCTCTCTTAATTGTTTTATCTACTTCCTCTTCAATGATCACTAAAAGATCTCCCGGGATTCCGCCGAAAGGAGCATCATTTCCTTTTCCTCTTACATTAAGCTGGATGCCATCTCTTGCCCCTGCCGGAATATTGATGGAAATTTCTTCCTCATCTTTTATTAATCCCTGTGCATTGGCTCCTGCTGGAATTTTATCTGCCACTTTACCGATTCCCTGACAGGTACTGCAGGTAGTCTGTGTCTGCATCTGTCCGAACATGGTGTTCATCACTTTAAGCTGAACACCGGAACCGTTACAGGTAGGGCATACTTTTGAGGTGGCACCTTCCGCCATCTTCATTTTTTTTACTTTGATGGTTTTTTGTGTTCCGTTCACCATTTCTTCAAGATTCAGTTTGATTCTGATCCTTAAATTAGACCCCTTCACCTGCTGACGTCCTCCGCCGTTTCCACTAAAGCCGCCAAAGCCACCACCAAAAATATCTCCAAACTGGCTGAAAATATCCTCCATGTTCATCCCTCCGCCGAAGCCTCCGCCTCCGAAACCTCCATTACCGCCCATTCCGGCATGGCCGAACTGGTCATATCTGGCACGTTTCTGGTCGTCGCTCAGTACTTCATAAGCTTCTGCAGCTTCCTTGAATTTTTCTTCAGCCTCCTTATCTCCTGGATTCTTATCCGGGTGATATTTGATGGCCATTTTTCGGTATGCTTTCTTTATCTCGTCAGCTGATGCAGATTTACTGATCTCAAGAACTTCGTAATAATCTCTTTTTGACATGTTGATTATAATTGATTACTGATAAATGATAACTGATGTTTATTGCATATGGTTTAAAGCCTGCTGCCAATCAATTATCTATCATCATTTATCATTTATTTTAATATTAGTTTCCTGTTACTACTTTTGCAAAACGGATCACTTTATCACCTAAAGTATATCCTGTTTCAATAACATCTACGATTTTGCCTTTCAGATCTTCAGATGGAGCAGGAATCTGAGTAATGGCTTCATGGAAATCTACGTTGAACGTATCACCTGCATTAACTTCCATAGCTTTTAAGCCTTTTTCCGTGAGTTTGTTTTTAAACTTCTGATAGATCAGCTCAACACCTTGAAGGTCAGATGGATTTCCGTTTTTAGCAATTTCTTTTAAAGCCCTTTCAAAGTCATCCAAAACACCCAGCATAGAAACCATCATATCCTGGTTGGCATACTGGAAGAATTCCATTTTCTCTTTGGATGTTCTTTTTTTATAATTTTCGAATTCAGCGTACAATCTGATATAACGGTCCTTTTCTTCTGCCAAAAGTTCTTCTGCAGAAGGTTTAGCTGTCACATTGTCCTCAGATACTGCTTCGTCCTGAATGTTGTTTATTTCCTGATTATTGATGCTTTCTTCGTTAATATCCTGGTTTTCCATAATTCAATATTTATTTAAAGAATTGATTGACAAAGAACCTGCCAAATACAAAAAATGGACATTAAGGCAGAAAATAGAGACGCTGATTGATTGTGAATGGTCAATTTTGCTGTGCAATTCAATAGTCAATTAACGACTGTTATAAGGTTCACAATTGCCAATTCACTATTCACTAAACTTTTAATTGTGAAAGGTCAATTTTGCTACGCAAGTTAATGGTCAATTACCGGTGTGGTAAAAATTCACAATTGCCAATTCACTATTCATTA
>NZ_JBAOJR010000007.1:0-86747 GCF_037083525.1 Chryseobacterium sp. CCNWLW53 | reverse complement strand
GGTCAATTTTGCTACGCAAGTTAATGGTCAATTACCGGTGTGGTAAAAATTCACAATTGCCAATTCACTATTCATTATACTTTTAATTGTGAAAGGTCAATTTTGCTATGCAAGTTAATGGTCAATTACCGGCTGTTATAAAATTCACGATTGACAATTCACCATTAACATTTCATCTTTTCTATCCGGTAAACGTTTGGTATAGTAAGTACAGATTTAGGATAATAATGATAATAGAAATGAGCCAGACAGATATTTTCAAGAAAGGCTTATTCACGAATTCTCCCATTTTAGTCTTGTCGTTGGTAAACATAACCAGGGGAACTACTGCAAAACTCAGCTGCATGGATAAAATTACCTGGCTTAAAACCAGTAAATCAGTTGTCCCCTGTTCACCATAAATAATAGCAACAATTAAAGCGGGAATAACAGCAATAAGTCTTGTAATCAGTCTTCGTAGCCATGGTTTTAACCGGATATTTAAGAAACCTTCCATAACGATCTGGCCTGCAAGCGTTCCTGTAAGTGTAGAATTTTGCCCTGACGCCAATAAGGCAATCGCAAAAGCAATACTTGCCATAGAAGCACCTAAAATAGGAGTCAGCATTTTGTAGGCATCATGAATATCTGCCACGTGTTTATTTCCTGTAGTATGAAAGGTTGCGGCAGCAAGGATAAGAATGGCTGCATTGATAAAGAAAGCCAGCATCAATGAAACGGTACTGTCCAGAGTTGCAAATTTTATGGCTTCCTTTTTACCTTCCCGGTCCCGCGGATAATCTCTTGTCTGAACGATACTGCTGTGCAGGTATAAATTATGAGGCATTACGGTGGCGCCTAAAATACCGATAGCGATATAAAGCATGGCAGGGTTCTGGATGATTTCCTTTTGAGGAACCAATCCGCCAAGGATTTCATTAAAAGCCGGTTCTGAAATTATAATTTCATAAATGAAGCAGGCCAAAATAATAAAAATAAGTCCGCCCACAATACTTTCTATCCATCGGAAACCCTTGGACTGAAGCAGAAGAATGATCAGAACATCCACTGTGGTAATCACAATTCCCCAGGTAAGAGGAATGTGAAACAGGAGATTTAATGCAATGGCAGAACCAATCACCTCGGCAAGATCACAGGCAGCAATGGCTATTTCACAAAACACCCACAGAATAAAATTGGTGGTAGGATTAAAGTGATCACGACAGGCCTGAGCAAGATCCCTTTCGGCAACAACTCCTAATTTCACAGATAAATGCTGTAAAACCATTGCGAAAATATTTGAAATAAGAATTACAGAAAGCAGAGTATACCCAAACTGGGCACCTCCGGCAATATCAGTAGCCCAGTTTCCCGGATCCATATATCCAACGGCAATCATGAGCCCCGGACCGGCAAATGCCAGATACTTCCGCCAAAACGGAGCATTTCGGGGAACTTTTATAGAGGAATAGACCTCGGAGAGGGAGTGGGATGTTTTATCTTTACGCCAGGCGCTGTTTAATTTGAAATTCATAAATGTTAGAAATGACTAACAAATTTAATTAAATAAATATAAATGTGAAAGTATGTAAATAAAAAAATCCCGGAAATTATTTCCGGGATCCTATTTTTAAAGATTCTAAAGATCTATTTTGCAAATCTTACAGACATTTTTCTGTCCGCAGCTCTTTCTGCATCGGAAGCTTTAGCATCTACTGTAGCAAATTTGCTTCCGTAACCCTCAGCACCTAAAACCTGAGCACCAACTCCTGCTTTTGCTAAAGCACTTTTGATGAAATCAGCTCTGGCCTGAGATAGTTTTACGTTAGAAGCTTCATTTCCTGTTTTATCAGTATATCCTCCAATTTTGATTTTTGCATCCGGGAATGCTTTTAAAATAGCCACCAAGTTATCAAGCTGTCCCTGAGAACCTGCTTCCAATTCAGTAGAACTTCCCATTTTGAAGTTTACATGGTCAAAATCATACCACTTATCTTTCAATGCGGCATCATCAGCTGCATTTTTATAATCACCTGACTTAAGGAAAGTAATCATCTGATCTTCCATACCACCTTTGTATCCTTTCAGCATTACACCGTTAAGATCAATATTTTCATCTGTTCTGGTTGTTGTTGCAGTTGTTGCGGAAGTATCCGCAGGGGCAACGGTAGCCGCAGTATCAGTGGTTGATCCTGTAGAGTCCACTACTGTGGTAGTTGTAGTTGTTTCTTTTTTCTCACACTGCTTCCAAATAAAATAAGCTGCAGCGATTAAAAGTAAAAGCGGAAGCAACCATTTCCAGATTGAACCTCCGCCATCATTATTATTTCTGTCAGGATTAGTTCCTGCAGATGTAGTACTTCTTGTAACTTCTATTTTAGGCTCTGCACTGGCTGCTGGTCTGGTGGCATCATTATCATTATCAAATTTATACCCTTTTGCCCAGTCGCCGATATTAAGAGATGCCAGGGAAAGTCCTGCCGGTAAAAGTGAAGAAATGATTCCTTTTTGTTCACCTAACAGGTTCGAAATTCCAGATTTGCCTAAATTATTATCAGTAGCATATTTTCCGATAGTACCTACCGTAGCTCCTGTTACTAAATTAAGCAGCGAACTGGAAGAATTATTACTGATTCCTGCATAGGTTGCAATGGCATTCACTATTCCACTGATCTTGTCTCCAAAAATAGACGTCAGTAAATTGGAAATTATAGGATTACTAGAAGCACCTCCTACTAAATTTCCTAAAATTCCGCTTGATGAAGCGTTGGTAATTGCATCCAAAACTCCCGGATTATCAGAATTATTGGCTAATCCTCCTACAACTGCAGGAAGCAATCCTCCAATTGCTTTTGAAATACCGGATTCACTTTCTCCAAACTGAGAAGCTGCTTGCGAAATTAAAGCGGGACCTAACTGTCCTTTAATTAAATCAATGACATTTAAAGACATAATAAATTATTTTTTTAGATTAATGTTGCATAAATTTAAACAAAAATCTGTCCAAAAGTCATTTTTTTTAAATATTTATTTAATTTCCAGCAAAGTTTTTGAAAATCAGTAAAAATTACTAGTAAGCTTTTGCGAATAATACACGTCTCTTAGACGGTTTTCCACTGATCAGAGAAATACCTTCTTCAATATCATCATCTAAAGGAATACATCTAATAGTAGCCTTTGTTTCGTCCTTGATCTGTTCCTCTTCTTCAGCAGTTCCATCCCAATGTGCATAAATAAAACCTCCTTTTTCTTCAAGAACTTTCTTGAATTCCTCATAAGTATCTACTCTTGTGATATTATCTTTTCTGAAATTAAATGCTTTTTCATAAAGGTCTTTCTGTATGGTCTGCAACAACTCCTGAATATAAGTGTCAATTCCTTCGATAGAACGAACTTCTTTAGTCAGGTTGTCTCTTCTTGCAATTTCTACAGATTTATTTTCAAGATCTCTTGGTCCCATTGCAATTCTTACAGGAACTCCTTTTAATTCGTATTCTGCAAACTTCCATCCCGGTTTGTTATGGGTATCATCATCAAATTTAACAGAGATGCCTTTTGCCTTTAATTTAGCTACGATATCAAGTGCCACTTCACTGATCTGGGCCAATTGCTCTTCTCCTTTGAAGATAGGAACAATAACCACCTGAATTGGAGCCAGGGTAGGAGGAAGCACCAATCCGAAATCATCGGAATGGGTCATGATCAAAGCTCCCATCAAACGGGTGGAAGTTCCCCAAGAAGTTGCCCATGCATGTTCAATCTTCCCTTCCTTATTGGTGAATTTCACATCGAATGCTTTCGCGAAATTCTGGCCTAAGAAGTGAGATGTTCCTGCCTGAAGTGCTTTTCCATCCTGCATCAACGCTTCGATACAATAGGTTTCGTCAGCTCCGGCAAATCTTTCAGACGGTGTTTTTAGTCCTTTAATAACAGGCATCGCCATGAACTTTTCTGCAAAATCTGCATATACATCATTCATTTTTTCAGCTTCTTCCACAGCTTCATCTTTGGTAGCATGTGCCGTGTGCCCTTCCTGCCAAAGGAATTCCGCTGTTCTAAGAAACAAACGGGTTCTCATTTCCCAACGGACAACATTGGCCCATTGGTTGATCAGGATCGGCAGGTCTCTGTAAGACTGGATCCAGTTTTTGTATGTATTCCAGATAATGGCTTCAGAAGTAGGGCGTACAATAAGCTCTTCCTCTAATTTAGCATCCGGATCTACGATAAGTTTGTGTGGATTGTCCGGGTCCGTTTTTAATCTATAATGGGTAACTACTGCACATTCTTTAGCAAAACCTTCTGCATTTTTTTCTTCTGCCTCAAACAGGCTTTTGGGCACAAAAAGCGGGAAATAAGCATTAACGTGACCTGTTTCTTTGAATCTTTTATCCATTTCATCACGCATTTTTTCCCAGATTGCATAGCCGTATGGTTTAATCACCATGCATCCTCGCACTCCAGAGTTTTCAGCTAAGTCAGCTTTTACCACCAACTCATTATACCATTTGCTGTAATCTTCGCTTCTTGAGGTTAATTTTGCCATTATTTTTTTTAATTTTTTTAACTTTTGTACATTATTGTAATCTAAAAATAAAAATCTATTTTTGATAGATTTTTTTACCAGTGTTTTGGTACATTTTTGGTACAGATTGCAAATATAATTTAAATTAAAAATCTTTACGTTATCATGAAAAGAAATATACATAAAAATTTGCTTGGTGTGTTAAAATCCAAAGGGATTTTGGCAATATCAGGCGGATTGCTGCTTGTGTCTTGTGGTGCTCAAATGGGAGGATACACGGAGACCGATGGGGTATACTACGACCCTAATAAAGATACCCTGCCAGAAGGAGTAATCATCCATGATGGCGGTAACAGGGTAGGAGAAAATTATGATTATTATCAAGACTCTAATGTGATCCAGAATGCGCAGGCTAATTCCAGAGAACAGGACAACAAATACAGTACATGGAGCGATAATAACTGGAACACGAACGCTACCGATTCAGACTGGGGTGCATTTGCCGGGTCTCAGACCAACTATTATGATAATTCCTGGGGTTCTCCTTGGGGATGGTATGGCGGTTATAGTCCTTATTGGGGAATGAACCGCGGCTGGGGCTGGGGAATGAATATGTCCTGGGGCTGGGGTGGATCGTTTGGATGGGGAGGATCATTCGGCTGGGGCTGGGGAAGTCCTTACTGGGGATATGGATATTCTCCTTATTGGGGTGGATATTATGACCCGTTCTGGGGCGGCGGTTACGGTTACCCATATTGGGGCTGGAATGGCGGCTACTGGGGTAATGGTTACAGACCGGTTTACAGAAGAAGCGGCGGTGGTGGATTCAGCAATCCTGGTTTAACGAATGCTGTGTACAGAACCAATACCTCTGGCTTCCGAAACAGTGGAAATGGTTTCCGCAGTACATCGACTAATAACGGTTTCCGAAACGGCAGTACGAACGGCGGTTTCAGAAACAATGGTTCATATAACAACGGAGGATTCAGACAAGGGAATGGCGGATATAGAACACAGCCACAGTCAGGAGGATTCCGTAATTCAAATTCTCAACCAAGACCTAATTATAACTCTCAGCCAAACTACAATAACGGAGGTTTCAGATCCAATGACAACGGAGGTTTCAGGTCAAGCGGAGGCTCTTCAGGTGGAGGCTTTAGAGGCGGTTCTTCAGGCGGCGGCGGTATGAGATCCGGCGGTGGAGGCGGCGGCTTCAGAGGCGGAAGATAATTTCAAACTTAATAACTATTAAAAAAATAATGTTAAAAAAATCTTTAGTATTAATGAGTGTTTCTGCTGCATTTTATGCGCAGGCACAGGATGTTTCTATATTGAGAAATACTGTAGATGTTTATTCCAGCACTCCCATGGTGGGTTCATCAAAATTCAATGCAATGGCAGGAGCTAACGGAGCATTAGGAGGTGACGCGAACTCACTGCTTACCAATCCTGCCGGTTTGGGGGTAGCTATTTCCGGGGAAGTTTCCGGAACGGTATCTATTGCAGGAAATAAAAATAAAAGCAGCTGGGGAGGAACTTCCATTGATTACAGCAAAACTAATACGGATCTTGGAAATATAGGAGGGGTAATTGCTTTTCCTTTGATGAGCGAATCTGGATGGAAGTTTATCAATATCGGAATCAATTATTCCAACCAATCACTGGATAATTATGTAGAATCTCCCGGAAGCAATAATGTGATCAAGGATTTTACTGATAAAAGTGCATCTTTTGCAGGTCATGCCTACAACAGATACGGAAACCTTTCAAAAACAAGTTTTGGGGTGGGTGCCAATTATAATCATAATTTATATGTTGGAGCAGGATTCAATTTTTTCAACACATCTATTGATCAGTATGATACAGCAGCCTTCCAGTCATTGGATAATGGTTCCATGGAATATTTTGACAGACAAAACACTCCTATGTCTGAAAGATCTTCAGGATTTTCTGCCTCATTAGGGGTAATCGGAAAGCTCAGTCCTAATTTCAGAATTGGTGGTGCTATAGAAACTCCAACCTTCTGGCGCATAGACAGAAGTTATAATTTCTATAATGATCCGGATTACGGTGATGGCAGCGGAGCCGAATCAAGGGATCTTACAACACCGCTTAAAGCGACAGTGAGTGCTGCATTTGTTGCAAGCAAGAACTTTTCATTAAACGTAGATTATACTTTAGGATTAACAAGACCTAAATATAAAGTGGTTACAGGTGCTGAAAGCGAGCTGAACAGTTTCTTCAAAGACAATTATAAAAACCTTTCAGAGGTAAGAATAGGTGCAGAATACAGGATACAACAGTTCAGATTGAGAGGTGGTTATTCTTACACATCCAATCCTTTTGATGCTTTAACAGTAAGCCAGGTAAATCCGGATGCTTCCACATCAGATCAGTCATACAGCGATATGATGCTTAATAACAGAAACCTTGCCTCATTCGGTTTGGGGTATGATTTCAAATCATTCTATATAGATGCATCTTATCAGTATATAACTTCTACATACAGCAATCCTTTCTTAAGAGGTATTGAAACAGGAAATCCTTCTACTGATACAGCGTATTATTCTGATACAAGAATTATGTCATCAGACTATTTTGCCGTTTCAGAAGTGAAAAATAACAGGAATAACTTCTTTATTACATTAGGCTGGAAGTTCTAATTCCAGATTGTGTAATGAGTGATTAAATTGAAGGCTCCGGATTTAATTCGGGGCTTTTTTATGCTTAATAAAAAATGATTAGTGAGAATGTCCGGCAGCCGGATGATGGTGGAAAAGATGCATGATGAGTGCTAATGAAACTCCAATAATGACCAAACCTATCTTCATCCAGTCGATATTGTGATTCTTATTGCTCTCAAAAATAATCACAGATGATATGTGAAGGAAAATACCTCCTACAATAGCCAGAAAATAAGGCTGTAGATCGGGATTGAAATAATTTCCAAGCAGCATTCCCATCGGTGAGGCAAGGGCAAATAATGCAACAATCAGAATGGAAGGATAGGGTGACGTTTTGGACTCATTTTTTCTGTTGAATAAAAAGGCTCCAAGAATAAAGGAAATAGGAAGATTGTGAAACAGAATTCCCAGAAGGTAAGGCGAAAGCTGATGCTCTTCATTAGCCAAAGGAATTCCTTCTATAAAAGCATGTATAAATAGTCCTACCATCAAAGCTACAGGAAGAATATTGTGTTCATTATGATGGTGAAAATGGCCGTGTTCGAAACCTTTTGTCAAAGCTTCCAGGATCATCTGAAGCAATACGCCTGCGATCACAAAAATTCCGAGACTGCTTCCTGCTTCAGAAGTATATACCTGTGGGAAAACTTCGTTCAGGCAGATGGTAATCAGGAATCCGGCACTCAGGACCAGCAGGTTTTTAGCCAGCTTTTCTTTTTTTCCGAAATGCTTGCCCAGAAATACCCCTGTAATAACGCTTAATATCAGTAAAACAACTGTTATCATGCTTTTTTCTTAAATAAATTGATGCAGCGTGGTGAAACTTCACGATCAAATTCATTCAGCTGGTAATCGCCCCAGATCTTTACTCTTTCAAAACCGCAGTCTGTTGCGTAGGAATTGATGGTTTCCAAAGTGTGAAGCTTTACTTTTTCAAAGAAATGAAAAGATTTTCCGTCCGCTTCAAAACGGATGTCTTTGACGATGTGTCGTCCTTCAATCTTTTTCAGGATTTTAAAATCAATATTGCCACGGGTAATGGTAGATTCAGGAATTAAGTTTTTTCTTACGTATTCTTCATTCAGATAATCCAGAACAAAATACCCACCCGGCTTTAAAATACCATAAACTGACTGGAAAACTTTTTTGTCATCGCTTTCATTGTCAAAATATCCGAAGCTGGTAAATAAATTAAATACGGCATCCATAGGATCGGCATCAATCGGGTTCCGCATGTCGTGGACATTGAAAAGAAGTGTCTGGGTTTCAAACTGCTTATCGAATTCAATACTTTGTCTGGAAAGGTCAAGACCCAATACATCATAGCCCAGTTTATTCAAAAAAACAGAGTGTCTTCCTTTTCCGCAAGCCAGATCAATAATCTTGGATGAAGGGGGTAACTGAAGGTCTTCAGTAAGCTTTGTAATGAAATTTTCGGCTTCCGTATAGTCCCTGTTGCTATAAAGAAGATGATAATAAGGTGTATCAAACCAAGATTCAAACCATTCCATAATGCAAAAATAACTAAATTTGTGCGGTTAAAAGCAAAGTATTTAAATAATGAAAGATCAGAAGCTTCAATTAACAGTAAAATTGAACCCGTAATCTTTTCATTTTTAAATCATTAAATCTTTTAATAAATATTTATGGACACAGAAAATCTAAAGATTCAGATAAAGACCTTCTTCGGTCTGGAGCAGATCCTTGCAGAAGAAATTAAAAAGTTGGGCGGAAAAAACGTTGAAATTAAAAACCGTGCAGTCAATTGTGAAGGCGACCTCGGTTTTCTTTATAAAATTAACTACTCGGCAAGAACAGCATTGAAAATTTTAATTCCTGTTTTTGAATTTAAAGCATTTAATCAGCATCAGTTTTACAATAAGCTTTCTGCCATTGCATGGGAAGAATATATGGATGTAGATCAGTCTTTCGCAATTGACTCTACCGTAAATTCGGAGACATTCAAGCATTCGCAGTTCGTGACTTTAAAAATGAAGGACGCCATCGTAGATTATTTTCAGGAAAAATTCAAAAGACGTCCTGATGTAGAGACGAAAAGCCCGGATATCAAGTTTCATCTGCATATTGACAGAGAATTAGTAACAATTTCTTTAGATTCTTCCGGAGATCCTTTGTTTAAAAGAGGCTATAGAAAAGAGCAGGGTGAAGCACCTATCAATGAAGTATTGGCTAGCGGAATGCTGCAGCTGGCAGGCTGGGATGGAAAAGGAAACTTTCTGGACCCGATGTGCGGTTCAGGAACCCTTCTTGTTGAAGCGGCAATGATTGCAATGGATCTTCCTGCCCAGATTTTCAGAAGAAGATTTGCGTTCCAGAACTGGGCCAATTATGATGCGGATCTTTTTGCAAAGATTAAAGAAGTTAGGGTAAACAGAGTAAAGGAATTTACCGGAAAGATTGTTGGCTATGATATTGATAACAGAATGCTGAATGCGGCCAGAACGAATATCGAAGCAGCAGAAATGGAAGATGTGATTGAAGTGAAAAAACAGGACTTCTTTGAGTCCAAAAAAGAGCTTTTCCCATTGCTGATGGTTTTCAATCCGCCTTATGATGAGAGAATTGCTATTAACGATGATGATTTCTACAAAAAAATAGGAGATACCTTCAAAACAAGCTATCCCAATACTTTGGCCTGGCTGATCTCATCCGATCTGGAAGCCGTGAAGAAGATCGGACTCCGTCCTTCAAGGAAGATCAAACTTTTCAACGGAAAGCTGGAAACGAGATTCCTTCAGTATGAAATGTATGAGGGCACGAAGAAACTTCATAAAATTGAAAAAGAATAATAAGATTTTAAATATAAACCTTCCGGTCACGGAAGGTTTTTTTGTGCTCTATTGAAAAAAGGAATAGTTTTGCTTAAACTAAAACGAAACATGTGGAATTTTTTTGATGGATTGGGAGATATATTGAACGGACTAGATTTACTCCTCAATAGTTCATCATCTTTAAGAATGAATTATAATAAAAAGGCTGAAAAAAAGAAGAAAACAAAATATTTTACTGAGAAAGTAAGTGCAAGTTTTATAGTTGCTGCTGTGGTTTTACTTTTTTTTGTCTTTAAGGATCCGCTTCCGGAGGAAAATTACTTACAAACTTTAATTATAATTTCTTTGATAGGAATTGCTATTTCAGGGGTGTTGTTTTTTCTTCTGTATGTTCTGGAGCTGTATTATTTTAAAAGTCTTTTTAAGCTCTTGCTTTTTAGTGGTTCTGTGGTCCTGTTTTTTATTTCGTTGGTATTATTCATTTATTTTAAATCAGGTTTATTTTTATAGTTTGAATTTACTATAGAAACTCGTTGATTTGGCAGATTATGCAGATCTTTTTGTCTTCTTAAGCAAGCTCCCATACCTACAGATTGATAAACTAACTATATCAAAATAGAAGGTACATGCCCATACTGCTTTTTGAAAGCATAAGAAAAATGAGAAAGGTCTTCAAAACCGACTTCCAAAAATACATCCGAAGGTCTTTTATGTTTTTCTTTTAAATGATAATAAGCCAGTTCAAGACGTTTTCGGGTAAGCCACCGCTGAGGCGTAGTTTGAAAAACCTTCCTGAAATCCCTGTTGAATGTGGAAAGGCTTCTTCCCGTCAGATAGCCAAATTTTTCCAAAGGCATATTGAACATATAATTTTGTTCCATAAACCCAATCAGATCGATTTTTCCCGGTTCTTCAAAGTCGTTAAGGACAGTATCTATATCTTTATCAATTTCCCTTAAAATACTGATAGCTTCAGTGATTTTTAAGGAAGCGATGTTTTCCGGGAAAGGACCTTCCATTTCAAAATATGGAATCAGTGAGGCCAGACAGCTTTTCAGCAACGGATGGCTTTGAAAACTATGAATTTTAGACTCCCGGCTAAAAGTCTTATGCTTCACTTCAACGGAAGCATAAAACTGTTTCAGCCTTTCTGTGGTGAGATGCATCACCACAGCTTTATGAGGAAGCCCATCTTTAGGATAATTGATGATCGTGGCCAGATGATTTCTAGGAATCAGGAAAATATCCCCGGCTTTAAATACATATGTTTTATCAGCCTGGATAATCTTTGTTTCCCCTGATATAAACCAAACCAGCATATGGAATTCAAAAACAGTTTCTGTTTTGAAAAGCCTGTCGTCATAGGTAGAAAGTTTGATGTCCGGAGTGATATACTGTATGTTGAAATCCATGATCTGTAGTTTATAGTTACAAATGTATTTAAAAATGGATTATTCCGTATCGAATTTAAAGCCAAGCATTTTCTCACTTAATGTCCATAATCTTTCCGCATTGTCTCTATCAATTGAGTAGGGCTGGACGCCGCGGATCGTTGCAGGTTCATCATATCTGTGCTCTATCTGTCCAAAATCAATTTCAGCGATATCACAATTTTCACAATAAACGCCTCCGATATTTTGAAGCATAGGGCTTGTTGCACACCAAACGGTTGTAGCAGCACCTTGCGGAATCGTTTTTAGTTTCGCTTCAACTTCAGGTTTTATTTTTCCGTTTTTATCATGGGTTCCCATCTGAATATAAAGGTCGATGGGCTCTTCTCTTCCAAGATCCGTCCCATAAACAGAGCCAGGATGCAATGAATAGGCTCTGATATTGAACTTTTTTCCTCTTTCATCTAATGACGTGGCCAATAAATTACAGGCTGTCTTCGACTGTCCGTATCCCAACAGGGTCTGGTATTCTCTTTTCTCAAAGTTCGGGTCTTCAAAGTCAAACGGAGCCATCTGGTGACCATAAGATGAAACATTCAGTACCCGAGCGTTGTCTGCTTTTTTAAGGGCTGGCCAAAGCCTTGCTGTCAAATGAAATGATCCAAGATAATTGGTTGCCAGCTGTGACTCTATACCCCTGCTGTCTCTTCGGAGAGGGACCCACATAATTCCGGCATTGTTGATCAGGAGATCAAGTTTTCTCCCGGATGTCAGGAATCTTTGGCCAAAGTTATCGATAGACGCAGGGTCCATCAGGTCCATTTTTTCAAGTTCAATATTTTCAATACCTGCAAGATTCTTTCCTGCTTTTTCAATATCTCTTGCAGGAATAATTACTTTGGCACCCGCAGATGCAAGAACTTTAGTCGTTTCGAGGCCTATTCCTGCATAGCCGCCTGTGATGATTGCTGTTTTGCCGGTAAGATCTATTTCTCTGATGATTTCCTGAGCCGTAGATTCTGCATTAAATCCTGACTGGACAGGATGCTGTAGTGGATTGATGTTGTGTGTCATTTTTTAGGTTTAAATTTCTACAACAAAGGTACAGGCTGTTGATTCTTAAGATTTTGTTTAAAATGTCAAATTATTGTGTTGAGAGTTTCAAAGCGATACTTTTACATGCCTATTTAAAAGTTAATTTCTTTGAATAAGCTGTTAAACTGTTTGTAGATTCCTCTGCGAATAAGTAATTTTGAAAAATTTTCAATTTGAGACCTACCATTTCCATTGTTGTTGCTATTTTCAACCGAAAGGATGAACTTTTTGAACTGCTGAATTCTTTAACTTTTCAGACGGATAAAGAGTTTGAGGTAGTTATTGTAGACGACGGTTCTCTTATTGATCTTAAGCCTACTATTCATAATTTTGAGGGTATATTAGATATCAAATATTTCAGAAAGGACAATTCAGGTCCCGGACTTACCAGAAATTATGGTGCAAAAAGAGCTCAGAATGAATGGCTGCTTTTTGTAGACAGCGATGTGATTGTAGAAAAAGACTATATCGAAAATATTAAAAAAGATATAGAAACCATTCCGTGTGATGCTTTCGGTGGGGCGGATAAAGCCCATAAAGGATTTAACCTGATGCAGAAAGCCATTTCCTATTCTATGACCTCAGTTTTTACAACAGGAGGAATCAGGGGAAGTAAAAAAGCGGTATCCAGATTTCAGCCAAGAAGCTTTAATATGGGGGTGAATAAAGAGGTTTTTGAAAAAGTAGGTGGGTTTTCCGAAATGAGGATCGGCGAAGATCCGGATCTGTCCATGACACTTTGGGAAAACGGTTTCACGACTGCTTTTTTTGATGACATTGCAGTATATCATAAGCGGAGAGTGGATTTGGGTAAATTCTCGAAACAGGTATATCAGTTCGGATGTGCAAGGCCTATTCTTAACCAGAGACATCCTAATTATGTAAAGATATCTTTTGCATTTCCAACACTTTTCATGTTAGGATATATTTTGGGCTTTATAGAATATTTTATTCTGGGAAGAGGGATTATCCTTGCATTTTACGGACTGTATACATTCCTTGTATTTTTCCATGCCATGTTTGTAACGAAGAATATAAGTATTGCCGGAATGGCGGTAATTTCCACCTACATTCAGATGTTTTCCTACGGATACGGTTTTCTTAAATCATGGGTGCTCCTGAATATTTTCAGAATGAAGCCGGAAGATGCTTTCCCAAAACATTTCCATAAAAAATAGATAAAAAAAATAAAAGCTGGCAGAAATTCCGACAGCTTTTATAACAATAAAATTAGGATATGTATAGAGTTTCATGGTTGAGAATGCGTGTTTTCAGCATGCATTCCCGCATTTTTTCATAAGTTCTGGCGATATCGTGATCCAATCCGATCGAGAATCTGATCAGTCCGTCCGATATGCCCATTGCTTCACGCTCTTCTTCAGGAATCTCTGATGAAGTTGAACTTCCCGAGCATGAAAATAAAGTTTTGTAGAATCCTAAGCTTACAGCCAGATACCCCAGATTTTCCTGCTGCATCATTTCCATCAGCTCATTGGCTTTGTCGGTGGTGCCAGCATCTACCGTCAGCAATCCCCCGAATCCATATTCCTCGTACATCATACTTTTCATCAGTTCATGATCCTTGTGGGATTTCAACCCCGGATAAGATACTTTAAGCCCGTCTTTTTCAAACCTTTCTGCAAGATACATGGCGTTGTGGCTGTGCTGTTTCATTCTGATGTGAAGTGTTCTCAGATTTTTCAGGATACTGGCAGAACGAAAGCTGTCCATAGTAGGTCCCAGCAGCATGCAGGCCCCGTTGTTTACATTTTTCGTATCATTGATGAATTCCTGGCTTCCGCAGTATACACCGCCTACCGTATCGCTGCTTCCGTTAATGAATTTGGTCAAACTATGAATGACGATATCAGCACCTAATAATGTAGGTGAAACAGAAAGAGGGGAGAAGGTGTTATCTACGATCAGTTTCAGATTGTATTTTTTACAGATTTCTGAAAGTTTTCTAAGGTCTGCCACTTCAAGAAGCGGGTTGCTCACACTTTCGCAGTAAATAACTTTGGTATTAGGGGTTATAGCATTCTCTATAGACTCAAAGTTGCTGATGTCTACAAAAGTGGTATCAATATGAAAAGGAGGCAGAAAGTTTTTAAGAAAAGCATAAGTTCCACCGTAAATCGTTCTGCTGGAAATAATGTGGTCACCACTTTTACATACTTGCATTAATACAGAAGTGATAGCGCCCATTCCGGATGCCGTAACGTTGGCGGCCTCGGTATTTTCCATTTTGGCAAGTGCCTGGGCAAGGTAAAGATTCATCGGGGATGAATGCCTGGAATATAAATAACATCCTTCAGCATTTCCTTCAAAGGTATCAAACATGGTTTTTGCGGAAAGGAATGTATACGTAGAGCTGTCAGAAATGGATGGATTTACTCCTCCGAATTCACCAAAATACTGAAGATCCTGGATCTCATTAGCCGCATTAAAATTTTCCATAAGCTTTTAGATTTTATTTGTCGTCTTAAATATGCTTTGTTTTCAGAATTATTACAAGATATATTTAAATATGTAGAATATAAATCTATAATTTATGCTTTAAATAGAAAATATGTTTGTTATATTTGAATTTATTAAACTTTTCCCAAAAAATTATCTATGAATTTTGATGAAACGGATAAAAAACTGCTTCTTTTGCTCCAGGAAGACTGCAAACAGACCACCAAAGAGCTGTCTTACAAGCTTAATTTGTCTGTAACGGCTGTTTATGAACGCATAAAAAAGCTTGAAAACCTGGGTGTAATCTCAAAATATGTGGCATTACTGGATCGGCATAAAGTAAGCCGGGATTTTATAGTGTTATGTCATATAAAATTAACCCAGCACAAAAAAGAATTTGTGCTGCAGTTTGAAAGGGAAGTCATGAATCTACAGGAAGTCACAGAATGTTTTCATGTAAGTGGCGATTACGATTATATCCTTAAAATAGGTGTAAAAGACATGGGGGATTATCGTAATTTTATGCTCAGCAAACTAACGACACTTCAGCATATAGCAAGCACTCACAGCTCTTTTATGATCTCTGAAGTGAAAAATACAACGGCTATTGTTCTGTAAATTATACAAGGACCCCGTTTTTTGAAGCGATAGGCTCAGGAAGATCTTCATGTTCTCCTATCATTTGGAGGACATCGATTTCAATGGTCCGGCATATGGAAAGCATTGGGATATCAAACATCATTCCCTCAAATGGGTTTTCGGAGTAGTCGCCAACCAGTTCCATGACAATATAGATCCAGCCAATAATAACACAGAAAGGGACGCTTACCAATATTCCCCAGTTTCCTAATTTTGCAAATTCATTGACAAGCCCCAAGGGAAGAAGCATAATGAAGATCACATTAAAAATAAAAGCAGTACTCGCGAACTGTCTGGGTGAAGGGAATTTTTTAATTCTTTCCGCCTGCCCCTGGTAATCATAAAAAAGGTTGAGAGCATCCTGAAGCTGCATCTGGTTGAAATCTGAAATGTCACCTAAATTTTTCAGATCATTGACTTCTTTGGCTTGTTTTGAGATCAGGTAGGTGGCAAAATTCTTATATTCCGGCTGCAGTTCAAGTTCTTGCTCTGAAAGGTATTTATGTAGGAAAATCGGTGTTCTGCCATAATCGGGAAAGCCTGCTTTAATCAGTCGGTGCCTTCTCACATTAATATCCCCAAAATGTCTTTTTTGAGACATATGTTCCCATTCTGTAGGAACCAGTAATTGCTCACGGAAAGTGTATAACCATGCAATGTGACGGTAGGCAATTTTCTTTTTCATGGTTTCAGTTTCACTGTTGCCTTCCCCTGTGGTATTAAAAGCATACAGCATGGAAACAAAAGAACGGCTGGAATTGACGATTCCACCCCATATTTTCCGGGCTTCCCATAATCTGTCGTAGGCCTGATTGTTTTTAAAGCCCACATAAAAAGCTTCGGCAGTACCAATCAGGGCTACAGGTACCCATGGAATGATCATCCACTTCCACTTAAAGAAATAGAAAAGGGCTGCCACTAAGGTACACCAAGCCGTAAGCCATATAAGATGGCCGCCTGCGAGGTTTAGAACTTGTCTGTAATTGAAATATTTTGTGGTGATCATAATGCTGTGTGAAATTTGGTGTGCATACAAACAAAAGAAATACCAAAGTAAGCTATTCTAATGCTTATTAAATGTAATAAAAAAAACCTCTAAAAAATTAGAGGTCTTATATATTTAATACTGCTGATTAATATTTCAGCATTTCTTCGATTTTTTTGCTAAGCTTTTCTGCATTTGGAAGCATTTCTTTTTCCAGAACCAGGTTGATTGGAACAGCTGGCACATCAAGAGATCCCATGGTTTCTACAGGAGCATCCAGATACTTGAAGCAGTTTTTCGAGATTCGGTGTGCAAATGCTTCGGCAAATGAGTTGTTCAGCTGTTCTTCTGTCAGAACAATACATTTCCCGTGTGCTTTTACTCTTTCAAAAACAAGCTCTTCATCCAGAGGGATTATTGTTCTCAGGTCGATGACTTCAACTCTTCCGTTAAAATTTTTCACCGCTTCTTTTGCCCAGTAAACCCCCATTCCATAGGTTACGACCAATAAAGTTCTGCCTTTTTCAGTTTCATTCTGGTCTGCTTCAATGATTATTTTACCTTTTCCGAAAGGAAGGATATAGTCTTCTGCAGGCTCAATGGTTTTAGCGTCTTCAGTTCCCGGAACTTTACTCCAGTATAAGCCTTTGTGCTCCAGCATGATCACAGGGTTGGGATCATAATAAGCTGCTTTTAATAAACCTTTGAAATCGGCTGCGTTGCTTGGATAAGCGATTTTAATTCCTTTAATATTGGCTAAGATACTTTCAACGCTTCCGCTGTGGTAAGGACCGCCACCGCCATATGCACCGATTGGTACACGGATGATATTACTTACAGGAAATTTTCCCTGGCTTAAATAACTTGATTTTGAAATCTCAGTGATCAGCTGATTGATGCCCGGATAAATATAATCTGCAAACTGAACTTCTACAATAGGCTTTAATCCTACCGCACTCATTCCTGCCGTTGATCCAATGATGTATGCCTCCTGAATAGCTGTATTAAATACTCTTTTGCTTCCGAATTTTTTTCCTAAAGTAACCGTTTCTCTGAAAACGCCTCCAATTCTTTCTCCTACATCCTGTCCGTAAAGAAGGGCTTCGGGATGTTTCCACATCAGTTCCTGAACAGCATGGATGGCAGCATCTACCATAACAATTTTCTCACCACCTTCTGGCTCACGGGTTCCTGTTTCCTCAGTAATTGGAGTGGGAGCAAAAACGTGCTGCATTACTGTTTCCGGTTTTGGATCTTCTGCATTTTTAGCTTTTTCAAAAGCTTCTTCAGCTTCCAGACGGGCTTTTTTAGTGATCTGCTTTAAAAGATCTTCATCAACTCCTGATTCAAGAAGCTGTTTTCTAAGGATTTCACCCGGGTCTTTAGCTCTGTGTTTGGTTAGATCTTCCTCGTCTCTGTAAAATTCTCTTCGTACTCCGGAAGTATGGTGACCGATAAGAACTGTTTTAGCGCAAACTACTAAAGGTTTTCTTTCAGTTCTTACAAAATCTACAGCCTTCTTCATAGCTTCGAAGCTTTCCACAAAATCTGTTCCGTCTACACGCATTCTGCTAAGGCCTGTGAAACCGGCTACGAAATCATAGGCATCACATGTTCTTGCTTCTTCCTTAGTTACGGAGATTCCCCATTCATTATCCTGTACAAGGAATATAATGGGAAGCTGGTGAAGGGCAGCAAACTGCAAAGCTTCACTTACTTCACCTTCTGTTACAGAATTATCTCCCAGACTGCACACTACAACCGGGTTGTTTGCGAAATTCTGTAAATTAAAATCCTGAATATATTTTATCCCCTGCGCAACACCTGTGGTAGGAATGGTCTGCATCCCTGTAGCCGAGCTCTGGTGAATAATCTTAGGCTTGTTCTCGTCTCTGCTCGATGGATGTGAGTAATATGATCTTCCTCCTGAAAAAGGATCTTCGGCTTTGGCGAGAAGTTGCAGCATCAGTTGGTATGGTTCAAAACCGATTCCTAGAAGAATACTTTCATCACGGTAATAAGGAGATACCCAGTCTTCTTTTTTTAACTGATAAGCTGTTGCCAGTTGAATGGCTTCATGGCCTCTTGATGTACTATGAACATATTTACAGATATTTCTGTTTTCTTCGTAGATATCTGCCATAGCTTTGGCCAGCATCATATGATTGTACGCTTTAAGCAAAATATCCTGAGAAACTTTTTCGTGAAGTGTATTTTCCATAGGAAGCAAATATACACAAAAAAACAAAATACTAACAAGCGTTAGTATTTTGTGTGAAATCTATGTATTTTAAGGATTATTCCTTGATTACTTTTTTAGAAATAACATCTTTGTCTGTTCTTACTTCAATGATGTAAATACCTTTAGTGTATGTAGATAGATCTACAGATTCTTTCTCAGTGTTGATTACTCCATTCTGTAATTTTTTTCCAGAAAGATCATAAATTACGAAAGTTGACTTTTTAGGAGCTTTCAATATGTTTACAATATCTTTTGTAATGGTTGGAGCTATTGCGAGACCGCTTAATGCGTTGGCTTCACCTGTTCCTAAAACAGCTGGTGTCTGGCCTGTAGCTATAATAGAGTAGTTTTGTGGAGCATTGGCGCCAGCATTGTTTTTTAAGGTTCCTTTGTTAGTAATCTCAATTCGGTAAGTTCTACCGGCAACAGGGTTATCTATTACTACTTGTTCTACATTATCTACTGTATTATCCGCCTTAGTTGCAGGAGTCATTGGAGAAGTAGCATTCAGTTTCCAAGGATAATAAATCGTATTGTTTGTTGTATCTATAATTCTTAAATCTAAATCATTTACTAATCTTGATGCTCTGTTGTTATACGCATCAGCCCACGTTAAGTTGGCAGGAATAACGTATTCAGGATCAATCCATGAAATTGTAACTTTCAATGGTTCAGTACCAGATGCTACAACATTCTTTGTGTTTGGAGTACCGCTGGTTAATGTTTCGTTATTAAAGATAACAGTATTGTTAGCTTTTCCCACTAATAATTCAGCACCTTTTTTAGCATTGATGTATCCCCATCCAAACCATGGATCTGGACCTACATTCCCCGCTTCAGAAGCTGAATGAATCATTAAGGTTTTTGCACTTGCTGCATTTAATAACTGATTTGAGAAAAGTTCTTTATTTACTTGTGTCCATAGCCCGATAACTCCGGTCACTACTGGTGCAGAATAAGAAGTTCCGCTTCCGTAGCTATATGTTGTACTGCCAACAGTATCTTCTGCTGTCGCTGCAGAGAATACATCAGTACCTGTAGTTGAAATATCCGGTTTAATTCCTCCGTCATCTCTCGGTCCTGCACTGCTGTAGTCAGAATGAACAACATCAGAAGCAGTAGTATATTTAAAGTTATTGGTAGAAATTACATCCGTAGCTCCAACAACGATAATGTTTTTGGCTAAAGATCCAGGTCCGATACAATCAGCTCCATTGCTACAGTTTGTTGTAGGAAGTGTATCTGTTGCAGCAAACTGAACTTGTGCACCATTATCATCGGTATAATATTTAGGAAAAGCAGATGTTCCTGGATAATCAGGTCCGTAACCAAAATAATTACCGGAAGATTTTACAATAATATAAGAAGGATTGTTATATACAATCTGATCATAGTTTTGATCTTGACTGAAATAAGTTCCCTGTAAATCCATAGAAGTAGAAGGGCTTTCAAAAACACCTGGCCAAACCCATGCATTTGCACCATTTACAGTTTTAACATCCCAACCTTGATTGGTTCCATATGAGTGATTAGACAGATTAGGCTGGGCAGCAAGTATTTTTTGAAATACAGTACTTGGTGTAGTATTGCCAGGTAATGTAGTAGTTGCAAATCTGTAAGAATCCATTGTAGAATTGATAGCAACTCCTCTTGTATTTCCACTAAGGCCACCACCACTTACGTTTATACTTTTACCGCCGATAAAACTCGCTACACCTGTTGCATGTGCACTGTAAATTTCTGTTGTAGCTTCTTTATTGGTAATTCTTCCCGCGAGATTGTCGAAAGCGAGATGAGCTGCATATACTCTGCCTCCATCAAAAATTGTATACTTAATGCCTTCACCATTATAGGCGTTGGTTAATCCTACTACACCGCCTGCTGTATTAAGATTATCAGCATTGGCATTCGCAACCTGTCTGCTATCTTCTTTTTGATAAAAGAAAGGCTTACCATTTGGAGTAAATCCAGCTAAATTACTTCTTAGTTCTTCAATTTCTTTTAAAGTCTCCGAAGATTTGTCTGCTCCGTAATGTTTTGAAACATAAGAGTCAAACTTTGCAGAATTCTCTTTGTTTTGTTTTTCAAACTCTCTTTTTAATCCTTCATTGTTTTGCGCACTTATTAATGTAATTGCCAAAGTGCTGACCAAAAGTAAATGTTTCTTCATAATGGTTCAGTAAATATTAAAATTTTTAGATTAGCAAATATATACTAAAATCTTTAATCGTCTTATTTTTAGTCTGTATAATTTTATTGTTTAGATGGATTTTAATAGATTTATATTGATTTTTGGTAAATTTTTATTTCTTTTTATATGTTTTGTATTTTGTGAATTTTAAAATTGAGATTTAAAAAAAAGAAATTTCTGATACTCTTTGAAGCGAAATCATGATGTTCATTATTAGAAAAATTGAAGTAACTTTACATTCTCTTTTTTAAAAAAGTTAGAAACTTATATGTATTTAATTTTTGACACAGAAACAACCGGATTACCTAAAAATTTCAATGCACCGCTTTCAGATTCCGACAACTGGCCAAGAATGGTTCAGATTGCATGGCAGGTTCATGATGATGATGGTAGATTAATTGAAAATCAGGATTATATAATAAAACCTGAAGGGTATGATATTCCCTTCAATGCCGCAAGGATTCACGGAATTACTACTAAAATTGCTCATGAAGAAGGCCGGGACCTGCAAGAGATTTTGGAAGAGTTTTCTAAAGTGCTGGACAGGGTAAGAATAGTGTCCGGACATAATGTAGAATTCGATTATAATATTGTAGGAGCAGAATTTTACAGGAAAAATTTAAAAGACAATCTTCAGGATAAACCTAAAGCCGATACAATGGTTTTGGGAACAGATTACTGTAAGCTTGGCGGTGGAAGAGGAGGAAGATATAAATCTCCGAAACTGGAAGAGTTGTACGAAAAGCTGTACGGTCACAAATTTGACGAAGCGCACAACGCTGCTGCCGACGTGAATGCGACTGCCCGGGTATTCTTTGAAATGATGAGAATAGGAGTAATCCCTGCTGAAGTACTGAAGATCTCTGAAGATCAGCTGAGTTACTTTAAAACCCTTTATCCGGACCCGATAAAGCCGTTTAATATTGTTATCAGAAGACAGGTTGCAGAATTTAATAATAAGAAAAAGCAATCTGATTTTGGAAGTATAGATGAAATTGATCTAGGAAAATATTTCAACTTTAACAGTCACAGTGTTTTCTCTACATTGATGGCTACTTCAAGCATCAATGACCTGATCAAAAAAGCTTCTGATGAAAACTTTCCCGCTGTGGGAATGGTAGATATCGGAAATATGATGGGAGCTTTTAAATTTGTTTCAGCAGTAGAATCTGCCAATTCGGATCGCTCTAAAAAGCATAAAGAGTTTCTTGCCAAAAAACAGGAAGCTGAAGAAAATGGAACAGAATTTACTGAGCAGGAACCTGTTTCAGCTCCGCTTATTCCTGTCGTAGGTTGTGAATTTTATATCTCAGACCGGTATGAGCAGAAGCAGTTCACAAAAGATGACCCGGACAGAAGAACCCAGGTTGTTCTTTTGGCAAAGGATTTTAACGGGTATAAAAACCTGGCAAAACTTTCGAGTATAGGATTTTTAAAAGGATTTTATTTTGGAGTTCCGAGGATTAGCAGAGAGCTGATCGCTGAATATAAAGAAGGTTTAATTGCCTTGACATCCGGGATTTTAGGGGATATCCCTGATGCCATTCTTAATACCGGAGAACAAAAAGGGGAGGAACTCTTCAAATGGTGGAAAGATACTTTCGGAGATGATTTCTATGTACAGCTTCAGAATCATAAACTGCCTGAAGAAGAGCATTTAAATGAAGTTTTATTGTATCTGGCAGATAAATATAATACTAAGATTCTGGCTCAGAACGAGACTTTTTACACTCATAAAGATGATGCAAATATCCAGGATATTGTAAGCTGTATCAAGGACGGTGAAAAATTAACCACGCCTGTAGGAAAAGGCTTCGGAAAACGTAGAGGACTTACCACAGGAGAGTATTATATTAAAAACAGTGATGAGATCAAGGAAGCATTTCTGGCTTACCCGGATGCTTTTGAGGCTTATGACGAATTTCTCGCAAAATTCAGTCCTTATACCTTAAAAAGGGACGTTCTCCTTCCTAAATTTGATATTCCGGAAGAGTTTATCCATGCGGAAGATGCAGTGGATGGCGGAAAAAGAGGAGAGATGGCGTATCTTACTCACCTAACCTATGAAGGTGCGAGAAAAAGATATACAGAAATTACAGAAGAAATTAAAGAACGTCTTGACTTTGAACTTGACGTAATTGCCAATACCGGATATCCCGGATACTTTCTTATCGTACAGGATTTCTGTAACGAAGCCCGGAGCATGGGGGTTTGGGTCGGTCCCGGAAGAGGTTCTGCAGCTGGTTCTGCAGTAGCCTATTGTATTGGAATTACTAACGTTGACCCCATCAAGTACGATCTCCTTTTTGAGAGATTCCTGAATCCGGAAAGGGTTTCGATGCCTGATATTGATATTGACTTTGATGATGAAGGACGTGACAGGGTTATTAAGTGGGTAATTGAAAAATACGGACAGAGCCAGGTAGCACAGATCATTACCTATTCGGTTTTAGGTGGGAAATCTGCCATTAAAGACGCCGGAAGGGTATTGGATCTCCCGATACCCGATACCAATAATATCGCCAAACTGATTCCTGCCAGCCCCGGAATGAATATTGCTAAAGCTTTAGCTAAATATGATAAACTGAAGCCCGAAGAGCAGATGCTGGTGGATGAAATGAGAATGGTGCTGGATAACCCTGATGATCCCCGTTTTGATGTACTGGCAAGTGCCAAGAAAATGGAAGGATGTATCAGGAATACAGGGATTCATGCCTGTGGGGTGATTATTACTCCCGAGGATGTAAGTAATCTTGTTCCGATAACAATTGCAGCGAAAGATGCAGATATTTTAGTTTCCCAGTTTGACAACTCGGTAGCGGAAAGTGCAGGACTCTTGAAAATGGACTTCCTGGGGCTCCGTACCCTGACGATCATTAAAGATGCCATGAAGCTGGTTAAACAAAGGCATAATATAGATCTTGATCCGGACGAAATTCCGCTTGATGATACTAAAACATATCAGTTATTTAAAGAAGGAAGGACGATTGGGATTTTCCAGTATGAAAGTCCGGGGATGCAGAAATACATGAGAGAGCTTAAGCCTACCGTTTTTGCCGATCTTATTGCCATGAATGCCCTTTATCGTCCCGGTCCAATCAAATATATCCCGAACTTTATCAACAGAAAACACGGAATTGAAGAAATTGTTTATGACTTACCGGAAACCGAAGAATATTTAAAAGAAACCTACGGAATTACCGTATACCAGGAGCAGGTAATGCTTTTGTCCCAAAAGTTAGCCAACTTTACCAAAGGTGAAGCCGATACGCTGAGAAAAGCGATGGGTAAAAAGCAGATTGATGTTCTGAATAAAATGTATCCGAAATTCATTGAAGGAGGAAAGAAAAACAACCTTGATGAAGACCGTTTAAATAAAATCTGGAATGACTGGAAGGCTTTTGCTGAATATGCCTTCAACAAATCCCACTCCACCTGTTATGCATTGATTGCCTATCATACCGCTTATCTGAAAGCCAATTACCCGGCTGAATATATGGCGAGTGTGATGAGTAATAACATTAACAATACGGATTCTATCACCATGTTTATGGAGGACTGTAAAAGTATTGGAGTAGATGTTTTAGGACCCGACGTAAATGAATCCCAGTATAAATTCTCTGTAAACGAAAAAGGACAGATCCGTTTTGGTCTTGGAGCAATTAAAGGAATAGGAGAAGGGCCAAGTGAGGCAATTACAAGAGAAAGAGCTAATGGAAGATTCAAAAATATCTATGATTTCTTTGAAAGAATTCCTCCTTCCCAAATGAATAAAAGAGTAGCGGAAAGTTTAGTGCTTGCCGGAGCTTTTGATGAGCTCGGTTCTTATCACAGGGGTCAGTATTTTGATATTGATATGGCTGGGAAAACGAACCTGGAAAGATTGATCAGATACGGACAGAGTTTCCAGGAAAGTAAAAATGAAATGGAACATTCTCTTTTTGCTGATTTTGCTGATGAAGTACAGATTGAGCAGCCTAAACTGCTGCCATGCCCGGAATGGCCTAATATGCATAAACTTAACAAAGAAAAGGAAATCATAGGATTCTACCTGTCCGCTCATCCGCTGGATGAATTTAAATACCAGTTCCAGTTTATGCAGGGCAGACTTTCTAAAAAAACTGTGCTTGAAAAAGACGATGAAAAAGTGATCTCGGATGAAATTCCGATTTTAGAGAAAGATTCCCAGGATGAAACGGTGGATCTTATTGAGATTGTTTCTGATGATCTGTCAATAGGAGAAGAGGAAGTTATAGAGGAAGTGGTGAAGAAAGCCGAACCGAAAGGTAATTTCCTGTTTTTAAACCTTGATGAGGTGGATGCTTACAAAGAACAGGCTTTTTCCAATAAACAGGAAGAGCTTTTCGAGGAAAAAAAGAAAGACTGGAAAACGCTTCAGAAAGAAAGAGAGAACGGTGGTGGCGGAAAAGAGTATACCGTAGCAGGGCTAATCACTGAGTATAGAGTACAGGATGGATTCAGAAGTGGAGAAAAAGTGGCTTTTGTTACCTTGGAAGATTATTCGGGATCTTATTCTTTCAGGCTGGGAGATAGGGATTATATGCGTCTGAAGGAGAAATTAGAAGTTCAGAGATTTGTGATTTTCAAAATAAAATTTGCACAGGTCAAGGACGGAAGGGTTTTTGTTAACGTCAATGATGTTATCGAGCTTCAGGAAGCTTTTGAAAGATTTGCAAAAAGCATTTCCCTCGTTATGGATGTTATGGATGTCCGCCCTGAGGATCTTGACTTTTTTAGAAAAGTTCTTGACCGGAATAAAGGAAATCAGAAACTTAAATTCTTTATAAAAAATATTGAAGATGATTCCCAGATTGAAGTTCAGTCTATGAAACATTCTGTAGATCTGAACGGAGATCTGATTAAGGAAATTCAGCTTCTTAATAAATATGAATTCTATTTGAATTAAGAAAAGAAATATAAAATTAAAAAGCGGCATTTTTTGCCGCTTTTTTTATTTAGAATTAAGTCGTTAATTGGTGAAAAATAAAATTATTTTTTATGTTAAATAAATAATTACTCCACTTTTTAGTGATTTTAATTTTAATATAATAAATTGAAAATCAAATGTTTAAATTTTTATCTTTATTTGATGATTTAATATTAAAACTAAATATATATTTGATTTTAAGTAATGATGTGTTTTGTTTATGATTTTGTCTTTAATTTTTTATGATAATTTTTGATATTAGATGAAATATTTGATTACTTTTACCCCCTAATTTTATTTTTACTACGTATGAAAAAACTTTTACTAACGTGCCTATTTTTTCTGATAGCCACTATTGTGAATGCCCAAATTACTTTGGGCAGTGGGACAACTACGGGAACATATCCTATAGCATCAAATTGGGGATATAATTATACTCAACAAATTATATCCAAAACAAAAATTAATGCGGATGCTCCTGGCTCTATTACTGGTCTGAAATTTTATTTAGCTGCTACTGCTAATCTTGATAAATCAAATCAGTGGGAAGTGTTTGTAGGACATACTACTCTTACTGCTTTTGCTGGTACTGCAGCTTCAAACTGGATTGCTACATCAGCAATGACTCAGGTGTTTTCAGGTACTATTACCAATAATGCAGGAGTAGTGGAAGTTACTTTTACAACTCCATTTGCATATAATAATATAGATAATCTTGTTATAGCAGTTCACGAGAATACTCCGAATTTTAACACTTCTTCAGATTATTTCTACGTATCTGCTTCCGGTACAACCAATAGCAGTATGTACTATAGAAATGATACAACAGATTTCAACCCAGCAGCTCCGGTTGCTGCGGGATCACGTGCTGCTACACTTTCTAATGTTACTCTTTTAGGCCTTACGCCCAATCCGATTCCAGGATGTCCTAGTGTATCTGCTCCGGCAGCAGCAGCAACAGGAGTTTCTGTTACTCCGGCTATTACATGGGGAGCAATTAGCAATGCTACAGGATATAGATTATCTATCGGAACTACTGCGGGAGGAACGGATGTACTGAATAATGCAGACCTAGGAAATGTTCTTACCTATACTCCTGCAACACCACTGAATTATAATAAACAATATTTTTATACTGTAAATGCATATAATGGAGCAATTCCATCTGCAGGATGCAGTGAAAGATCTTTCACAACGTTAAATATCCCTTGTCCTACAGTTTCAGCACCAGCTTCAGCTGCTACAGGGGTATCTCTTACTCCGACTATTACCTGGGCTGCTGTAACAGGAGCTACAGGATATAAACTGAGAGTAGGGACCACTGCCGGTGGAACTGATATTGTAAATAATGCAGATCTAGGAAACGTAACTTCTTATACGTTCAGTTCTCCTTTATTAAACAATACTAAATACTATTACAGTGTTAATTCTTATGATGGAACTACAGCATCAGCTTCATGTTCTGAAAGAAATTTTACAACTGTTTGTGCTGCTTTATCAGCTCCTTTCTTAGAGTCATTCAATTCAGGGACTTTACCTAGCTGCTGGTCCAATTCCAGTACAAATAATACAAGTTACGCTTTATGGCAATTTACCGGTACTCAGGATTATGGTACTACAGGTAATGGAGCTTCGGGAACAGTTGCTTTTGTAGATGCATCTTCTCCTTACACTGGAATTCATGACGTTACTTTAACATCTCCTCAAATTAACTTGGCGGGACTTGCAGTACCTTATGTTCAGTTTAAATGGTTTAAAAATCATGCAGCTTCTGCAGGAGGGACCCAGCCAGCTTATGATAATAACAAGCTTACTGTGCAGGTTAAAAATGTAACAGGTTCAACATGGGAAACTATCTTTACTTCATCTACCAACAGTACTTTATGGAGAACAGAAGGTGCTGTATTACCTGCTGCCTATAACGGAGCTACTATACAGGTGAGATTCGTTGTTGATAAAGATGTAGCCGGTAACGGATACTTCTATGATAACTTATTGTTAGATGATGTAGAAATAAAAGAGGCTCCTACATGTTTAGTTCCTATCACTCCTGTTGTTACGGCAACTACAACTACAACAGCTACGATAGGTTGGACTGCACCAGCTACTGCACCAGGAAACGGATATGACATTTACTACGGTACTACAAATACAGCTCCTACAGCTGCATCTACACCAAATATGACATCTATTACAGGAACAAGTTATGTAATTAATGATGCTGTTACAGCTAGTACATATTATGTTTGGATAAGATCCCGTTGTTCCGCAAATGATCAAAGTGCTTGGGTAGGACCAGTTTCCTTTGCTCTGGTACCTGCAAATGATGACTGTGCAACAGCTGTTACTTTAACAGTAAACCCTGATACTACTTGTACTGCAACAACTGTAGGAAATACTTTAGGTGCTACCAATTCAAATGTACCTGTAGGTACTTGTTCAGGAACACCGGATGATGATGTTTGGTATTCTTTTGTAGCAGGATCTGCTGCTCATACAGTTTCTCTTTCTAATGTGGTTTCAACAGGAACTGCTTCATCTACAAGCTTATATACTCAAATATTTAGTGGTTCTTGTGGATCTTTAACGAGCATTAAGTGTGGAACAACAAATACTACAACAGTATCTGGATTAACAGTTGGGCAAACTTACTATGTAAGAGTTTATAACAGCAATGGTGCTGGATATAATAATAGCTTTAATATCTGTTTAAATACTCCACCACCGCCACCTGCAAATGATAATTGTTCATCTGCAGTAGATTTAATAGTAGGAACTGCATTTGCTCAGAATGCTATAGTAGGAACTACTGTTAGTTCTACAAATACGCCTGCATTAACGGCTAGCTGTCTTACAACGCCAACAAATGTGGGAGGGAATGTATGGTACAAAGTAGTGGTTCCGGCTTCAGGTAAGATTACTCTTGAAACAGACACCAATACAGGTACAGCATTAACTGATACAGTAATTTCTGTATTTGCAGATTGTACAAGTACTACTTCTATTGCTTGTGATGATGATACAGGTAATGGGAATTTCTCTAAATTGTCATTGACAGGTCAAACACCGGGTGCTACATTATATGTTAGTGTTTGGAGATATTCTACAGCAACAGATGGACAATTCCAAATCTCAGCATATGATGCAAGTGCTTTGTCAACATCTGAAGTTTCAGGTGCTAAAAATGAGATCAAAGCTTATCCAAATCCTTTTGCAGATGTCTTGAATATTTCTGATATCTCTAAAGTGAAATCAGTATCAGTTGTTGATCTTGCTGGAAGAGTAGTAAAAACAATTGATAATCCTTCTTCAGCTCTTCAGTTAGGAAATCTGAAACAAGGAATGTATTTAGTAACATTAAATATGAAAGACGGATCAAAACAAACGATCAAAGCAATTAAGAAATAGTCTTATTGATCATACTCAATAGAATAGCAGCTGAAAGGCTGCTATTTTTATGAATGCCATAGCCCCTTATTCAATGGTAGAATAGAGAAGTGCATTTTCAGTTTTTTACTGATGAAATTTAAACTTGAGAATATATAATCAAAGAGACGGTTTTTTAACTGTCTCTTTTTCTATTTGATAAAGTTTTAATGTATTTTTTTTATTAGATTTGTTTAAACCATAAAAAAAAATTACATGAAAAAGCTTTTACTTGTGAATTTAATAACGATTAGTGCATTTGCCTTTGCTCAGACCTATTGCACACCGGTATTTCCAAACGAATGCAGTGGAGGGGATATGATCGACAGTTTTACGATTCCATCGGCGGGATTCAGTCATCTTGATACGGGATGCTCCCAGGGCTCATATGGAGACTATACAGCCCAAACAATTAACCTGAATGCAGGTCTCAGTTATGCATTTTCTGTTACTCATGAATATTCCAGTCAATATGTACGTATCTGGATAGATTTTGACAATAACGGAACCTTTGATGATGCGGCACCGGAACTGGTAGCAACAGGAAGTAGTACCGGACCGGATGATAATTCAGTTACCAATAGCAATATAACTATTCCTGCAACAGTTACACCGGGAACCTACAGAATGAGAGTTGGGGACCGTTTTAACAATGAACCGGAACCATGCAACACATTAGGTTACGGAGAAGCACATGATTATACTGTAGTGATTGGAGCTGCACCGAGCTGTCTGGCACCAGGTAACTTGTCTGCGGGTACCCTAACTGCCAACTCAGCTGTTATTTCATGGGCAGCTTCTACAAGTACAGTAGGAGTAGGGTATGAATATTATTATTCCTCAACGAATACAGTTCCAACGAGCACTACTGTAGCATCAGGAAGTGTAGGTGCTTCGGTTTTATCTGCGCCTTTGTCTGCATTAACTCCTGCCACTACTTATTATGTATGGGTAAGGTCTGTATGCAGCACTTCCGATAAAAGCGCATGGTCTTTAAGTACGTCATTTACAACTGATTGTGCCGCAATAGTTCCTACTGCTGCTTATACCAATGATTTTTCAACATTCCCCGGAAATTGCTGGGAACAGGCTTCTGGTGGAGACCCGGCTACAGGATCTACTGATACAGATGAATTATGGTCTGATGGAGACTTCCTGAATGAAGGAAATAATAATAATTCTGCTAAAATAAATCTTTATTACAACGAAACCATAGCGTGGCTAAAGACGGTACCTTTCAATCTTTCAGCAGGAGGATACAGAGTAAAATTCGATTATGGGGTAACAGCGTTTTTAGATACCACTGCTTCGGCTATGGGATCTGATGATGTGATTCAGTTCTTGGTTTCAAATGATGGAGGGACTACGTGGACCGTTCTGCAGACATGGAATGCGGCTAATGCACCATCCAATACTTCTACAGTTTATTCTTACGATCTTACTTCCTATACGGGAGCCAATACTGTATTTGCATTTTATGCTTCTGAAGGTACTGTAAATGATGCTGAAGATTATGAATTCTTTGTTGATAATTTTAAAGTAGAGACTGCAACATTAGCAACATCCGAGGTTTCCAAAGAAAAAGAAGATGTTAAAGCATACCCGAATCCTTTTACTGATGTATTGAATATTTCAAAAGCAGATCTTGTAAAATCAGTTTCTGTATCTGATGTTTCCGGACGATTGTTAAAAACTATTGAAAATCCATCTTCTGCTCTTCATTTAGGGGATCTTAAACAAGGATTGTATTTCATTACTTTAAACATGAAAGACGGTTCAAGGCAGATGATCAAAGCGATCAAGAAATAATAAAATAACCATATTAAACTAAAAAGACGGCAATTGCCGTCTTTTTTATATTAGTGTCACTTATTGGGTACTGGTTGTATATCTCCTGTGTTCATTTGTTCAAAGACGGCAGGGAAAAACATCACGAGTATAAAATAAATAATGATCATTAATACAACTAAAGAGAAAAGAATAATGACCAGGCTGTTAGGCTTATTTTTCTTTTGTGGTTCCATGATTTTTGTGGTATTTGGTTAACAGATTAATATCAATACCAAATACTAAGCTAATTTCTTGCCACACTGTTTACAGTACCGTGCATCATCATCTATATCTTCATTGCCGCATTGGTCGCAGATCTTCTCCAGATTCTGTCTTTTGTTGCGCATTTCTGCCGTTACAATTCCTGTAGGAACTGCAATAATAGAATAACCTGCAAGCATTAAAATAACAGCAAAAAATTTACCCATCGGAGTGATAGGAGAGACATCTCCATAACCAACGGTAGTTACCGTAACCACTGCCCAGTAAATAGATTGTGGAATCGTTTCAAAGCCGGGTCTTCCGCCCTCCACCATAAACATAAGCGAACCTACGATCACTGAAAAAATAATCAGGAACAAAAGGAAAATATAGATCTTTCTGGAACTGTTCTTTAAGGCACGAACGATAAGGTAACCATCGTTCATAAAATCCAGAAGATTGAAGATCCTGAAAATTCTCAGCATCCTCAGCATCCTGAAGATTAAGAAATACTTGGTAACAGGAAAGAAAAAGCTAAGGTAAAAAGGAACCAGTGCAAGAAAATCTATGATTCCGAAAAAGCTGAAAATATAATTTTTTTTATTCTTCACAACGCTGATGCGCATCCAGTATTCAATTGTGAAAAAAATAGAAATAATCCATTCCAGGATCAGAAAGGTGTAGTGAAATCTTTTGTCAAGCTGAGGAACACTCTCCATCATAATAATGGCAGTGCTTATCAGGATAAGGGATAATAGAGTGATGTCGAATAATTTGCCTAGTTTGGTATCAGCACGGTAGATAACCCTGTAAAGAAATCTTTTCCAAAGTTTGTCTTCGGGAACAAGATTATGTTCTCTTTCCATTTTTTACTATTTTTTAAAATTAACAAATTATCGTTATTTTCGTAGCAAACATACAGAATAAAATGACAATAAGCGAAGTAATTTCAAAAATAGAAAACCGTATTCCCCTGCAGCAGGCAGAAGATTTTGACAATGTAGGATTGCTGTGTGGTGTCCCGGACCGAAATGTCAGCGGAATTCTGGTGTGCCACGATGCTTTGGAAAATGTTGTAGAGGAGGCTATCCAGAAAAACTGTAATCTGATTGTATGTTTTCATCCTATTATTTTTTCCGGATTAAAATCTCTGACAGGGAAAAATTATGTGGAAAGAGCTGTATTGAAAGCAATTGAAAATAAAATTGCCATTTATGCCATTCACACTGCATTTGATAATGATTTCTTTGGGGTCAACCATAAGATCTGCAGTCAATTGGGATTAAAAGATCTCAGGATTCTTCAGCCTAAGAAAAATAATTTAAAACAGCTGAGCGTATTTGTTCCGAAAGATCATTCGGAAAAAGTGAAAGAAGCGCTATTCACTGCAGGAGCAGGAAATATAGGTTTTTACGACGAATGCAGCTTTACTCTTAATGGAAACGGAACATTCAGGCCTGTTGAAGGCTCAAATCCGTTTTCCGGACAGCAGAATATCCGTGAAAATGCTGATGAAGATATGATTTCCGTTATTTTTGAAGATTATAAAAAAGGAAAGATCATTTCAGCAATGAAGGCTGTGCATCCCTATGAAGAAGTAGCCTATCAGGTATATCAGCTGGATAATGAGAATCACCATTCAGGCTTGGGAATGTATGGGGAACTTGCCGAAGAAATGGATGAACAGGACTTTTTAAGAATGGTAAAAGAAAAATTTGAACTCGAAGTCATTAAACATTCCAATTTTATCCATAAAAAAATCAGAAGAGTAGGCGTTCTCGGTGGGTCCGGAGCCAGCGGAATAAAGGCTGCTTTATCGCAAAAATGCGACGCTTATCTTACAGGAGATATCAAATACCATGATTATTTCCAGGCAGAATCCAAAATGTTGATCTGTGACATAGGCCATTATGAATCCGAACAATTTGTAACTCAACAATTATTTGAAATTTTGTCACAAAAATTTAGTACATTTGCAATTTCAAAATCTATTGAAAAAACCAACCCAGTAAATTATTTCATTTAAATATGGCAAAAACCAACGATATTTCAGTTGAAGAAAAATTAAGAGCTTTATACGATTTGCAGATCATTGATTCAAGATTGGATGAAATCCGAAATACTAGAGGAGAATTGCCAATTGAAGTTGAAGATCTTGAAATTGAGATCGAAGGACTTGAAAAAAGAGCTGAAAAATTTCATGCAGATATCAAAGATCAGGAAGATCAGATCAAAACAAAGCATGAAGTAATTAACCATGCAAAAACTTTAATTGAAAAGTACAAATCTCAGCAGGATAATGTAAGAAACAATAAAGAGTTTGAAGCATTAGGAAAAGAAATGGAATTCCAGGATCTTGAAATTCAGCTTGCTGAAAAAAGAATTAAAGAATTCGGAGTTAAAATTGCTCACAAAAATGAAACTTTAAGCGAACTTAACGAGAAAATCAAAGATCTGAAAAACCATTTGAAATTCAAAAAGGAAGAATTGGATGATCTTGTGTCTGAAACTCAGAAAGAAGAAGAATACTTAATAGAGCAGTCTAAAGAGTATGCAGGTAAGATTGACGAAAGATTACTTTCTTCGTATAACAGAATCAGGAAGAGCTCTATCAACGGACTGGCTGTTGTAGGATTAGAAAGAGGAGCACCAAAAGGGTCGTTCTTCACCATTCCTCCTCAGAAGCAGATGGAAATTGCTCAGAGAAAGAAAATCATTATTGATGAGCATTCTGGAAAAATCCTTGTAGATGACGAATTGGTAATGGAAGAAAACGAAAGAATGAAATCTGTAATTAAATTCTAATTACAATTCAAAATAATAAAAATGTGCTTCAGAAATGAAGCACATTTTTTGTTTAACATATACATAACTGGAAATTCAAAGGGTGGAATGCTTTAGCCCTGTCACAATATAAGGATATTAAAAAAGCTGCTTCATTTCTGAAACAGCTTATTGTATTTTTACTCTTGATGCTCGTACATTTTATTATACAGATCTATGAATTTCTCTTTTATTGCTTTTCTTTTAAGCTTTAAGGTAGGAGTAAGCAGTCCTGTATCAATGGCCCATATCTCAGGGGTCAGTTCGATTTTTTTGATCTTTTCCCAGTTTCCGAGATGCTCATTGATATTTTCCATCTCCTTTTCAATTCTTTCCTTTAATTCAGGGCTTTTTGCAATTTCTGCAGGGGTAGAGCCTATATTCAGATTATTTCTCATTGCCCAGCTTTTAGCAAACTCAAAATCAGGCTGTACCAAAGCACACGGCATTTTTTCGCCGTCTCCTACTACCATGATCTGTTCAATGAATTTTGAAGCTTTTGCCTGGTTTTCAATCGTCTGAGGGGCAATGTATTTTCCGCCTGAAGTTTTAAACATCTCTTTTTTACGGTCAGTGATCTGCAGGAATCCTTCACTGTCGATATGTCCAATATCTCCTGTTTTGAAAAATCCGTCTTCAGTAAAAGCTTCTTTTGTCATAGTTTCAGCTTTAAAATAGCCTTTAAAGACAGAAGGTCCTTTTACTGTAATTTCACCATCTTCCTGGATTTTTACCTGAAGGTTGTCCAATGGTCTGCCCACGGTACCGATCTTCATTTTATCAAAACTGTTTACAGAAATAACCGGCGAAGTTTCGGTTAAGCCATATCCTTCTAAAATAGGAATACCGGCATTCTGAAACATCAGGTTTAATCTTGTCGATAAAGCTGCAGAACCGGAAACTAAAGTAATGATTTCTCCACCCAGACCTTCTCTCCATTTAGAAAATACCAGCTTATCTGCAATAATTCCCTGCAATCCTGAAGGTTTGGAGATTTCTTTTTTCTTGCTGATCAGATTCAAAGCCCAGAAGAATATCTTTGATTTTAGCCCGCCGGCTGAAGAACCTGTGTTGTAAATTTTATCATATACCTTTTCCACCAGCCTGGGTACCACACTCATATAATGCGGTTTTACTTCTTTTACATTTTCTCCCATTTTATCAATGCTTTCAGCGAAATAAACCGAAAAACCATTATACTGGAAAAGATAAAAAAGCATCCTTTCAAAAATATGGCATATAGGAAGGAAGCTCAGCACCCTCGTATCCTTGTAATCCAGGCTTTTTTTCTTAGGAATTCTAGGAACAGAGCCTAAAACGTTAGAAACAATATTATGATGGGTCAGCATTACTCCTTTCGGTCTTCCTGTAGTGCCTGAAGTGTAAATAATGGTAGCCAGATCCTCAGAATTGATGGCATTGGAAAGATCCTCCACCTCAATCTGGGTAGAATCGTCCTCACCAAGATCCAGAATTTCTCTCCAGTTGGCTGCCCCGCTTATCGTATCAAAAGTGAAAATCCCCTGTAGTGAAGGGATATTATGTTTCACCTTCATTACTTTATTAAGCAATTCTTTATCAGATACAAAACAATACTGTATTTCAGCATTATTAAATATGAACTCATAATCTTCAGCAGAAATACTCGGATAAACCGGAACGGAAACCACACCGATTTGAGATAGTCCAAAATCCATAACTGCCCATTCCGTACGGGAATTGGTGGTGATCAGAGCAATCTTGTCACCAGGTTTTATACCCAGCTTCAAAAGCCCCCTGGATATTTTATTTCCCTGATTGATAAATTCTAACGTTGAGGTTTTTTTCCATTCACCCTGATATTTGGTCACAAACATATCTGCTTTAGGAAATTTCTCCAAAGCATAATGTGGAATATCGAATAATCTTTTGATTGTCATGATTTTTTAAGCAATTTTTAAAGAATTTTAAATATAAGCATTTTTTTTAACTGTAGTAATCAGAAATCATCAATTGACAATTAATTGAATGCCTGCCATAATATTAGGGGCTTTTACCAATTATTCTGCGGAAATTTAAAGGAGTCTATCCCTTACTTCCAATTCTATTTTCAGATTTGGTTAAAAAGTGTAAATTTACGGCTACTAATTATTATTTTTTATGGACTTTAATTTATCGGAAGAACAGCTGATGATTCAGCAGGCTGCAAGAGATTTTGCACAAAATGAACTATTACCTGAAGTTATAGAAAGAGACCGCGATCAGAAATTTCCTACAGAGCAAGTAAAGAAAATGGGTGAAATGGGGCTTTTGGGAATGATGGTAGATCCTAAGTACGGAGGAGCAGGGATGGATAGCGTTTCTTACGTTTTGGCAATGGAGGAGATCGCAAAAATAGATGCTTCTGCAGCTGTGGTAATGTCCGTAAATAACTCTCTGGTATGTGCAGGTCTTGAAAAATTTGCTTCCGAAGAACAGAAAGTGAAATATCTTACTCCTCTTGCCAGTGGAAAAGTAATTGGCGCTTTTGCATTATCTGAGCCTGAAGCAGGTTCTGATGCTACTTCCCAAAAAACAACCGCAGAAGATAAGGGAGATTATTATCTTTTAAATGGTATTAAGAACTGGATCACGAACGGTGGTACGGCTTCTTACTATATTGTTATCGCACAGACAGATCCTGAGAAAAAACATAAAGGAATTAACGCTTTCATCGTTGAAAGAGGATGGGAAGGTTTTGAAGTTGGTGTGAAGGAAGATAAACTGGGAATCAGAGGAAGTGATACGCACTCTTTGATCTTCAATAACGTAAAAGTACCTAAGGAAAACAGAATCGGGGAAGACGGATTCGGATTCAATTTTGCTATGGCAGTATTGAACGGAGGAAGAATCGGTATTGCTTCTCAGGCATTGGGTATTGCTTCAGGAGCTTATGAACTGGCTTTAAAATATGCCAAAACAAGAAAAGCTTTCAAAACTGAAATCATTAATCACCAGGCAATTGCATTTAAATTAGCAGATATGGCTACCCAGATTACTGCAGCAAGAATGTTATGTTTCAAAGCCGCATGTGAGAAAGATGCCGGTAAAGATATCTCTGAAAGCGGTGCAATGGCAAAATTATACGCTTCCCAGGTGGCAATGGATACTACCATTGAGGCAGTACAGATCCACGGAGGATACGGATATGTGAAAGAATACCACGTAGAAAGAATGATGAGAGATGCGAAGATCACGCAGATCTACGAAGGTACTTCGGAGATTCAGAAAATTGTGATTTCCAGAAGCATCGCCAAATAAATTAATATAAAAACACACTGCTTATGAAAAAAACTTTGTGGATCAGCCTCGGGGTAATACTTCTTCTGATAGGGGTAACGGTATGGTATAAATACTATTTCGTCTTTGGAGAAGGAGTAAAGTCCGGCTATCTGAATTATGCCATGAAAAAAGGCTATGTTTTCAAAACCTATGAAGGAAAACTCATCCAGGAAGGTTTTGGAAAAGGAAAAACAGGAACCATTACAAGCTATGAATTTGAATTTTCGGTAAAAGATCCTGAAATTTTTAAACAGCTGGAAACCAACAGCGGCAAAACTTTCGATCTTCATTATAAGGAATACAATGGAGCACTTCCGTGGAGAGGAAACACAAAGTTTATCGTAGACAAAATAGTGAACATGAAATAGCGAAAGGCTCCCATCGGGAGCCTTTCTTATTACAAACCACTTTTATAATATACCTTTAACCAGGCTGAATACATGGTGTATCCTGTTGATTAAATACATACTTATTTAAATTCCTGCGAAATAACTTCCGTAACTGACCAATACCATCAACCACGAATATTTAAATATACAAAGAACAAATTCGGCAGGGATTTGATTTTTATTAAAATAATATTAAAAAATCCATCTTTCGATGGATTTTGTTTTATTGGAGATTGTTGTCCGTGGTTTTTTTATTTTTCTTTTTGTAGAAATAGTATCCTATTCCGCCGATCAGGAATAATGGCCAGAGCGGAAGAATGAAAAGAAAGACCGATGTGATCACATTCCATCCTGATGAAACTGCTGCCAGTGATTTTTCGCCGAAAGTTTTAGGTTCTTTTTCGAAACTCGATTTATCAGTAAGAGTCACGGTTATTGTACATAGGGTATTCTCTGCGTAGTTGTTTCCGGAAACCTGTATACTTTTAGTTTCAATATCTCCAATCTCACTTAGGTCATTCATTAAACTGTCAAAATTACGGATAGGAACTTTAACGTCCATATAATATACCTTTTGGTTGTTTTCTTCGTACGAAGAGTTTCTGTTGGCTGCTTCTGTCGTAACATAAGAAAGCTCTTCGCTTTTTACATAACCATTATTTTTTATGATTTCATCTTTTACAAGTTCCTTTACCGTTTCTGCATGGTCAGCTTTTATAGAAAGAATAGCTGTTTTCACCATCTTATTTTTAAGCTCATAAGCATCATTCTGAGGTTTGTCCTTATAAACAATTTGGGTTTCTTTAATTACTTTTGGAGCAGGGACATTCACCACAATTTTTTCGGCTTTTTTCTGTGCCGAATCTTTTTTCTCAATCTTCGATTCCAGTTTTGTTGAAGCAATTTTATCGGTTAAAGAGTCAACCATCTTAGACGTATTTTCTATTTTCTGCTGAATTTCGCCTTTGGCATCTTCAAAATCTTTTATTCTGACGTTAGCAGAATCCAGAACCTTGTCCGCAGTATTGTTTATGGAATTGATAGTTTCATTTACTGCAGCAGCCGTACTGTCTGCCGTATGAATAGTATCTTCTATTTGAGATTTTGTCGCTTCTGCTTTTTTACACATAATGAAAGTGCTGGATACAGCCACCAGTAATAGGTACTTTTTCATAACATTAATTTTTTTGATGATGTAAAATTAGTGGTGAACAGAAGCATACTTTTGTAAATAGAAAGTATTATTCCGGTAAAATTTTAATGGATTGAAAATCATTGCATTGGATCTGTTTTACAAAAGATTTACAAAAACAGAATGGATGAAAATTATCTTCAACAATAAATTAAATGATTAATTTTTTATAATTATGAGGTTAAAAAAATAAAGCTTTATGAAAAATGAGTAGAAGAGTAAGCTGTTTTTTTATTAGTACTTGGTATTTTTTTCTACCTGATAGTGGCAATGGTTTATTATATTTTGGGATTGTTTTATAATAATTTAACATTTTTTTTGAAAAATAACATTCAAATGCTGATTCTGAATATTATAATATTTACATTTGCTTTTTAAGATTTTTATAATGAAAGGAGTGTATTTTGTTCTCATTTTTAATAGTGTAATGATCCACATTTGTTGTTGATGAAATTATATTATTTAATATTAAAAAGATAAGCACAGTAATAATAAGTTTAAAAAAAAGAAAAACTATATGAAAAAACAAATACTTTTGATGGGGATATTTCTTATTTCCAATGTTTTTTTAGCACAAACAAGCAGACTTTGGAAGGAAGCGTCTCAAAAAAATACTTCGGAAATCTTTGAAAATAAGACCAGCATTCTTCACCCCAAAATTTATAATCTTGATTTTGATAATTTAAAGAATGTTTTAGCGAAAGCACCCAAAAGATTTGCTGTTAAAGGAAAGTCTGATGTTATTGTTTCTTTCCCAAATTCTAATGGCAACCTTGAAAGTTTCAAAGTAAGAGAAAACTCAAATTTCGATCCTGAATTAGCAGCAAAATATCCGGATATTAAATCTTATGTTGGTGTAGGTGATGATGACCCTAGTTCTACTATTTATTTCAGTATTTCACCATTGGGATTATCTTCAATGGAGATTTATGGAAACAAATCAGCGGTTTTTATCGAGCCATATACAAAAGACCTTTCAACTTATGTTGTTTATAAAAAATCAGATAAAAAAGAGAGTTTAGATAAGTTTGAATGTACTGTGCTGGATGTTGCTCAAAAAGGCCTGGATAATTCTGATCTTACGGCAAGACCCAATGCCGATGATGGAAAATTAAGAACTTTCAGATTAGCCTTATCTTGTACAGGTGAATATACAACCTATTTCGGAGGAACAGTAGCGGGTGCATTGGCAGCGATGAACAATACAATGACTCGTGTGAATGGGGTTTTTGAAAAAGATTTCTCTGCAAGAATGATCATTATTGCAAACAATAATGCTGTAATTTATACTGACGCAGCTACAGATCCTTATTCTCCTTCAGCCCAAATGAATAACTGGAATGCTCAGTTACAGAATACTTTAACTGCGACGATTGGAGAAGCAAACTACGATATCGGCCATTTATTTGGGGCAACTGGTGGTGGTGGAAATGCTGGTTGTATTGGTTGCGTTTGTACCAATGGATCAAAAGGAAGTGGATATACTTCCCCGGCAAATGCTATTCCATCTGGTGATAGTTTTGATATTGATTATGTTGCCCATGAAATGGGGCATCAGTTTGGAGGAAATCATACATTTTCTCATAATATTGAATCAGCAGGGGTAAATATGGAGCCCGGTTCAGGATCTACAATTATGGGGTATGCAGGGATTACCAACCAGGATGTGCAACAACATTCAGATCCATTTTTTCATGCTATAAGTATTCAGCAGATTACCAATAATATTAAAACAAAAACTTGCCCGGTAATTACAAATACCGGAAATGCTATTCCTACAGCTGATGCAGGATTAGATTATATCATTCCGAAGGGCACTCCATTTATGCTTACAGGAACAGGCACTGACGGAGATGGAGATGCTCTAACCTATATTTGGGAGCAAATGGATAAAGCTGTTGCTGGACAAACCGGAGCAAATTCTGCGGCAACTGCAACAAAAGCTTCTGGTCCTACTTTCAGATCTTGGACTCCACAAACTACTCCTATTAGATATTTTCCAACAATGACTTCAGTATTAGCTGGAGCAACTACTACTCAAGGCTTGGCAATTCCTGTAGAAGCTTTAGCAAATGTTGCCAGAACCTATAACTTCAGGTTTACCACTCGTGACAATAGAGCGGGAGGTTCTGGAAACAATTCTGATGATATGGTAGTTACAGTGAATGCAGCTGCAGGCCCGTTTACCGTAACTTCACAAAATACTACTGGCGTTGTTTGGACTGAAGGTCAGTCATATGCAATTACATGGAATGTTGCCAATACAACAACGGCACCGATAAGCGCACCTAATGTAACAATCCTGTTGTCAAAAGACGGCGGTCTCACGTTCCCAACTGTTTTGGTGGCAAGCACTCCTAATACAGGTTCTTATAATTATACTGTTCCAGGCGGTCTTGGTACAATTTCCAATAATGCCAGAATTATGGTAAAAGCTGTTAATAATATATTCTTTAATGTCAATTTACAGAACTTTACAATTAATTCATCAGTGGTAGTAAACCCACCACCAAATCCAAGAGATCCGGTAACAGTCCCTACAAGAGTTTACCAGGGACTGATGATATATCCCGTGCCTTCCAACGATGGGTATGTGTATATCAAAGCTGATTTCCCTAGACAGGTTCCACTTCGTCCTTATGTTATTACCTACGAATTATTTTCAATGGATGGAAAGCTGATTGTTCCTAAAAAGACCAAATATATATTTGATCAACTTTTGGAACAGATTAACTTAAAACATTTGCCTACCGAATCCTATATGATTCATGTTACTGTAGACGGAGAGAAAATTGTTAAGAAATTAATGATGATACCTAAGTAAACTATCCAAATAAATTATATAAAAAAACCGTTCAGATGAACGGTTTTTTATTTTTTATTGCAATTTAGTCTTGTTGAAATTCACTGATGAAATGCAGCTTCACATTCGGGAATTTTTCCTGAGTCATGTGAATCGTAAACGAAGAATCTGCGAGGAATACAAGCTGATCATATTTATCTCTGGCAAGGAAACGCTGCTTTAATCTTGCAAACTCCTTAAACTCGTCAGATTTTTCATCTGCTTCCACCCAGCACGCCTTATGCATAGAAAGAGGTTCGTAGGTACATTTGGCACCATATTCATGCTCCAAACGGTACTGGATAACCTCATACTGAAGTGCTCCTACAGTTCCGATGATCTTTCTGCCGTTCATTTCAAGAGTAAATAATTGGGCAACTCCTTCATCCATCAGCTGATCAATACCTTTGGCCAACTGTTTAGCTTTAAGCGGATCGCTGTTGTTGATATAACGGAAGTGTTCCGGAGAAAAGCTTGGCACTCCTTTGAAACTCAGTTTTTCACCTCCTGTTAACGTATCACCGATCCTGAAACTTCCTGTATCATGAAGACCAACAATATCCCCAGGGAAACTTTCATCCACAACCTCTTTTTTATCAGCAAAGAATGCATTAGGGGAAGAGAATTTCATTTTTTTGCCTTCTCTTACCAACAGGTAATTTTCATTTCTTTTGAATGTTCCCGAAACAATTTTTACGAACGCAAGTCTGTCTCTGTGCTTCGGATCCATGTTCGCGTGGATCTTGAAAACGAATCCTGTAAAATTATTCTCTTCCGGCTTTACAAGTCGTACATCACTTTCTTTAGGCTGTGGCATTGGAGCAATTTCAATAAATGCATCCAATAGTTCACGCACTCCAAAATTATTTAAAGCCGAACCAAAGAAAACCGGCTGTAAATCACCGTTCATATATTCTTCGCGGCTGAATTCAGGATAAACAGACTGTACAAGCTCAAGCTCATCTCTCAGGTTTTGAGCAGCTTTTTCACCGATCACCTCATCTATTGAAGGATCATTGATATCGTCAAACTTAACCGTTTCACCAACTCTTTGCTTCTTTTCTTCAAGAAACAGCTGGATATTATTTTCCCAGATATTATAAATACCCTGGAAATCACTTCCCATACCGATTGGGATAGATAGCGGAACCACTCTTAACCCCAATTTCTGTTCCACTTCATCCAGAAGATCAAATGCATCCTTACCCTCACGGTCCAGTTTATTAATGAAAACAAGCATTGGGATGTTTCTCATTCTGCAGACTTTTACTAATTTTTCAGTCTGTTCCTCAACTCCTTTTGCAACGTCAATGACAACGATCACAGAGTCTACGGCAGTTAAAGTTCTGTAAGTATCTTCAGCAAAGTCTTTGTGACCTGGTGTATCCAGGATGTTGATCTTGTGATCTTTATATTCAAAAGCCAATACGGAAGTCGCTACAGAGATCCCTCTCTGTCTTTCGATTTCCATAAAGTCGGAGGTAGCTCCTTTTTTTATTTTGTTGGATTTTACCGCACCGGCTTCCTGGATAGCACCCCCGAAAAGAAGTAACTTTTCCGTAAGAGTTGTTTTTCCGGCATCCGGGTGGGAAATGATCCCGAAAGTCTTTCTTTTCTGTATTTCTTTGATTAAGTCTGACATAGTGTATTTTGAAGTTGCAAAAATCGGGATTTTTTATGAGGTTTCAAATAATTTGGGAGAATAAGTTGCGGGATCCGGGTTTGAGTGTGGGAGAGTGGGAGAGTGATAGGGTTTTTAGAGGTTCAAGAGAAGATGTAGGATGATAATTATTAATATTATACAGTTGGGAGAAAATAATGCAATTATCTTCAAATACAGTATTTCCATTAAAAAATTCTCTCACTCTCCATACTCAGATCCGGCACTGTACCTGTGTCCAAGAATTTCCTTTTTTAGTTGCCTAGGGCTTTCAAAAAAATTATCTTTGTTTTTACAAACTTACAGAGAAAAAGTATGGAGAATAGCAGGTATCCGAAGTTTACCTTTACATGGATCGGCGGTCTTGTTTTAGTGGCAGGATTATTTATAGGAACAATGGCTGTTTCTTTTTTCGGCAGTTTTTGGAAAATTGCTTTTAGGGAAAACCTCGAACTGAAAGATTGGTTCCTGATGGTGACCAATGCTGCAGGTTTTCTGACTGCTATTGCTTTTTTCGATTTTTTCATTGTAAGACCTTCAACCGGGAAAAAACTGAACTTCAATTTTTCTCCTACGAATTTTTCTACCTACCTCCTGATATTTCCTATGATGATGGGTATGATGCTCATTTCAGAATTCATAACATCTCTTATTCCTACCACAGGGCCGTTCTGGGGAAAATACTATGAGTTTTTCTCAAAGCTTATGGAGCAGCTGACTTTTGAACCGGTCATCATGATCATTATGACCGTGATCATGGCCCCTATTTTTGAAGAAATTATTTTCAGGGGTATTATCCAGAAAGGACTTATCAATAAAGGGGTAGATCCACGAAGAGCTATTTTTTATGCATCCGTTATTTTTGGGCTGGTTCACGGAAATCCATGGCAGTTTGTAGGAGCCGTATTGCTGGGATGCGTATTGGGGTTGGTTTACTATAAAACAAAATCGTTATTACTGCCGATGCTGTTGCATGGGTTTAATAATCTGTGTTCTTCATTGCTGGTTACCTACACCAAAAGTGAGAGCTTTGCAGACGCTTTTAAAATTTCCGAATGGGTTATTCTGGCTGTCGGGATTGTGCTTTTTTCTTTGTTCTATTATCTTTTTACGAAAAAGTATAAAGTACATTACGCTGAAATTTAACAAAATTCGGATATAAAATTAACCGTAAATGATACGGAAAAAACAAATTGAGCAAAAATGAATATAGATATGGAATTATTGGTTGCCACACACAACGAACACAAAAAAGAAGAGATCCAGCAGATCCTGGGAAATCATTTTACAGTAAAAAGTCTTACCGATTATAATATTCATGAAGAAATTGTAGAAGATGGCGACTCTTTCAATGCCAACGCCCTGATCAAAGCAAAATACTGTTTTGAAAAAACCGGAATCCCAAGTTTGGGAGACGACAGCGGACTTGCTGTTGAAGCTTTGGACGGAAGACCCGGAATTTTTTCTGCACGTTATGCAGGAGATCATGATTTTGCTAAAAATATCGAAAAGGTTTTAAGCGAGCTGGAAGGTCAGGAAAATAGAAAAGCCTATTTCATTACGGTTCTATGTTACTATGACGAGAATGGAGCCCGTTATTTTGAAGGAAAAGTTCACGGAAATTTACTCACAGAAAATAAAGGACATAAGGGTTTTGGATATGATCCCATCTTTGTTCCCGAAGGACATGACAGGACTTTTGCAGAAATGAATCCTGAAGACAAAAACAAAATAAGTCACCGCAAACAGGCATTGGATCTGTTTCTTGACTTCCTTAAAGTAAAAGAATAATTAATTCTATGCGGGTCGTATTTAAACTGGCATCCAAAAGATATGTTTAAATTTTCTGTCGTACATTTGTTATAATAAACTATTGATTTGAGTACTTATTTAACGATATTAGGCTTTAATTCAGCTATTCCGACCATTAATTCTTCGCCCACGGCACAGCTGCTGGAAATGGAAGAGAGACATTTTCTGATCGATTGCGGAGAAGGAACCCAGGTACAGCTGAGAAAGGCGAAAGCGAGATTTTCAAAGATCAATCATATCTTTATATCACATCTTCACGGTGATCACTGTTTCGGTCTTCCCGGACTTATCGCCTCTTTCCGTTTGCTCGGAAGGGATATTCCTCTGCATGTTTATGGCCCGAAAGGAATCAAAAAAATGCTGGAAACCATCTTTACCATTACGGAAACGCATCGTGGTTTTGAAGTGGTTTATCACGAGCTGGACAAAGACTATTCCGAAAAAATTTATGAAGACAGCAGGGTAGAAGTATATACCATCCCGCTGGATCACAGAATATACTGTAACGGTTACCTTTTTAAAGAAAAACCTAAAGACAGGCACCTTAATATGAAGGAAATCGCCAAATACAAAGAAATAGAAACCTGTGATTACCACAATATAAAAGCAGGCAAAGATGTTGTGCTGAGCGATGGCTATGTTCTCAAAAATGAAGTATTAACCTTGGATCCGGCACCTCCTGTTTCCTATGCTTTCTGCAGCGATACCCGGTATCTTGAATCGGTACTTCCGATTATTAAAAATGTAACGGTTCTGTATCACGAATCCACTTTCCTCCATGACCTGAAAGAAATGGCAGACTATACCGGACATTCAACAGCTTTGGAAGCGGCAACGATAGCCCAGAAAGCTGAAGTGGGAAAACTGATCCTGGGTCATTTCTCAAACCGGTATGCAGACCTTACGGTATTTACGGACGAAGCCAGAAATGTTTTTCCCAACACCTTCCTGCCAAAAGCACTGGAAAGCGTAAAAATTTAAAACCTGTATGCTTAATTTTGAAGAATTGAAAAGCTTTTTGAATGAAAAGGCAGACCAATACAACAGCCCCGATTTTATTGAAGATGATCCCATACAGATCCCGCACCGTTTTAATGTAAAGCAGGATATAGAAATTGCAGGTTTTTTGGCTGCAACTATTTCCTGGGGCAACCGGAAATCAATCATTAAATCTGCAGATAAAATGCTTGATATTATGGGGAATTCACCTTATGATTTTGTATTGAATTATTCTGAAAAAGATCTGGATATCCTTCAGAACAAAAGTATCCACAGAACTTTTAACGGTCAGGATTTTGCTTACTTCATCAGGCAGTTCAACAAGATTTATAAAGAAAATGAGAGCCTGGAAAACTTATTTAAAGTAAACGATCAGGAAACTAATTTTCAGCATGCTATTGAAAGGTTCAGAAGCCGTTTTCTGGAACCTGAAAAGCACAGAAGCCACAAACATATCAGCTCGCCTTATAAAAACTCTTCCTCCAAAAGAATTATAATGTTTCTGCGGTGGATGGTGCGAAAAGACAAACATGGCGTAGATTTTGGTATTTGGGAAAATATAGATCAGAAATATCTTTCGATCCCGTTAGATGTACATACGGGAAATATTTCCAGAAAGCTTGGACTGGTTTCCAGAACACAGAACGACTGGAAAACCGTAGAAGAACTGGACGTAGCCATCAGGAAATTTGATGAAAATGATCCGGCTAAATATGATTTCGCCCTATTTGGGCTTGGAGTGACCAAAGAACTCTTATAACACTAAGAAACGATGAAAAAAGAAACTGAAAAAATAGACGCTTTAGAAAAAATAGCGAACGGCATTACATGGTGGGTAGGTTCTATCCCGTCACTCATTGTTCATACTTTATTTTTTATCACCTCATTTCTTTTGCCGATGCTCAATATCGTTGAGTTTGATAAGATGCTTCTGATCCTTACAACGGTAGTTTCTCTGGAGGCCATTTATCTGGCTATTTTTATTCAGATGTCCGTGAACAAAAGTCACGAAAAGATTGAAGATATCCAGGAAGATATTGAAGACATTCAGGAAGATATCGAAGAGATCAGCGAAGATATTGAAGAGATCAGCGAGGATATCGAGGAGATTAATGAAGACATTGAAGACATCCAGGAAGATATTGAAGAGATCAACGAAGACGAAGATGAGGAAGACCATAATGAAAGGGCCAAGAATGTCATTCTGAAAAGCAATGTCAATTCCAATAAGAATGAAATCAAAGCTTTAAAAGATATCATCAGCCAGCTACAGACAGAAATAGATCAGCTGAAAAAGGAATAATATAACCTGAGTTCGGGTTAAGATATTCTGTTTTTAATAAGTAAGGAAGCCGGGAGAGGGAAGTAAGTTGAGGTTGAAAAACCAGTTACAACCCTGTAATTTATTATTCCTTTAAAGACTGCTTCATCAAATTTTACGATAACGTCAGAAATTGTAGGTCTGATAGTAACTTCCAGTCTCCCTATTCAAGCTTCCAGCCTATTATCCTTAATTTTCTTAATATAAATTATAATTGAACGTAGTTTTCAAGATTAAAAGCAGGCCATCCGTATAGGTGGTCTGTTTTTTTATGCACATTTCAAAGTTTAAAAATTAAATTCTACTAATTTTGTGGAATATGTAATTATAAAATAAATTTATTATTAATATAGATGTTAAATTAATTGAATTGACTGAAAAAGAGTGTTTTTTATTGATATTTTTGTTACATTTGAACAAATAAAAATAAAATGTTCAATTATAGACTGAATAATTACTTTTTAGTTACAATGTTTCTATTGGCTTCTGTTTCTGCTTTTTCCCAGAAAATGAACAGAAAGCCGCAGCTCGAAAAGTTTAGCACCCAGAGTAAAAAAGCCGGGGCATTTATTGATGTAAATGTACCTACTTATGCGCCTTCCGCGTTCACCATAGATCAGCTGGTAAAAAATGTACTGATTTCCGGAGGATCTGTCTGTGCGGCTCCCAATGTGAGCAATGTAACCATATCACCCAATCAGCCGCCAACAGATACAGAAAGAGCATGGGGATATTTTCATAAAGGAACCACTAATTTTCCTTTTACCGACGGAGTTGTGCTTGTTTCCGGTAAAGCAAGAAGAGCTGGAAATGGATTGGAAGCATCCACATTAAGCGATATTGTTCCTGGAGCCGGGATGAATGACCCTGATCTGGTAGCCGCGATTAATCCACCGGATGACCTCAAAGATGTTGTGTCTCTGGAATTTGATTTCGTCCCGAACAGCAACCAGGTAAAATTTAATTATTTATTTGCCTCAGAAGAATATACAAGTGGATTCCCATGTGGTGATTTTGCAGACGGTTTTGCTCTCCTTCTGAAAAAAGTTGGGGACCCAACCTATGAAAATTTAGCCGTTCTTCCCAACGGAGCAGGACCGGTAAGTGTTCTTAATATTGTACCACTGGGAGTAGGGTGTGATGGAGAAACCATTAATGAGCAGTACTTCGGCGGATTGAATACGCAGAATATCGAAACCAATTTCATAGGAAGAACCATACCTCTTACGGCAGTGGCCACAGTTGTTCCGGGGCAGACCTATCATTTTAAAATGGTGATGGCAGATGCGGTGGATAATAGTTATGATTCTGCAGTTTTTTTGCAGGGTGGATCATTTGACATCGGAATGACCATCGTAGATGGTAACGGAAATCCTTTGGGGGAAACTCTGAATATGTGTGATAATACACCACAGACTTTAAAAGCACAGGTGTCAACCGTGCCGGGAATGACCTACAAATGGTACAAAAACGGTGTGGTAATTCCTAACGCAACCAGTGCTGTATATATAGCCACTTCACCCGGAGTATATGAAGTAAAAACTTTTGTGGGCGGAACAGAATGTCAGAAAGCAAGCATTACCATTATAGGCGGAACTTCTCCGACGGCTCAGAATGCAATATTGAAGCTTTGCGCTACTCCTACTCTGAGCACTTTTAATTTAGAAGATGCAAAACCACAGATAAGTACAACACCAGGCGCCGTATTTCGTTTTTATGCCAATCAGGCGGATGCGCAAGCTCAAAACAACAGCTTTATTACCAATCTTACCAACTACAATGGTACCGATGGACAGATTATTTATGTAGTCGTTTCCAATGGTGCATTTTGTAGCAAAATTGTGACCCTGACGCTAAGAAGAGAAGAAACACCTGTTGCCCAGATTACTGCTCCGAGAATGAGGATCTGCGAAGGAGAATCTCTGATATTAACAGCGGGAGGCGGTGTAACCTATCAATGGGGAGATACTTCTTCTACCGGGGGAGTAAGAACGGTAAACCCAACCCAGACAACAACCTATACCGTATATGCTATTGGTGCACAGGGCTGTAAATCCCTACAACCCGCATCCATTACCATTGATGTAGTTCCTGCTATCGTATCTACACTAAAAGGAGGGCAGATCTGTGAAGGGGATATGATCCTTTTGGATGCCGGATCAGGACCGGGTTATACCTATGAATGGAGTACAGGAGAAACCACCCAGGGCATTACCGTATCAACTCCGGGTGAATATACCGTTATGATCAGTAACGGGGTATGTTTAAAAGAATTTAAAACCCAGGTAATACGCGCTGTAGTTCCCGAAATTATAAAAGTTGATTATAACGACAGCGGAACAATGGTTCTTACAGCAAGTAATCCTAGTAACGGTACATTAGAATATTCTGTAGACAACGGCTTTACCTGGCAGGCGTCCAATGTATTCTCCAATGTTCCTAAAAATACTGTAATATCCATCCGTGTCAAAGTGAAAAATACCAGCTGCGTAGGATTTCTGGAATACTTTACATTTGTTATGAAAAATGTAATCACACCAAACGGAGACAACGTAAATGATATTATTGACTTTAGCGGAGTAAGCAGTTACAAAGATTTTCAAGGGTTCGTTTTTGACCGTTACGGAAGGGAAGTGTTCAAAGCCGGAAAAACAAGGCCGTATTGGGATGGCTATTTCCAGGGAAAACGTCTCCCAACTGCATCTTACTGGTATCAGGTAACCTATCAGGATCCTGCCAGCAAACAGACAGCAGTGAAAACAGGATGGATTCTTCTTAAAAACTTAGAATAATCTTTTATATAATTTATAGAAAGGCTGGCATTTTTGTCAGCCTTTCTTATTATTTTCAAACAAAGCAAATTTATATTGCTGAATAAATAAACTTGCATTAGTGATAATGTAAATTGTGCTAAATTAAGTTTCAATCAAAAAAAATAGTATTTTTGTTTAAAATACTATAAAATGTTAAATAGGAGGATTGGAAATTTATTTTTGGCGTTATTTTTTGCATTCATCGGCAGTTTGGTTTTTGCTCAAAACACAGACAGAGCAGCGATACCTGCAAAAAAAGCTAGTGCCGCCTCTATGAAAGCAGGTGTTTTTATAGATGTAAATACACCCAATTATCCGGAGTCCGGCTACAGCATTACACAGCTGGTAAAAGACGTATTGATTTCCGGAGGAGCCTGTTCCACGTCCAATGTAAGTAACGTCACTGTTTCCCCCAATTTATCAATAAATGATCCTGGCCGAAGCTGGGGGTTTTTTAATAAAGGAACCACAGCTTTTCCTTTTGCAAAAGGAATTGTTCTTTCCACCGGATACGTTGCAAAAGCAGGTAACAGTTATCAGGGAATTTTAAGTGACGGTCTGAATACTTTTGGAGATACAGATCTGGCTGCGGCTTTGGGAATCAATAATGGTGAACTGAGAGATGCTACCTACATAGAATTTGATTTTGTACCGGCTTCTACAGAGGTTACATTCAGATACCTGTTTGCTTCCAAAGAATATGCTCCCGCATTCCAGTTTGCATGTACCAAATCAGACGGATTTGCTTTACTGTTAAAAAAAGCAACTGATCCTAATTATACGAATCTCGCAGTACTTCCTAACGGAGCAGGCCCCGTGAGTGTAACTAACATACATCCTGCAATTTCCGGAAGTTCTGGCTGTGGCCCTATAAACGAACAGTATTTCGCAGGAATCAATAACCCTATTGTTGAAACTAACTTTGATGGACGTACCGTCCCTTTGACTGCAAAAGCGACTGTAATTCCAGGCCAGACCTATCACTTCAAAATGGTCTTGGCAGATTTTAGTGACAGGAGTTATGACTCAGCTGTATTTCTGGAAGCGGGATCATTCGACATAGGTGTGAAAATTCTCGATCCTGCCGGAGTGCAGCTTCCTGATACAGTCTATATGTGCGATAATGCACCTCAGACATTTACAGCCTCTGTTCAGGTTCCTAACGTTACTTATCAATGGTTCTTAAATAATAACCCTATTCCCGGTCAAACCGGAGCTAGTTATACTGCTACGCAACCAGGTGTATACAGTGTTCAGGTATTCATCCAGGGAAACACATGCCCGGGAACGGGAACCATTACAGTAGTTGGAGGAACTTCCCCTACCGTACAGAATGCGACCCTGACAGCCTGTTACGCTGCTGGAAATGTAACCTTTAATTTACCTTCTGCAGACGCTTCTATAAGTACAACCCCTGGTGCAACATTTACATACTACTTAAACCAGGCAGATGCGCTTGCCGGAAATGCAAATACCATTCCCAGCCCTGCCACCTATTCAAGCCCTGGAGGACAAACAGTATATGTTCGTGTTAAAAATGGCTTCTGTTTCAAGGTAGCAGAGTTGCAGCTGATAAAAGCACCTCAGATGACTGCATCAATTTTGCCGCCCGCGGTATTAACCTGTGCCAGCTCGCAGACCACTTTAGATGCTTCAGCTTCTGTTTATCCTGCGGGATCTACTTTTAACTGGACGACAACCGGAGGAAATATCATTTCAGGAGGAAATACACTAACTCCGGTTATCAATGCTCCGGGGACTTATACTTTAACAATATCAAAAACGTATCAGCCGGGACCTGTTACCTGTACCGCTGTTGCTAATGTTACAGTTACAGGAGACAGTGCTCCACCTGTAACCGGACTTACAGCAAGTAAAACACAGATATGTAGTGGTGAATCGGTAACTTTAACTGCTTCAGGAGGTACTACTTATAATTGGACGGGCCTTCCCGGAACAGGCAATACTCAGACAGTATCACCTACTGCAACTACTACGTATACAGTAAGTGCTGTAGGAGCCAATGGATGTGTATCTCAAAATCCTGCTACAATCACTATTGAAGTTTCACAGCCCATCACTGTACAGAATGCTATATTACATAAATGTTATGCTCCGGGACTTACCTATGACCTGACAACTGCTCAGAGTCAGATCACTTCTGCAGGAGCAGGTGTTACTTTTACCTATTATATCAATCAGGCTGATGCTCTTGCGGGAAATGCTAATTTTATTGCAGCGCCAACAACCTATTCGCCACCGGGAAATCAGACTATATATGTATTAGTGAAAAACGGAGGATGTCATTATGTAGTTTCCCTTCAGTTACTAAGAACAGCCGAAACAACACTTACGATAGCAGCACCGCAGGAAATAACCTGTACAACCCCTCAGACTACATTAAATGCTTCGGCATCTGTAGTGCCTGCTGGATCTACTATTGCATGGACAGCAGCAGGAGGGGGAAATATAGTGTCAGGTGCCAATACGCTTAATCCTGTAGTGAATGCAGGAGGGACCTATACACTTACAGTTACCAATGTATCCCAGCCGGGAAATTTAACCTGTACCTATACAGCAACAGTTACCGTAACGCAAAATACAACATTGCCAACGGCTACTCTTGTTTCCTCTCAACCCAGAATATGTGTCGGAGAATCAGTAACGCTAACTGCTTCAGGAGGTGCAACCTATAACTGGACGGGCCTTCCCGGAAACGGAAATACCCAGGTGGTTTCTCCGGTTGTTACTACCGTTTATGAAGTATTTGCAGTAGCAGCTAACGGATGTGTTTCTGCAACCCCGGCAACGGTTACTGTAATAGTTGGGCCACCAACAGCAGGCATATCCGCATCCAAATCAAAAATATGTGTGGGAGAATCCGTTACTCTTACGGCTACCGGAGGAATTACCTATAACTGGGTAGGCCTTCCCGGAAACGGAAATACTCAGGTGGTTTCGCCAACCGTTACTACGGAATACTCAGTGTATGCATTAGGAGGTAATGGTTGTAGTTCTGTACTGCCTGCAAAGGTGACCATTGAGGTGGTACCGGCTATTGTATCTACATTAGAGGATGTATATGTATGTGCCGGCGATACAGGGGTTCTAGATGCTGGTGCAGGTACTAACTATACTTATTTATGGAGCACAGGTGCAACTACCCAGACTATATCGACCAATGTTCCCGGAACCTATACCGTTACCATCAGTAATGGAGTATGTTCTAAGACTTTCACCGGAAAATTATTAAATCCAGATCTCCCTCAGTTTACAAATATAGTATATGATAATCATGTGCTTACCCTTACATCAAGCAACCCTACGGGAGGTGAATTGGAATATTCAATAGATGGAGGTGTGGTATGGCAGTCGTCCAATATATTTTATAATGTCTTAAATAATACAAACTACCATGTGATGGTAAGGGTAAAAGATGCAAATTGTAGTACCTCACTGGATTATTTCACATTTGTAATCAGTAATGCCATAACACCTAATATGGATGGAGTAAATGACACAATAGATTTCTCAGGACTTAGGGGATATAATAACTTTGCAGCATCAGTTTTTGACCGGTATGGTGCAGAACTTTTCCGGGCAACCAAAACCGATGCTGTCTGGACAGGTTCTTTAAAAGGAATGAACCTGCCTACAGGCACTTACTGGTATAAAGTACAGTGGGAGAATCCGGCCAGCAAAAAGCTGGAACAGAGATCAGGCTGGATATTGCTAAAAAACAGAAACTAATAGATAAACCTTCCATATTTGGGAGGTTTGTTTTTTTTATATTAAAAATTTTATAAAAAATATAGGATATATTTGGAAATAAATTAAATTTGTTGAAACAAAAGTATTATGCGAAGAAATCTACTATTCATTTTATTTTTCTTAGTCGTTTCGACATTTTTATTTTCACAAACAACAGGCCCCCGAAAACCTCCTAAAGATAAGCCTGCAGGATCAGTTACTCAAAAAGCGGGCAATTTTATTGATGTGAATACTCCGGGGTATGCGGAATCCAGCTATTCTATTACGCAGCTGGTGAAAGATGTCCTTATCTCTTCAGGAACAAATACTTGTGTAACGCCTGCAGTATCCAATGTGAAAATTACACCTAACCATGCTGTGAGCGATGCAGACAGATCCTGGGGATATTTTCATAAAGGAACTACCAATTTTCCTTTCAAAGACGGGATTGTACTTTCTACAGGAAAAGCAAGAAGAGCAGGAAACGGACCTGAAGGAAACCTGAGTGATAATAATGGTGGCGGTACAGATTCAGATCTTGCACAGGCTATTGGATCTACCGGAACGCTGACGGATGGTGTTCTTTTGGAATTTGACTTTACCCCTACAACATCACAGATCAAATTTAATTATATTTTGGCTTCGGAGGAGTACTCCGGCTCATTCCCATGTCAGTATGCAGATGCTTTTGCTATTTTGCTTAGACCGACATCTGGAGGACCTTATCAGAATATGGCGGTGCTTCCAAACGGTGCCGGTCCTGTAAGTATTACGAATATCCACCCGTTAATTCCTGGCGGTGGCGGTTGTGCTGCAGTTAATGAACAGTATTTTGCAGGATATAATACAGGCAATGTTGAAACCAATTTTGAAGGAAGAACAATTCCTCTTACTGCAACTGCGACTGTAATGGCAGGGCAGGAATATCACTTTAAAATGGTTGTTGCCGATTATGCACCGGGAAGCTTTGAAGATCATGGCTGGGATTCTGCTGTATTTCTGGAAGGAGGATCATTTAATATCGGTGTAGAACTTCTGGATCCCAGCGGTGCTACATTACCTTCAGAAATCAATGTCTGCGATAATGAACCGCAGATAATTACAGCATCAGTAAGTGACCCTAACTTATTATACCAATGGTACCTCAACGGAGCTCCGGTAGCTGGTGCCACTACCAATACGATTACGGCTGTACAGCCAGGAACATATACTATCGAAGTAAGTGTTCCCGGAAACCCTTGTCCGGGTAAAGCAACCATAGAAATTCACGGGGGAACCACTCCGCAGGCCCAGGATGCAACACTTTTACTGTGTTCTACGCCGGATATTACTACTTTTGACCTGACGAATGCTATGCCGTCAATAAGCCCGACACAGGGAGCTGTATTCAGATTCTATGTAAATCAGGCTGATGCTGTGGCTCAGAATAATAACTATATTCAGAATATTTTAAATTATAACGGTACAGATGGGCAGATTCTGTATGTTGTAGTTTCAAACGGAGGTTTCTGCAGCAAGATGATAGAATTAAAGCTACTAAAAGAAACTACGCCTAAGGCAGGGATAAAATCTTCCAGAATTAAAATATGTCCGGGAGAAGCGGTAACTCTTACGGCTGAGGGAGGTGTTACTTATCAATGGGTTAATTTTCCGGGTACAGGCAATACACAAACTGTAACTTTGTATCAGACTACAACATTTTCTGTGTATGCAGTGGGGACAAAAGGCTGTCGTTCTTTAAATCCTGCTACCATAACCGTAGAGGTTACCCCAGAGATCACTTCACCTTTAAAAGATGTGGAAATGTGTCTGGGTGATCGAGTTACTTTAGATGCAGGTGCTGGACCTAATTATAAATACTTATGGAGTACCGGAGCTACAACACAAACTATCACTGCAGACAGCTGGGGTGTTTATACGGTAGAAGTGGATAACGGCTTCTGTAAAAAGATCTTCACCGCGAAAGTAGGTGGTGCAGCCACTCCTTTCGTGACAGCAGTGAATTATGAAAGTGCTAAAAAAACCGTGATGATTATTGCGGAAAATCCCATGATGAATAATACCCCAAGTACTTTAGAATATTCTATCGACAATGGAATCACGTGGCAGGAGTCAAATATTTTCACCAACCTTTTGGACAATACAAATTATACCGTATTGGTGAGAAGAGTAGGAACTCATTGTGTGGGAACCTTTGATTTCTATACGCTGCAGATCAATAATATCATTACACCTAATGATGATGGTGTAAATGATATTCTGGACCTTACAGCATTGGTTGGATTCAAAAATTTCACAGGATCTGTTTTTGACAGATATGGAGTGGAAATGTTTAGATTCTCTAAAGAAAAACCTGTATGGGACGGAACAGTGGGTGGAAAAAAACTTTCTACAGCAACTTACTGGTATAAATTTAATTTCGAATATCCTAAGTCAAAAATTCAGATGAACTGGTCCGGATGGATCATGCTTAAGAATCGAGAATAAGATACAGAAATCATACATAGAAAAGCCTTTCAAGTTTACTTGAAAGGCTTTTTATTTTTTTGAAATAGACTACTTATTGATTTTGTTTCCAGAGATTAGCAAAGCCTATAAAATCCAGAACGCTGAGCTCTTCCGCCCTCTTGTCCAAAAATTCGTGGGTTTTTAAAGCTTCAGGAATATTCAATATTTTCAATGAGTTTGAAAGCTTTTTTCTTCTCTGGTTAAACCCTGCCTTTACAATCTGCTTAAAAAGAACCTCGTTTCCGGCCAGACCTTCTTTTGGATTTCTGGTCAGTCGGATGACTCCTGATTTTACTTTCGGAGGTGGATTGAACACATTTTCATGAACGGTAAACAGATAAGAAACATCATAATAGGCCTGGATCAGAACAGAAAGAATACCGTAATCTTTAGTTCTGGGTACTGCAGCTGTTCTTTCCGCAACTTCTTTCTGGAACATTCCTACCATTTCAGGAATCTGCTGATAATAATCAACAATCTTAAAAAGGATCTGCGAAGAGATATTATAAGGAAAGTTACCAATAATGGCAAGCTGCTCTCCATTGATAAAATGGAAGTCCTGTTTCAGAAAATCTCCTACAAAAGTATTTTCTGTAATCTTTGAATAGTTCTTTTTCAGGTATTCAATAGATTCGGTGTCTATCTCTGCCAGATAGATAGTCTGTTCTTTTTCAAACAGATATTTGGTAAGGACGCCCATTCCGGGACCTACTTCCATGACATTTTTATAGTCTTCAAAACTAAGACCCTCCACGATTTTTCTCGCGATATTTTCATCTGTCAGAAAGTGCTGTCCAAGATGTTTTTTTGCTTTTACACTCAAAGTTTTTTATGATTTTATTAACAATGATTTTCTTTATTTCTCCCCAAATTTCGGAAGATTTTTTCTAATTTAGCCAAAAATTTTAATATTAATGGCTAAATCTGTAGATGAGTTTAATAAGAAAAGGCTTCGGTCAAGCAATATTACAGTCGTAATAAGTATCGCATTAGTGTTATTTTTGTTAGGATTAATGGGGCTTATTTTAATTAATGCCCAAAAGTATTCTGACTATATTAAAGAGCAGCTGGTAGTAAATGCTTATTTTGATGAAAACTACGATGCAAAAGATTCTGTAAAGATTGCAAAACTGGAGGAAGAAACTTTTAAAAAGGTACAGACCTTAGCTCCTGTAAAAAAAGCAACGTATATCTCACGGGACATGGCGGCTCAAGAAGCCAAAAAAACAATGGGGATAGACAGCGATGCACTTTTTGAGGAAAATATTTTCCCTTCATCCATCGAAGTTGCATTAAAGCCAGAATACGTAGATCCTGCAAAAATTGACGGGGCAATTAAAGTGATCAAAGCTGTTCCGGGTATTGTAGATGTTAAGAATGACAGCACTTTGATGGTGGATGTTTACAATAATCTAAGCAGAATCCTTAAGTGGATCCTGGGATTCTCTATTCTGTTTCTTGTCTTGGCAGTAGTACTGATCAACAACTCGATCAGACTTAAAATATTCTCCAAAAGATTTATCATTAAAACCATGCAGCTCGTTGGAGCAAAAAGAAGATTCATCCTTAAGCCGTTTATCATCGAAGCCATTATTTTAGGGGCTATCGGATCAGTGATTGGACTTCTGGCACTGGGAGGAGTTTGGTATTATTTTACAAGTCAGATTGGTTCGGCTTTCGTACAGGATAACAACCAGTATTTCTGGCTGATTGTTTTAGTGCTTGGAGTAGGAATTTTTATTTCTGTTTTAAGTACCATTTTCGCTACATGGAGATTCTTAAAATCAAACGTTGACGATCTATATTACTCTTAATAATGAGCAAAAAAACAAATAAATTTGCCGCTTCAGAGTTTGGCAAAGAAACCGAAGTACCACAGGAAAATACCTTTTACTTCGGACAGCAGAACTTTAAGTGGATGCTGATAGGACTGGCTTTTATCATAGTAGGCTTCCTGCTGATGATGGGGCCGGATGCTAATACAGTAGATGGTAAATTTGATCCTAACTCATGGAATGACGGTATTTTTTCCATCCGAAGGATCAGAATTGCGCCACTGTTTATAGTGATAGGCTTTGGAATAGAAGTTTATGCTATTTTAAAAAGAAAATAAATTAATACATTCTTTATTTAGAGATTAAAAGGTTAAGTGGTTTAGAACTCGTTCTAAATTTCAGAATCTTTTAATCTTTAAATTTTTATATACACCAAAATATGGATTTAATTAAAGCAATCATTATTGCTATTATTGAAGGGCTTACAGAGTATCTTCCTATTTCTTCTACGGCACACATGGGATTTGCAGCGAACCTTTTGGGACTGCAAGAGGATGAGTTTCTGAAAATGTTTCAGGTGTCTATTCAGTTCGGTGCTATTTTATCCGTTGTAGTGGCTTACTGGAAAAAATTCTTTGATCTGAAAAATCTCCAGTTTTATTATAAGCTTGTTTTTGCAGTTGTTCCGGCATTGGTTCTGGGGTATTTATTTGATGATAAAATTGAATCCGTCCTTGGAAACCAGATCGCCATTTCTTCAGTACTCGTATTGGGAGGTATAGTTCTGCTTTTCGCAGACAAATGGTTCAAGAACCCTACAATTGATGATGAAAAAGGGATTACCATAAGAAAAGCAATCACAATAGGCTTCTGGCAGTGCCTTGCGATGATGCCTGGAACCAGCCGCAGTGCAGCTTCTATTATTGGAGGAATGTCACAGGGGCTGACCAGAAAGGCTGCTGCAGAATTTTCTTTCTTTCTGGCCGTTCCGACAATGCTGGCAGTAACGGTATATTCTGTTTTCCTGAAAACTTGGGGGAAAGAAACCGGGAACCCTCAGAAGGGGTATGAAATGATTATGGCATCTCAGGATCATATTATGATCTTCATAGTAGGAAATATTGTAGCATTTATTGTAGCATTGATTGCCATTAAAGCATTCATCGGAGTACTGAACAAATATGGTTTCAAACCTTGGGGTTGGTACCGTATCTTTGTAGGAATTGCTTTGTTGATCTATTTCTATTTCTTTAAATAAGCCTATGAAAAGTAATATTTTAAAAATATTGGCTTTTTCCGGCCTGATCGTGTCCTGTGCTCCGGCACATACGCTGTTTGTAAAAAATAATACAGGAGAAAGAATAGAATTTTTCGTTGAGCTGAAAGAAAAAAATCTTGCTGAAGATCTACTGATCTGTAAGGAGCTTGTCCCGGACGAAAAACTGGACCACAAACCTTTTATGGAATATTCCAAAGAAGGAAAATGTTACCGCCAAAAAATTACATCTGTTAGCAAAACCAGCTATAAATTTAATTTACCTGAAAATTATACAGTGAACATTGCTCCGAATAATTCAGTGTACCCTTTTCAGAATATATACTACTTCATTGGTGATAAAAAATGCTTTGTCAATGTAGAAAACGGACCTGACTGCAAGCAGAAGGTCAATAAGTTGCCAAGCTTAGTAAGTATCACCGAAATTTTAGAATAATGACAGCTGAAGAACTGCAAGCAGGATATGTATTCTTATTGGATAAACCTTTGGATTGGACCTCTTTCCAGGCGGTCAATAAGATGAAGTATAAACTCAAAAGAGAATTTAATCTTCCCAAGAAATTTAAAATAGGCCACGCAGGAACCTTAGATCCGAGAGCAACCGGTCTGCTTATTGTCTGCTGCGGAAAATTTACAAAGAAAATTCCCGAAATTCAGGATGCTCCCAAAGAATACTGGACGGAAATCAAAATAGGAGTACAGACAGAATCCTATGATACGGAAAAACCAGAGATCCTTCATCAGGATATTGCCCACGTTACAGAACAGCAAGTCAAAGAAACTCTTGAAAAATTCGTTGGGGAAATAGAGCAGAAACCTCCGGTATATTCAGCCATAAAAATTGATGGACAGAGAGCTTATAATTTAGCCAGAGCAGGAGAAGAAGTTGAAATGAAATCCAGGAAAACGACAATCTTCTACATTAAAGATATTAACATTGAATTTCCTTTGGTCAGCTTTACGGTAGGATGTTCAAAAGGCACCTATATCAGAAGTCTGGCTCATGACATTGGACAGGAGCTGGGAGTGGGAGCTTATCTTACACAGCTTAGGCGCACAAAGATCGGAGATTATACGATTGAAAATGCGACCGCTGATTTTCTGGAGAATGAATACAGATTCGAAAGCTTATGATAAAAAATTTCCTCTTTCTTTTAAGCCTGTTATATACTGCTACTTGTTTTTCGCAGGAAACGGAGACTAAAAAAGTTAAAATGGATTTTTACCTCAATCCATCACTCAATATCGGCTATAATCTTCAAAACAGAGATAATCAGTTTACGGATTCGCAGTATATTGAACCAAAAAGGATTGGTAAAATAACATATGGAATATCAGCAATAGGCGGTTACAATTTTCTTCCTAACTTTGCACTCGGAACAGGATTTAAATACAGTTTTATAGAAGACAATTACCATCTGGCCTACTGGATGATCCAGCCGAAGATCATATTCAGTCCGGGTGACCGTCCTTTTTATATTGATTTAAATTATGGAAAGCAGCTTAATCATTCGGCGATTTCTGATTCCGAATTTTGGGGAGCAAGATTGGGAATCATGGTTTCCTACTCAAAAAGGCTGAGCCAGGAAGGTGGAATTACTTTTGAAGGGCATCAGCTGAATGGTAAGTCTAATGGCTTTTTCATTGGATTAAGTTACGGAATTACTATTTTCAGCAATAAAAATTATACAGGTTACGGAGAAGATTAATGGAAAAAACGCGCATCAATAAATATTTATCAGAAGTTGGCTATTGTTCAAGAAGAGCCGCTGATAAACTTTTGGAAGAAGGAAGGATAACAATTAACGGAAAGGTCCCGGAAATGGGAACCAAAGTTTCTGATGAAGATCTTGTAGAAGTAGATGGAAAACCGATCCGTGAACCGCAGGATAAGCCCATCTACATCGCTTTTAACAAGCCTGTGGGGATTGTATGCACTACAGATACCAAACGTGAAAAAAACAATATCGTTGACTATATCAATCATCCGAAAAGAATTTTCCCGATCGGAAGACTGGATAAGCCTAGTGAAGGCCTGATTCTTTTGACCAGTGACGGCGATATCGTAAACAAAATTCTAAGGGCAAGAAATAACCACGAAAAAGAATATATTGTACGTCTTGACAAACCTATGTCACCCAAATTCCTTGATAAAATGAGGAATGGTGTTCCGATCCTGGATACCGTCACTAAAAAATGTGAAGTTGAAAGAATCGACGATATGACGTTCCGTATCATTCTTACTCAGGGACTGAACAGACAAATCCGAAGAATGTGCGAATACCTCGGCTATGAAGTGAAAAAACTGAAACGTATCCGTATTATGAACATCAAGCTGGATCTTCCCGTTGGAAAATGGCGTGACCTTACAGAAGAGGAACTGAGTTCGCTTAACAACCTCCTTTCTGATTCTGTCAAAACAGTCGATTAAGATTATATCATAAATAATATGACGGTAAGCAGGGGGATATTTCTCCTGCTTACTTTTTTTATTCCTGTTTTCTGGTAAGGGAAATCAGAATTTCTGTCTTCAATTAATCTATCTGAAGAAATACAATAGAAAAGGTACTTTGGGTGTTGTTTTTTAATAATATTCACACATTGGTGTAATATTTTTAGTTTGTTAGTGAAAATATATTATATTTATAATAATAACTATTAAAACTAAAAACCATGAAATTTAAATTTAATCTGCTTTCTCTAATCATTATTTTAATAACATTTTCTAATTGTCAGAATGATAACCATAATTCAGATCTTCCGCACGATTCTTCTTTTTACATTGACTATAGAAGCTTGAAAGGATTACCAGATGGAATAGCTGTCATTGAGCTTGATCCTGAAGCCCCAAATTTTGGACATATTAGCAGCCAACTTGAATTAGGCATTGGGGTCCTGCCTCATCATCTTTATTATAATCAGAGTGCAAACAAATTATTTACCACTGCTTTAGGAGGGAGTTATCTCTACCAGATAAAAACGGAAAAAGACAAAAACGGACAGCCAAAATTAGTTAATGCAACACCTATTGATACAGGTGAGAATACGGTAGGAGAAAATTTGTTTTTTACCAATGATGGAAGATATTTTATGACTTTCATGGGAGGCGCAGGAGGGCCAAAAGATGGCAGTATAGGTGTTTTTAACGCAAATAACAACCAGCTTATCAAAACTATTAAAGCACCGATTCAAACCAATCCCAATCAATTTATTATGTATCCGCATGGTATTTCTGTTAATGAGGAAAAAGGAATAATGATGGTTACCTCAACCATTCACCCGGACCTTACTACTGGAATGGGAAACACCTGTACTTTATTAGATCTGAATACCTATGAATTAAAAGAGACCTATCTGGTAGCAGACTCACAAACGGATATGTCCAGTCCTGTCGAGGTTCTGTTGCTACGGGGGAAATTTCCACAATACGCCCTTGCAACAACAATGCTAGGTGGCGATATCTGGATTGCTCCATACAATGCTGCAACCAAAAAATATGATGCTTTTAGTAAAATATTTGACGGAAGCACACAAGGATTAGGCTGGGCACTCGAAATGTACATCGATGATAACAGCAAGCTTTATGTAAGTTTTGCAGATCCCGGAAAAGTTTTGGTCTTTGATATAAGTAATCTTCCTCAATTAAAGCTTTTAAAAACTCTTACCGCGGATAAAGGAGCACATCACATGGTTTTCTTTAAAACCAAAAAAGGAAAAGAAGTTGTAGCAGTACAAAATAACCTGTTGAACATTCCTAACTTAAATTCCGGCACCATCAGTGTCATTGAAATTGAGACAGGGAAAACATTAGGTACCGTCGATTTACGAACCAAATATGGAATACTACCTGAATCAATTGAAGGAACCAATGGTCCCAGCAGCTACATGCATCACTAAAACTTAAAATAATACGCCAGATCAGAAACTACCCAAAATAGCAGAAATTGTTTTGGGTAGTTTTTATTATATAGTTTTCAGTTATTTTAAATATAATTTCATTCTTTCTTCATACTCAGGCTTTAATTTTAAGAGCTTCAGAATTTTCTTGTCATCCGTGTAGGTAGTCCGGTAGAATATGATCTTATCAGCAGAATATTTGAAGTAGGGATGATCTTTCAGCCATTCTTCAGGGGCTTCTGTTAGAGTATATTTAGGAACATTTGAAATATCTAGCGGAGCAATAGAAATTAATTTTTGAACCAAATTTTTATCAATATTATAGGTGTCTAAAATTTGTTGCTTATTGACAAAACCTCTCAGTTTTTTTCTAAAGCCGATCATCGACCCGGCACTTTTTTCATCCAAACCAAATTCCAGCAACTGCTTGAATGTGATCCTATTTAAATCAATTTTTGAAAAATCAGTTTCCTGTTTTTGAAGGGTTGTATTTGTATTGAGTTTAATATAAGGACTTAGTTCCTGGAACTTTTCCGGAGAAATAACAAAACATTTCTTTATATCTTCAAGTGATTTGAAGGTTCCTCTAAGATTTCTTTCCCGGTAATTGATAATTGTATTCGCCTGTTTTTCAGAGAATCCTAAACCTTTCCACCCATCCAGATCTAAAGTATTAGGATCAAATGAATGATACTGAATAGTAGATTTTATGGCGTACTGATTACCGGACTTTCTAAAATTGTCTGGGGTTTTTACCGGAAGCAGTATATAGGGCTCAAGTTTGCTGTAATTTTCTGAAGAGATGATAAAACATTCTTTGAATTTTTCCTTGCTTACGAAACTTCCGCCCAAGTAATTCCTGTATTTTAAGATAGCTTCAGCCTGTTTTTCACTGAAACCCATTTTCATCCATTCCGAAGCAGAAAGACCATCCGGATTGAATTTTTTAGAAACGGAAATTTCTTTTTTGTCATTAGCTTTAAACTTTTCAAAGTGGCCTTTGCCATTTTCAGGAAGCAGAATGAAGGAATTCAGCTCCGTGAATTTTTCTTCAGAAATTGCATAGCATTTTTTGAGCTGGTCTTTTGATGTAAATTCTCCTCCTACAATTTTTTTGTAGTTAAGGATCGTAGAAACCTGCTTTTCAGAAAATCCTAAATGCATCCATTGTTTTGCATCCAGATCATTGGGATCAAAATCAGTAAGGTTGAGAGCGGCAGAACTTTCCGTAATAAATTTTACCTCAGGAAAATCTTCTTTTTCCCGGCTGGTATATTTCTGAAAAGCCAGCAGGACGATCAGCAGCATTCCCATGAATGCCAGTTTCTGGTAATAGTTTTTTCTCATCATAAAGTAAACTTATCAATAAAAACAAGCCGAAGCAATGATCAAGGTAGAAATGCTGTTATTTGTACGATAATTTAATTGTTAAGGTTATTAATTTAAACTTTAATAGTGTTTTTTGTAAAATAGTTTAAATAAGAATTTCACTATTTTTTCTAATTACTTAGTTTTCTCAAAATATAAACGATAAGATTGTGCAGTTTAAGATTTAATTTTAATTTTGTTTGATATCACTCTGAAGTGATATTGAAAGTTATTTTTTTTAACTTTAAAACACAAAATCTATGAGGAAAAAAAATATTCTCAGGTTGTTGCTTCTAACAGCCCTTATTTCTCTGCTATTGTCCTGCCACAGCGAAGAACTCCTTCCACAAGAAAGTCTTTCCGGATCAACCGAAAGTCTTAGCTCTGCCAAATTTGTTTCTCGAAGCTTATGGAAGGAAGATGAGGTATATATAGGGAAAGTAAAGCAAGTATTTCTGAAAATTGCCAATCTGGAGCATGTAAAAGCTCAGTATGGTGAACTGAACTGGAATTATGCCATGAGTTTTGGCAATTTTAACGAAACCTATGTTATAGTGCCCATCATTAAAAATAATAAGGTTGTATTTCTGATGGAAGCTATAAGAAAAGGCAATAGGTTGTTTCTTTATGAAAAAGATAACAAAGATCTTATAGAATTTTTTAATCTTGCTATCTATTCAAATGTAACTAAATATGATGAAGTGATTGAAGCAAAAAGAAATATGTCCTCTAAAGTGTCTGCTTTTGTGTGTACTACCAGATGGATAACAATAGGATGTTCTGATAATGAACCGAATTGTGTACCATATACAACATCCGTTACAAATTGTGAATTTCAGGGAGGAGGAGTTCCTCCAAAGACATTTGATCCTACAGGATTGGATGGCGGCGGAGGCGGCGGAGATGACGATGGGTATGAATATCCTGACCCTCCAGAAATGAATCCCTGCGATCAATCTTTGCCATCGATTAATAATGCTAATGATATTTTGAATAGCAGTGACGGGCAACAACAAATGGACAATGTTTTGAAAACAAAAATAGGTGATACAAAAGAATGGGTATTGGCTATTGGACAGAAACCTAATAATTACGGATATGAAGTAACACAAGCTGTGCAGGGAGGTACAAGTAATGGAAATGTTCCCAGTTCTCAGTTAACAAATCCCTATATTGGAGATGGGCATTCTCATGCTGGGACAAGAGGAAATCCTTCTGGTGGTGATTTGTATGATATGCTAGACGTTTTGAAAACTAATACTAACTTTACGGTACGTTTTGTGTATGGGAGTAACGCGGGCAGTCCCGAGATATATGCTTTAGTGGTAAATGATAGCAGTTTGGCAGACAGTTTTTTAACGCAGTTTCCAAAGGATACAAACTATAACCCGACAGATCATTCTATTTTGATAGGTAGTAAATTAGGTGATGCATTCTATGAAATGAAAACTTCTTATATGGAAAGCTTGACAACTAATACTTCGGGAGAACAATACGAAGCTCGTGCTGTTGCAATGGCGTATATTTTGGATAAATACAATGCAGGAATCAGTATTGCAAAAGTGGATGTGAATGGTAATTTAAAAAAAATCAACGCGTCTATAGAGAAAGAGACAACGTCTAACGGAACAATAAAAGAAATGGCAGTAGTGTCCCAATGTCCATAATTAATTTTAACTTTTAATATTTATTATTATGAAATCAATATTTCTAAAAATCATATTTTTTACAACTTTATTATTTATTCAAAATTGTAAAGCACAAGCATCAAATGAATATATTAATTTTTACAGTGAAATAGCTTCTAAACTAAATACTATTGTTCCAAATAAAACTCAATTTTATGGACAAAATTTCTCTAATTTTTCTAATGAATTATTAACCAAAAATATTAGTATTATTAGAATTGGTATTGATAGTAAAACCGATACATCACCAACTTACCATGTTCTAAGTTTAAATTTTTCAGATAGAAATATATCATTAGTAGCATCTGAAAATGAGTTTCAATATCCAAGAATCTGGATTACATTTGAAAATGAAATACCAACTCCTCAAATATTAAATATGCTAAAGCAATATAATGGAGAATGGAATGCCAGTTTTGCACAATTTTTTGCTAATATGAAGATTGAGAAAATAGTATTTTCTGGTATTAATGGGTATAATAATACGGATAGAAGTCTTAAATAATGAGAAATTAATATTTTTAATGAAAAAACAATAAACCTCTAAGAAATTTAGAGGTTTATTGTTTTACAATTTTGTAAATAGTTTATTCGGAATCTCTGTCCGCCAGCGAAGCCTTCAATTTCTGAAGCTCAGCTTTAATAAACTCAAGACGGTCAATGATGGTTACTGTTTCAGAAATTTTACTGTTGGTCGTCAGAGCAATCCTTGCTCCATCCAGTGTATAGCCCTTTTCCTTTACCAGATGGTAAATCATCTGCAGGTTCTTGATGTCTTCAGGAGTAAAGTAGCGGTTGCCTTTCTTGTTCTTTTTAGGCTTGATAATAGGGAATTCCTGCTCCCAATAACGTATTAATGAAGTATTTACATCAAAAGCTTTTGCCACTTCTCCAATGGAATAATACAGTTTGTCAGGTAAATTTATTTTCATTTTACGAATCCTAAAAGCCAAAGATAAAAATTTTTTAACCTCGTATGCAAATTATACAGGTTCTATTCCTGTCTTCCGGATCATATTAAAAATTTCCGCATAAATAATTGATGAAAGCCTGCCTGTTTATGAAGCTTGTATTTTTTCTCTTTTTGCAGTACTTTTATACAATAACTACGCTCAGCATATTATCAGTAATGAATTCTATCTCCGTTCTCCATATTGACCTTTTCCAATCCGGCAGAAATACGTCCGATTTTTACGTTAATACCATGAAAGAACACCTGGTAGTAGGGCATCGGCATATTGAAAAACCGCACCGGCATGATTTCTATGCTGCTGTTCTTTTTACCCGGGGACAAGGAGTTCATGAGATCGATTTTCAAAAATATGATGTCTCTGAGGGAAGCCTTTTTTTTCTTTCTCCCGGGCAGATCCACAGTTGGGAGCTTTCAGAAGATATTGACGGGTATATTTTCTTTTGTTCTCAGGAATTTTACGAAATGCATTATGTGAATCAGAAATTAAGAAACTTTCCGTTTTTCGGTTCCGTATCTTTTCCCAGGAAGCTGCAGCTGGATGCTGATGAGCTGATAAAAAACAAGATTTTATTTCAGGAACTGGGAATAGAGCATCAGTCCCAGAATCTTATGAAAGAAGGGTTGATCCTTTCATTAATGTCTCATATTTTCATTAATTCAGCCAGGCTGTTTTCAAAAGAAATTGAGAGTCTTTCTTCTTCCGCGAGCCTTTCTTATTTTAAACATTATCAGGATTTTGAAAACCTGATCGAGCAGTATTTTACAACTCAGAAATCTATATCTCATTATGCTTCGTTATTGGGGATTAGTCCAAAGCACCTGAACCGGATTGCACAGACCGTTGTTCAGAAAACAGCAACCGATGTTATCACTGAAAGAGTAGTGCTGGAAGCTAAAAGGATGCTGATGTACCTTGATGAAAGCCTTGTGGAAATAGCTTTCAGGCTTGGTTATGAAGAATATTCCTACTTTGTAAGAGTATTCCGGAAAAGTTCCGGAATGACTCCTACTCAGTTTATGAGAAAATACAAGGTTTAAAATTTAAAGGAGGGAAGAATGAAGCACGAAGATGGACATTAATAAATGTCTTCATATTAGCTTCACATGCTCTCCAGTCTGAAATATTATCTTTATTCTTTATTCTTGGTTCTTGTCTCTCCTTTACAACAAAAGTTTAAACGGTCCTTCAAACGTCGTCTCAAAAGAATCCAGCATTTCTCCTTTTTCATCAAAAACACCGATCACCATATTCTGTTTGGAAAACTTAATATCTTCTTCGGGAAAGGTAATATTGATATTTCCTTTCAGGATTTCGTCACCTTTCAGAATGATCTTTTCAGAACCGAAATAAGTGATCTCTGCATGAGCAGGAGTCATTACTTTAATCGTAAGAGTCTTCTTCTCATTGGATTTATTTAAAAGGGTATAAATAAAAGTATTCGTGATCTTGCCGTCTTTAATAAAGAATGTGGAACCAGCCGGCTTGATGAATTTAGCCTCCATAGATCCTCGGTCATACATTAAGAATCCCAGAAATCCGATCAGCAGGGCCAGAAATATCGTGGTTGCCTTCATTCTTGATGTAAACCTGAATGTTTCCCGGTTTTCAATTTCTGCTTCCGTAGCATAGCGGATCAGTCCTTTTGGAAGTCCTACCTTATCCATTACCTCATCACAGGCATCGATGCAGGCTGTACAGTTTACACATTCCAGTTGCTGGCCGTTTCTGATGTCGATACCTGTAGGACATACCACAACACACTGATGGCAGTCGATGCAGTCTCCTTTTCCTGTGGCTTTACGGTCTTCATTGTTTCTCCATTTCGAACGGTTTTCACCTCTTTTGAAATCATAGTACACATTAATGGTCTGCTTATCGATTAATACGCCCTGAAGCCTTCCGTATGGGCATACCAAAGTACAAACCTGCTCACGGAGCCAGGCGAAAACAAAGTAAAATGTCATCGTGAAAAATATCATCACAAGGAATTTTACGGAATGAGCCTCAGGCCCTTCCTGCATGATCCGGAATACTTGTTCGTATCCTACAATGTACATGAACATGAAATGAGCAATGACCAGAGAGATCAGTGCAAAAACGGACCATTTCAGTATTCTTTTTCTGATCTTTTCAGCATTCCATTCCTGTCTGTCCAGTTTCATCTGCTTATTTCTGTCACCTTCTATCAGATATTCAATCTTTCGGAATACCATTTCCATGAAAAGTGTCTGCGGGCATAGCCATCCACAGAATATTCGTCCGAAAACGACCGTAAAAAGCATTACGAAGATCACAGAGGTTACCGCTCCCAATGCAAGAATAAAGAAATCCTGCAGATAAAAAGGTTGTCCAAGGATAAAAAACTTCCTGTCGATCACATTGATCAGGAGAAAAGGATTGCCGTTGATTTTTACAAATGGCAGTCCGAAAAATATAGCCAGCATGAGATAACTTGCATAATTTCTGTAATTGGTATACTTTCCTTTTGGCTTCCGGGGAAATACCCATTTTCTTTTCCCCGTTTCATCCATGGTTCCTACCGAATTTCTAAACGTCTCATTTTCAAATTCTACAAATTTGTCGCTGCTTGATTCTGCACTCATTGCGGTACTTTTGTTAAGTTAAAAAGTATTAAGGTGATATTTTGAGGCTGGATCAAACTGTTTTTCAGTCAGTTTTTAAGAGGATAAAAATAGTGTTGATCCTACCATAGCAAAGGTCCGGATAAAACTATTTTTTAACTAATACCATCTGCTTCAAAAATAGGACAATTGAGACATTTTTATTTCAAATTTTATTATATCAAAATGAGTAAATGTATTGGGATGTTATGACTGATATTGTAACTTGCAGTCTTTAAATAAATGAAGAATGAAAAAGATAGGTTACATAAGTGTAATTGGTTTGGTTTTCGCATTGGTAAACTGTCAATCAGTAAATTATAACAAAATGTTTTATGAAGGTGTGCAGCCGGAGAAGATTTCGGATCAGTTCAGTTTTACAGAAGGACCGTCTTCGGATCAACATGGGAATGTTTATTTCACTGACCAGCCCAACGACAAAATCTATTACTGGGACTGGAAAACAAATAAGATCATAGAGTTTTTAGGAAAAACAGGGAGAGCAAACGGCACTCACTTCGATAAAGACGGAAACCTCATCACCTGTTCCGATGATCAGGGTGAAATCTGGAAAATTTCAAAAGATAAAAAAGTAGAGGTGCTCCTGAAAGGTTTTCAGGGGAGAAGGCTGAATGGACCTAATGATATCTGGAATGATTCAGCCGGAGGAATGTATTTTACAGATCCTTTATATGAAAGAGATTACTGGGTCGATTTTAAACAGGAAATTCCTCATAAGAGCCTTTATTACAGATCCAAAGAAGGAAAAACAGTTAAGCTTGATACTTTTGTGCAGCCCAACGGAATTGTAGGAAGTGAAATGTTTAATAAGCTTTATGTTTCAGATATTGATGCGGGGAAAACCTACGTTTATGATATTCTGGGCGAAGGAAAACTATCTGAAAAAAAGCTCTTTTGTGAAATGGGCTCAGACGGTATGACGCTGGATAAACACGGAAACCTTTATTTAACAGGAAAAGGGGTCCATATTTTCAGCCGTCACGGGAAAAAGCTTTATCATATTCCTATCGAGGAAGACTGGACGTCTAATGTAACTTTTGGAGGAGAGAACAATGATGTCCTCTTCATTACGGCCTCAAAATCTGTCTACAAGCTTCCAACTAAAGTAAAGGGAGTGAAATAATGTCATTGCGAGAAGCGTAGCGACGAAGCAATCTCTAATCATATGTATTAAATCTGTGTGATTAATAGGAGCTTTTAAAGAAAGATTCAATACAATAATAATTCTTAAATTTTTGTAATCTTTTTTGAGATTGCTTCACATTCGGTTCAAAATGACAGCGTAAAAAAATAAGAGAAGCCCACAACGGGCTTCTCTTAATATTCTTAAAAGCTTAATACTGACTTAATGGTTCAAATTAATAAGCAACCTCCATTTTCACTTTCTTGCCCTTCAGCTTTTCGTTACTTAATTTCTTTAAAACAGCAACTGTTTTATTTCTTGCAACTGCTACATAAGAAGTTGTGTCTTTCACTTCAATAATGCCGATATCTTCTTTCTGCAGTTCACCTTTTTTAATAAGGTATCCTACAATATCCACTTTATTCACTTTATCTTTTTTTCCGGCACTGATATAAATGGTCTGGAAAGGAGTTTTTTCCGGAACTTTATTAAAACCGGTTACACTCTCTTCCGGTGTATTGCTTTTAATGAACGGGAAATTTTCATCTTCAGTCATGATCAGGTAAGCAAAACCTTTGGCATTCATTCTTGCCGTACGGCCGTTTCGGTGGATGAAAGCATCTTCTTTCGGAGGAAGCTGGTAATGAACAATAGATTCCACTTCAGGAACATCAAGACCACGGGAGGCCAGGTCTGTAGTGATTAAAATTCTTGCTGAATCATTCCTGAATTTCAAAAGGGCACGTTCTCTTTCATCCTGCTCCATACCGCCATGGAACGTTTCTCTGTCAATTCCTTTTTCCCTTAAAAGTTCAGAAATACGGTCTACAGCTTCACGGTGATTGCAGAAAATCAGTGTTCTTTTGTTTCCGATCTTGCATATTAAATTAAAAAGGGTATCCAGTTTTTCTTCAGAAATAGTCATTACTTTTCGCAACTGGATATCCGGTTTTACTTCGCTTAATTTTAGAAAATCAATGACCTTTTCATTTTTTAACCCTGTAAACGTTGGAATTTCATCCATTGCCGTTGCTGAGGTTAGAATTCTTTGTGAAAGGCCCTTAAGTGAACTGGAAATATATTCCATATCTTCATGAAAGCCTAATTCCAAAGCTTTATCAAACTCATCCAGAACCAAAGTCTTGATTGTTTTAGGGTCAAAATTATTGTTCCTTAAGTGATAAGTAATCCTTCCCGGAGTTCCGATGAGAACTGCGGGAGCTTCAATTAAATTATTGACTTCAATTTTTTTATCGTGGCCGCCATAACAAACCGAAACCTTAAAATCTGTTCCCATCGATTTGAAAACCTGTTCAATCTGCAATGCCAGTTCTCTTGCCGGAACTAAAATCAATGCCTGAATTCCTGAAATATCTTTTTTAAGATTTCTAAGGACCGGAAATAAAAAAGCAAGTGTTTTTCCTGAGCCTGTGGGAGAGAGCAAAACAACATCCGTATTGTTTTCCGTAGTTTTATAGGTAGATTTCTGCATCTGATTCATATCCTGAATCTGCAGCTTTTGATAAATTGAGTCTAATTCCATTTTGCAAAGATAATGAATTTAGAGGGCAAGTTTTGAGTTGGGAAGTTTGAGGGTTTTAGAGGGGATCGTTTTTGAGTTACGAGGTGCGGAATTCAAGTTTTAGAGTTGAGGGGTTTGGATTACAGGGAATCAAATAATATTCTTAATCTCAGTCTAAACCTTTATCTCAACCTTAGTCTGAAATCTCATGTCTAGTATCTTGGCTCTTGGTTCTTGGTTCTTGGTTCTTGACTCTACCTAGGCAACCTGCCCAGCATCTCTTTCCCCCTTAATAAAGTCACAGGATAAGCTTCATCAGAATTAGCTATGGCTTTCTCATAAAACTCTTTTGCCATACTTTTATTTCCTTGAATAAAATTAATAAAACCTGACATTTCGTACATGAAATTACGGAGTTTGAGATCTTTTTCTTCTTTGTCTGACAGATATTTTAAAAGTTTTCCTGCGGAAGTGAGCCTGGTGTCTTTGTATGGTTTGATATCATATCCATTAGGTTTGCTGAACCAATAATCCCACATGGCGCCATTATTGTGCTCGTTCCAGGAATATTTAATCAGCTGTAGGGCCACTTCCAGTAGAGCAGGATCCAGGTTTTTATTTTTCGGATCTGCTTTCTCGCTTTCTGCAATATACCGGTCGATAGTGATTTCTATACCTTTATCCTGCATTTCCTGGAAAATAGATTCTTTGAGATATAAAGGATGATTCTTAGAAAAGTTTTCGTAGGCGAATGAAATAGGAAAATGATCGGCAAGATTTTCTATGTGGTAACCTTTTTTCAGTTCAGATTTTAAATCAATTTTATAGACAGTATTGTAATCATGAAAAAGATAGACATAGATAAGTCCTTTTTTAAGATCGCAGATGGTAGAATACAAAGTGTTCAATTCTCCTTCCTGATGGGTTTTATCCAAAATATTCTTCAGGAAATCAATATTGTTTTCCTTAGAACCGGAAAGCATTTCGTTGGCGATGTCAGGTCTTCTGCATGACAGCTTTCCATTAATCATATTACAGTTTGAATTCACCTGAAAATCACTATTCTTTTCTATGATGCCTCCGGGAGTGATCACGATAGAATTTCCTTCTTTATCGGCTAATAAAGCTTTAGCGGATATTGCATAATCATATTTCTTCAGGATGACCATGGCCTCTTTTACCGTTTTACATTTCCCTAATATCTCCCACATCAGATCGCCTTTATAAGGATTTTTCAGGTTTAATTTACTCAGATCATAGTTAGCAGCTGCAAAATCATAGAACAGGCCATATTCGTTCATCGCTGCAGCTGCCTGCATATCCGGAGCTCCAAAGCTGACGGACCCATAGCGGTCCTTGGTAGCAGGATTATACCAGATCCTAGTAAAAGGAGTGACATCATCTTCATTAGCGGCTGCAAATGTTTCTCCTCCTCTTGAGCAGGAAAAAATAGTACATGCTTTTACCGTATTAATATTATATAAAAGTAAGCTGAAAACCAGAAGAAATATTTTTTGCATGACTTTTTTCTTTGTTAATGACTTAGATGTATATAGGGTTCCCTATTAAAACACTTCAGGAAATGAATGTGTTACATTAAGCATATGATTCTACTTGATTTCTAATAAGAAAGGGAGCAAAATCCGTTGTTAGTATAAAATAAATTTCATATCTTTGCACCCACTTTTTGTGTGAAAGGTTTGAAAGGTAAATTATTAAAAATTAATTACTTCCGTATTTTTTAGATCCACATTTATTCAGACCATTAAAAAAGAAGGAATACAAATTTTATTAGAAAATGTCAAAAGAGACAAATTCAGCAGAGGTTTTATTAAACCAAAACGTAGCACCGGAACAATTTGATTGGGATTCTTTCGAATCAGGTCTTGATGCAGACGCAAGAAAAGAAAAGAGCGATTTAGAAGAAATCTACAACGGATCTCTTAGCAGTTTAAATGATAACGACGTTATCACTGGTAAAGTTGTAAGATTAACTGATAAAGAAGCTATCGTTGACATCGACTTCAAATCTGAAGGTGTTATTTCTCTTAATGAATTCCGTTACAACCCAGGCCTTAAAGTAGGTGATGATGTTGAAGTAATGGTAGACAGAAGAGAAGACAAAACTGGACAATTACAGTTATCTCACAGAAAAGCAAGAACGCTTAAAGCTTGGGATAGAGTAAACGAACTTCATGAAACTGGAGAAATCGTTAACGGTTTTGTTAAGTCTAGAACTAAAGGAGGTATGATCGTTGACGTACACGGAATCGAAGCATTCTTACCAGGTTCTCAGATTGATGTTAAGCCAATTAAAGATTACGATCAGTTCGTAGGTAAAACTATGGAATTCAAAGTTGTGAAAATCAATCCTGAGTTCAAAAACGTAGTTGTATCTCACAAAGCATTGATCGAAGCAGATATCGAAGGTCAGAAAAAAGAAATCATCGCTCAGCTTGAAAAAGGTCAGGTTCTTGAAGGTACTGTTAAGAATATTACTTCTTACGGTGTATTCATCGACTTAGGAGGTGTTGATGGATTGATCCACATTACAGACCTTTCTTGGTCTAGAGTGAACCACCCATCTGAAATCCTTGAGGACGGACAGACTGTAAAAGTTGTTATCCTTGATTTCGATGACGAGAAAACAAGAATCCAGTTAGGTATGAAGCAATTAGAAGCTCATCCTTGGGATGCTCTTTCTGCTGATATGAAAGTTGGTGACAGAGTAAAAGGAAAAGTAGTAGTTCTTGCTGACTATGGTGCATTCGTAGAGATCGCTCCAGGGGTAGAAGGATTAATCCACGTTTCTGAAATGTCTTGGTCTACTCACTTAAGATCTGCAGGAGACTTCGTGAAGGTAGGTGATGAAGTAGAAGCTGAAGTATTAACATTAGACAGAGAAGAAAGAAAAATTTCTCTTGGTATCAAGCAGTTATCTAAAGATCCATGGGAAAATATCGAAGCTAAGTATCCGGTAGGATCTCAGCATGTAGGAACTGTAAGAAACTTCACTAACTTTGGTGTATTCGTAGAGTTAGAAGAAGGTATCGACGGATTGATCTACATCTCTGATCTTTCTTGGACTAAGAAAATCAAGCACCCATCTGAATTCTGTGCAGTTGGTGATAAATTAGATGTAGTAGTTCTAGAACTTGATATCCAAGCTAGAAGATTATCTCTAGGTCACAAACAACTTCAAGAAAACCCTTGGGATAAATTCGAAACTAAATATGCTGAAGGTACTATCCACGCTGGTAAAGCTGTAGAAGTTCACGATAAAGGAGCTTCTGTACAGTTTGAAGACGTAGAAGTAGAAGCTTTCTGCCCATCAAGATTATTAGAGAAAGAAGATGGATCTAAAATCAAGAAAGGTGAAGATGCTCAGTTCAAAGTAATCGAATTCAACAAAGAGTTCAAAAGAGTAGTAGTATCTCATACTGGTATCTTTAGAGATGAAGAGAAGAAAAACGTAAGAGAGTCTTCTAACAATAGATCTAATAATACATCTTCTTCAAACAATGAAGAAAGATCAACTCTTGGAGATATCGATGCATTAGCAGAATTGAAAAGAAAAATGGAAGAAGGTAAATAATCTTTAACTCCATTGATCATATGAAGCCGCTCATTTGAGCGGCTTTTTTGTTTAACCTGGTCAACGGAACCTATATGGTGAAAGTTATAAAGGCCTTGGTTTCGAAGCAGCTTCCAAAGTAATTGTTAAGAAATAAATATTTACATTCATTAACTATAAGGATCGCCGCAAGCTCTGCTTGCGGCGATTTTATTTATCTATCATATTGATGCCTCCGATATTTCAATTATTATATTGTAACTTTGCAGGCTGTTAAAAAAATTATGAAGAAGAAAAATATACTTAAGGGAGTTTTGTTCGTAGGAATTGGGGCTAGTATATACGGAATGCTGGCTACATTTGTGAAAATGGCTTATCATGATGGCTATACCACGTCAGAAGTCACTACTTCCCAGTTCTTGCTGGGACTGATTGGACTTTTAATCCTGAATTTTATACAAACTATTACATCAAAACAGAAGCTTTCATCACCGAATTCCAAAGAACTGAAGATGCTGATGATTGCAGGAACATCTTTGGGGTGTACAAGTTTATTCTATTATATTGCAGTTCAGTATATTAATGTTTCCATAGCGATTGTATTGCTCATGCAGTCGGTTTGGTTCAGTGTTGTTGTGGAAAGTATAATAGCAAAGAAATTACCCAATGCCAGAAAAGTAGTTTCTGTGATTATTGTTCTGGTCGGTACTATATTGGCTACAAATCTGATTAATATGGATATTGAGCTCGATTGGCATGGAATCTTCTGGGGATTAATGGCAGCAGCTTCCTATACAATGACTATGTTTACATCCAATACGCTGGCTACACATCTTCCTGTATTCAGAAAAAGTATTATTATGCTTTGTGGAGGGGCGGTAGTAGTCATTGCATTCCTGTTTTTTGCCCAGATAGGACCTATGTATTTCGGTGGGTTAAGATCATTATATCTCAATTTCACGGAAAATACAGAACATATTCACTCGTTCAATTATTCAATATTCTGGACGTATGGATTTGTACTTGCTTTATTTGGAACTATTATTCCGCCTATTTTATTCAACATTGGTTTCCCGAATGCCGGACTTGGCTTAGGAAGCATTGTTTCATCACTTGAGCTGCCGGTTTCAGTGACCATGGCTTTTGTTTTACTGGGTGAAAAAGTATTACTGATACAGTGGGTGGGGATTGTCCTTATCCTTTTTGCGATTGTACTGATGAATCTTCCTGCAAAAAAAGAACTGAAAGGAGTAGAAGTAGCTTAAAAAAATAATCATAAATAATATTAAAAACCGTTTCTTTTGAAGCGGTTTTTTTAATTTTAAAACTTCAAATAAAGTTTCTTATGAAATATTTCAGAAAGGTAATGGCATTTATCATGCTGTCTGCAGTGCCAACTTTCCTATTTTCGCAGATAAAACCCTTGGATGCGATGCTGTCGGAGTATCAATATCCTTACGAGGTTCATTTTATAGATCTAAAGTCCCAGAATAATAATCTTAAAATGGCTTACATGGACGTACAGCCACAGAAACCTAATGGGAAAACAATCATGCTTCTCCATGGAAAGAATTTTAACGGAGCTTATTGGGAAAAGACAGCAAAAGATCTTTCTGATAAAGGATTCAGGGTCATTATTCCGGACCAGATTGGATTCGGAAAATCATCTAAGCCTCAAAGCTACCAGTTTTCTTTTTCACAGCTGGCCGAAAATACCAAAGCTATATTAGATAAGCTGGGAATTGATAAAACCATAGTGCTGGGACATTCCATGGGAGGAATGGTTGCAGTAAGATTCACACTGCTTTATCCTGAAAAAGTTCAGAAGCTGATCCTGGAAAACCCTATAGGGCTGGAAGATTATAAAACTTTTGCTGCTTACCAAACCATAGATCAGGCCTATCAGTCCGAGCTTAAAAATACGGCTGAAACCTACAAAGCTTACCAGCTAAAATTTTATTATGATAATAAATGGAAAGATGAATATCAGCCATGGCTTGATCTTATTGCCGGCTGGACCCTTCACAAAGATTATCCGCAAGTCGCATGGGATGCTGCGCTGACTTCCGATATGATCTACAATCAGCCTGTCTGCTATGAGTTTAAAAATATCAAAACACCTACACTGCTTATTATCGGAACGAGAGACAGAACGGCAATAGGAAAGGACAGAGCTCCTAAAGACCTTCAACCTAAAATGGGACAGTACCAGGAACTAGGCAAAAAGACACAACAGGAAATTTCCGGATCAAAATTAATTGAGCTCGAAAATGTAGGCCACCTTCCTCATATAGAAGTGTACCCAAAATTTATTAGTGCTTTGTATGAGTTTATTAAGTGAGGTTGAGGTAAAGGATAAGGCAGAAGCGATTAATATTAAGTTGTGCTTTATTGATTATTAGGTAACTTATAATTGACATAGGAAGCTGTAGCGTTAAAAAAATTACAACTTAATCCGTTAAAAAATTCCCACTGGTCTGAGTGCGGACGAAATATTGAACCTGAACAACAATGTTAAAACCCGCGCGAGTTTGGGAATTTTAGGAATGAGTTTTAATTTTTAGCGAAAGATTCCAGTCTTGAACTTTTGGTTCATTTTGTTTCAAGACAAAAGAACTAATTGAACAATAATTTTTTTATAATTAAAATTATAAAAAGGCTTTCAAAGTTCCGCGATTATAGCAAAATAAAAAGAGACTATCTGGATTAGATAGTCTCTTTTTGTATGTATTGTTGTCTGAATTACTTTTTCTTGTAAGCAGCATCCTTGATTCTAGCTTTTTTACCTCTAAGGTCTCTGAAGTAATAAATTCTAGATCTTCTAACTCTACCTCTTCTGTCAACTTCAATTTTCTGAAGTGCAGGCATATTGATAGGGAATACTCTTTCTACACCTACATCACCACTCATTTTTCTGATTGTGAATGTTTTTGTAGCGCCAGTACCTCTCAATTGGATAACGGTACCTTTGAAGAACTGAGTTCTTGTCTTTTGTCCTTCTTTAATTTCGTAATACACAGTAATTGTGTCTCCTGCTTTGAATTCAGGGAAATCTTTTTTAGTAATGTACTGGTCTTGTACGTACTTTAATAAATCCATTATTAATAAAATAAAATGTTAAAGCTAAGCAACTTACACGTTCTTCGTCAGAGGTTGAATAACAGGTCGCAAAGATACAAAATACTTTTTGATTCCACCAAATAATTAATGTACTAAAAACTATAATTTTTTCATTGCGGATTTGCCATAAAGTTAACGGTTCCTTTAAGTTCCCAACAGCTACAGTTTATATAGGAAGTCTACTTTTGCCCGAAATTAAAAGAATCAGATCATTACTTTTTAATGGCCTGATTTACAAATTGAAATAAATCTATACCAAAATAAACTATCTATGAAACACTATTTCTTCTTTTTCTGTTTTGCCGTCCAGATGGCATTCGGACAGACGCTGTTTCCTTATCTCCAGAACCCGACGCCGAATTCGATGATCGTCAACTGGAAAACAGCCTCCAATAACGAAACAACCGTGATCTACGGAACATCTCCTGCCAGTCTGAATGTGACGGTTACCGGAACAACCAACATTTTTTCCGATACAGGGTATAATAACAACTATTATTACCACACTGCAAAGATTGCCGGACTGCAGCCCAACACCAAATACTATTATAAAATAAAGACCGGGACCACCGAATCTGCAGTTTATAACTTCAGAACGCTTCCTCTTCCCGGACAAGCTGCCACTGCAGACGGTAAAATTCGTTTCCTGATTATGGGAGACAATCAGATTAAAGCGGAACCAAGATATGATAGCCTTACCCTTAACGCCTTCAAGAGATTAAAGCAGAAATTCGGAGCCAATTCCGATCCTTCTGATAATATTGCGCTTACCTTTATGGTAGGAGACCAGGTAGATGTGGGAACATTGGACCATTATGAGAATGTCCATTTTAAAAAGAACATCAAATTATCGCCGTATCTTCCTATTCAGACCACGGTAGGAAACCATGAGACGTACGGAACGCTTGGGATGAATTCTTATTACGCGCATTTTTATATTGATGAAATTAAATACAAAAATATTTCATCAGGAAACGAAAATTATTATGCCCAGCAAGCCGGAAACGTTCTGTTTATAAGTTTAAGTTCGGAACATACAGGTACCGCACAACAGACATGGCTTTCCCAGATCCTGAATGAAGCAAACGGTGATCCTACGGTGGACTGGATCATTTCTTTAAGTCACAGACCTTATCAGGCTGAACAGTATGTAGGAGATATTTCTACATGGGTAAGAAATAATGCAGTACCATTGTTGACGACTTCCAATAAATATTTAATGCACGTTGGAGCCCATCATCATTTATATCACAGAGGCCAATTGAAGGATACCCCTAATTACCAGATCATTTCCGGAGGAACGGCATGGGATCAGTATTGGGGAATGTCCAATGAGCAGGATTTTGACGATGTACAGAAAACACTGACCGACTGGACGTACCAGATCGTGGAAGTAGATGTACAGACCGGAAAAGTAGATATTGAATGTTACTCCATAGGAGGAGTTTATAATAGAAAATACAATGAGATTGTGGATACTTTCCACAGGTATAAAAATCAGCCGAAACCTTCAAAACCGTCTGTTACCAATACTTTTTCTGCACCGGTAACGCTGCCTTTGACTTTGGATGGAAGTGCTTTTGCGTCATCTAACGGAGAATTACTGAATACCACACAGTTTCTAATCAGTAAGGCATCTAATTTTTCAGTGATTGAAAAAGAATTTTACCGTGATTATGAAAACTGGTTCGGAAAAGACGGAAACGGAACACCGGACAGAACAAAAAACTTAAATGCCGGGGTTGATATTACAAAAGCAACCATTCCTGCCAACTCTATTTCCAACGGAATGTATTATGTAAAAGTCCGTTACAGGGACAGAAACCTGGAATGGAGCGACTGGAGTGATGTGAAGCAGTTTGAGGTATCCGGAAGTGTGGTTTCCAATCCTACCTTTACATTAGACAAAACCGAATATACGCAAAGTGAACCTATCACGGCCACTTATACCGGAGGACCTGGAAACCAGCAGGACTGGGTGGGAATTTATAAAAAAGGACAAACTCCGGCAACAACTACTTCTCAGAGTTTCCTTTATACGAACGGACAGACGGCAGGAACCACTGTTTTCCCTAATGGAATTGCCAATAAAGGTCAGTATTTTGCAGGCTTCTTTGCCAATGGAGGATATACTGAAATCACAGGCAGAAAAAGCTTTTACGTAGGACCGAAAGTACAGCTTCAGACAACTGCAGATACTTATCCTGTAGGAGGAACGGTGGTCATCAATTACAGCAACGGACCGAATCTGGTAAAAGACTGGATCGGGATTTATAAGATGGGACAGACACCGGGAACGAATCCGTCTATCAAATGGAGCTATGTGTCAACACCTTCAGGAACATTGAATTTTACAGGTCTTCCGAAAGGATATTATTACGCTCAGTATCTGCTTGAAGACGGGTATACAGGAATCGGAGATAAGGTATTCTTTAAAGTAGGGGATATTGTTACAGAGTTATGGATTAATAAACCGGTATATACATTAGGTGAAAATATTACCGCTTCTTGGACAGATTCTCCGGGAATTATCAAAGACTGGCTGGGAATTTATCCTCAGAGTGTTCAGACTCCGGATGATAATTTTGTTTCTTATACTTATTTCGATGGAGTTACCCAGGGAACAAAAACCATTCAGGGAACAGCGCTTCCTACAACACCCGGGAATTACTATATGGTGATGTTTACGAATGACTCTTATACAGAGGTTTCCAACAGAAAACAATTCCAGGTAACCTCCGGAACACTGGGAACCGACGAGGTGAAAAGCACGGAGAAAAATGTAGTGATATATCCGAACCCAACGAAACCGGGCGAACCTACATTCATCAAGAGTGATTATCCTATAGAGAAAATTGAGCTGTTATCTGCAGCAGGACAGCTGTTGTATGAATCCAAAAACATCAACAACCAACGTTTCTCTCTGGTGAATGAAAATCTTCCGAAAGGGGTATACTTCGTGAAAGTGCATACCAGAAAATTATTTACTTTAAAACTGGTTATACAGTAATATTCTATCAATATATTGGGAAAAGCAGGAAAATTATTTCCTGCTTTTTCTATTTAATACAAACAGGAACAGTAAAATACAAATAACAATGATCATATCTTTTACTTTTTAATGGGAGATTAAGTTCATTAAAGCTCCTAAAATCATGATCGAAATACCGAACGTAATCATTCCCAATACATAGGAAACAAGTGCTTTAAAATAACTGGCCACCTTGCCCTTATCGAAAAACTGTCCTACAGACCATGAAAAATAGACAAACACGATCACTGCAGCAATCTGCATGAGATGATATTTCGTAAGTCCTTCAACAATGGCAAAAACAGAAAACATCAGCATTTCCATCCCAAGAATGAAACATAGCAGGATTAATATTTCAAAAAAATTGTAATCATATTTTCTGAAAAATATTTTTAACCAAAAAGCAATAAATGCACCCATGATGATATTGGAATATCCATAATGACTTTGAACCCAATTATTAATGGCATTGAGCTTCGAATCTCCTGCACCATCAATTTTTATATAGCTTTCTTCGATATGGAAAAAATGATTGATGAGGGTGTAAATTAACGATGTAACAATAATAAATATCACCGGTTTAACAAGCCGGCTTCTGTTTTCACTGATAAAATTCCTGATGTTTTCTCCGGGTCTTATTAACAGTTCCCGTATGGTATACAAAATACCTCTGTCAAAATGCAAAACGTGTTCAATTTCATGGAGGATGTAATGTCCGTCTATTCTTTTCGGCCTTAAATTTTGTTTACAGTTTGAGCAAAATTCTTCATTCATAGCAGTTAAAGTTTTAAATGCAAAAAAAGATAAATAATTTTATATATACTTTACACTCTAGTTTAGTTTTTAGCCCTTTTAGCATTCAAATACTTTCTAATCTACAATCATCATTCTTGGCATTAAAAAAATTCCGCAGATTCCACAGATTCCGCAAATTTTTTATCTACACATACACTTACTTTGTCAATTCAACTGAGTTGATTCCATCTTTGCCACCCTTAAACCTCCGGCATAATTAATCTTCCTTTGCGTCAAAAAAATACAGAGACAAGAGTTTAAATTTTTCGCAAAAAAAATCGGCCATTACTAATAGCCGATTTTTTATTAAAATTAGAAAATATTTTAAAAATCATACAGAAGATCATCTTCCTGAATGGTTGTACTCAAAACGTTATAAATATCCTGATCCTCAACCTCTGCAAGGATTTTTGAATCCTGGACGAGCTTTCCTTCGGGATTATAAACCTTTAACAGGATCCACTTTCCGCTGCGCTCCATTTCCTTTAATCCGGCTTCCGTTTTATATTTAATTTTTCCACTCTGAAGCACCCCGTCTTTTACAACAGCTTTGTTGCCTGCTTTTCCCTTTACATACTGTACAATCTGGGCAGTGAAACCTTCAGCTTCTTCCAAAGATTGTGTATAAGTATACATTAAGCCGCCTTTATCATCATAAACCGTAGCATCATATCCGTTCTGCTTTGCATTCAGTTTTTTCTCATATTTTATCTTTTCATCTTCCCTGAAAGACTTCGAAAGAACCAGAACACCATCTTTATACTGCTGCTCATTAAGTTCTTCATACAAAGTACCGCTGTACGGCATATCATCTTTATAGGTTAAAGTGCCCTTCAGCCTTCCGTCCGGATGATAATATTTGATCTCCTGCACCATATCATCCTTTAGGATTTTTTCAGAGGATAATTTTCCATTCTCATCAAAAGATGTAGTAAGAATAATCGAACCGTTTTTATAAACATCAATGGCAGAAAACCCGGTAAGTTCATAATTAAACTGATAATCCTCACCATCCTGAGGCTTGTAGTAATCAGATTCTTTATCGTAAGCAAAGGTTAGATTTCCTATTTTCTTACCATTTTCATCATAAGTAGTTTTATAGCCGTCTTTTTTATTTTTTTTCTCTTCCTGCAGGATCTTTCCGTTTTTGGAATATATAATGCCTTCTTTTACAGTTCCATCGCTTTTATATTTCTCAATTTTGGATACCCTCATTGGATTATAGTAGTATTCTACCATTACATTATCATCAGAGCTGCCGGTATTATTTGTTCCGATTTGCTTTCCCTTGTCACCGTAATACTTAGTTTCGTATTTTCCGTCACTGTCAGCAGTTATCTCATACCGGATTCCTTTGATATCTTCATCATAAACAACGGTTTTAAAACGGTCAGAACTTTCATAAGTCGTAATGCTGTTATAGAAAAGTGCATTCTCCGGATCTTTATAAGTATAAACTTTTCCTTTAAACGTACCGTCTTCCTTATAAACCAGATCGTCCAAAGGTCTTCCTTTCTCATCAAATGTCTGGGACGGTCCTGTCTGTTTTCCCCCTGAATATGTTCCTGTATTTAATACTTTGCCTTCTGGGGTATACCAGGTCACTTTGCCCTCATAAACCTCGCTGCCCGGTGTGGCATCCGAAGCAAGGCCTTCCATCTGAAGCTTTCCGTTTTTATAAAAATCTTTAATTAAAATAAGCTTTCCTTTATTCTCTGTTTCCCGGTAAAATTCCATTTTATCCTGAGTTGTTTTTTCCCAGTTTTCGTCAAAATAGATTTTCTCCTGTGCAGCTGTACTGATGCTGAGAAACAAAGCAAGAATAGCTGACGTAAATAATTTTTTCATGTTTTTATTAAAGTTTTAAAATGATGTTTTTTGTTATTGAAATAGATCTTAAGAGTTGAAGTACTCTTAATAATCTGAAATACAGAATAGAGAAGTCTGCTGCAGAAAAATCCATATAATGTATTTAACGAATTTATTTCATAATATCAATTGATGACAATGAATGATATCTTCTATTGTCGGTTTTACCGTGTCAAATATAAATCAATTTGCTGAGAAATAAAGAAAATTTAAAGCATAAAACCTCCGTGAAATCACAGAAATTTTCTTTCATCTGCTTCGCAATCTTCTCTTAAAAACAGAATAGATTTCGTCTTTAGGATATATGATAAAATTTATTAAATTTAACGGACAGAAAATCTAGTATTTCATGATAGATAAAAGAGTAAAAAATGCGAAAGAAGCCATCAGCGGAATTGAAGATGGGATGACCCTGATGTTGGGCGGATTTGGTCTTTGCGGAATCCCTGAAAACTCCATAAATGCTTTGGTAGAGAGTGATGTAAAGGACTTGACCTGTATTTCAAACAATGCCGGTGTGGATGATTTCGGATTAGGATTGCTGCTGCACAAAAGACAGATCACAAAAATGATTTCTTCTTATGTAGGAGAAAATGCAGAGTTCGAAAGACAGATGCTTTCAGGAGAACTGGAGGTTGAGCTTACGCCTCAGGGAACTTTGGCAGAAAAATGCAGAGCGGCCCAGGCCGGAATTCCTGCTTTTTATACACCGGCAGGCTACGGAACGGAGATCGCGGAAGGTAAAGAAGTAAAAGATTTCGATGGCAAGCCTCACATCCTGGAACACGCATACAAAGCAGATTATTCCATTGTAAAAGCTTGGAAAGGAGATCATGTAGGAAACCTGATCTTTAAAGGTTCAGCAAGGAATTTCAACCATCCTATGGCAGGTGCAGCAAAAATTACTATCGCAGAAGTAGAAGAGCTGGTAGAACCGGGAACATTAGATCCCAACGAGATCCATATTCCGGGGATCATGATCCAGAGAATTTTCCAGGGTGAAAAGTTTGAAAAGAGAATAGAGCAGAGAACAGTTCGAACAAAAGAATAAATATTCTAAACCACAAAAGTCATAAAAGTTAAATTAAATCAGAAGTTCATAAGATGAAAGCCTAAGAGTTTTCTAAAAAACTTAAGTGTTAAAAAACTTTTGTGATTAAATATTATATAAAACAAAGCGCTGAAAATATTTTCAGCGCTTTGTTTTATATGAATGAGTCAATGAACTTGCAACTATTTTTGAGACAAAATTTATATACTTCTTTATGCTGCCTTTTTAGATTGATTAGACATTAAATT
>NZ_JBAOJR010000006.1:0-250476 GCF_037083525.1 Chryseobacterium sp. CCNWLW53 | reverse complement strand
AATGTTTTCTAACTTTTTTCATAATATTAAAGTTAAAGAGTATAAGAATCTTGTCCTAACAAAGGTAGCAACTCCAAAAACCCATTCATCATCTAATGAGGCAATACTACCTGTATTTTTAATTTGATCAATAGCTCTTTTTCTTAAATCCAACACAGAATTTACATCCGGAACACCATTAGTCATTTTATGTGCAGATAAATATCTCATAGGAATAACATTAGGAGCAGGGGGTCCGATAATGGTATAATCTGTACCGGCAAAACCAATGGTAGGTAAATCTCCATATCCCGCAGAATCATTCACAGGAAAATCTCCTATTTCAAATAACCAGCACAGCAGAATATCTGTCCATTTCATATAATGAGGGTCTTGTTGTACATCAGCTTCTACCATTACATTCACCTTCATGAATTCTACGAATTCATTTATTTTTTGTAATGCATTAGGGTGAGTTTTAAAATATGTATTAGAATGCTCATATATGATTCTTCCATATCTTATGGCTTCCGGGACACTTTTCTTAATAAGATAGATCATATAATCTTTTGCCAACTTCCAAAACGGACTTTGAATATTCACCTGACCTACCGTATCATTTTGTTGGGCTATTAATAATTCAGTAAATGCAGGTGCGAGAATATTTGCCATTTTTATCTGATCAGTATTTCCATAGTCAATACTTTGGAATTTTAATCCTTCTATATCATTCGGATGATTTTTAAAATAATCAAAAGTATTTTGATCTTGATTTAAAAAGTATGCTAAAAGCCAATCTGCAAATTTGAAGTTGCTTAATGTTAAATCAGGATTTGCATTATCTTGGGCGTTAAACCAACTTGCCGTTAAGGCCAACCTATCTGTCAAAGTATCATCATCAGAGCCATGGGTTTTAAAATAATCCTTAATTGTTTGTAGAATAGGACTATAGGATGCTAACATACTTGTTCTTGGGGATAGACTAAGCAGATATGCCTGAACCTGAAGACTAAGCTGCCTATCGGCCTCGCAAGCAGCATCACCACTTGCACATGTATTTTATTGATTAGTTTTGTTTCACACAATGAAGAATTTTTAAGTTTTTTTTACCACGAAAGTCACAAAGCTAAAATGAAAATAGAAGTCCACATAAGATGAAAATCTAAGTTTCTAAAAACTTAAGTGTACTTTGATGAGCTTCTTAATTCATCTTTAAATGTAAAAAACTTAAATATTATAAAAACAAAACGCTGAAAATATTTTCAGCGCTTTGTTTATGTTATGCTTCCGGTGAAATGAGCATTTTTCTTTCCCCGATCTGTTGTCGCCACATAGCATAATACAATCCTTTTTCGGCAATCAGATTATCGTGGGATCCCATTTCAATCACCTGTCCGCGTTCCAATACATAGATTCTGTCAGCATGCATAATCGTGCTTAAACGGTGGGCAATAAGAACGGTAATCTGTTCTCTTTCTTTTGAGATGTCTTTTATAGTAGAGGTAATTTCTTCTTCCGTAATACTGTCTAAAGCCGAAGTTGCTTCGTCAAAGATCAATAAATGAGGTTTTCTTAAAAGTGCTCTTGCAATGGCGATTCTTTGTTTTTCTCCGCCGCTCAGCTTCAGTCCGCCCTCACCGATAACGGTTTCGATACCCTTTTCTGCTCTCTCCAATAATGCTGTACAGCTCGATTTCTGCAACGCAATATCCAGTTCAGATTCTGTAGCGTTAGGATTTACAAAAAGAAGATTTTCCTTAATGGTTCCTGCAAAAAGCTGTGTATCCTGGGTAACAAAACCAATCTGATTCCTCAGCTCATCAAAATCAAATTCTTTTCCATTGATGCTATTGTAAAAAATATTTCCTTCCTGTGGTCTGTACAGTCCAACCAGCAATTTCACCAATGTACTTTTCCCTGAACCGCTAGGCCCTACAAAAGCAATGGTTTCTCCATTTTTAACATCAAAAGAGATATTATTTAAAGCTTTATACTGAGCCGATTGATGTTTAAAAGAAACATGTTTAAATTCCAGTTCTTCAATAGCACCAATCTGTTTCGGATGGAGAGGTTTTTCTTCCACCTCTTTTTTCATTAAATTATCAAAATTGAAAAGAGAAGCCTCAGCCTCACGGTAAGAAATAATGATGTTCCCGATTTCCTGCATTGGTCCGAAAATAAAGAAACCATAAAACATCAAAGAAAGGTACTGTCCGGGAGTCACAATATTTTTAAAAATTAAAAGCAATAGGGTCATGGTAATCATCTGCTGAAGAAAATTGACCATCGTACCCTGGATAAAGCTTAAAGAACGGATGCTTTTTACCTTTCTGAGCTCAAGTCCAAGAATCTTGTAGGTATTATTATTTAAACGGATCACTTCCTGATTCGTTAAGCCTAAACTTTTAACAATTTCTATATTCCTTAAGCTTTCTGTAGTACTTCCGGCTAAAGCTGTAGTTTCCGAAACGATATTCTTCTGAATGCTTTTAATTCTTTTACTCAGTAAATTAGTGATGAAGGCAATCAGGAAAATCCCGCAGATATAGACAGGCATGATCGACCAATGTAAGCGGATCGCATACACGGAAACGAAAATAATACTCACTAAAATTCCAAAGAAGATATTAATAAAACTGGTGATGAACTTTACAGTATCTTCTCTTACTTTTGTTAAAATAGATAAGGTTTCACCACTTCTCTGATCTTCAAATTCCTGATAAGGAAGAGCCATTGAATGTTTTAAGCCATCCGTAAAGATTTTTGCGCCAAACTTCTGAGTGATCACACTTACTGCATAATCCTGAAAAGCTTTGGCTATTCGGCTTACCATCGCTGTTCCAATGAGCAGCCCTAAAAAATAGAACACCCCATGATAAATTCCGTCTCCGTATAAATATTGGTTAAGATTTCTAGGTAAAAGTTTTTCCTTATCAAAAAAGTTAGGATGTGTTACCAGCCGGTCCAGGATATTACCCGTGATGGCCGGGGCAAATAAAGAAAAAACCTGATTAATGGTTGCCAATAACAAAGAAAGGATAATCAACCATTGGTAAGGCTTGAGGTATCTTAAAAGTATTTTCATTTTAATAAATAATGTTGCAAAATTAGAGATATTATTTTGACTTATGGTATTAATAATTTTGAATAACAAAGACCTTTTGTATTCAAGTGAAAAGAATTAAATTGCAGTCTAAGTTTTTATTATGCTTACAAAAGAACAAATTGCTAAAAGGATTTCAAAAGAACTGAAAGACCGTTATTATGTAAACCTGGGAATCGGGATCCCTACGTTGGTGGCTAACTATGTTCCGGAAGGTATTTCCGTAGAATTTCAGAGTGAGAACGGAGTTCTAGGGATGGGACCTTTCCCGGTCGAAGGTGAAGAAGATGCCGATATCATCAATGCAGGAAAGCAAACCATTACCATACTGCCAGGAGGTTCATTTTTTGACTCAGCCTTTAGTTTTGGAATGATTCGTGGCCAGAAAGTAGACCTTACTATTCTTGGAGCGATGGAAGTTTCAGAGAACGGAGATATTGCCAACTGGAAGATTCCTGGAAAAATGGTAAAAGGAATGGGGGGAGCAATGGACCTTGTTGCCTCAGCAGAAAATATTATTGTTGCCATGATGCATGTAAACAAAGCAGGAGAAAGCAAAATCCTGAAAAAATGCAGTCTTCCGCTCACAGGGGTTAACTGTGTGAAAAGAGTAGTGACCGAACTGGCAGTACTGGATGTAACTCCAGCCGGATTCAAACTGGTGGAAAGAGCTCCAGGGGTTTCAGTGGAGCACATCATAAAATCTACAGAAGCAGATCTGATCATTGAAGGTGAAATTCCTGAAATGCAATTCTAAATAAAAAATAAAGCCTTGTCACCGACAAGGTTTTTTTATGCATTAAACCGACATTCTCTCCCACCGATTGAGCAGATAACACCGATTTTCTTATCACTCTAAATTTAAAGAATTATAAATATTCTCAAAAAGGCTTATGAAACACTATTAAACCGACATAAGAAAATGAAGCGTTAAAAAAATAAATGCTGTGAACGTTAAGAAAATTCTACTGTCCGAAGCGCGACACTTTAATTGAACCGAAGAACATATACAGGATTCGCGCAAGTTTTAGAATTTTTAGAGAACAGTATTTATTTTTAGCGGAAGTTTCCAGGTCTTGAATTTTTGTTTCTTTTGTTTCAAGACAAAAGAAAGCTACTAAAAAAAATCTCTCGCCGATAGAGCAGATGATGCCAATTTTCTTATCACTCTAAATTTAAAGAATTATAAATATTCTCAAAAAGGCTTATGAAACACTATTAAACCGACATAAGAAAATGAAGCGTTAAAAAAATAAATGCTGTGAACGTTAAGAAAATTCTACTGTCCGAAGCGCGACACTTTAATTGAACCGAAGAACATATACAGGATTCGCGCAAGTTTTAGAATTTTTAGAGAACAGTATTTATTTTTAGCGGAAGTTTCCAGGTCTTGAATTTTTGTTTCTTTTGTTTTAAGACAAAAGAAAGCTACTAAAAAATATCTCGCAGATTGAGCAGATGACGCCGATTTTTTAATACAAAAGAAAAACTGCTTCAAAAAATGAAACAGTTTATATATTTATAAAGTTTTTGAAAAAAACTAAATTATTTCCCATCCTGTGCCCCAAAAACCTTCTGTAAAATAGAAGTGGTTCTCATCGCCGGAGTATTTCTAATTCCGCTTTCTTTATCAGCTACCATTTTAAATACACCATTAATTGTTTCAGTCGTCACATATTCGTTAAGATCGGTCGTTACAGATTGCCCTGTGAAAGTATTGTACTTTGAGATCAGATTTTTCCAAACCGTATCTGCACCCACTTTACCCAGTGAAGCCTTTACCTTTGGCTGGAAAGCTGTGAATAACTGACTTTGCGTTTTCGTCTGTAAATAATTGGTTGCCGCATTATCATTGCTTAATAAAATGTTCTTAGCGTCCGTGATCGTCATCGAAGTAATTGCTTTGGTGAAAATAGGAGCGGCTTCTGTTACCGCATCTTCAGCGGCTCTGTTTAATAATTTTACCCCTTCATCTGCCAGACTTCCCATTCCCAGGGAACGCAGCGTAGTATCGATCTTTCTTAACTTTTCAGGCATTAAAATTTTTACCGCTTCATTCTTAAAGAATCCGTCCGTTAACGCCAGTTTCTTTACACCATCAGTTACTCCAAGGCTTAACGCTTCCTTTAACCCTGAAGATATCTGTGTTGAGGTTAGGTTTCCCAGATTAACAGGAGAAGCTTTAGTTGGAGTAATTGGAGTGGTATTAGTTGTAGTGGTGGTTGTAGAACTTTTAGGTTTTGATGGATTATCAAGATCGACACCGGTTTTGTTTTTGACGGTAGATTTGATGATGTCTAAGAGCTGTGCCTGTGAAGAAACTGAAAATAATAGGGCAGCAGCGAATAAAATATTTTTTCTCATTGTATCTTTTTTGCAAATTTAGATGTTTTATTATTTAATAAGTTAAATCACCAAAGAGTTTTAGAAAATAATTATATTAGCTAAAACCTTAATCATACCTAAATGCGACATTTTCTTTTTATGTTTTCTGCTATTTTTTCCACAGTTTTTCATGCCCAGAAGAAGCCAGATTTAATCCCTTATCCTCAAAGTGTAACCATGCAGGAAGGAAAGTTCATCATTCCTGAAACGCTGATCCTGAACGATAAACTTCCAAAAGAAGAAACAGAGTATTTCAAAAAAAGGCTTGGTTCCGGTGTGAAATTTCAGAACAGCAGTAAGACGGAAGGAATTCATTTGATGTACATGCCGTTTCCACAGCCAAAAATCCCAATTTATCCCGAAGAAGATAAAGAAAAGTATACTATTGACATTTCTCCCCAAAAGATTTTCATAACTTCCAATACCAGACAGGGGTATTTTCTGGCTCTTCAAACCCTGGCTCAACTTTTTGAAGAACATAAGGAAGATAGGGAAATTCCTGCTTTAAGAATTGAAGACCAGCCTAAATTTGCATGGCGCGGAATGCACCTGGATGTCTGCCGCCATTTCTTTAATGTAGATGAGGTTAAACAGTATATTGATTATTTAGCCATGTACAAGCTGAACACTTTTCACTGGCACCTTACAGACGATCAGGGCTGGAGAATTGAAATTAAAAAATACCCAAAACTCACCCAGATCGGTTCAAAACGTAAAGAATCAATGATTGGTGCTTATGTAGACAATACTTTCGACGGTAAACCTTATGGTCCCTATTTCTATACCCAGGAGCAGATTAAGGACGTCATTAAATACGCCCAGCAAAGGCATATTACTATAGTTCCCGAGATTGAAATGCCCGGTCATGCTTTAGCTGCTTTATCAGCTTATCCCGAGCTTGCCTGTACAAAAGGGCCGTTTGAAGCTGCAACAAAATGGGGTGTTTTTGATGATGTTTTCTGTCCGAAAGAAGAAACCTTCACTTTCCTTGAAAATGTTCTGGATGAAGTTATTGCCCTGTTTCCATCACAATACATCCACATCGGTGGCGATGAATGTCCGAAAACGAGATGGAAAGAATGTGCCCATTGCCAGGAGCTGATCAAAAAGAATAATCTGAAAGATGAACATGGATTGCAAAGCTATTTCATTCAGAGAATTGAAAAATATGTTAACAGTAAAGGAAGAAAAATCATCGGTTGGGATGAAATCCTTGAAGGCGGTCTGGCTCCAAATGCTGCCGTTATGAGCTGGACAGGTGTAAACGGAGGAGTCGAAGCTGCAAAATCTTCTCACTTTGCCGTAATGACTCCGGGAGCCTACTGTTATTTTGATCATTATCAGGGTGATCCTCAATCGGAGCCGAATGCTTTCGGAGGTTTTACCCCTTTGGATAAAGTCTATTCCTATAATCCTATTCCTGCAGAGCTGAACGCAGAGCAGGCCAAATATATTTTAGGAGTTCAGGCCAATCTATGGACGGAATACATCACGGATTTTAAGCAGGTACAGTATATGATATTTCCAAGACTGATGGCGCTTTCCGAAGTAGGATGGGGAACGGCAGAACCTAAAAATTATAAAGAATTTGAAAGAAGAGTAATCAGTCAGTTCAAAGTTCTGGATAAGATGAAGGTGAATTATGCCAAAAGTATCTATAATATTTCCGGAAAAGTACTTCCTGCCGGGAACGGTATTTCTTATGAACTTAATGTATCACAGGACCCGAAAGGAATACGGTATACAACGGACGGGACAGAACCTTCTATACATTCACAGGTTTATCAGGGACCGATTGCTGTTTCAAAATCTCTAACCGTTAAATCCGCCTATTTTGAAGACGGAAAACTGAAAAGTGCTGTTTCTTCCCAGGAATTCAAAATTTCAAAAACAACAGGAAAAAAGATCACCCTGGAACAACAGCCCAGCGAAAACTATTCTTTTGGCGGAGCTTTTACCTTGGTGGATGGAATTATCGGAAACATAAGACAATTGGGCAAAACATGGTTGGGCTTTCAGGGAAAAGATGTAGTGGCAACCATTGATCTGGGACAGAAAACCAACTTTTCTGAAGTTTATTTTAATACCTTAGAAAATAAGGGAAGCTGGATCCATCTGGCGAAATCTGCACAGATCTTTGTTTCGGATGATGGAAAGGCCTTTAAAATGATCAAAGAGATCGGGAAAGATGAAATTCAGAACTCAAAAGGAAAAATTAAGCTGAATGTAGGAAATCAGAATGCAGAGTACATTAAGCTTAAAATAGAAAATGCAGGTATTATTCCTGCCGGAAATCCCGGTGCAGATTCAAAAGCATGGCTGTTCGTTGATGAAATTGGCATCAATTAGAAATAAGTTTCTGAATATACTGGATGCAATAGCTGTTGCAGCCGTCAATACATAGAGTTATGCTATTTCAGAAGTAAATAGCCTTACTCTTATTAAAAACCAAAAGACCATAGTACTCTGTGGTCTTTTTCCTTTTCTGCTAGCGGGAAAATTCCTAATTTGGAGCCAAATATATCTGAATATGCAAAGTAGACGAAACTTCATTAAAAAAACGGCAGCTGCTTCTCTGGCACTTGCCGTAAACCCACTGGATCTGATTGCCGGGGAACTGTCTGAGAATCCTGTAAAAGCAGGAAAACCCATTGTTCTTTCCACCTGGAATTTCGGACTGAAGGCGAACGAAGAGGCCTGGACTATTCTGGGAAAAGGTGGAAAAGCCCTTGATGCAGTGGAAAAAGGAGTTCGCCTCGTGGAATTGGACCCAACTGAAAGAAGTGTAGGCTATGGAGGACGTCCGGATAGAGACGGAAGAGTTACCCTCGATGCCTGTATTATGGACGAAAACTATAATATCGGTTCTGTTGCCTGCCTGGAAAATATCAAAAACCCTATCTCTGTAGCAAGAGCAGTGATGGAAAAAACGCCCCATGTTATGTTGGTTGGAGACGGAGCATTACAGTTTGCATTATCCCAGGGGTTTAAAAAAGAAAACCTTCTCACTCCCGATTCGGAGAAAGAATGGAGAGAATGGCTGAAAACCAGCGAGTACAAACCAGTCGCCAATATTGAAAATCATGATACCATTGGAATGATTGCTCTGGATGCGAAAGGGAATCTTTCCGGAGCCTGCACTACCAGCGGGATGGCCTTTAAAATGCATGGCAGGGTAGGAGATTCTCCCATCATTGGCGCAGGATTATTTGTAGACAATGAAGTGGGTGCAGCTACGGCTACCGGCCACGGCGAAGAAGTAATCCGTACTGTCGGGACACATCTGGTTGTTGAATTGATGAGACAGGGAAGGAATCCCCAGCAGGCTTGCAAAGAAGCAGTTGAAAGAATTGTGAAAATTGCCCAGAGAAGAAATAAAAACCTTAAAGATATTCAGGTTGGCTTCATCGCTTTAAATAAAAAAGGAGAATACGGCTCTTACTGCATTCAGGACGGATTTAATTTCGCTGTCTATGACCAGAAAGGCAATCGTCTGGAAAAACCGGAATTTGCCCTGAAATAATGTATTTTATTTAAAATTCAATAGGAGCGGGCTTTAGCCCGCTTACAAAATAAAAAAACACCAAACGGCTTTAGCCAAAATTTAGAATATCAAAAAGAATATGAAAAGAATGATCATTGCATCTTTGTTTCTGATCACAGCATGTAAAGAAGAAAAGAAAGAAACTCAAACACAGGTACAGCAAAAATCTTTTCCCCAAAAAACCGAAACCGGAATTTCAGAAAATAAACCTGATGAATCCGGAGAAGCAAAAAAATGGTTGGAAAAAAGTATCAAAAATTACTTTAAAGAAGATCTTGGGAGTTTGGATAAAGAAATGCAGAAAATCACAACCAAAGACTATTACGAGTATAAAACAGATGCAATGAACGTGGATATGGATGTTGATGGAAGTCTTACCTTAAAAGAATTCCAGGACAAATGGAAAGGTAAGTTTGATACTGATAAAGCTGGAATAGACTCCGGATTCCTTATTTCCGGACAGGACTGGATTAATATTGAAATTAGAAATTGTGACTTAAAATCCTCGTCAGACAATAATTACGTTTTTAATGTAGTCCTGGCTGATGATGGGTTTAAAGCCAAATATTCTCGTCAGATTAAAGTTATAAAAACAGATAATAAATTTCTGATAGCAGATGTTATTGAAGAAGAGTAAAATTTAAATAAAACGAAAAAATGTCAAAAATAGAAATAGCATGTTTCAATCCGGAATCCGCAATGACTGCATTTGAAAACGGAGCCGACAGAATAGAATTATGTGACGGACTAAATGAAGGCGGGACTACTCCTGATTTTGAAATAACAAAAGAACTCAGAGCAAAAATAAATATTCCGGTTTTTGTAATGATCCGCCCAAGAGGCGGAGATTTTACCTATTCGGAAGCTGAATTTGAACAAATGCAAAAAGATCTGCTCCAGCTTAAATCTCTGAAAGTAGATGGTTTTGTATTTGGAATCCTGGACGAAAATAATCAGATACATGGAGAACACAACAAGATTTTGGTTGAGATGGCATATCCTCTTCCATGTACTTTTCACCGTGCTTTTGACAGAGCAAAAGGCCTTGAAGATTCTTTGGAAAAAGTAATTGGCTGTGGCTTTAAAACGATCCTCACTTCAGGTCAGGAACCCAATGTTTCAGAAGGTAAAGAGAATCTGAAAAAACTGGTTGAGCTTGCTGCCGGAAGAATAGAAATTTTGGTTGGAGGCGGACTTCGTTCTACCAATATTGAAGAGATCAGGGAATTTACAAATGCCGGTTATTTTCACTCTTCTGCAATTACAGACGGTGGATCTTTTGCCAGCGCAAATGAGGTCCTCGCTTTGAAAAATAAGTGATTTTTAACGCAAAGTTCTATTTTAAACAACGTTGAGTTTGAGGGAAGCAAAGAATTGACTATGTCATTGATGAAGCTAACTGGATAAAACGTTCGCTTAGTCGAATCAATGTTAATTGATTCCGTCTTTGCAGACTTAAAACATGCAATATCTAAATGAACCTTTGCGTTAAATATAATGTGTTTTAAACGGAAATTTTTCATTTAGAATCACCTTAAGGCAAGCAAAGAATTCGACTATGTTGATTTCCTTCTTACATTCTTTAAATCTAAGAGTTAGATAATAAAACTTTGTGTCAAAAAAGATTTTCATTATATTTAAAAATAATGATTTCAATATAAAATGCTAAATATAAACACAAATGAATGACAGAAAACGAACTATCCTACAAAATAATAGGAGCCGCAATTGAAGTACATAAAAATCTTGGAGTTGGCTTATTGGAAAATGCTTACGAAATAGCTTTGGCGTATGAACTGAAACAGCTTGGAATGGAGGTGAAACAACAACCCCCCTTACCCTTAAAATATAAAGAAGTTACAATAGAAAATGCATATAAAATTGACTTAATTGTAGAAGGTAAGGTTATTATTGAAGTAAAAGCTGTTCTTGAGTTGAATCCCGTCTTTTATTCTCAGCTTTTAACCTATCTGAAGCTGACTAATGTAAAACTAGGCCTACTGATAAATTTTAATACTGAACTTATTAAATATGGGATTCACAGAATTGTAAATAAACTTGTTAATGAATAAATCTATTTTTTTTGCTTTCCTTTTTATTCAAAGTATTATGAATGCACAGCTTACAGAAAGAAGTTTATCTTCCGAAAAATGGCAGTTCAAAAATACACAGGAACAGAAATGGTTGCCTGCAAAAATTCCGGGCACTGTACATCTTGATCTGATAGATAATAAGATCATTTCCGATCCTTTTAAAGATGAAAATGAAAAAAAAGTACAGTGGATAGAAAATGAAGACTGGGAATATCAGACCCGTTTTAATGTATCATCAAAAGAACTTCAAAATGGACATATAGACCTTGTTTTTAACGGTCTTGACACTTTTTCAGAAATCTATCTGAACGGAAAACTGCTGAAAAAAACAGATAATATGTTCAGGAAATGGGAGATTCCTGTAAAAGAGTTTCTGAAAGAAGGAAATAACGATCTGAAAATTAAATTTACATCAGCTGTAAAAGAAGGAAAAGGACTGGCCGGGAAGGTTCCGTTTACCATGCCGGAGTCGCCCAGGAGTTTTGTAAGAAAAGCTCAGTATCAGTTTGGATGGGATTGGGGTCCAAGACTGGTTACTGCCGGAATCTGGAAAGATGCAGAACTTCGCTTCTGGAATCATGCTGCATTAAAAAATATAAAAATTGAGCAAAAAAATCTGACAAAACAACAGGCAGAGCTCAATATTCAAGCAGAAATTTTTGCAGATAAAGAAGGGGAATATTCTATTTCTATTAATACTCAATCAAATAAATTTCAGTTAAAAAAAGGTGAAAATAAGATCAAGATTCCTTTTAAAATTAGCAATCCAAAACTTTGGCAGCCTAATGGATGGGGCGATCCGAATTTATATAACATAAAAGTTTCTCTGCAAAAAAATTCCAAAATCCTTTCTGAAAAAACCGAAAGAATTGGGTTAAGAACCATTGAACTCATCCAGGAGAAAGATCAGGCAGGAAAATCCTTCTATTTTAAAGTCAATGGGAAACCATTGTATGCAAAAGGAACAAACTGGATTCCTTCCGATAGCTTTTCACCCAGAATAACCAAGGAAAAATACCGGAAGCTCATCAATGACGCCAAAGACGCCAATATGAATATGATCCGTGTATGGGGTGGTGGCATCTATGAAGATGATGAATTCTATAAAGCCTGTGACGAAAACGGTATTTTGGTCTGGCAGGATTTCATGTTTGCCGGCAGCTTTTATCCGGCCGATGAAGATTTTTTAAATAATGTAAAAGAAGAAGTAAAAGACCAGGTCAACAGGCTTCAGAACCATCCATCAATTGCTTTATGGTGCGGAAATAATGAAATTGATGAAGCCATCGTCAACTGGGGCTATCAGAAACAGTTCAAATACTCAAAAAATGATTCTCTTCAGGTTTGGAAAGACTATAAAAAACTATTCCATGAAGTGATTCCTAATGCTATGAAGGAAATTCTCACTTCGGATAAAAATATCTACTGGCCGAGCTCGCCGTCTATCGGATGGGGGCATAAAGAAAGCCTTACAGAAGGAGATTCCCATTACTGGGGAGTCTGGTGGGGGGAGCAACCGTTTGAAATATATAATGAAAAAGTAGGCCGTTTTATGTCAGAATACGGTTTTCAGGGAATGCCAAGCCTGGAAGCTGTGAAATTTATGTTTTCCGGAACTCCGGATCTTAACCTTCAGAGTCCGGTGATCAAAGCCCATGAAAAAAATGCCAGAGGTTGGGACATCATCGCTGAATATATTAAAAGGGACTATAAAAGGCCCTCAGATTTCGTGAAATACAATTACATTTCCCAGCTGCTCCAGGCCCGTGGGATGAAAATCGCCGTTGAAGCCCACCGACGTTCAAAACCCTATAATATGGGAACGTTATACTGGCAGCTTAATGACTGCTGGCCTGTAGTTTCCTGGTCCTCCATTGATTACCTTGGAAACTGGAAAGCTTTGCATTACCAGATGAAAAGAAGCTTTGAGCAGCAGGTTATTTTAACTGAAGAAAAAGAAGGTATTTTAAATTTTTATGCTGTTAATGACGGATTGAAGCCATTCAATAATATCAATTTAGAAGTAAAAGCAGTACGTTTCGATGGCACGGTTCTAAAAGAATTCAAAGCTCTTTCAAAAGAAAAAATACAGGGAAGTATTCTCAAATTTGATCCCGTTCAAGTATCAGCTTTGGTTTCTGATTCTGATAAAGATAAAGCCTTTTTACAACTTACTATAAAAGATAAGGATGGAATAATCATAGCGGTCAATCAACATTTCTTTACTAAACCCAAAGATCTGCAGCCGACACAACCTAGCATTAAGATCAGAAAAACTGCACCGGACGAAATTGAAATTTCCACAGATGTTTTGGCAAAAGATATTTATTTGATAGGAGATACCCATTTCAGTGATAACTTTTTTGATCTCCTTCCTTGTTCATCAAAAAAGATAAAACTCTCAAAACCTTTGGAAAATATAGAAGTGATGAGCCTTTGGGATACACTGCAAAATTAAAACATCATACCGCAATAAAAATCTGCTCAATCAGCCCAATCTGCGAGAATTTAAAAAATAAACCTTAAACCCATGCAATTCTAAGCATACATTTATTTTTAAATAAATTGATTTTCCTCAAAAATCAACCGTAACTTTATATTCAATTTTTAAATATGATGGTCAATTTTGTTCTGATTGCGGTGTGCATTATTGCAGGAATGGTATTCAAAGCAACAAAATCTATCCATCCCGATGCTCACAAAGGTATTAATACCTGGATTCTTTATCTTGCCCTGCCCGCAGTTTCTTTTAAATATCTGCCCAAAGTTAAATGGACAACAGAAATGCTGTTTCCCATTGCGGCTACCTTTCTTGTTTCTGTTTTCTGCTTCTTTTTTATGATGTTCTACAGTAAAAGTAAGGGCTATTCAAGGCGGTCCAGAAGTACAATGGAACTGACAAGCGGCTACAGCAATACATCCTTTATCGGTTTTCCTCTCATTAGTGCATTTTATGGCGAAAGTCTTTTAAGTATTGCCATTATTTGTGATCAGACCATGTTTTTTGCCCTTTCCACATTAGGAATTATAGCAGCAGTGAAGGGTGGGAGCAGATCCGGAAAGGTAAGTGCAAAATTTATTTTAAAAAGACTGGTCACTTTTCCTCCATTAATAGGATGCATTGCAGCATTGGTATTGTCGCAGTTTATTGATTTCACATTAGCAGAACCATTTTTTGATAAATTAGCAGCAACAGTGAGTCCGTTGGCTTTATTTTCTGTAGGACTCCAACTGAAATTTAACGGATGGAAAAAGCTGATCCCGCAAATGTCTGCTTCTATGCTCTACAAGCTCATTTTAGCGCCGGCTATTGTTTTAGGACTGGCTCTACTCCTGAATATAAAAGGAGATGTAGCAAAAATTACTGTATTTGAAGCTGCTATGCCAACCGTTGTCACCTCAAGTATTATTGCAGAACAGTTCAGGCTCAATACCAAGCTTACCAATCTCATTGTCGGCTTCAGTATTATTGTCGGGTTCTTTACCTCTGCGGTCTGGTATTATATCACAGAATTTCTTTTCTAAAATTGTCATACCGGTCTTGTATACAGGACGATGCGGCTGAATGTTTAAATATTCTCTCGCAGGTTTTGCAGATTGAGCAGATGTTTGCGTTATAATTATACTTTTATTTATTAAGATATAAGAGTACTATTGAGCCTGTTTTATTCATGATTATAAATCATAATATCCATAAACATCTGCTCAATCTGCGAGAGTAAAAAATGCAATCACTCATTTAAAAAAATAAAGAGGAACCATAAGTTTAATCAGAAAAACAGCATCAGACTGCTTTACCCTTTGATCTCAATAAAAAATTGCAGTTCTCTGAATAAAAATCTAATTTTACACTTTAAAAATTTCCCTTGCAGTACGCTCAAATAGTTTTACCGCTCAATTTAAAAGGATCTTTCACCTACAAAGTTCCTGAAGAACTAATGCCCATGATTCAACCGGGAATGCGGGTTCTCGTGCCTTTCGGGGGAAAGAAAATTTATACAGGAATTGTTTTTGAACTTCATGATAACGCCCCGGAAAGTTTTGTAGCTAAAGAAGTTATCAGTATTTTAGATGATAAACCCATCCTACCTGAAGAGCAGATCAGTTTCTGGAACTGGCTTTCAGAATATTATCTGTGCGGGCTGGGAGAGATCTACCGTTTTGCGTTTCCGTCTTCTTTAAAACTGGAAAGTGAAACCTATTTAAAATTAAAACCCAATATAACGGTTGATTTTGAAAACCTGGACGTTAATGAAATGTACCTTATCCAGGCACTGGAAGTACGTCAGCTCATCAACCTTACTGATATTGAAGCATTTATTCCTAAAAAAGAGATCATTAAAACGATCAATTCCCTGATTGATCTGCAGTACATTGAAATTGATGAAAAAATTGCCGAAAAATATAAAGCTAAAGAAGTAGCCTATGTCAGGATCAATGATGAGGTTTTAAGCAACCAGAATCTCACGGATATTCTTTTAAAGCTGAACAAGGCTCCGAAGCAGAAAGATCTTTTTCTGGCTATTTTAGAAAAACAGACCGAGCATCCGGAAGTTCCCATTAAAAAAGCAGAACTCTTTGAGGACGGATATTTTGGAAGCTCTCATTTTAAGGCGTTGGCAGATAAAAATCTTGTCGCAGAATATCATATGCAGAAAGACAGGATCGAAAGCTATGAAGGTGAAATTGAAGAACTTGAAGAACTTTCCGAAGAACAGCAAGAAGCTAAAACCGAAATTGATGAGGCCTTTGAAGAAGGCAAAAATGTATTGCTGCACGGTGTTACTTCCTCAGGGAAAACCCATATTTATTTAGAGAAAATTGAAGAATGTATTCAGGAAGGAAAAAATGTTCTGTTCCTGCTTCCCGAAATTTCTCTGACTAAACAGATCACTCAAAGATTAGAGAAGAAATATGGCCGACAACTTGGCTTCTATCATCAGAAATTAACCGATTTTGAACGTGTGGAAGTCTGGAGAAGAATCAAGCAGAACGATATTAAAATTCTTATAGGAACACGTAATGCGTTATTCCTGCCATTTCAGGATCTTGGACTTATTGTAGTGGATGAAGAACATGATTCTGCATACAGACCAAGGGAAGCTTCACCTTATTTCAATGCCAAAGATGCCGCATTGGTTTTAGGTAATTTTTATGGAGCCGGAGCGATTCTGGGGTCGGCAACACCTTCTGTAGAAAGCTACTACAACGCCAGAAAAGATAAAATAAAGTATATTTTCCTGAATGAGAGATTCGGAAATGTGAAGCTGCCGGAATACGAACTCATCAACTTTAAAGAAGCCCAGGAATCTAAAAAAGTTTCAGGGAATTTTTCTTTACATTTAATTGATGAGATTAAAAAAACGCTGGACGAGAAAAATCAGGCCATTGTGCTTCACAACCGCCGTGGTTATGCCAATGTAATTGAATGTGAAACCTGCGGCTATGTGAATTACTGTTCAAACTGTGATGTCGTAATGACCTACCATAAGGCAGCTAACGAAATGAAGTGTCATTACTGCGGACAAAGAGCTTCAAAGCCGAGAACCTGTCCGAAATGTCATTCAGAAAACCTTAACGAAAGAGGAGTAGGAGTAGAACAGATTCATGAAGAAGTATCCAAGATGTTTCCTGATCATGAAGTGGACAGAATGGATGTGGATTCTATGCGTAAAAAGTTTGCGTATGAAAAACTGTATGAAAAAATAGAAGAAGGCGAAACAGATATTATCGTGGGAACCCAAATGATATCAAAAGGACTCGATTTTGATCATATTGAGCTTGTCGCTATTCCTAAAGCGGATTCCCTGCTGTATGTTCAGGATTTCAGAGCGGAGGAAAGAGCCTACCAGCTGATCACCCAGGTTTCCGGAAGAGCCGGAAGAGTTTCCGGAAAAGGGAAAATTTTAATTCAGACCTATAATCCTGATCATTCCGTTTTTCAGCTGATCAAGATGAATAATCCTGCAAAAATTTACAAATATATCCTTACCGAACGTCAGAAATTCCATTACCCTCCGTTCACTAAACTCATTATGATCGAACTGAAACACCGGAAAGAAGACAAAGTGAACCGGGCTTCCCAGTTTTTGGGATCTGTTTTAAGAAAATATCTTCCTGAAGAATGTGTTTTGGGACCCGAAAGAGCACAGATTGCCAGGCTTAATAATCTATACCAATTCCAGATTATGCTGAAACTTCCCCGCGGGAAAAAGTATGATGAATTCAAAAAAATGGTTTTGCTAAGTTTGAATGAATTTGATGAAATCACTGCTTATCAAAGTATTAAAAAAGATGTTTTTGTAGATTTTTAACATTTTTTAACAAACTTTACGCTCTTTTATAAGAACCGTGTAACTCTTTTTATAACAATAATTTCTACTTTTGGTCGTTCATTAAATGTTTGGCTCTTTAAACGGATGATTTAACTTATCATTTTTTATAGCGTCAAACTATGGAAACAAAAAAAGATACATGGTAAATTACAGAAAATATATTTCAGGTGTAGCGGTATTGGCTTCTGGGTTTTTCCTTGCCCAATCTACCGTTTCTACAGTTCTTTACTCACAGGCATACGACAATCAGAAGAATACTTTGAATCTACCTTCTCCGGTTACCTCAATGGCGGAGAAAACAATTCTGTCGGCCAAAGAGCTTGTAGATATTAATGTAAACACAATGATGACGGATCCTGTGCTGAAAAATGCAAACTGGGGATTCGTAGTGTATGACCCCAAAACGAAGAAGGTCATTTCTTCGTACAATGAAAATACTCCTTTAGTACCGGCTTCTACCACAAAATTACTCACCACGGAAACAGCATTGAGCCTTTTAGGTGAAAACTACCGTTGGATGACACAGCTGGAATATTCGGGGACTATTGATGAAAACGGAGTTTTGAATGGTAATCTGTATCTCATAGGCAGCGGCGATCCTTCTTTAGGAACCAATAAAGCCGGTGCATGGTCCTACAGAGATATTATTTCAGACTTTATGGGCGGACTTTCACGCGAAGGAATCAGAAAGGTAAACGGTGATATTATCATTCAGACAGCGCTTTTCAAAGGCAATATTACAAGGCTTCCGGAAAATGTTGTATGGCTTGAAAACAATAATTACTATCTGCCCGTAGGAACTACCCGCGAGATCAATCCTGCCAACGAAAAGCTGATCATGAAAAAATCAGGATTGGCTTCTGAGAAAAAGTATTTCTATATGTCGCCTTACGCCAACCAGATGGTGTATGCAGAAAAATATGAGGGAGACGGATTTTTAACAACAAAACTTCCTGATGCTCCGGCTTATCTTGCCAATACTTTCAGAACAACGCTGGTAAAAAGTGGCATTGGTGTTACCGGAAAAGTAACCCCTAGAATGACAGATGCAGCTCCGGAGAGCAGAAAGCTGGTTTCAGCCTATAAATCTCCTACATTAGCGGATATTATATTCTATACGAACCAACACAGCGACAATTCTTTGGCAGAAGCTTTACTGAAGACAGTAGGCTTCCAGAAAATGGGTGACCAGACCTCGGAATCAGGAAGGATAGTGGTAACCAACCACCTGAAGGAGGAAAGTTTTGATATGATGGGTCTGAATTATATGGATGGAAGCGGGCTTTCCAGAAACAATAATGTAACGCCAATTTCGCAGGTTAAGTTTTTAACGTCTTTAATGGATGAGAAATATTACAAAGCTTATTTCACTTCACTGCCTGTAGGCGGACAGTCCGGAACGCTGAAAAGGATGTTCATCGGTACCGGAAACGGTCAGGTTTTTGCCAAAACAGGAACTTTGAATAAGGTAAAAACATTGGCAGGATACCTGAAGACCAACTCTGGAAAAACATTAGTATTTTCTTTAATGGTCAACAATTATTCAGGATCAGTAGATATGGTAAAGAAAAGAATGGAAAAGATTCTTGAACCGGCTCTCGATCTCTAAAAAATATTATTTTAATATTCTAAAAACCTTTTAATCAATGATTAGAAGGTTTTTTTTATCTTTGGTCATATCTAATATTCTGAGTATGAGAAAATTTTATCTTCTAATTCTGGGCTTTTTGATCTCCCAGCCGTTCTTTGGACAGATACAGGATCAAAATATTGAAATGAAAGGGCTTATCGCAAAAGAAATGAAATCTTTTACGAAGAAAATGACCACCTACAATATTAATCCAAACACTCTAAATTACGATCTTCAGTATCAAAGGATGAATGTTACTCTGGATCCTGCGGTATATAATATTTCAGGTTCTGTGACCTCACATTTCAAGCCTAATCAGAATATGAGCAGCATTTATTTTGATCTGTCGGATATTCTGGTCGTTTCCCAGGTGCAGTATCATGGAAGCAGTCTCACTTTCCAGCAGCTTCCGACAAAAGAAGTGAAAATAGATTTTCCGGCTTCAATTCCCGCAAATACTCTGGATTCCTTAACGATTCATTATTCCGGTGCCCCTTCTGCTGCTGGAGGCGCTTTTACAGCATCTACACAGGGCGGAACACCTATTATCTGTACTTTAAGTGAGCCTTATGGTGCGCAGGATTGGTTTCCAACAAAACAAAGCCTTAATGATAAGATCGAAAGATTTGATTTTAAAATTACCACACCTTCTCAATATAATGTTGCAGCCAACGGAAAACTGATGTCTGAAACAGTGCTTCCGGGAAATCAGAAACTTACTTTCTGGAGAACAGCTTATCCCACATCTGCTTACCTGATTGCCCTTTCCATAACCAATTTCGTTAAGCTGAATGATACCATGGGAAACCCGCCGTTTCCGTTCGTTAATTATGTTTATCCTTCCACCAGTGCAAATGCAACAAGTATGTCTAATATTGAGTGGACGAAAGTGGTTATGAATACTTTTGAAACCTATTTCGGACCTTATCCTTTCCGCAACGAAAAATACGGACATATGGAGTTCACCAATGGAGGCGGAATGGAACATCAGACGATGACGTCTATGGGAAGCTGGAGCAAAGGTCTTATTGCCCATGAGCTTGCTCATCAGTGGTTTGGTGATAAGGTGACCTGTGGCGCCTGGAATGATATCTGGCTGAATGAAGGTTTTGCCACTTTCGGTGCTGTTCTTGCCAACGAAAAATTACTGATGACCAATACTGAGTTTAAGAATTTCCTGTTGGGAGAAATCAATAATATTACTTCTGCTACTGATGGTTCTACGTACGTCCCAGATTCCGGCCTTTCCAGTGTAAGCAGAATATTCAACAACAGGCTAACCTATGTAAAAGGAGCCTATATTTTAAGAATGATCAAATGGATCCTTGGGGATACGGCCTTTTATCAGGCAGTAAGAGATTATCATGCCAGACCGAATTTGGCCTATAATTATGTGAGAACTGCAGATTTTAATGCATCGCTGCTGCAGTCTACAGGAAAAGATTTTACGGGATTTTTTAATGACTGGCTATATGGTGAAGGTTATCCAACCTATACGACAAAATGGAAACAGACCGGAAATCAGATCCTGTTTAAAGTTTCCCAAATCCAAAGCAGTCCTTCAGTGAGCTTTTTTGAAATGCCATTGCCGATTAAGGTGAACGGAACCGGCGGACAGATTGCTTATTTTGTCCTGAATCATACCTCTGATAACCAGTATTTCCTGGAAACAGTTTCTTTCCCTGTAGCCAGTGTTGAATTTAATTATGAATACCAGATCCTGGAGAAAAATTCTACAGTGGCTCAGGATAATACATTAAGCGTATTATCTGTGGAGAAGGAAGATTTTGCACTATATCCGAATCCTGCAAAGAACGAGCTCTATATAAAAGGAATTGATAAGGCTGTTGAGTTTTCCATTCATTCTATGGATGGGAAACTGATCAAAAAAGATGTATATCAACCTGAAAAAGCGGTTAGAATCTCAGACTTGGTTCCGGGCTCTTATATTTTCACTATTCATGAAAAGAATATTAAGTTTCTAAAACAATAGTAAAAAAAGAAACATTCAGGTATTGTTCTGCCGGTAGCAGAGAACTGAGTGTTAGCTAAGAATGACTTTAAATACCCAGAAAACCTTCAGCAATGAAGGTTTTTTACATTGGAGAAATTTAAAACATCGGATAAAAGATATACAGAGGGCGTTCAGGGGATAATATGGTATATATAAATTCCATTGTTAAATAATTTTATTGTTAAGAATTATGATAAAGGCTTTCAGATCAGAAAGCTTTTTTGTTTTCTGGCTGCTGTTGCTGCTCTTCTTCTGGCTGTTTTTACTTTGTATTTGAACCATTTTTCTTTAAAGAGTTTTCGCATGATATTGTCAAAGTTTCTTGTAATTACCATATTTTTGAAACCGCGCCATTTTTCCAGAATACTGGACGGGAGTGCTCTTACAGAAACGGAATAGCCTTCAGTTTCATATTGGATGTAATGCCACCAGCCGGAAGGAATATAAAGGGTTTCACCAGGCTGTAGTATAGCTTCATAACCGTCAAGATAGAGTAGAGATGGAAATTCTCTGTAATCCGGATCTTTAATATTCGGTAAGCTGTGAAAATTATAAGGAAGTTTATACATAAGATCCGACTGCTCCCAAGGGAAAAGCCAAATCCTTTTGGTTCCCTGAAATTGCGTGATAAAAACATGTGACATATCTATATCAATGTGATTTCTGGTAATAGAGCCTTCGCCTCCGAAGAACATAAAAGGCAGCCATTTCAATATTTTCCCGTTTGTAACATCATTATAAAGAATATCATCCTTAAGTTCGGGCCTGATAGTAAGCAGATTAAATAAAAACAGCCTGTGTTCTGTGGGAGTGCTGCTAATCAGGTCGAGGTATTCAGCGAATGTAGTCTGACCAATTGGGCTGCTGGCCACTTTATCCAGAGATTCCAGCTCACTTCCATAAATATTAACTTTGTGGTCACCTGCTATTTCTTTGAAGTATTCATAATTCCATTTTTTGAAAGCAGGACTTTCAGGATCAATAAAATCCTCCATAATAACAGGAAATCGTGGCTTCATATGGTTATTTATAAAGCTTCCGGAACTTATTTTCTTTACTTTTTGTATCGGGCTCAATCTCATAATCCAGAATTTGTAGACAAATATAATTATTATCCTACTAAATTAGTAGACTAATTGTGTTAAAACTGAAATTGAATTGTTATTTTGAGAATTAAAACTTATAAAAGCTGATATTTTAACGCCTTTTTATTAAATTAGCACATCTAAAAAATTACTAAAAATGATCTCTGAAAAATATCTTCAGCATTTACAGAACGAACTGCAAAACATTGAAAATGATGGTCTTTATAAAAGAGAAAGAATCATCACTTCCCAGCAGAGTGCGGAAATTGAAGCCAATGGAAAGAAGCTTTTAAACTTCTGTGCGAATAATTATCTGGGTCTGTCAAACAATCCGGAAGTAATGAAAGCTTCCCAGGAAATGATAGAATCTCACGGTTATGGAATGTCTTCTGTACGTTTTATCTGCGGAACCCAGGACATCCACAAACAACTGGAGAAGAAAATTGCAGACTTTTTAGGTCTTGAAGATACAATTCTGTATGCGGCATGCTTTGATGCGAACGGTGGTGTTTTTGAGCCATTGTTTACTGAAGAAGATGCTATTATTTCAGATGAGCTGAATCATGCATCCATTATTGACGGGGTACGTCTTTGTAAATCGGCAAGATACCGTTACAAAAACAATAATATGGCTGATCTGGAAGCCCAGTTAATCGCTGCGTCCGAAAAGAATCACCGTTTCAAGATCATTGTTACAGACGGGGTTTTCTCTATGGATGGTATTGTTGCAGACCTGAAAGGCGTATGCGATCTTGCTGATAAATATAATGCACTTGTAATGGTGGATGATTCCCATGCTACAGGTTTCATCGGGAAAACAGGCCGTGGAACTCACGAAGCCAATGAAGTAATGGGCAGGGTAGATATTATCACTTCTACCTTAGGAAAAGCCTTGGGAGGAGCTCTTGGAGGATTTACTTCGGGTAAAAAAGAAATCATCGATATGCTGAGACAGCGTTCACGTCCATATTTGTTTTCTAATTCATTAGCGCCCGGAATCGTTGGGGCTGCCTTGAAAGTTCTGGATATGATCTCTGAGGATACCTCACTTCGTGACCAGGTAATGGAAAATGCAGAATATTTCAGAAAGGCGATGGTGGCTAAAGGCTTTGATATTCCGGAAGGTGATGCAGCTATTGTTCCGGTGATGCTGTATGATGCGCCTCTTGCCCAGAAAATGGCTGAAAAGCTGATGGATGAAGGCATTTATGTAATCGGATTCTTCTATCCTGTGGTACCGAAAGGAAAAGCAAGGATCAGAGTACAGCTTTCTGCCGCCCACACAAAAGCTCACCTTGATAAAGCGATTGCTGCTTTTGATAAAGTAGGAAAGGAGCTTGGTGTTATTTCTTAATTAAACATTCAGGATATAGATGCTTCGGCTTTGCTTAGCATGACAATGTTCATTATTACGTTTGATTTTTAGATGAAAATTAAAACAGTTAGTATAAGCGATGTCATGCTGAGTGAAGCCGAAGCATTTTTATAACTATTTCTAACAAATATTTTTGTTATTAACATTATATTTGCCATTATTTTAAAAAATGCTTTATACAATAATCAAAGCACTGCACATTATCTTCATGGTAAGCTATTTTGCGGGAATATTTTATCTCGTAAGAATTTTTGTTTACTACAAGGATACGGATGAATTTGCTGAAGAGAAAAAGAAGATACTTAGAGAACAGTATACATTCATGGCCAGACGACTGTGGAATATCATCACTGTTCCGGCTGGAATTATTATGGCTGTCTGCGGAATTGTCATGATCTTCCTGAATACCGGATTGATGAAAATGCCGTGGTTTCATTTAAAACTGACTTTCCTGATCGGTCTTGCTGTTTATCATTACTGGTGCTGGAAAAAAGTGCTGAAACTGAAAGAACTGAACGGAGAAACTATCGAAACTCCTAATATCAAGCTGAGACAGGCCAATGAAATTGCAACCTTCATTCTGTTTCTGGTAGTGTTTACAGTGATTCTGAAATCTTCAGTTATTGAGTACTGGTGGCAATTAATTGCAGGATTTTTCGTTCTTGTATTTCTGATCATGATGACCGTTAAACTCGTTAATAAGAATAAAAAAAACAAATAATTGTTTAAGTAGAATGCATACACCATACATTCTACTTTTTACATTTTACAAAAAACTATGATTGCAATTTTAAAAAAGGAACTTTGGAGTTACTTTGGAAACTGGAGCGCATGGGTAATCATCGCTGCATTCAGTCTCATAACAGCTCTTTTCCTGTTTTTCTTCGAGAATGATTCTAATATTTTCGACATCGGGATGGCCTCCCTGCAGAGCTATTTCGTATTGGTTCCATGGCTGCTGATGTTTATTATTCCTGCGCTTTCTATGAAAACCTTTGCAGAAGAGCAGCAAACAGGAACGCTGAACTGGCTGTTTTCCCAGCCTTTAAAAGTTTCAGACCTGGTAGCAGGAAAATTTCTTTCGGTATGGATCGTTGGGGTTTTATGCCTTATTCCGTCACTGATCTATCTTTATACGGTATACGTTTTAGGAGTTCCTACAGGGAATATTGACCTTGGAATGACTTTCGGAAGCTATATTGGATTAATCGTTTTAATCGCTGCTTTCTCTGGAGTAGGGATTTTAGCTTCTTCGCTTTCTCAAAATCAGATCATGGCCTATCTACTGGGAGTTTTCATGTGTTTTATCATGTATTTTGGAATAGAGCAGCTGGCAAGCTATAAACTATTGGGTGGTGCAGATTTTATCCTTCAGAATATAGGGTTTTATCAGCATTTTCTTGGCTTTACCAGAGGTCTTATAGATCTTAAAGATGTGGCTTATTTTATTCTGATCATTGGTGCTACGTTATTATTGTCCAACCATTTTATCACTAAAAAGAAGTAGCATGATGAAGAAGTTCAATATTAAATCTCCATTAGGAATTTTCTTAATAGCAGTGATACCCTTGGTTATTCTGCTTACGTATTCAGGAATCAGATTAGATTTAACCAAAGAAAAAAGATATACGCTTTCGGATAATACGGTAAAGGTACTGGAATCGGTGAAAAAGCCGCTTACGGTAGATGTTTATCTTGAGGGTGATTTTCCGGCAAGCTTTAAGCAGCTTCAGAGCGAAACCAGATTTATGCTGGAAGAGTTCAGAAAAATCAACCCGAAGATCGATTTCAAATTTATTGATCCGATTAAGACAAAAATGTCCCAGGACACGCTGATGGCGATGGGAATGCAGCCTTCTGTTCTTCCGGATGTTAAAGACGGAAAGATTTCCCAGATCACCCTTTTTCCATACGCTGTTATAAAATATGATAAAAGAGGGGTTTCTATTCCGCTGGTTGTACAGCAGGCGGGAATAGATGCGGATCAGCAACTGACAAGATCTATAGAAGGTCTGGAATACAGCCTGGTTTCCAATATCAAGAATATTGCAGCTAATAAAAGAAAGAAGGTAGGAATCCTGGTAAATCATGACGAACTGGGACCTGAAGAGTTCCATAGCTTTATGCAGCTGGCACTGGAAAATTACGATGCAGGACCGGTTATTCCAAAAAACCAGACAGAGCTTACTCAGGAAGATCTTCCTTTGCTGAAACAGATGAGTGCTCTGGTCATTGCAAAGCCGAGAAAAGCATTCACAGATAATGAAAAAGTGATTCTTGACCAGTTTATTATGAATGGCGGGAAAACGCTTTGGATGATCGATGCCGTAAATGCCGAAATGGATACGCTGACAAGGTCTCAAAAGGTAATGCCTTTCCCTGTGGATATCAATATGACGGATTTCTTTTTCAATTACGGGATCAGGATCAATCCGGCTTTGGTGAAGGATGTAAAGAAATTTGCACTCCTGAAACTGGTAACCGGTGAAGTAGGAGGGAACCCTCAATATACAAGCCTGCCGTGGCCCTATTTTCCTTTGGGAATTGCTGAGAATGATAATCCGATCACGAAAAATATCAACCCGGTAAAATTTGAATTTCCAACCTCCATTGATACTTTGGGCGGAAGAAAAAATATCAAAACAAAAGTACTTTTTGAATCCAGCGAAAGAACACTTCTGAAACAGGTTCCCAACTATGTGGATCTGAAAGAGATTGCCAGTGTAGACAGTCTTGGCCAGATGGAAAAACCAAGCACCCCGAAAATCTTTGCCGTTGCGCTGGAGGGGAAGTTTAATTCTGCCTATGCATCAAGAATTGAACGAAAAGGTTATCCCGGATTTAAAAGCCAGAGCCCTGAAAACAAAATGATCATCATTGCAGACGGAGATGTAGGAAGAAACAAAATGCACAAAGGTGAGCCACTCCCAATGGGAATTGACCGTCTCACCAATCAGGAGTTCGGAAACGAGCAGTTTCTGAGAAATGCACTGGATTATCTTCTGGATGACAACAACCTGATGGCTCTCCGAAACAGAAACATAGAAGAAAGACTCCTGGACCGAAACCGCATTACGGAAGAAAAAACAAACTGGCAGTGGCTGAATTTATTACTGCCTTTGGTAGTGATTGGCCTGCTGGGAGGTTTGTTTTTCTGGCTGAGGAAGAGGAAGTTTGGATAAATAAAAGAGAAACCGGAAGGTTTCTCTTTTATTTATGAAATATTTTATTTAACCTTCCAGAACCGGAATAATATGTTCCCACTTCAGCTGTTTCACATAGTCCAGAGCGGTTTTTCCGTTGTTAGATTTTATATTTTTATCTGCACCGGCTCCCAATATAATTTTTACAGAGGTAAGATTTCCGGCGATGGCCTCTCTATGAAGAAGAGTAAGTCCATTTTCATCTTTGTTGGTAAGTTCGTCGGGGTATTCCTGAAGGAACTTTAGGAATTCTCCTTCCTTATTTTTACTCATCGGATGCTCTATAAGATTTTCTGGTTTTTCCTTCTGTTCATTCACTACCTCTATATCATTGAAATCTCCGAAATCCAGCTGCCATGCGTCGTCGTGCTCTTTTCTTTCATCTTCAGGCATATCAGCTCGCATTTTATGAATGGTAAATCCGCCATAGGCTTTTGGTAAAGGATTGGCGGGTGAAGAAAATAGTTTGGAGAGTCCTTTGGGCTTCTTAGCAGCAGGAGTGATGGCAAAAAGCCAGTCGCTGATCTCATTCAGTGGAATCTCAAAATAATCTCCGGCCTGGATATTGGTAAGGTTGTTGGGATTGTTAATCAGGAATCCACTTACCGTATCACCGTCAAAATCAATCTCGTTGATCCACATGTGTTCTACCGTATTTTCTCCTGTTTCAGGATCTTCTTCACTGAATGCTGCCTTTACGCAGGCAAGGTCAAGACCGGGAATAATTCTTCTGTTTTCCCAGGACTGTTCCCGCCAGAAATATTTAAAAGTTTCTCTTGCTCTTTCATATGCTTCGATCATTTTAGGATCCTGTCCATCAGTAAATATAAACGAATTCTCTTCCATTGTGATTGGTAATTGATATTAATATTTGATCATTATGAAGAGTTTAAAAGTATTGTATAACACTGTTAAACCCGACATTTTTATTTTATTAAAAATATGAAAAAAATGTAAACGGTTGTTTGATTTTTGATGCAATAAAGATTTTATTATTCTTGCTCTACAGGCTCAGGAAGCAGACGGGCGGTCTTATAATAGGCTATATCGGTTGGAATTTTACTCTGCAGATCCTTAAAAGTAGAGTATTCATAATGTTCCCATTCCAGGTCATTATCAGGGTTAGGTGTTTTATCTATAGCAAGTTCAAGTTTTCCGTCTTCCTGATAACTGAACTCTATAGCAGCATATTTTTCGCCGTTTTCATCAGAAGTATACCAGCATTTTGTTGTTCTTTCCGGGATAGGTTTCAACGTTTCAGTGTCCAGGATCTGGGAACAGATAAAATTTTCAGGATCATCGTGATAAAAAACCGTTTTTGAGATCAAAGGCTTTTCATCTACGGTTAATGAATATATTTTGTTGGTGGCAATGATGAAGTCTCCGGCAGATTCCCTCTTTTCAATATCGAAAAGGTCAGATTTCTCTTTCAGATAATTGATAATCTGCTCTTCATCCTCATCGTGACTCATAAAATAATTGATGTTGTATATCTCATCCTCAGCGAGAAACTCAATTTCTTTCAGGATCTCGGAATCTTTTTCATAATAATATAAATGATAATCGTCCAGTTTCTCAGCTTTTGCTTTTGAAATCACTTCTCCAAAAATGTTTTTATATACTTTTTTCATGGTTAGTAGTTAATATATGTTGTGTTATCAGTGTATTGGTTTTTGCAGTTTTTAATCCTTATTATATTGATGATAAATAATTTAAAATTTATTGATGCAGATTTATAGTACTTCATTTTCAGGGCCATTTTTTATATTCCGTAATGTTTCTTATAATTTCACAATTTCTTTATTCATATACCAGGAGGGCACAAGGAAGCGGTCAGAATGAGGTTGCTTATTGTTAGGGTTTGGGTAAGATAAAAATGCCTGTATCATCTGAGTTTTCTTCACAGGCATGCGAATGGTCTTTGAGCTTGAAATTCTCATCTCTGTATTCTGTTTTCATGGGTTAGTTTTTGTAAGTGCAAATATATTTAAAATCAGAGAATTACAGAATTATATCTGGGCTTTTATAATAAGAATTTTTTGTTAAGAAATTGCGAACAGCAGATGCAAAAAATTGTATTGAGCTATAGCAAATATTCTTATTAATAATACAAAACTATTTATATGAGGATGATTAGTATCGGCATTATGTCTGAACTTAAACATCCTTTATAAAATCCTCATATTCATAATAAAACCTTTCAAAACCATCCATTTTTTCCCGGAAAAATTCGAAAGTTTCCTGCCATGTATTTTTATTGAATATAGAAACGTTATGTTTTTCAACCCAGATTTTGCTGATCACTTTTCCGTTATCAAGGGTAAAATGCTCTTCCTTTTGAAATTCGCCTATAAAATCTTTCAGGATGTCTTCCAGAGACCATATCTTTTCATAATAAGCATTCCGGAAGATCTCGTCTTTCATTTCTATATCCAATGAAACTGCTGCTTTTTTGTTGTCGGCATAAAACTTAAATGACAAATCCTTGATCTTGGTATCATACAAAATCCATTTTCTTGGAAAAGATTTTCCAAAAGCTGTCCAAAACTCCTTTTTTAACTGTTGTGCTTCTTGCTTACTGAACATATGAGCAAACTTAAGAATTTAATGGGAAAGGAACAACGTTATGAAAGTTAATGTATCAATTAGAGAAATTAACTTTTACGATCATCATTCTCCATTTATCTAATTCAAACTATTTTCTTATTTTTGCTGTAATGCTTTCAAAAAAATCCCAATATGCTTTTAAAGCGCTTTCATACCTTGTAGAAAAAAGGAATGATGGCCCGGTCCTTATTTCCGAAATTGCGGAACATAAGAAGATCCCTTTGAAGTTTTTAGAAAATATTCTGCTGGAATTGAAAAAAGCGGATATCCTTGACAGTAAAAAAGGAAAAGGAGGAGGGTACTTTTTAAAAGGAAATCCTGAAAATGTAAAGCTGGCAAAGATCATCCGTCTCGTAAACGGGCCTATTGCCATGCTGCCGTGCGTCAGCTTAAATTTCTATGAAAAATGTGAAGACTGCAATGAAGAGCATTGCGGACTGCATGATGTACTTATAGAAGTCCGGGACGCCTCTCTGAATATTCTTGAGAAAAAGACTTTGATGGATCTGGTTGACTAACCCGGTCCTTTTTTTTGAATAATTAGTCTACTTATTTGGTAGGATAATATTTTTATTTGATATTTGCAGTAAGCCAAATGCTTTAATCACAAGAATACCGCTTTATTTCAGTTTTTAGATTCTGGAATACAGTTGATACAAATCTCTGAATGAAACGGTAGAGCAGGAGCTGTAATGATATTGTACTATGATAATTTCAAGAAAAATCCAGGTAAGACTCAATATATTCTTTATTACGGCTGCAGTATTGCTGATCACTATTTTATCCATGTATGAAATGGGCTATCTGGATGAGCTGCTGAATGTTCTTGCCAAAGACAATTATATTTTTTATTGGATGATGCTGGTTGGTGTATTTGCTGAGATTGTAGCCGGATCAATGGGGATGGGGTATGGCGTGATCTGTACGACAACGCTCTTATTCCTGAATATTCCGCCTCATATCGTAAGTGCCAGTATTCATTCCGCTGAAAGTTTTACCACAGCTGCGGGAAGCTTAAGCCATATCAAGCTCAAAAATGTGAGTAAAAGTTTAGTGAAGAAACTTGCTGTTCCGGCAGTTATAGGAGCTATTATTGGGGCGGTAAGTCTGACCTATTTAGGTGAATATTATGCCAAAATTACAAAAACACTTATTGCTTTCTATACTCTTTATCTCGGTATTCAGATCCTGTCCAATGCATTTAAAGATAAGCAGAACAGGGCAATGAAAAGAAAAACCAATTTGACAAGGCTTGGCGTGATCGGAGGTTTTATAGATTCGTTTGCAGGAGGAGGCTGGGGGCCGCTGGTTACGGGAACCCTTATTAAAAATGCTTTTACACCCAGATTTGCGGTTGGAAGTTCTACCGTTGCCAAATTTATCCTGACGATTACTGCTGCCGTGACTTTCTTTTTTACCCTCGGGATACAGCACTGGAATATTATTCTTGGTCTTCTGATAGGAGGGATTATCACCGCTCCTTTTTCTGCTATGCTTACAGCAAAACTTCCCGTTAAAAAAATGTTTCTCATTATCGGAATCCTTGTTATTGTAATGAGCTCCATAACTATTTATAAATCAGTTTTCAAGTAAAATTTATGTGCTTTGCAAAAAAATAAATGCCTCAAAAACATGTTTAGCTTTGAAAATATTCTACTTTTACACCCTAAATATTAGAACATGAATTTGCATATAGTAGCGCTTTTTAAGTTTAACGAAAACTACCTGATGGACGCTGTGGAACTGTTTCAGAACCTTGTAAAAGAGACCAGAAAAGAAGAAGGATGCCTTCAGTACGATCTTATTGAAGACAAAGATAACAAAGGAACCTTCTTCCTGATTGAGTTGTGGGAAAGCGTTGATCATCATAACAGACACAATGGGCAGGATCATCTTCTGGATTTCCGCAAAGATGCTTCAAAAATCATGGAAAGCTCTGCAGAAGTATATAAAGGGTTTAAGATTTATTGATTTTAAAGATTTAAACATTCAAGCATTTAAAAATTAAAAGATTCAGGGTTACAGAAATTGTAGTCTTTTAATATTTTAATCTTTCAATCTTTGAATTAAAAATACATATAAAAGGCGGTCTCAGAATACTGAAGCCGCCTTTTGATTAGAAAAAATAGAAAGTATTAAAATTTTGAGTTATTTTACGATAAGTTTTTTCGTTTCTGTACTGCCTCCGAAAGTGATTTTTACTAAATAATTTCCTGCAGTAAGATGGGATAAGTTCAGATCCTGCTTGTAAAAACCAGCCTGGTTGGTCAGTTCAGCAGTGTGTACTTTTTTCCCTGTAAGATCATAAACCTCGATGCTTCCCTTATTATTGGCCTTTTCTTTTACATCAAAAAGTACAGTCACCTTTTTGTCTGCTGTTGTAGGGTTGGGATAGATCCCGAAAGATGCTTTTTTGCTCACTTCCGTTATTCCCAAAGTAGCTGTGATTTTTTTGTATTTAAAATACATATCTCCGGTAGAAGCACCTCCGTTGGTTGTGAAATACATCCTGTAATAATCATTACCTTTTTTCACGTAATACACCACATTATTGTAAACGTTTCCGATCCCCTTCCATGAATGACCTATTGTGGTAATGTTAGAAGAGAAATTGGTATCGGCAGGTGTGGAGAAAGCAGCTGTTTCCTGTGTTTCAGGCTGTACCTTTGCTACTTTTACACTAGGCCCCTGGATGGCTCCTGTAAGCGGATACATCATCATATTGTTATAGAAAGTGTAATACTTCGTAAACATAAAGTCCCATGCACTTTTAGAGGGCTCCATATTAGGAACTTTTGCACCTGTAGTAAATGAGAAGTAATTGAAATAGGCATCATCCGATCCGTTGGCTAGAGTTCTTGTCTCAGTAGGCCCCCAGGCAGTTCCGTTCCATTTGGAATATTTGAAGGTATATCCACCAAAAGCATCTTCAATGGCAAATTTCACATAAGTATTGGATGTGGTATATTTTAAGACAAAAATAGCCTTTCCTTCAATGTGATGAGTTAAAGAATTGTAAACTCCCCAACCTGTTGATGGAATGTTAGGATTAGGGGATGTAACGGGACCCTGCTCAAAAGCTCCCTGGCTGATATCAGTCGTTTGGTCAGGGTTGTATAGAGGCTCACCCCAGTTTGCGATATTGTTGATATTAACAGTATCCCAGTCTGCCAGGTTGGTAGAAGCTGTATACACTTCAATATTCAAAGCATCGTTAACTCTTGAACCGAATGCAAAATTGGAATTTCTGTAAAAAGCGACATCCCAGGTATTTGCCGGCTGAGAAACCATATTACCATTTGCAAGATTAAAAAACACACGATTCTGGTAGGAAGGTCCCATCGTCATATTTGCCTGCGTGTATCCTAATGCATCAGTTTGTGCCAAAACAGTCTGTTGAACAGAAAGAGCCAGTACCGAAGCCAATAATAGTTTTGTTTTCATAACTTATTTTTAAATTATTATTTAGAATGATTCCACAAAAGTAGATAATTATTTTTAATCATTCTAAATAAAAACATGATTTATATCTTGTTTTACAGCTATTATTCTGTGGAGATAACGGGTTTGCTACAAAAAAGAGCCGGCCGGAAATACTTCCCGCCGGCTTCAAAGGCATCATACTAGTCTAATAATAATAAAACCTTATTTCTTAATGAACTTGGATTTCACTACGGAGCCTTCTGCAGTTTCTACCAGCATGTAGTAAACACCGGTCTGAAGTCCGCTGATATCAAATCTCTGTCCTTTTAATTGTCCTTCGGCTGTTTTTTGTCCTGCAGCAGAATAAATCTCAATCTTTTTTAGTTCCGTTTTGGTAACAAATTCCAATGCAGTTTGGTCAGTATTAACGGCAAACCTGAAGTTTTCTTTAGATTGGGCAGTATCGCTAACCCCTAGAGTAGTAGAAGAGTTGTACACCACATCATCTATTTGTATAGCAACATGGGCAGCACTTGGAGTGAATTTAAATACAATATAAGAACCTGTAGTTGAAGGAATATTAATACTTATGTTTTGAACCACTCCAATTGTAGTTACGTTGATAGGATTTCCTACCCCCACAAAAGTCGACATATCGCTGGCGCTTGTTGCTAATCCGATCTGGATTGTTCCAGGCCCTGGCGATGGGGATACTAATGTAGTTTTAAATTTTAAAACACGGTCTCCTGTAAGATTCTCAATCATAGGCGTAATAAGATATGAAGGAGCTGTCGCATTATTGCCGGCATAAGACTGGATAAACCTCTGTGTATTGTCATTTTCAAGGGCTGCTACAATCATTCTAGGGGATGCCGGAGGAAATGCTCCTGTTATAGGGGCAACCACAGCAGACCATCCATTTTGAGGAAAAGTAGTCGTTCCAATAGTAAAGTTGTTGAAATTTTCATTAAGCGTCGCTACTTGTGCATGCGCTGTAGCAGCCGTAAACATTAATGTTCCTAAAAGTAGTTTTAATTTCATAACGTTATTTTTATTTAGAATTATTACACAAAAATAAGTATTTATTTTTAACTATTCTAAATAAAGCATTATATTTGCCAAAATTTTTGCTTTATGAAGAAGAAAGTGCTTTCCGTTCTATCATTGTCCATTGCCTTTTGGATAACTGCACAAGAAAAAGATTCTCTTAATAAAAATAAAATAGAGGAAGTTGTCATTACAGGACAGTACACGCAGCAGTCTATCAATAAATCAATATATAAAGTTGAAGTTATAGATGCCCAGCAGATAAAAAATATGGCTGCTACCAATGTTGCAGATGTTTTAAATCAAAGTCTTAATATCCAGATTACTCCGGACACCCGTTCGGGAAACTCTACGGCCAATATGATGGGGCTTGATGGCAATTATGTAAAAGTACTGATAGACAATATCCCTGTAGTAGGTGATACAGGATTAGGAAGTAATATTGACCTTACGAAACTTTCACTGAATAATGTAGAGAGAATTGAAGTGGTAAAGGGAAGCATGGGAGTGGAATATGGTAACGGAGCAGTAGCCGGAGTTATCAATATTATCACCAAAAAAAGCAATACAAAAAAGGTAAGTGTAAGAGCTTCTCTGCAGGAAGAAACCGTAAGGGATAATTACGACCTGAAGAAAAAAGGAAACGGAAGGCATATTCAGAACCTTAATGTAGACTATAATATTGATAATAACTGGTTTGCCAATATCAGCTTTAATCATAATCAGTTTATGGGCTATGAAGGGGAGAGCAAAGGTTATAAATATTTTGAAAGAGATAATAAAAGAGGCTTTGAATGGAACCCGAAAGATCAGTACGATGCCTCTGCACTAATACGGTATTCAAAAAATAAAACTTCTTTCTACTACAAACTGTCTTACCTGTACGAAAAATTCAATTTCTACAATCCGGAAGTTAACAGGATTCCCCTGAACGATGGAATGGGCGGTGCACTTTACGAAAGTATAGACCGGGAATATAATACCAAACGATGGGCCCATCAGTTTAATATTCAGACTAATATTGGGAATATCCGCTATATGGGAGATTTTTCTTACCAGAACCAGGATAGAAAATACCATGACTATAACTATGATATTCCCAACAGATCTGTCAGAATCAGCAGAGAAGACAGATCTTATTACAAGACAGATGTTATCTATTCAAGAGGAATGTTCAGTAATTTTCTCAATAATAAGACATTCGATTTTCAGCTTGGATACGAATTGGATTATACCAATGGATATGCAGCGCTCATTGCCGGAGATTTTTTTGGTGAAGCGGTAAAAAGAAAGATTTTTACCTATTCCAACTTCCTTTCTGCAGAATGGAATATTTCAGACCGTTTTTCTGTAAGGCCGGGCGCAAGACTATCCGTCAGTGAAAATTTTGACAATCAGTTTAATTACTCACTTTCAGCAAGATATAAAACTTCTGAAAATTCCAATTTACGGGCTGTGGCAGGTACTGCAAACCGTTTCCCTACCTACGATGAGCTTTATACGTATTTCGTGAATATCAATCACGATGTACAGGGAAACCCTGATCTGAATCCTGAAAAAGGCTTTTCAGCAGGCGCTTTCTGGGATCAGAATTTTACAGCAAACGACTGGAAAATTGGGTACAGCGTTAATGCATTATATCTGGACGTACGGGACAGAATAGAAATGGTACTCGTAAAAGATCCCTCTACCTACAAGTATATGAATATGGACAAGTACAGAAACATGCTGTTCTCTGCCAATATAGACTTTAAAAAAGACCAGCTGGCCTTATCCTTAAGAGGATCTGTAAGCGGGACTTCAGTATCCCTGAATTCATTAAATCATACATCGCCTACAGATTACCAATATCTTGTTCAGGCAGGAGCATCGGCAAATTATAAATTGAAAAATACCAAAACGGGTTTTGCCCTTTACTATAAATATACCGGTCCGGGAAGAAATTATGTGCTGGAAAGTGAAGGTACAGGCTTCAGACTGGGAAAAACTGATGATTTTCATATGATGGACTTTATTGTAAGTCAGCCATTCTGGAAAGATCATATGGAACTTTCTGTAGGAGTGAAAAATATATTTGATGTAACGACTATTAACACAACCGCTACTGCCGGAACTGCCCATAATGGAGCGACTGACCGTCTTAATCTGTATTACGGAAGAAGCTATTTCGCGAGATTAATCTATCAATTCTAAAAAGCTACCCTTATGAACTATTTAAAAATATTCGCCCTTTTCTCAGCTGTTGCTTTACAGTCCTGTGTTTCTGCTGATGAAGATCCTGTTCCGGCACCGCCAATTACCGGATCTGTAGTAGAAGTAAAAGTAGGAGGCGCTACCGAACCCAATCAGGTCTGGATAGACTTAAGTGATTATGAAAAGCATTCTATCAATAAAAGGACAGACTGGGATCTTGGTTTCTATACCGGAGATGGATTTCATGTAGTGATCAACAGTTCTCTTGCTATGACAGTGGCAAAAGTACCTAATAAAACGGATATTAAAACAGTAACAGAAGCCGACGTTGCCACCCTTAAAGGAAGCATAATGGTTGGGACATTTGATCCGGCCAATATGCAATACATTGATCATCCGGACGGCAATTTCCTTACCCAGACCTCAGGAATTGAACCTATTAAGGAAAATGATGCAGAAAATCCTGTGTATCTGTTAAACCTTGGAAGAGATATTCCGTCTTCTGATAATATCGGGCCAGGCTCAGTTAGTTTATCCGGTGCGGCTAGAGGCTGGAAAAAAATTCAGATTTTCAGAGCCCTGAACGGATATAAAATACGTTACGCTGATGTAGGAAATACAGCAAGTTACAGTGAATATTTTGTACCGAAGGATACAGATTATAATTTTACTTTTTTCAGTTTTAATACAGGTACAGCTGTGAAAATTCAGCCTAAGAAAAAAAATTGGGACCTTGGCTTTACCACATTTACCAATGAAGTCTTTACAGCACCGGGAGTAAGTGCCGGAAGTTATTTCTTTGCGGACTTTGTGGTAACAAATACCCTTAACGGAGTAGGAGTATACCAGGTAACTGCGGCAGGGAATCTTGATCAGGCTTACAATTCATTTAAATTAGGAGATGTGGATCAGTCAAAGTTTATATTTAATGATCAGAGGGCTCTTGGTGATAAATGGAGAACCACTACGGGAACAACAGATAACCCACAGCCTCATGTTTACGCAGACCGCTTTTTTGTCCTGAAAGATGCAGAAGGATTTTACTTTAAGTTAAGATTTAATACCATGAAAAGCGAAGACGGACACCGCGGCACTACCAATTTCGAATTTGACCCTTTATAATAATCAAATAATAGTATATCATGAAAAAATTAATCCTTGCAGCTTCCATTATGATGGCAGTATATTCATGCAAAAAAGCAGAAGATGCTAAAAAAGAAAATACAACAGAAACCTCTTCTGAAGCTCCGAAAACCAATAACAAAATCGTTACCCTGAGCGGTGGAATTACAGAAATTGTAAGCGCGCTGGGTCACGAAAAAGAAATTGTAGGAACAGATGTTACCAGCACCTATCCCTCAACGTTGAAAACGACGGCCAAAGATCTTGGACACGTAAGATCCATGACAATCGAGCCGATTATGGCGGTAAGTCCAACTTTGATTTTAGCTTCAGAAAAAGATATCAACCCTGAATTGATGGCTAAAATCAAGTCTTCAGGAATCAAAGCTGAGGTTTTCAAACAGGAATACACTGTGGAAGGAACTAAAAAACTGATCGCTGACGTAGCCAAAGCAGTAGGAAATACAGATTATCAGAAATTAAACGATAAAATCGATGCTGATCTGAAACAAATTCTGCCTATCGCTAAAAAGCCAAAAGTATTGTTCATCTACGCAAGAGGAAACATGCTGATGGTTTCAGGTAAAAATACCCCTATGGCCTCTCTGATCGGTCTTGCTGGTGGAGAAAATGCTGTGAACGATTTTGAAGATTTCAAGCCATTGACACCAGAGGCTGTTGTAAAAGCTAATCCTGATATTTTATTCTTCTTTGAAACAGGACTTCAGGGTGCCGGCGGAAACGAAGGAGCTCTTAAAATGCCTGGCGTAGCACAGACCAACGCAGGTAAAAACAAAAAGATCATTGCAATGGACGGAGGATTGGTTTCAGGTTTCGGACCTAGACTGGGAGAAGCAGCAGTAGCATTAAACAAACTTTTAATTGAGAACACAAAGTAAACTATACTTTTATCTGACTATAGGTGCCGTACTGCTAGCTATTATAGCGGTACTGGCACTTAATACAGGAGTCTACGATTTTGGAGGAACATCAGCCTTCAAAGTTTTATGGCACTATATAAAAGGTGATCCGGGCTTATCTTTAAGCGATCAATATGTGATTTGGGAGGTAAGAGCATCCAGAATTGTCATGGCCATTTTAGTAGGAAGCATGCTTGCTGTTTCAGGGACAAGTCTGCAGGGGTTGTTTAAAAATCCGTTAGCAACCGGTGAAGCAATAGGTTTAACTTCCGGAGCTACACTACTTGCGGCAATTGCCATTGTTTTAGGAGGGCATTTCAAACAATATCTTCCTGAAGTGGTTCAGTTTTCACTGGTTGGTATTTCCGCCTTTTTAGGTGCTTTATTAGCCATGATGCTGGTGTACAGGATTTCCACAAGCGCCGGAAAAACCAATGTTGTCATGATGTTGTTAAGCGGTGTGGCCATCACATCCATCGGCTTTTCTATTACAGGATTCCTTATTTATATATCAAAAGATGAACAGTTAAGAGATCTTACGTTCTGGAATATGGGAAGTTTAGCCGCTGCCACCTGGACCAAGAATATTGTTTTGGCTGTAGTGATTGTTATTTCTTACTCAATTTTGCTTCCAAAAGGAAAAGCCCTGAATGCGATGATGTTAGGAGAAAGAGATGCCCAGCATTTAGGAATCAACGTTGAAAAGCTGAAAAAACAGATTGTGATTATTACCTCTTTGATGATAGGAACCTGTGTGGCATTTTCAGGGACTATTGGTTTTGTAGGTCTTATCGTACCTTATATTTTAAGACTTTTATTTAAATCAAATTATGTTTTCATTTTACCGTTGTCAGCTGTTTTGGGAAGTGTTTTACTGTTGATAGCTGATACATTCAGCCGCAGCATTGTGGCACCATCAGAATTGCCCATCGGTATTTTAACCTCCTTGATCGGAGGACCCATTTTTATCGCTATTTTAATTAAATTTAAAAAATCACTCTAATGATAAAAGCGCATCAGATCAATTATCTTCACAAGGATTTCCATATTCTTGAAGGCGTTGATGTCTCTTTAGGGTATGGCGAATTTTTGGCGATTGTAGGTCCCAACGGAGCCGGGAAGTCAAGCCTTCTCAGTGTTTTGGCTAATGAAATAAAACAGGGAAAACAGGAGATTTTATTTAAGGAAAAATCCATTTCAGACTGGGAAGTGAAAGTATTATCTCAGCATAAGTCTAAATTTTCACAGCATAATTCCAACGAGATTCCTCTGGATGTAAAAGAGGTGGTCATGATGGGGCGTTATCCGTACTTTGATTCACAGCCACGTAAAGAAGATTTTGAGGCGATGAATAAAATGATGTACGAAACAGACGTTTATCACCTGAAAGACAGAGAATACAATACACTCTCCGGAGGAGAAAAGCAGCGTGTCCATCTTTCAAGAGTAATGGCCCAGCTGGAAAATGAGATTGCCCACAAACTGGTATTTCTGGATGAGCCTTTGAATAATTTAGATATAAAACATCAGTACAAAGCTTTAGAGATTATTAAGAATTTCACTAAAAAGGCCAACAGTGCTATTGTTGTATTACATGATCTGAACCTTGCTGCACAATTTGCAGATAAAATTTTATTAATGAAATCAGGAAAGGTTTCCGCATACGGAACGCCACAGGAAGTATTTACTGCTGAAACAATCAGCCAGGCGTACAATTTTCCGTGCACCATTTGCGGACACCCTATTACCAATAACCCAATGATCATTTTTGGATAACCATGGAAAAAGATGAATTAAAAATCCTTGCGCAGAATCTCGCCAATCCACAGGGAGAAAAAGGCATAGAGATCGGCGAGATGATGAACGCTACCAATATCAGCATGACATTGGAAAGCATTAAAACGCTTTTAATAGAAGATGATGAACATATCCTTGAAATAGGACACGGCAATGCCGGACACCTTAAAAATATTTTAAGCAGAGCCCAAAACCTGAAATATACAGGAGTAGATATTTCTGAAACCATGTACAATGAAGCCAGAAAGCTGAACAAAGACTTTGAAAGCCAGGCTGATTTTGTGCTGTATGAAGGAAAAAAACTTCCTTTTGAAGACAAAACTTTTGATAAGATATTTACTGTCAATACCGTGTATTTCTGGGAAGAACCAGTTGAGTTTCTCAATGAGATCCACAGAGTTTTAAAGAAGGACGGAACTTTCGTTCTTACGTTCGGACAGAAAAAATTTATGGAAACGCTGCCGTTTACAGAATATGATTTTACCATGTACAGCAACAGCGAAATGGAGCAGCTTGTTTCCAAAAGCCACTTCAAGAGAATGAAAATATCTGAAAAAGAAGAAGATATACAAAGCAAATCAGGAAACGAAACCATCCATAGAATTTATACAGTTTTAACCATAAAAAAATAAAATAATGAGCACATTAGTTAATGATTTAAAGGAAAAATGGGAAGCTCTGAAAGCAGACAATCCACATATAAGAATAAGAAATGCTGCAACACAGCTGAGCGTAAGTGAAGCAGAACTACTGGCAACAAGCATAGGCGAAGGAGTAACGGTACTTAAACCTGAATTTCCTTCTATCCTTACTGAAGCAGAACAGTTAGGTAAAGTAATGGCGCTTACCCGCAATGACGAATGTGTACACGAAAGAAAAGGAATCTACCAGAACGGTGATTTCAGCAGTCCTCATGCACAGCTTTTCGTAGGAGAGGATATCGATCTTAGAATATTCCTTAACCACTGGAAATCTGCGTTTGCTGTAGTGGAGGGAGACAAAAAAAGCCTTCAGTTCTTCGGAAAAGACGGTCTTGCCCTTCATAAGATTTATCTGACCAAAAACAGTGATGAAGCTGCTTTCGATGCCATTGTAGAAAAATTCAGAGCAGAAGACCAGAACAAGGTGTTCACTATTGAAGCTGTGGCTCCAAAAGCTCCTGAAAAGGCTGATTCCGAGATTGATGCTGAAGGATTCAAAAAAGCGTGGACGGAATTAAAAGATACCCACGATTTCTTTATGATGACAAGGAAATTCGGGGTAAGCAGAACCCAGGCACTGAGACTGGCTCCGGAAGGATTTGCTAAAAAAATTGATAATTCTAAAGTGGTGAATGTTCTGGAAGACGCTTCAGAAAAGAATATTCCGATCATGGTATTCGTTGGAAACAGAGGAATTATCCAGATTCATACAGGAAACGTGAAGAAAACACTTTGGCACCAGCAGTGGTTCAATGTCATGGACCCGGATTTCAACTTACATTTGGATGTTACGAAAATTGCAGAGGCATGGATCGTTAAAAAACCTACTGAAGACGGGGAAGTAACGGCTATTGAAGTGTTCAACAAAGAAGGGGATTTCATCGTTCAGTTCTTTGGGAAAAGAAAACCTGGAATTCCTGAATTGCAGGAGTGGAAAGATCTTGTGGCAGAATTAGAGAAATAAATAGTTAGATGATTTTTAATGGACCGTTTTGTTTTAAATTCAAGGCGGTCCTTTTTATGAGAGGATAGAGCAGAAAATTTGTGATATTTGTGAAAGAAACATTTGTACAATTCGTGTTTAAATAAAATAAAAATGAAAAATATTTTTATCGCCGTTTTGCTGGCAGTTTTTTGTTCGTTAAGCGGACAGGATTTCAAAGCCTACCAGTTTTATGACAAGAAAGGAAAGGAAGTAAAAACAGATAAGCTGATCAAAGAGCTGGCTGAATATGATGTTGTTTTCTTTGGGGAGAATCATAACAGCTCTATCAATCACTGGCTTCAGCTGAAAGTGACGGAAGGTTTATTTCAGAAGAAAAACGGACAGATTATTTTAGGGGCAGAAATGTTCGAAAGAGATAATCAATTGCAGCTGAACAAGTATCTGAATGGGAGTTTTGATGCTAAAACATTAAAAGACTCTGCCAGATTGTGGAATAATTATGCAACAGATTACAAACCGCTGGTTGATTTTGCCAAAACTAAAAAACTGAATTTTATCGCGACCAATATTCCAAGGAGATATGCATCTCAGACTGCAAAAGAAGGATTGGAATCTCTGAATAAATTAAGTGATAAAGAGAAAGCATACATTGCACAGCTCCCGATCAAAGTAACTTTGGATACGCCGGGGTATCAGGAAATGAAGGCAATGATGGGTGATCATGCCGAAGGAACCAAAGTGATGAACTTCATTTCTGCCCAGGCCACAAAAGATGCCACCATGGCTGAATCTATCCTGAAGAGCATGCAGGCCGGGAAAACTTTTATCCATTACAACGGAAACTATCACAGTAAGGAATTCGGTGGAATCTATTGGTATATCAAACAGAAAAACCCGACCCTTAAAATGGCGGTGATCTCAGTTTTTGAATCTGAAGATCCGGAGCTGAAAGTACCTGCGAAAGAATATATTCCGACAGATTTCAACCTGATCATTCCGGCTGATATGACGAAAACATTTTAAATTCTTAGGTTCTTTTTGATGACCAGTTTTTTTATAACAAAATAGAGGCTTCGACTCCGCTCAGCCTGACAGTCGATACTATTGTGACTAGTATTAGCGTTGTCAGGCTGAGCGGAGTCGAAGCCCTTAGCTCATAATCTATATGTAATAAACCCCTTTAAAATTCAATAGAAATGGGCTTTAGCCCGTTTAATATATAAAAATAGCCAAACAGGGCTTCAGCCCAATTATATGTTTGAAACACATTAGCTATCTTTGTATAACAAATAATAAAAATGAAAAAAATATCTTTTCTGTTTATCTTTTTTATCGGCTTCATGAATGCTCAAAAATTGACCTCAAACGAAACCTCAATTATTAATCAGGGAGATATTACTACAGCATTACCGATTTATCAGACTACAGATTCTCATCAGCATAAAACCTTATTAAGTCTTTCAACAGAAATTGATCCGGTTGATTCCAATACCGCAACTTTGGTCAAGAGAATGAAAGAATCTCTTTTATCAACAGACGGTGGAGTGGGAATTGCGGCGCCACAGGTTGGGATCAACAGAAAAGTGATCTGGGTACAGCGTTTTGATAAAGAAGGAAATCCTCTGGAATACTTTATCAATCCTGTGATTGTGTGGAGATCAGAATTACAGAATCTCGGTCCGGAAGGAGATTTATCCATTCCTGAATTCAGAGACCAGTTTTACAGAAGCAAAGTGATCCAGTTAGAGTATGTTGATCTGAAAGGACAGAAATATTCCGAGATTGTAGAAGGTTTTACGGCTGTGATTTTCCAGCATGAAATCGACCATCTTTTCGGAATCCTGATTTCTGATAAAAAAGAAAAGGAGAAAAATGATTCTTATAAAAGGGTGGATGCTTTTAAAAGGAGTGACTCAACAACGAGATAATTTGTCATTTGCAATACCTTATCCTATATAATAAGCCACAAATTCTCTCAATAACGAATATATGTCTCTCAATTCAAAATATTGAGGACTTACACTGCTTACATTTTCAAAATGTTGCTTTCTAAATAACATTTTAGTTCTTGTCAAATGAAAATATTGAGAAACAACAATTAAACTTTGAAAATGTAAACTGTCTTTTAATTTAAGGGTGTTGTTCACGGTTGCAAGTGTGTTATTGCCAAAATTGTCGACAATTATAACGCTGTCAGGTACTTTATTTTTAATTAGATACTCTTTCATTTTGTCACCTTCGTAAAATCCTTCTTTTCCAAGTCCGCCACTGACTAATATTTTTTTCACTCGTCCATAACGATAAAGATTAAGTCCACATTCCATGCGTTTTTCAAGTCTTTCTGAAAGTGTTCCGTCTTCATTGACTGTATTGCCTAAAACCACAGCAATATCTGCGTGCATATTTTTGTCTGTCAAACCGTCAACAATTATATAAATCAAATGTCCACATAACCATAAAAGCAGAATGGTAATAAATATTTTGAATGTTCGTTTAAGGGTTTTCATAAATGACTATTCATTTTTACAATACAGTTTTAATAGAATTGTTACTTTTTATTTCTCGTATACTTACATCTGGGAAAATTATTACAGCCCAGAAAAGTTCCATATTGACCATTTCTCTCAATAAGATTTCCACCACAATTCGGGCATAAGGTATTTTTATTCATCCCAGAATTAACCTGGAGTTTTTTATCTTTATTTCGGCTGTTTGTTTTTGCCGTTAGAATTATTGCAACAATTTCATTCTTAGTGTGTTCGTTAATATAATACGAATCATATTTTTTTATTGTTCTGACTAACCTGTTTATATAAACAACATCGGTATATGTTTTGGTTTTAAGCGTTGCTCTTTTTGTAAAGGTAATTATTGAATAATATCTCAGATATTTATAATTTTTCAATACATGTTTTAAAGCATAAATATGCCCTTGGTTTTGTAAAATAGGGTTGTAAAACTTACGTCTGTATTTATAAATAGCCTGAGTCCAGAATTTATCTTTTTCATAACCTAAAATCCAGCCTTTGTAGTTCTTAGTTTCAATAACAAATATCCCGTAATCTGAAACAATGATGTGATCTATTTGTGAAGTGGAGCCTTTAATATTTAATTTAATATTATTCAGAACAATGTATTTTTCATTGTTGAGCCTTTTTAAAGCTTTCGAGGCTTTATTCTCACCAATTAATCCCTTTATTTTTGGAGTGTAGTATTTAATTAATAAAATACACAGAGCTAATAGAAAAATAATTAAAAAATTACTATTCATACTATTTGTATATTATTTCTGTTAATGCTTCTATGCTTATTGGGTTGGTTGTCATTGGTAAATAAAAAAATCTGCCTCCAAAGAAACAGATTTTTTTATAAAAAAGAAACTAATCTTAGTGATTCGTCACCGAAAGCTTCACCTCCATATTACCTCTCGTCGCATTAGAATATGGGCAAATCTGGTGCGCTTTTTCAGTTAATTCCTGTGCTTCTTCAATAGAAACTCCCGGAATATTTACATCCAGTTCTGCTGCCAAACCGAAACCTCCGTTTTCCAGCTGACCTATACTGATCTGTGCTGTAACTGTTGTTTCACCGGTTTTTACCTTTGAAAGGCTGATCACTCTGTTAAGAGCGCTGTCAAAACAGGCTGAATATCCGGCTGCGAAAAGCATTTCAGGATTAGCGAAGTCATCATTGCCGCCACCTAAAGCTTTAGGCATTCTTACCTCAAGGTCCAAAACTCCGTTTTCACTTTTTACATGACCGTTTCTTCCGCCTTGAGCTGTTACTTTGGTTGTATATAATGTTTTCATTTATTTTCTATTTTGTTTAATATTTTTAAGATGGTTTCTTTGAGATGGAGCAGATCTTCTGTTTCTACCCCGATTTTAGTCTGTATTTTTCCGGGAATTTCACAGGCTTTCTGTTGTAGCTGTTTTCCGGCTTCGGTTAAAAATACTTCAACCACTCTTTCATCTTCTTTTTTTCTCTTTCTGGAAATAATTCCCTTACTCTCAAGCCTTTTCAGAAGAGGCGTTAAAGTTCCGCTGTCCAGAAACAGTTTCTCTCCGATATGGTTCACTGCAAGACCGTCATTCTCCCATAATACCATCATCACCAGATATTGAGGATACGTAATATCGATCTCGTCAAGGAATGGACGGTAAAGTCCTGTGATCTCCTTGGCAATAACATAAAGCGGAAAGCAGATCTGGTTTTCTAATTGTAAAGATTTTGAATTTTCCATAAGGCTGAACTTGAGAGTGGTAATAAATATATTACTTTTTGATGATGAATTCCTCCATAGGAACTCTTACTTTTTTCATTGTGGATAGCCAGTCCTTTTCTTCATCCCTGTAACCAAGGTATAAAAGGCTGACACTTTTTAATCCTAGTTCTTTTAATCCAAGAATTTCATCCACTATTTCATTACTGAATCCTTCTGCAGGGGTACTGTCGATCTTTAATTCTGCAGCCTGAGCCATAGCTAAGCCAAGTGCAATATAAGTCTGGCGTGCAGTATGGGCAAAATGTTCTGCGGAAGTCTGAGCTCCGTACATTTCTTTAATCTTATCAGTATAGCTTCCGAAACGACCTCTTGGCAAATCTCTTACATCGGTGTGATAATCGTAAACCTTATCGATTTTTTCGTTAGAATAACTGTCCCAGGCAGCAAATACTAAAACATGGGAACTGTCTCTCATTACTTCAGGGTTTAGGGCACCCTGTACCATCTTTTCTTTTAATTCCTGATTTTCTACAACGATAACGCGGAATGGCTGCAGCCCTGATGAAGTGGGAGCCAGTCTTGCCGCTTCTAAAATAGTGTTAAGATCTTTTTCTGTTACTTTTTTTGAAGGATCATATGCTTTTACGGCATGTCTCCATTGTAAGTCTTCTATTAATGACATTTCTATTATTTTAAATTTATACTTTTTGTGTTTTCATCACTTTTAAAGGTGGTGATTAAATTCTGATACAAATGTAGGATTAATTAAATTGTGTACAATTTAATTTTGATAGATTTAATTGATGCCAATTTTAGAAAAAACAAATTGATACAGTAAAATCAAGCCTGGTTTCTCTGTTTCAACAAGAATCGGATTTTTTATGAAACTCTTTATTTGAAACTTTGCAGGAGAATTTATAATAAAAAAACAATGCAGAGATTTAAAAACAAAACAGCCCTGATCACAGGAGGAACCAATGGAATGGGATTCGCAACAGCACAGCAGTTCATTGGTGAAGGAGGACGTGTCATTATCACAGGCCGAAGCGAAGAAACGGTTAGCAAAGCATTAACCAAACTGGGCGATCAAGCATCCGGGATTGTTTCTGATGCAGGAAATATGAAAGACCTTATGAATCTGCAACAGGAGATAAGAAAATATGCAGAAACTATCGATATGCTTTTCGTTAATGCAGGTTATGGAAAGTTTTTTCCCATTGAGCATGTGGATGAAGGTCATTTTGATGAGCTTTTCAACGTGCTTGTAAAAGGTTCTTTCTTTACGGTACAGCAACTATTGCCTTTAATGGGAAGAGGAAGCTCACTCATTTTCAATACTTCTGTGGCCACTGAGATTGCAATGCCTAATTTTTCAATTTATTCTGCTGCTAAATCAGCGGTGCAGTCTTTTATTAAAACCTTCGCTGTAGAGCTTACGGAACGTGGAATACGGGTCAACGGGGTCAGTCCGGGACATATCAAAACCAATATTTTTAATAATACAGGTTTGAATGCAGAACAGATTGAAAGTGCCGTTCACGATATTATTCCCACTATCCCTTTTAAAAGGCAGGGAAAGCCGGAAGAGATTGCGAATACGGTTCTGTTCCTGGCTTCAGAAGAGGCTTCTTACATTCATGGAACAGAAATTAAGGTAGATGCTGGAATTTCAGTGATACGATAAATGGAAATCCCCATCATCAGTGATGGGGATTTGAAGGAAATCATTTAATGTTGTTCAGTCAATTTTTAAGTACATTATTTTTGCAGAAAGGAAATCTATTATGGAATTTCATTGATTTGTTTTATAATATTCGTATTATTTTCAATACCTATATTATAAGCTTTTCCTCTTTTATGGCTTTGGTTTGTTTTTTCAAGAAGCGCTTTATAATTGGCTCCTTTTTTAGACAAGTAAAAAATCTGTGGGCTTATTCCGATGGATATACGGGTGAATTCTTCCGGTTTTTCAGGGTCTTCAGTTACATTGGTGATCACTGAATTATTATACCAGGTCAGGTTCTGTGAACTTGAGCTGCCGGAACAGGATGTGATCATAAATAATATTATTAGTATATAAGTCCAGATTTTCATAAAAAAATATTTGGCAAACAGCTTCTGTCACTAAGTTATGATAAAAAATGGCAGAAGCGTTTATGTTAATTAGAATCCACAGCTTGCAACACTTGGAGCCGGTGATGGTGAGCATCCGGAATATGGTGAGAATATCGTCAGGACGCAATTCGTGTTCACTAAATTATTGTCATACAGATAAGAATTGGTAGGACTTCTGTAATACACATTTCCTGCTGTATTCGCGTAAGAAGAAACCGATGCAGATCCACAGCTGGTGTTGATACATGCATTTCTCCATGCAGTATCCGTAACAGGTCCGCTCGGGAAAAGGGAAGGATCTATGATTCTTTTTTCTGTAACACCCGATGCATTTTTATAGCTTACAAGGATCGCAACATGATAGCTCCATGCTACACAACAAGTACCTGTAGAGGCTTTTAAGTTTCCGTATACAAACTGCTTCTCACAGTCGTAGCCGTTATTGATCAGGATCTGTCTCATTTTGTGAGCTCTGGCATAGCATCCGTCTACCGGATATCTGAATGTAATGCATGGTGAAGAGGCTGTAGAAGTACCGCAAGCCTGGTTTTTGATCAGGGCAAACATGCTGTTTAATGTTGCTACATTGGGAAGAACACTTGTTAATTTGTTCGTTTCACTTTTAACCTCTTTGGTATAAGCAGATTTGAAAAAGCGGATATCCTCCTCACTTCCTTTTTCTACTTTCGCAATTTCATGCGTGTTAGGCTTGATAAAAACCTGGATTGGAGATTCGTTTTTTACCGCTTCCCTGATCAGGCTGATGTACTTTTCATTTTCTTTTGTAGGCGCTATCGTATAGAATTGGGCCGTAACAATGAATGATACTTTCAGGGTACCGTTCTCGTCGTCTATCCCTACCGGAACTGTTTTTCCCAGATCCGTCAGGTTTTTGTTGCTGGTTTCATTCTGACTCATCTGCTGTTCTGCGCTGGAGTCTGTACAGGAATTCAGTGACAGGGCTGTCACAAATACCATCATTGATAACAAAAAATTTCTCATAATTCTCATAGTTTGGTGGTTAGTAATATATTGCTCTAAGTTTTTGGTGTGTCATCTTTTGATCTGAATCTATTATAAAATAGTTCACTTTATTGTGATATTAAAAGTAAATAAAAATAAAATACCGGCAAACTATTTTTCAATAAAATGTTAATTATTTTAACATAAGTTTGAATTATATCTGTGTTTAAGGGTGTTTGAGTGGATTTTCATTATCAATATGTAAGAACAGTTCCGATAGTCATAAAAATTGAAAATCCCGCACAGTAGAATGAGCGGGATGATTTATTTTAAAAATTAATTATTTATTTTTGATCAGGCTGCTTTCCAGAACAATATTTCTGATCAGTGCTTCCTGATAATAATATAAATTACTGTCTTCACTCATTTGATTTTCCATAACAATAATGCTTACATCAGAGCCGGGAACATAAACATTCAGAGATGCGAAACCATCACCAAGACCTGTATGTCCCAAATAAGGAATGCCATTATATTTCACAATACGCATATTATAACCGTAACCGGATTTCTCTTTTCCAAATACATCGTGTTGTGACAATGTGGAAGGTGTAGTCATGAGCTTATAACTTTTAGAGCTCAGAATTTTCCCCTTATGAAGAAGTGAATTCCAGGCTGCCATATCTTCTGCTGTGGTAATCACACCGTCAGCAGGCATATTTTCATTGGTAATAAATGAATTTTCAACAGGAGTAAAATTATTATCCTTATTCATATGTCCCGAAACAAGATTTCTGCGGTTATCTTTAGAATAGCAGAATGTGTTTTTCAGATGAAGTTCTTTGAACAGATCAGTAGCCTGCCGGATATAGGATTTACCGGAAGTCTTTTCAACGATCTTTCCTAAAAGAATATTAGACAGATTTCCGTATTTGAATTCTGTACCGGGTTTAAACAGTAAAGGTTTTTCTAAATCAACAATTCCATGGGTGTGATTTAAGAGCTGATGAACAGTAACCGAATCCGCCCATGGCTGTGTCAGGGAAGGAAGATATTTTTTGATCGGAGCCTGCAGATCTACTTTTCCTTTTTCAAATTGTTTTAATACTAATACAGAAGTGATCTGTTTGGTATTGGACATGATCTCAAACTGGTCATCCATTTTCAATGGAACTTTCGTCCGGCTGTCCTCGAAACCATAGGCTTTTGAGTATTTTATTTTTCCGTTTTGCGTGATCAGAACGACCCCGTTAAATGGCCTGGGAGAAGTTGGAGATTGTATTAAACTGTCAATGCGTCTGGCATAGTCATCTTTGCTTTGGGCATACGATACGGATGCAGAAAAAAGAAATGCTGTAACGCAGAAGATTCTGATAACTGGTTTCATTGGACTTAAAAGTTTGGGCTTGGTTTGATATTATAAGAAACCAAAAATAAGTTTTAAAATAATACAGGATCAGAAAACTTTAAAATAAAAAAAGTTAGAATTTAGAATAATGATTCATCTGTAAATAAAAAAACCGACTGTAGAATTACGGCCGGTTTTATTTCTGGTAAAATTTTTATTATTTATGGACAAGTTCAGCTCCGAAAACTTCTGCAAAGTGCTTTCTGATCTTTCCTTTCAGGTCTTCCATTTCTTCAGGTGAAAGTTCTCTTTCAAGCTCTCTTTTTACAGAAGTCACCTGCTTGTCTTTAATACCACACGGAATAATATATTCAAAATACCGCATATCCGTATTCACATTCAATGCGAAACCATGAAGGGTAACCCATCGCGAGGCTTTTACACCCATCGCGCAGATCTTTCTGGCATAAGGCTTTCCCACATCCAGCCATACACCGGTTTCTCCCGGGGAACGCTCACTTTTAATACCGAATTCACCAATGGCCCGGATGATCACCTCTTCGAGATTTCTCATATACAAATGAATATCTGTAAAAAAGTTTTCAAGATCCAAAATCGGGTAGCCAACGATCTGTCCGTATCCATGATAAGTAATATCTCCGCCACGGTTCACTTTCACGAAAGTAGCATCTATTTCCTTCAGTTTGTCGATACCCGCAAGCATATTTTCTTCATGACCGCTTTTTCCTAATGTATAAACATGAGGATGCTCTACCAATAACAGGTGATTTGGAGTCGTGATGTGTTGTTCTGCAGGCAAATCACGGTTTTTTATCTTGGTATCAATGATGTTTTTCATCAGGCTTTCCTGATAATCCCAGGCAGGCTGATATTCTTTTATACCAAGATCTTCAAATTCTACCGATTTATTTTGATGTGTATTCATACGTTGATGTCTGTTTTCTTGCAATGGTTATATGAAATTACGATCTCATACCATTTTTTGACATACAAATTTAGTGAATTTTACCCTTTTACAGCATGGATAAAATCTATGGCAGCATTCTTCCAGTCTTTATGGTTCAGAAGGGTATTGACAAAGGCAGTTCCGATAATTCCGCCGGATGCTTTTTCTGTTACATTCTCAAAATCCTCCTTGGATTTTATACCGAATCCTATCATCACCGGATTTTTTAAATGTAGTGACGCCAGCCGTGAAAGATAATTTTCATTTTTAAGAACAGCATTGTCATTTCCTGTAGTTGATGAGGAACTTACCGCATACAGAAATCCGGAGCTTAAAGAATCTAAATACAGAATCCTTTCATTAGAAGTTTCAGGAGTGACCAGAAACGTAAAATTAAGGTTGTATTTTTTTAAGATCTGCTGGTAATTATTTTCAAATTCAATAGGAGGCAGGTCAGGGATGATCAGTCCTGAAACACCACTTTCCGAACATTCACGACAAAACTCTTCAAATCCAAAACTCAAAACAGGATTGATGTATCCCATCAGGATAATCGGAATATGAATATCATTTTTCACTGTTTTCAGTTGAGAGAACAGTTTTTCAATGGTCATTCCGTTTTTTAGTGCCAATTCGTGGGCCTGTTGGATCACCGGACCGTCTGCTACGGGATCTGAATAGGGCATCCCGATTTCCATCATATCAGCACCAGAATTTTGAATGAGTTTTATAATATCAGCGGTATCTTCCAATTGCGGAATTCCTGCTGTGAAGTATATATTTAGTTTTTTCATTTTTTTATTGTATTAAAGTATAATGTAAAAGGTAAAAAGTACAAAGTATAATGTGCAAAGTAAGGACGTAGAGATACATTGTACATTTTACATCCGACATTTTACAAATTCTTCAAATACGTTTCCATATCCTTATCCCCACGTCCGCTCAGGCAGATCACGACAATGTCTTCTTCACGGAATTTCTTTTTGTCTAAAACGGCCAGCGCATGTGAGCTTTCCAATGCAGGAATTATTCCTTCCAGTTTTGTAAGTTCAAAAGCAGATTGTAAAGCTTCCTCATCATTAATACTGAAAAACTCTGCCCGTTTTTCCTTAAACAAATGAGCATGGAAAGGCCCGATTCCCGGATAATCAAGACCTGCAGAAATAGAGTGGGGTTCGATCACCTGACCATCTTCAGTTTGCATCACAAGACTTTTGCTTCCATGAAGAACACCTAAGGTTCCCAGAAAAGTAGTGGCTGCAGATTTTCCAGAATCTACGCCCAATCCACCAGCTTCTGCAGCAATGATCTTCACTTCTTTTTCTTCTACAAAATGATAAAAAGTTCCTGCTGCATTGCTTCCGCCGCCTACACAGGCAATCACATAATCAGGATTTTCTCTACCGATTTTCTCTTTAAGCTGCTCCCTGATTTCCTTTGAGATAATGCTTTGAAATCTGGCAACCAGATCCGGAAAAGGGTGGGGACCCACCACACTTCCGATCACATAATGAGTAGTCACAGGATTATTGATCCAGTCCCTAAGCGCTTCATTTACGGCGTCTTTCAGGGTTTTGGAGCCAGAGGTTGCCGGAATCACTTCTGCACCCAGCATTTTCATTCTTGCTACATTAGGAGCCTGTCTCTGAATGTCAATTTCTCCCATATAAACGATGCATTCCAGGCCAAGAAGGGCACAGGCTGTAGCTGTGGCCACACCGTGCTGCCCGGCTCCGGTTTCAGCAATAATTCTGGTTTTACCAAGACGTTTTGCCAGTAAAACCTGTCCCAGGGCATTGTTGATCTTATGGGCTCCGGTATGGTTGAGATCCTCTCTTTTTAAATAAACTTGAGTATGGTATTTCTGGCTTAAATTCTTAGCGAAATAGAGTGGGGTAGCACGTCCGACGTAATTTTTAAGCAGGTCCTGATACTCATCCTGAAACTCTTCAGACTCTATGATCTTAAGATAGTTTTTCTGCAGTTCCTCTACATTCGGATAAAGCATTTCAGGGATGAAAGCTCCTCCGAATTCTCCATAATATCCGTGTTCATCAGGGTTTTTATAATTCATTGTATTGTTTTTAGTTATTAAATAAGCATTTTTTTCCGGGTTAAGCTGTCTGAGGAGCTCCCTGGTTTCTCCGGAACCATTAAAAATCAAAATATCATCGTCTTCAGAGCTGATCCATCTGTTTTCACTATTTTCAAGAATAGCTTTGGCCTTGTTTTCCAGAATTTCAATATTACATGGTTGATAAAAGGGGCGAAGATCAGCAAAACAGAAGCCTATGGTTTCAATTTTCCTTTGAATCAGATTTTCTTTAAAAGACTGAACCAGCTGTGATCCGTATCCTCTTTTTTTCTGAGCAGAAACCAGTCCTACAGCCTCAGCAAAAGAATACTGCTTTCCTGAAATCTCTAAGATGAAGTCAAAGTTAAGGCGGATCATTGCTAGTATTTCATCTTCAAATCCTGATATAAAATGAAATTCCGAATTTTTAAAAAAACTGCGGAAATCTGACGGGGTCATCCCACTCCACTCAGGGACTTCCCAAAGGTTTAAAATATGTTGTGTTTCGTGATCCGTTAATTCACTTGACTTTTTAATTTGATAATTCATCGGTTAAGCTGTTGATAAATTGTATATAATAATTCCGTTGCTGTCTGGTGATCAGTTTTTTATGATGCAGTAATTCAATTTTACTGATCAGGTCAATTAAGGTGGCAACATCTATTTTTGAGTCGTACATGGTAACGGCAATTTCCAGATTGTCAATTAAGAAATAAGGATCGGAATCTTCATAAAGCAGAAAAATTTTAGCATAAATCTTTCCCAGGTCATATTTCACATTTGTTTTGACGTGAATATCTAAAAATTTGTCAGAAATTATCACGAGATAATAGCTGTTCCAAAGACCTATTCTTTCAAAGAAATACTGGATATCATCACCGTTAAAAATTTTGATAATGTCTATAAACTCCTGTAACTGTTTGTCCATAGTCCAGTTCTCTGCATCGCTGTCATTCTGTGAAACAAAATTGTACAGAGCCTGAATTTTTTCATTCCCGAATTTAGGCGGAAATAAGGTTTTATAAAATGTTTTTTTTAGCAGATGGATGTTCATCATCTTATGTGTATTTTTTAGCCGTTCTTTTAAAACGGTTTAGAAATGAATTTTCTTATTTTTTCCAGGTCTTTAATTCCCGGTTCCAGTTCAAATTTTGAATTGATATCTATGACAAAAGGCTTCTTATTCAAAAGACTGATGCCTTCAATATTTTCCTCTGAAATACCACCACTCAAAAAATAAGGAAGTGGGATTTCAAACTCATTCAATAAGGTCCAGTCGAACTGATTTCCCGTTCCTCCGAATGCTTTACTGTCCGTATCAAAGAGAAAATAATCAACAAGTGAAACGTGAGAGCTAATTGTTTTTTCTATTTTTTCCTTTGTTTCCTGATCATTATTTCCGACCCTGACAGCCTTTATGATTTTAATCTCAGGTTTAAGGTTTTGTTTTAAGCCGATCATAAAATCTTCGTTTTCATCGCCATGGAGCTGAATCATATTCAACCCTGCTTTTTCTGCGATATCGGTAACTTTATCAATGGTTTCATTGACAAAAACTCCTGTTTTTCCCAAATGATTGATTTGCGAAATATCTTCCAGACTCAAATGATTCAAAACATATCTTGGTGATTTTTCATAGAAAATAAAACCGAGAAAATCTGTTTTCAGGGAAATCAGCTCATGAATTTGATTTAATTGGGTCAATCCACAAACTTTTAGCTTTGGCCGCAGGTTTTTATTCATTGCTAGATTGATAAACTGTTATATGGCTACATTAGAAACAAATTCAGCGAATTTATTTGCCGGATCTTCATTTTTCATAAAATATTCTCCCATCAGAAAACCGTCGAATCCTTTTTCCTTTAAGTACCTGAAATTTTCTGTACTGTAAATGCCGCTTTCTGCGATGGATAAGACATCTTTCGGAAGCTGGTCTTTTAAAAGTACGGAATGCTGAAGATCAACCTTAAAATCCTTTAAATTTCTGTTGTTGATACCGACAAGATCAATTTTAGAATTGAAATGATTCAGCTCATCTTCTGTATGAATTTCCAGAAGGACTTCCATATCCAGCTGATGGGCAAGCTCTGTAAATTCCAAAACCTGATCTGGAGAAAGACAGGCTGCGATCAGTAGAACGGCATCGGCACCGATACTTTTGGCTTCATAAAACTGGTATTCATCCACCATAAAATCTTTCCTGAGAATAGGGATATGGATATGATTTCTTACATTCAAAATATCATCAAAGCTTCCTCCGAAAAAATCCGTATCAGTCAGAATAGAAATTCCGGATGCTCCAAAGTTTTCATAGGCAGAAACGACTTTTAAAGGCTGAACCTGATCGTTGATAATCCCTTTTGAAGGAGATTTTCTTTTAAATTCAGCAATAATTCCACTTTTATTTTTGATAGATTCTTTCAGGGAAAAACTTTTTCTTCCAAAAAAATCAGAATTCTTCAGATGATCAATTGAAATTTTTGCTTTTGAAACGGTAATTTCTTCCTTTTTTCTTTCAATAATTTTATCAAGTATTGTCATTGTTTAACTAGAAGTTAGAGGTTAGAAATTAGAGGTTAGATATGCCAGAGAAGAGTTTAAATTTTTATTATCAACTAATAACCAGCAGCTAGCAACTAATTAATTATCAAATATTAGCCATTTACCAGTAATTCAAGGCTTCTTAGTGCCTTTCCACTTTCCAGACTTTCTTTTGTCAGTGCAAGGCAATCTTCATAGGTTCCGAATTTTTTTGTGTGGAAAAGAGCAGTTGATGCATTGGCAAGAACCACAGCGTTTTGTTGTGCCGCACCTTTTCCTTCCAGGATATTCCTGAAAATCTTAGCTGATTCCTGAGGGGTTTCTCCCGATTTAATGCTTTCCGGACTTACAGAATCAAATCCCAGATCCCGGGCAGAATAAATTTCTTCACCATGTTTCGTAATAATCTTGCTGTCCTGGGTAAGGCTTATTTCATCATATCCATCCAGGCCATGTACAAGGATAAACTCGCGCTCTTCTTTCTGCAAGAGGTATTGGTAAATTCTTGCAATTTCAAGATTATAAACTCCAATTACGGAATATTTAGGTTTCGCAGGATTGACCAACGGACCCAACAAATTGAAAAACGTTCTAAGTCCTAAGGCTTTCCTCAAAGCACCTACAGATTGAAGAGCAGGATGAAAATACGGAGCGTGCAGAAAACATATATTGGCTTTTTCAAGGTCTTTATTCAGCTGGTCTGAAGTATTTTTGAACTGATAACCAAGTTCTTCCATGACATTGGATGATCCTGTGGTAGCAGATGCCCCGTAATTTCCGTGTTTGGCAACTTTCTGTCCAGCTCCCGCAACGACAAAGCTTGCCAGCGTTGATATATTGATCGTATTTTTGCCATCGCCTCCGGTTCCTACAATGTCCATCGTATCGTGATGGTCAAGATGTACGGGAACGGCCATTTGCAGAAGTGCTTCTCTGAAACCTTCCAGTTCTTTTAAGGTAATATTCCGCATCAGAAAAACACTGATAAATGCAGTGACTTCTGCAGAATTGAATTTATTCTGTGCGATCTCGATCATTGTTGCCTTTGCTTCCGATTTGGACAAAGTCTGATGATTGAACAGGTATTGGAGGATTTCTTTCATCTGGGGTGCTTTTATAGGTGTTTCTGTAGTTTTCAATGTAAAAGAAAGTTTTTGATTATCACTTCCCCGTCAGGAGTTAAAATGCTTTCAGGGTGGAATTGTACCCCATGTACATCATAGGTTTTATGCTGCAGTGCCATGATCATTCCATCTTTGTCTATGGCTGTAATTTCCAGTTCTTCAGGAAAGCCTTCCGGGTTGACAGCCCAGCTGTGGTATCTTCCCACTTCCATTCCTGAAGTTAGGTTTTTGAAAATTTTAGTGTTTTCTTTAACCAGTTCGGCAGAAGTAGCCACCCCATGAAAAATTTCAGAAAGATTGATCAGGCTTCCTCCAAAAGCTTCAGCAATAGCTTGTTGTCCGAGACAAACGCCTAAAATACTTTTTGTAGGGGCATATTCCCTGATCAGATCCAGCAAAATTCCTGCCTCTTCCGGAATACCGGGACCTGGCGAAAGGATAATTTTATCATATTTCCCGATCTCTTCCAAAGTGATCTGATCATTTCTTACTACATCTACTTTCTGATCCAGAATTCGTTCAATGATCTGAACCAGGTTATAGGTGAAGCTGTCGTAGTTATCAAAAACCAGAACTTTAAGTTGATTAGGAGTTGCTGGTTGGTTTATATCGTTGCTCATTTTTTGTTTTTTTTATTGTTGGGTAGGAGTTGAAAGTTGCTGTTAACTCAATACTATTTTACCTGCTTTGTCAACTGCTTTTTTCAGCGCATTTAATTTATTATTCACTTCCTGCAGCTCATTTTCAGGGACAGATTTTGCCACCAGTCCGGCTCCGGCCTGATAATAAAGGGTATTGTTCCGGCTTAAAAAAGTACGGATCATAATGGCCTGGTTGCAGGTTCCGTTTAATCCGATCATTCCGATGCATCCTCCGTAATAACCTCGGGAGTCTTTTTCATACTGATCGATAAGCTGAAGGGCTTTATGTTTGGGAGCACCACTTAGAGTTCCCTGTGGAAACGTAGCGGAAACCATATCAAGAGGATTGATGTTTTCCGGAAGATCGGCAGTAACTTCGCTTACCATATGGATGACATGGGAGAAAAGCTGGATCTCTTTCAGTTTGGTGACAGTTACATTTTTGCCTAGTTTGCCAAGGTCGTTTCTTGCTAAATCTACCAGCATGGTATGTTCTGCATTTTCCTTCGGATCATTTTTTAAAGCCTCAATAGACTGGAGATCAGTTTCCAGATGTCCGGTTCTCTTGAAAGTCCCTGCAATAGGGTGAATGACAGCTTTGTTGTCTTTGATGATCAGCTGGCTTTCGGGACTGGAACCGAATAATTTATAGTTTCCGTAATCGAAAAAGAAAAGATAGGGAGAAGGGTTGATATTCCTAAGGGCACGGTATACATTGAATTCGTCCCCTTTGAATTTCTGTTCAAACCTCCTGCTTAAAACCAGTTGGAAGACATCACCTCTCATACAGTGTTTCTGGGCTGTTTTTATCAGTTCGATATATTCTTCATCGGTAAGATTAGAAGTTTCGCTGTCAATTTTTTCGAAAGGATAGACCGGAGTATTCTGATTTCTGATCAGGTTTTCCAACAGATAAAGTTCAGATTTTAACCCCGGGATTTGGTTTTCGATAATGTGCATCTCATCATTGTAATGATTGATGGCAATAACGTATTGGTAAAGTCTGTAACGAAGAATAGGAATTTCTACTTCAGGACTCTGTGGCTTTAAGCTGATGTCTTCAAAAAACTGTACGGCTTCAAAGCTTGTATATCCGAAAAGGCTTTGCGCTGTCTGTTCAATAGGATCATGCGTGGTTTCACATTCAAAAACGCTTTGGAATTCCTCAAAAATCTCCGTTATATTTCGTTCAGCTATCAATTGCTTTACGGGATCTGAGCCCGGCAGCTTGATTTCAAATTCAGTAAGATTTTTAACCTCAATTCCTGCAACGGCATTCACTGCGATAAAAGAGAAATTATTATCAATATTCTTAGAATCCGAACTTTCCAGAAGGATGGTATCCCGGAATCTGTCCCTGATCTGAAGATAGATGTTCATTGGAGTATAAAGGTCTCCCAGTGTTTTTTTAGAACCGGTCTTTATTTTTATTTTCTGAGTGGTCATCTGACTTGTATTTTTTGTTTTGGATTAAATAAAAAAGGCTTCAACGGAATCCGTCAAAGCCTATATATTGTTTATTTTAATTATTCTGCTATCTCATTAGCAACATGACAATACCTCCAGACCCGACGAAGAGTTTGAAAGCCACCACCAAATATTGTTGCTCATATTAAACATGGTACAAATGTAGAAATTTTTTTAATATAAAAACAAAAAACGGCCAAAAATAAAAAAACTTAATATGGAGATCTTTTATTTAAGTTGCTTTAATTCCTTTTTTAATTCTTCAATTTTTGTTTTGTATTCGTCATTGTTATAGGAACTTACATAATCCTCTAAAGCTGAAATGTATTCTTCAATAAACTCTTTATTCGTTCTGTCCGCTTCATATTTGATCTTTGCGGAGTTTACCGGAGCCATCTTTTCATACTGCAGCAAAGCGTTTCCTTCTTCAGACTGATAATACAGGATTACTATGTTTTTTTCATATCCCGGAATATATTTTACCGGGAAATACTGTTCCGTTCTGGGGATTCTGATGGCATTTTCAATTGGATAAATAGTAGCACTTGTTGTTGAAAAATAAGTTGAAACATATTTTCCGTCCTTTTTTTTTACAATAGCTTCATAATCATGAATATACATCTCATTCAGGGTAGAGTTGGTTTCTACATCGGAGGTGATAACGGCTGTACTTTCTACGCCGTATTTATTTAAAAACCAGGCATTCAGATATTGTCCTGCAACACCGTTCAGAATGGCGAGAGGAAGAATCGGGGCTAGAAACCATGCTTTTTTGGTAACATAAGAAAGTAAACCAAAGAATACTAAAAGTATGATCACCGTGTAAAAACCATGATGACTGGTGAAAAACAGAATTTTGGATATAAAAATCATACCCTAAATTTAAAATTATCGAAGGACATAATCATTATCTAATCATTAATTTTCTTGAAAAATGTGTGCAATGTGGAGATAAGTCATAAGTTTAAAAGCTTATTTTTTATACTTTTGTCTAAATTTTATAGAAAAAATAATGAAAAAAGTATTAGCAATTGCATTCATTGGGAGTTTGTTCGTAGTAAACTGCTCTAAGAAACCGGATCATAATTTACAGGACAGCAACACAATGCTGCCGGAACCAGATGCTCCAACAGTAGTAGATTCTACAGCTAAAACAGCTGCTCCGGCTGCTGCAACAACTCCTGCACCAGCTACTCCTGAGGCTGCTAAAACAGATTCTACCGCAGCAAAAAAATAATGAAAAAATTCCTTTTGGCAGGAACTATAGGATTTCTGATCCTTTCCTGTTCTAAAAAAGAAAACACGGAGGTACCAAGTATGCCTGCCGAAACATCCGCTGTTTCGGAACCGGCAAAAGCTAATCTTTCAGGTGACCAGATCATCGAAACATTAGACTGTTCAGGTTGCCATGCCGTGAATGAGAGAATGATAGGACCTTCTTATAAGGAGATCGCAGAAAAATATTCTGAAAAAGATATTGAGCTGCTGGCTTCCAAGATCATAGAAGGCGGGAGCGGAGTTTGGGGAGGCGTTCCGATGGCTGCCCATCCACAGGTATCTAAAGAAGATGCCAAAAAAATGGTAGAATATATTCTGAGTCAGAAAAAATAAATAATGTCTACTGAAAAATCCAGTCTGCACACAAGAAATCTGCATCGCAATCCCTATGATTTTGATCAGCTTATTTCTTGTGTGCCAGAACTGAAGCACTATGTTTTCGTTAATGCTTACGAAACAAAGACCATTAATTTCAGTCTTCCTAAAGCGGTAAAACTGCTTAACCAGGCATTACTTTTACATTTTTACCATATCAAAAACTGGGATATTCCCGAAACCAATCTTTGTCCTCCTATTCCCGGACGGGCTGATTATATCCATTATATTGCCGATCTTATCGCCGAACAGCAGCCTGAAATCCCGACAGGGACTTCTGTGTCAGGGTTAGATATCGGAACAGGAGCGAATCTTGTTTATCCCTTACTGGCTCACAGATCTTATGGATGGAAGATGATGGGAACAGATATTAATCAGGATTCGTTGGAAAATGCACGGTGTATTTTGGATCAAAACCCGGATTTATTATCTGTTATTCCATTAAAACAACAGCCTGATTCCAATCATATCTTTAAAAATATTATCGAATCTGGAGACCGTTTTGCATTTTCTATGTGTAATCCTCCTTTTCATGATTCCGAAGAATCTGCACTGAAAGGAAACCTTAGAAAAACAAAGAATATCAATAAATCAAAGTCTAAAAAGCCTCTTCTTAATTTTGGAGGACAACAATCCGAATTATGGTGTGAAGGAGGCGAACTGGCTTTTATCTCAAAAATGATTGAAGAAAGTGTTCAGTATTCCTCACAGGTCCTTTGGTTCACATGTTTAGTATCTAAAAAAGATAATCTATATAAGCTCAATACACTATTAAAAAAAGTCAAAGCATTAGAAATTAAAACCATTGATATGGCTCAGGGGCAAAAGATAAGCAGAATGCTGGCCTGGACATTTATTCCTGAGAAGGATAGGACAGGGTGGATATAAGATGTAAATAGTCAATTTTGCTGCGCAAGTCAAATGTCAATGGTAACCTTCACTAATAATTCACTGTGAAGCAGATTCACTATTGATAGTTCACTTTTCACAATTAAAGTCAATAGTCAATTTTGCTGCGCAAGTGAAAGGTTAATGGTAACCTTCACTAATAAATTCACTGTGAAACAGATTCACCATTGACAGTTCACTTTTACAATTGAAGTCGCTGATCAATTTTGCTGCGCAAGTCAAATGTCAATGGTAACCTTCACTAATAATTCACTGTGAAACAGATTCACCATTGACAGTTCACTTTTCACAATTAAAGTCAATAGTCAATTTTGCTGCGCAAGTCAAATGTCAATAATAATCCTACCAAAAAACTCACTGTGAAGCGGTATTTACTACTGACAATTCACGCTTAAGCTGCTAATAGTCAATGATAATCTCTGCTGACAAGCAAATTCGCAATTCGTAATTGACAAATCACTAAAAATGCCTAAATTTGTACGCTTTTAGAAAAATAAGAAATGCAATTATCAGAACAAGAAATCATTAGAAGAGAAAAGCTGAATAAGCTTACTGAAATGGGAATTAATGCATTCCCTGCGGAGGAGTATACCATAACAGATACTACAGAATCTATAAAACAGGATTTTTCTGAAAATAAACAGGTGAAGATCGCTGGTAGATTGATGTCCCGCAGAATTCAGGGGAAGGCTTCTTTTGCTGAATTGCAGGACTCTAAAGGTAAGATCCAGGTTTATTTTAACAGAGACGAGATCTGTCCGGGTGAAGATAAAGAGCTTTATAATGAAGTGTATAAGCATTTGTTGGATATCGGTGATATTATCGGTATTGAAGGAACTTTATTCACTACTCAGGTAGGAGAAATGACAATTTTGGTAAAAAACTTTACGCTTCTTACCAAAGCTTTACGTCCGCTTCCTCAAGCTAAAACTGATGAAAATGGAGTAGTGCACGACGGATTTACAGATCCTGAATTGAGATACAGACAGCGTTACGTAGATTTAACGGTTAACCCACAGGTAAAAGAAATCTTTGTAAAGAGAACAAAAATGTTCAATGCAATGAGAACTTTCTTCAACGATGCCGGATATTTTGAAGTGGAAACACCTATCCTGCAGTCGATTCCTGGAGGAGCGGCAGCAAAACCGTTTATCACACATCACAATGCTTTAGATATTCCGTTATATTTAAGAATTGCCAACGAATTATATCTGAAAAGACTTATCGTTGGAGGTTTCGACGGGGTTTATGAGTTCTCTAAAAACTTCAGAAATGAAGGAATGGACAGAACGCACAATCCTGAATTTACAGCTATGGAGATCTATGTAGCTTACAAAGACTACAACTGGATGATGGATTTCACAGAAAAACTTCTGGAATTCTGTGCAGTTCAGGTGAATGGAAGTGCGGAATCTACTTTCGGAGAGCATACCATTAACTGGAAGGCGCCTTATCCAAGAGTTTCTATGACGGAAGCGATCCAAAAATATACAGGTTTCGATATCACTGGAAAAACTGAACAGGAATTGTTTGATTTTGCTAAATCTATCGGAATTGATGTGAATGAAACGATGGGGAAAGGAAAATTAATTGATGAGATCTTCGGAGAAAAATGTGAAGGAAACTTCATCCAGCCGACGTTTATCACGGATTACCCGATTGAAATGTCTCCTTTGACAAAGAAACACAGAAGCAAAGAAGGCTTAACGGAGCGTTTTGAATTAATGGTTTGTGGAAAAGAAATTGCAAACGCTTATTCAGAGCTTAATGATCCAATCGATCAAAGAGAGCGTTTTGAATCCCAGATGGCCTTATCAGAAAGAGGAGATGATGAAGCGATGTTCATTGACCAAGATTTCTTAAGAGCACTGGAATACGGTATGCCTCCAACTTCCGGATTAGGAATCGGTATGGACAGATTAATCATGTTCTTAACGAACAACGCATCTATCCAGGAAGTATTATTCTTCCCTCAGATGAGACCGGAAAAAACAGTTCCTCAGATTGAATTAGGTGAAGATGAAAAAGTGATCCTTGAAATCCTTAATTCTCAGGAAGAACCGTTTACACTAGCTGAAGTGAAAGAAAGAAGCCAGTTATCCGGTAAAAAGTGGGATAAAGCTTCTAAAACTTTGACTAAGAATAATCTTGTGAAAGTAGATAAGATTGATGATCAGCTTTTGATAAAACTGATATAATCTAGAATATGAAATAAATATAAACCGGTACAGAATCACTCTGTACCGGTTTCTTTTTTCCATTTACGCAGCTGAGTCCTGAAATTCTTGAACGGTGCTACAGTATTGATATGAATCCATTTCCAGACGGGCCATTTTGCGGGTGTTGTAGCCCACTTTCTCTGTTCAGGAACAAATAATGTTTCATAATCAAGGGTTTCAACCCATTCTACAATCTCATTGACCTGATTCTTCAGAATCTCTCTTTGCTGATGAAGGCTTAAAGCTCCGTATTCTTTATAAAAAGTTTCATATAAACCACCTAGATTATTCCACTTATACCCCGGTGCGGGAGTCTGTACCGTTATTCCTTTTTTTTCATCCGATTCCCATTGCAGCAGAAGACGGGTCCAGCCAAGCTGATACGATATATTCTGTGAAGGACTTTTATCAACTCCCGGTTTCAGAAGATCTTTTTCGTTCTCGGGAATGTCATTAAACTCTTTATCATAAAGCAGATAATTCTCTTTTATAGCTTCTATAAGTTCGGTTTTGTCTTTATACTGAATCATATCTTACTTTCTCTGCTTACTGAATGAAGCCATCAGGTAAAATAAAAACGGAAGAATAAACAAAGAGCCGAGCATCAATGCCCAACCCAGAGCATTAATAGTTTTTGGAGGAGCCATGTGTTCAAGTAATGAAAGATGTTGTCCGTTTCCGAGCAATATGATATCGGGATTATGCTGGTAAGTAGCTGCAACCAAGATCATTACCATCTGGAACCCTGCCAATGCACGTACAGGAAGCAGTTTCCGCTGATGCAGGGCACGGAGAATCAATGCTAAAGCTACTGTAGCAAAGGAAATTGCCATAACGCCCAATGGTTTTGAAAATACCCACATCACTAAAGGAATATCGGAAATATAGGCTGTTAAAAACACCAGCATACCTGTGATTACGACAAAGACCATAGTTTGTTTAGATTTTTTGATCATCAATGTAAGATCAGCCTTATCACGGGTTTCTCTTAATGAAAAGATAGAGGCCAGATATGCACATAATGATACGGTAAACAAACCTACGGAAACACCGAACCAGTTCAGCCAGCTGAAAATATATAAGTCCAGAAATCCAACCGCATCCGGATTAATGGAATGTGAAACGGTAGCCGCTGCAATCAGTCCTAAGAAAAATGGAGTTAACAGACTTGCGTAGTAAAAGATCTGGGTATATAAAATCTGCCAGTTATCTTTTACAGCATCATAGTGTCTGAAAGTAAAAGCTGTTCCCCTTGCAATAATTCCCAAAAGCATCAGAACCAGAGGAATATGAAGATAGGTAGACATGGTGGTGTAAATCTCAGGAAATCCTACAAAAAGAATAACGATCGCAATGATCAGCCACATATGATTGGCTTCCCAAACGGGTGCGATGGATTGGTACATGATCTCCTCTGTTTTATGACGTGCTTTTTTATGGGTAAAAAGCTCAACAATCCCGGCGCCGAAATCAGCACCGCCCAAAATGATATAAAGGCAGATAGAAAGCCACAGAAATCCTATAACAACGTAGATCATGATTTTTTGTTTTTATCGTTAAACTGAGCGTCTGTAGGGTCATAAAGTTTCGGTACCATCTGGATCTGTCTTCTTAAAAGAAAGATAATAATCAGGGATAATGACACAAAAATAGCCGTAAAAAAGTAAAATGAATACTGTATTCCCGGCATAGGCGTTACAGCATCTGCTGTTTTCATAATTCCATAAATGATCCATGGTTGTCTTCCGACCTCTGTTACTGTCCATCCTGCCTCCAAAGCGATATATCCGAAAGGTGTTGCGAACAGGAATGTTTTTAAAAGCCAGTTTTTAGTCAGCCATTCCTTTTTAAAGAAGAAGGCATACAGATAAATACTTCCGATGATAATCATGACCACACCGAAGAAGATCATAATTTGGAAAGCGTAATGCACAACAGCTACCGGAGGCCATTCATCACGCGGGAAATCATTTAATCCTTTTACTTCATGGTTGAAATCATTGCTTACCAGGAAGCTTAAAACTTTTGGGATTTTTACTGCATATTTCACTTCTCCTTTTTCTTCATCAGGAATTCCGCCAATAACGAAAGGTGCTCCTTTTTCAGTTTCAAAGTGAGCCTCCATTGCGGCAAGTTTAATAGGTTGTCTTTCCGCAACGGATTTAGCCGCTACATCACCGCTTAAAGGCGCTCCAAATGCCCCAATTAATGCAAATCCTGCAGCAATTCTGAATGCTTTCGTATGGAATTCCACATTCTTTTTCTTCATAATTAAAAAAGCATGAACCCCTGCAACGGCAAATCCTGTTGCACAGAATGCAGCAACTGTCATATGAAGAGCCTGAGGAAACCATGCATCATTGAACATAGCCTTTATAGGATCTATATTGGTATATTGCCCGTTGATATAATCAAAACCTGTCGGCGAATTCATCCAGGCATTAGCTGCCACAACCAGAATTCCGGAAGCGAGTCCGCTTAATCCTACCAGAAATCCACAGAACCAATGGAACCATTTGTTGAATTTTTCCCATCCATAAAGAAAGAATCCTATAGCAATAGCCTCAATAAAAAATGCAGTCCCTTCGAGAGAAAACGGCATTCCGAAAATCGGTCCGGCATGTTTCATGAATCCCGGCCACAGAAGGCCAAGCTCAAAAGAAAGCATGGTCCCCGAAACGGCACCGGTTGCAAAAAGAATGGCAACTCCCTTGCTCCAGGCTTTTGTAAGGCCTTTATATACTTCATTATTGGTTTTAAGGTATTTCCAGTGAGCGAAGGCCATCAGAAAAGGCATTACCATTCCCACACAGGCGAAAATGATATGAAAGCCCAGTGAGAGAGCCATCTGCGCGCGGGCTGCAATAAAATCATCCATATAATCAACTTTTGAGTAAATAAATTTAAGCATAAAATACGGATGTATAATATGATTTTATACAGATGATATTTGAGAAATAGGTAATAACTTTAAGCTTTTTTAGATAAAACAGTACTCCTGGTTTTAATAAAAACTCTCATCTTTTTTGACATATTTTAACTTTCATAAGTCGAAAAAAATCACGATATTTGTAGGTCTTTGCATTAGGCAAAATTTATTAATTTTATATGAGTCAAAAACAATATACAGCTAGCAGTATCCAGGCCTTAGAGGGTATGGAACACGTTCGACTAAGACCATCAATGTACATTGGAGATGTAGGAGTAAGAGGTCTTCATCATTTGGTTTATGAAGTAGTAGATAACTCTATTGACGAGGCTTTGGCAGGGTATTGCGATACCATTTTGGTAACCATCCACAAAGGGGAGAGTATCTCTGTAAAAGATAACGGTAGAGGAATTCCTGTAGATTTTCACGAAAAAGAACAAAAATCTGCTTTAGAGGTTGTCATGACTAAAATTGGAGCAGGTGGAAAATTTGATAAAGATTCTTACAAAGTATCCGGAGGTCTTCACGGAGTGGGAGTATCGTGTGTGAATGCACTTTCTACTTTATTGGTGGCTACAGTAAGCCTTAACGGGAAATTATATCAACAGAAATATTCAGAGGGTAAAGCCCTTGCAGATGTTGCTGAAATAGGAACTACCACTGAAAGAGGAACAGAAGTTTTCTTCCAGCCAGATGCTACGATCTTTCAGGAAACTGTTTACAACTATGATACCCTTGCAACAAGGTTACGTGAACTGGCTTTTCTTAACAAAGGAATTACAATAACGCTTGTTGATGAAAGAGCAGAGAACGAAGACGGATCTTTCGCGATGGAAGTTTTCCATTCAGAAGGAGGTTTAAAGGAATTCGTTGAATTTATCGACGGAAACAGGGAATCTATCATGGAGAATGTGATTTTCATGGAAGCGGAAAGAGATGATATTCCTGTAGAAGTTGCTATGCGTTATAACACGTCATTCAGCGAAAATCTCCACTCTTATGTAAATAATATCAATACCCATGAAGGGGGAACTCACCTTGCTGGCTTCAGACGTGCTTTGACAAGAACGTTGAAGAAGTATGCTGATGATTTAGGAATCCCACAAAAAGAAAAAGTAGAAATTACAGGAGATGATTTCCGTGAAGGGCTGACCGCTGTAATTTCTGTAAAAGTAATGGAACCTCAGTTTGAAGGACAGACCAAAACAAAACTGGGAAACTCCGAAGTTTCAGGTGCTGTAGATAAAATAGTAGGAGAAATGCTTACTAATTTCTTAGAAGAAAACCCTAATGAAGCGAAAATTATCGTTCAGAAAGTGGTTTTAGCTGCAAAAGCAAGACAAGCTGCTAAGAAGGCCCGTGAAATGGTTCAGAGAAAATCTCCGATGGGAGGCTCAGGACTTCCGGGAAAATTATCCGACTGTTCATCCAAAGATCCGGCAGAATCTGAACTATTCTTAGTAGAGGGAGATTCCGCAGGTGGAACTGCGAAACAAGGTAGAGACAGACATTTCCAGGCTATTTTACCATTAAGAGGTAAAATCCTGAACGTTGAAAAATCTATGCTTCACAAAGTATATGATAACGAGGAAATTAAGAATATCTATACCGCTCTTGGAGTTTCTGTAGGTACAGAAGAAGACAGCAAAGCCTTAAATATGGCTAAACTGAGATATCATAAAGTAGTGATTATGACCGATGCCGATATTGACGGTTCTCACATCTCCACTCTGATTCTTACCTTCTTCTTCAGATTTATGAAGGAACTTATTGAGAACGGATATATTTATATCGCTCAGCCACCTTTATATTTATTAAAGAAAGGAAACAAAAAAGTATATGCCTACAACGAGAAAGAGCGTGAAGAATTTACTTTAGAAATGGCTCCGGACGGAAAAGGTGTAGAAGTTCAGCGTTATAAAGGTCTTGGGGAAATGAACCCTGAGCAGCTTTGGGAAACAACTCTTAACCCTGAGCACAGAATTTTAAAGCAGGTAACGATTGATAATGCAGTAGAGGCTGACAACATATTCTCAATGTTGATGGGAGATGAGGTTCCGCCAAGAAGAGAATTTATCGAGAAAAATGCAAAATATGCTAAGATCGACGCATAATTGTTATTAAAAATATATTAAGAAAAGCTTCTATTTATTAGAAGCTTTTTTTATATTTGGTGCAAACCAATAAAAAATAATACTATGTTAACTCTTTTACAAACAGACCCTTATGATGGGTCCGATGCAATGTCGGGTGCAGTAGCTGCAGGACTGGGAATGGGCACTATGATCTTCGGATTGCTTATTTATATATTTTATGGATACTGTATGTATAAAATATTTCAGAAAGCTGGCAGGGAAGATGCGTGGGCAGCTTTTGTACCGGTCTATAATATAATTGTACTGCTGGATATTGTAAAGAAACCAATTTGGTGGATCATTTTGTTCTTTATTCCTTTTGCTAATCTCTATGCATCATGGGTGGTCAATGACAGATTGGCGAAAGCTTTTGGTAAGGAAACCCCGGTTTATACCATTCTTTTGTTTTTCTTTGGATTTATTTTCGTGCCAGTTCTGGCTTTCAGCAGCGATAAATATGACAGCAACAGAATTCCCAACGATCAATGATTAATAATTAAAAAGATATTGGAAGACTTCAGAAATGGAGTCTTTTTTTATGTCTTTATTTAAAAGTGGAAAAATTTTAAATATAATGTTGAAAAAAAGAATTTCACGAAAAAATGATAAAAACATCCTCAATTAGAGATATAAAATGTTAAAATTATAATATGAAAAGGCTTTGATAATGAAGCCTTTTCTATTAGTATTGTTCTTTATATTAAAATAAAAATTTAACATCTATTAAGATTTTATTATTTTTGCCCCAACTTTAATAACCATGATGAAAATTATAATTATTGGGGCCTTATCTACAGCCTCTTTATATTTTGCACAGACCTATCCTGTTTCTGCCATTCCTGAAAACCTGAAGAAAAATGCCAATGTTGTGATCAGGAAGGATTTTACGACGGCGCAGATTAATAAAATTGATGAAATAAAGTATCAGCATCATACAGTAATCACAGTTTTAAACAAAGATGGCGATTCTAAAGCGCAGGTTTATATTCCCTATCAAAAAGGAGACAATATTTCTGATGTTAAAGTTACCGTATATGATGAATCCGGAAAGAAAGTAAAGAGCTTTTCAAAATCAGATTTTGGTGACTTTGCCAACAATACACAAGGTGTATTTTATTCGGATAGCAGGATCCTAGCATTACCGTATACTTCTGCTTATTATCCCTATACAATTGATTTTTCGTATCAGATTACCGATGAGAATACGGTTTTTATTCCTGATTTTATACCGTTTTCTTCTCCCAATATATCTTTAGAAGAAGCTGGATTTAAAGTCATTAATAAGTCCGGGATTGACCTTAAAACGAAAACCTATCCTTCAAAATATAGCTATGCTTCCGTGTCCGTAGCTGATAATGGCAATGAAAAGACCTATTCCTATAAAAATGTTCCGGCAATAGATGATGCCTTAATGCTGCCTCAGCCTGAAAAGATCTTGCCTAAGGTAAGTTTTGCTCTTGCCAAATTCAATCTGGAAGGCAAGCAGGGAATATTGAGCAGCTGGACAGATTTTGGAACCTGGTATTATACTAACCTGGTAGAACCTGTTTCTGCATCTACTCCGGCCATTAAAGCTGAAGTGGCTGCTTTGAAACTGGAAGGCACAACGAAGGAGAAAGTGAAAAAGATTTATCAGCATATGCAGTCGAAAACCAGGTATATATTTGTTGGGTTGGGAATCGGGGGATGGTTGCCAATGCTTCCGGACGAAGTTCAGAAGAAAGGGTATGGAGACTGTAAAGGGCTTACCAATTACATGAAAACCTTATTGAATGAAGCAGGAATTCCTTCTCATTACTGCGTGATCAATTCCGGCTCATCACAGGTTTCTTTCGATCCGGATTTTCCATCCATGGGTGGAAACCATGCGATTCTGATGGTGCCTACGGAAAAAGGAAATATCTGGCTGGAAAACACCTCCCAGCAGATTGCTTTTAACCATTTAAGCTACAGCACTACCGACAGAAATGTTCTTGCTGTAACCAAAAAAGGGATCGAACTTATCAATACACCTACCTATACAGCCGAACAGAACAGAGAAAAGCAGATATTGAAAATTAATCTTACAGAAGACAACAGCATCAACGGAGAAATCCAGTTTGCTTATACCGGAAGTCAGTATGATAATAATTTGCCTTATGCTTATTTATCGCCAAAAGAAAGAATTGAGGCAATGAAAGCAAGATTTGATGTTCTGAATTTTGAAAAAGTTGAAATGAAAGACTTTGTGAATGATAAGGATAATGCAGTGATAAAATTCAATGTGGATTTTAAAGCCAACAATTACTCTAAAAATACAGGAACGAACTTAATTTTCAGAGCAGTGCCTATTTTTACGAATAATTACTATAAATCAGATGAAAACAGAGAGCTTCCATTTGAGATAGGGCAGTCTTTCCAGGATGAATATGAGATTGATTTTATCATTCCAAAAAATTATAAAATTGATGAAGTCCCGGAAAATATGACCATCAATTCTGAATTCGGGACCTATAAACTGAACATAGTAAAAAATGGCGAATCGTTGAAAGTCACACGCTTCATTAAAATTAACAAAGGGATATTTCCGAAAGAAAAATACAACGATTACGTGAGTTTCCGAAAAAAGACCCTGAATATTGATAATTCCAAAATCTTACTGACAAAAATCTAACCATGAAAAAAATAATACTAACAGCGTTCTGCTTCGGAACTTTGATCCATATAAACGGCCAGAAGCATGAGTTTCTTGATCCTCCGAAATTTGACAATGCTGATCTTTCCAAAGCGAAATCAACGCTGGATGAAAATGCGCCGGCGGAAATTTTATATAAATCAGTACATTTTGATGTTGATACCTCTACAGGGAACCTTAGAAAAAAGGTGTTTTACAGAGTCAAAATCTATGATAAAGATAAAGCAGAAGACTGGCTGAATCTTGAAATCCCGTTATACAAAAGTACCGGCGGCAATGAAGAGCTGCTAAATAAAATGAAAGCTTTTGTATATAACCTCGAAAACGGAGCCGCCACCGCTACAAAAGTAGATAAGAGTTCAAAATACAAGAGCAAGGAAAGTAAATATATAACCATTACCAAATTTGCTTTTCCCAATGTAAAGAACGGATCGGTTATAGAATACCAGTATGAAGTTTTGTCTCCGTTTTTATATTCAGTTCCGCAGATCGTAATCGAGTCTGATGCACCTTCTCTGTACACGGAATATATTCTGGACAGCCCTTCGCATGTAGCTTATAATGTGAATTATACAGGCTCACTAACTCCAAAGTACAGGATGGTGGAAGAAAAGACAATGTACGGAATGCCATTTAAAACCTATAGATTCGGGTATGAAAATCTGAAAGGATTCAAAACTGAAAAGTTTGTTAAAAATGACAGGAATTACCGCACAAAAGTAAGTGCAGAGCTTCATTCTACTAATTTTAGAGAGCTTAAAATGCATTCCTCTTCCTGGGAAGAAATCAAAGAGAAGCTGTATAAAGACGAAGATTTTGGTGAAGAGCTGAAAAAAACGAAACTCGTTAAAGAAAATGTATCCTCAATTATTTCAGGCCTCAATTCCGATGCAGAAAAAGCTGATGCCATTTTCAATTATGTAAAAAATACATTCACCTGGAACAAAGACAGAGGAATTTATACAGAAGACGGAATAAAGAAACTGATAGAAACAAAAACCGGAAATGCTGCAGAAATAAACCTTTTGCTTGTCATGATGCTTAGAGAAGCAGGACTGAAAGCAGATCCTCTTGTTATTTCCACTGTAGACAACGGCTTGATCAACCTGACATCTCCCAGCATAGTCGGGATGAATTTTGTTATTGCAACGGTTAAGATAAAAGACAGCCTTAATCTCTATGATGCCACTTCAAAACAGTCATCAATGAATAATCTTCCCCCAAGAGACTGGAATGAGTATGGTGTACTCATGGCTAAAGATAAAGCACTGCTGATGCAGATGGGAAATACCACTACAAGTTTCAATTATCTTACTACAGAAGCAAAAATCAATGAAGATGGCAGTATTTCCGGAACATATTCCGACAAGGATACCGGTTCATATGCGATGTTTGCCAAGGAAAGCTATGACGAGAATGCTGAAAAATATAAAAAACAATATAAAGAAAACTTCTCAATAGATTTTACGGGAATTGAAACCAAGACTCTGGAAAACGGTGATTTCGAAAGTACAATGAAATTTTCCTCAGACAACCTGATCGATAAGATAGGAAAGAAAATGATCATCAACCCAATGCTTTTTTTGAGCAAAAATTCTAATGAATTTGACCAGACTGATGAAAGAAAATATCCGATCGATTTTATCTCTTCAATTACTAAAGTAAAAAAAGTAATCCTTGAAATACCGGAAGGCTACGTTATAGAAGCAATGCCTAAAAGTAAAAAGATTGTTACCGAAGATAAAGAAATTGAATACAGCTATATTGCTGAACAGAAAGGTAATAAGCTTGAAATAATCTCTACCACAAAAATTGCCAGTCCGGATTATCCAAAAGAATATTATCCTGCATTCAAACAGATTTGGGGAACCGCCTCAAAAAGTGAGAACCAGGTGATAAGCTTGATCAAAAAATCATAGAAGAGAATTTCCTCAGACCGATTATTAGATCAAATAAAAATAATTTTGCAAAACCATTCATTTTTGAATGGTTTTTGCATTACTTCCAGAAATATATAATTATGAAAAACACTATTGCTGTTCTGGCAGTTTCTTCCCTTCTCGCTTTTTCAGCCTGTAAAAAAGGAGAAAATACAACATTATCTGATAAAACAGAAACCTCTCAAACTGAAAAATTCATAGTGGATTCCGTGAAAGTGAGTGACTCTTCAAAGATTGCAGATTCATTAACCATAGGTTTCACTTCCAAGCTGCTGGTTTTTCCAACGCTGAAAGACAAACAATTGCTGGACAGTATTTATTTTCAAAATAAGGGAATCAAAGATTTCTCTAAAAAAGGACTGCAGGCTTTTCTGGATAATGAGAAAAACAAATATTTTAATTCTGTAAAAAGTGACAGTAAAGACTGGCTTTCAGATATTTCCTATGCACAAAAATGGTATACAAATACCCATATGAACCTGGTTTCAACTGATAACGATTATATGCATATTGGATATGTTTGGAGTTCCTATGAAGGTGGTGCTCATGATAATTATGGGTTTTCAGAAAGAGTTTTCGACCTTAAAAACAATAAAAAACTGGAACTTAAAGCTATTACTTCAATGCCGAAAGGTCAACTTGAAGCTATATTAATGAAGAATATTAATAAAGTACATAGCGGTACAACAGATAATAAAGGAGAAGTAAAGAATTCAGACATGCTGCTGGTAGAAGTCATTCCTGCAACGGATAATTTCTACTTTGATCAGAAAAACCTCTACTTCCATTACAGCCCTTATGAAATTACCGCCTTTGCAGCCGGAGATATTGTTATTCCTGTATCCTGGGAAGAACTGAAAGGAACACTGAATGCAGAATTCAAAGAAAGAATGAAAATAAAGTAAATTAATGCTTCCGGATCTGGAAGCATTTTCTATTTTTGCGGTAATGGAAAAAGTAGCTTTTATCATTAATCCCTTTTCGGCCAAAAAAAATTATCAGCCGTTTCTTGATGAACTTCAAAAAAAGGTTGACAATCCCTTATATTATATCTCCGAATCTATTCCGGCGACAGATGATTTTATCAGGACAAATTTTGATCATATTGATATTTTTGTAGCTATAGGAGGGGACGGAACTATTTCCACCGTGGCAAGAAATCTTATTAATACGGACAAAATTCTGGCGATTTTTCCGGCCGGATCAGGCAATGGATTTTCCAATGAGACTAAATTCAGCAAAAACTTGGATGAACTTTTAGAAAAAATTAAAACCAGAGCATCCAGAAAGATCGATACCTTTACTGTTAATGAAAGACTGTCCATTAATGTTTCAGGAACCGGATTTGACGGGAAAGTGGTGAAAGAATTCGAAAAAACCAACCGTGGGTTCAAAAACTATATCAAAGTATCCCTGAAAACATTCTTTAACTATAAGCCTATCAAAGTTAAATTTTTTGATGAAGCCTATCAGCAGTACAATGGAAAATACCTGATGCTGAATATAGCCAATACACGCCAGTTCGGAAACAATGCTTATATCGCTCCCAACGCAAGTAAAAGTGACGGATTGGTAGATATGGTGCTGGTAAAAAAATTCCCGCTGACCTACTCAGCTCTTTTTGCCTTCAGAATGTTTACCAAAAGACTGAAAGATGATGAATATGTAACGTATCTGCCCGTTTCGGAAATTTCATTTAAAGTAACGACCAAAAACTGGCATCTTGACGGTGAATTCAATAAAATAAAATCACCGGTTCATGTGAAAGTTTTACCGGCCAGCCTGAATATTTTGATATAACTGTTTCTGAATTATTTCCAGTAATTTTTCATCAGATCGGCAACCCAGTCGGGCTGTTTGATCGCAGCTTTGGGCTGAAATTCCTTAAATACAGGTTTGATATCCAGTATCGGTGTTCCGTCAATAGCGTCAAGAAACTTAACTTTAAGAGTTCTGCCGTTATGTTCCAGTAATTCAACGGTTGAAAGTCCTATTGTGTTAGGCCTGTCTTTTTTACGCTGGCCAAAAATACCTGTCATGGGATAATCTGGATTCCCTCTCGGATGTCCTGAAAAAACAATATCTTCCTTTTTTACCTTATCAAAATAATAAATGATTTCAAGATGTGAGAATTTTGAAATATTGCTGAAAGCTTCTGTTGGAATATGGTCAGCCAGTTCAATCTCGGCAATGATGGTTTCCCAGTGATCATCTATTGGTTCTGTCCGGGAATTCTTGACTGTTGCTATAGGTTGGAGTGTTATTTCCATTGAATTAATATTTTAATGATCAGGTATTTTGTCCGTTTTAAAAGTTCTAAATTTCTAATTTTTTCTCAATTTCATTCGGATGATCCAGGCAATATTGCAGTTGGGTTTTATCCAGTTGCTTCTCCCAGTTGGCTACAACTACCGTAGCCACCGAGTTTCCAATCACATTCGTTAAAGCTCTGCATTCGCTCATGAATTTATCAATTCCCAGAATAAGAGTCATTCCTGCTATTGGAATTTCAGGAACAACAGCCAGTGTTGCGGCTAATGTTACAAAGCCCGCTCCCGTAACACCCGCAGCGCCTTTTGAGCTTAGCATGGCTACCAAAAGCAGCATCAGCTGTTTTTCCAGCGGAAGATGAATATTCAGGGCCTGGGCAATAAACAGTGAAGCCAGGGTCATATAAATGTTTGTTCCGTCCAGGTTAAAAGAATATCCTGTAGGAACCACAAGCCCCACGATCGCTCTTGAACAGCCTGCCTTTTCCAGCTTTTCCATAATTCCCGGAAGTGCTGATTCAGAAGAGCTGGTTCCTAAAACCAATAGAAGTTCCTCTTTCAGGTAAAACATCAGTTTTAAAATACTGAATCCATTATACCATGCAACCGCTCCCAAAACAATGATAACGAAAAGAATGGAAGTGATATAGAATGTTCCTACTAAAAATATTAGGTTCAATACAGAATGAAGACCATATTTCCCAATCGTAAATGCCATTGCGCCAAAAGCTCCGATTGGAGCCAGCTTCATCAGCATATGCACAATTTTAAAAACAGGGGTAGAAAGATCCTGTAAGAAATCCGTTACTTTCTGGCTTTTTTCTTTAGTCAGAACCAGGGCGACCCCCATGAGAATAGCCACCAAAAGAACCTGGAGTATATTTTCACCTACCAGCGGACTGAAAAGTGTTTCAGGAATAATATTCATGATAAAGCCCGTCAGGGTCGTGTCGTGAGCCTTTTGCTGATATTGCGAAACATCGCCTGACAGAGTAGCAGGATCAATATTTAAACCATGTCCCGGCTGTAAAATATTTCCTACAATTAATCCGATAATCAGGGCTAAGGTGGAAAATGTAAAGAAATAAATCATTGCTTTTACCGCAATACGTCCGACTTTTTTGAGGTCAGTCATATGGGCAATTCCTAAAGTAAGGGTAATGAAGATCACCGGAGCGATGATCATTTTTACCAGTTTGATAAATCCATCACCGAGTGGCTTCATTTTTTCGCCCAGCTCGGGATAGAACCTTCCGAGAAGTATACCTGCTGCTATGGCAATAATAACTTGAAAATAAAGCTGCTGATAGAATTTTTTAGCCTTCAAAGGATTCTTTTTTAGATTTTGAAAGCGGAAAATTAAGAATTTTTATTTTAAAACATGACGAAAGTCAGTTAAAACTGATGATGAAGAAAGGAGATGGGAGATGGAGGTGCTGGAAATTCTGGAAGTTTAGGATAATAAGAGTAGTGTATAAAATAATGCTTCGACTCCGCTCAGCATGACACAGTTTACATCAACGTGGTCATGCTGAGCGGAGTCGAAGCATGTATAAATAGAACCCCGGATTTTGCTTATTCCACCGCTACAGAATCATCCCCGCGGCCGTCTGCCACAGCATGAATGTTTCCATTGTCGTCCATCAGGATCAGTTCTGTTTTTCCGATATATTTTATTTTTTCAATCACATAGTTTTTACTTTTGAGAGCTGTGATCGTACTTTCAGGGAAATTATTTTCTACCGTAATTTTCTCAGGAAGCCATTGATGATGGAATTTCGGGGCGTTCACAGAGATGTTGGCATTCAGTTTAAAATCTACCACATTAACGATAGACTGATAAACCGAAGTAGGAATCGTTGTTCCGCCTGGTGTTCCGACCACCATATATGGCTTTCCATTTTTAAGCAGGATAGTAGGAGTCATAGAAGAAAGCATTCTCTTATTAGGCTGTATAGAATTGGCCTCTCCGCCTACGGCTCCGAACATATTCGGAACTCCGGGCTTAATTGAGAAGTCATCCATTTCATTATTTAAAAAGAATCCTGCTCCGGAAACCACAACTTTACTTCCGTAATATCCATTAAGTGTAGTTGTTACAGACGCTGCATTTCCTTCTTTATCTATAACAGAAATATGGGTGGTCTGGGTAGATTCTTTTGGCTGGCTGATGATTTTTCCAACTTCTGAACTTGGTGTCGCTTTACTGAAGCTGAAGCTTTTCCATCTATTCTTTAAATACGAATCCGAAGTAAGATAGGTAGTTTTGTCCTCAATAAAATCCGGATCGCCCATATATTCTGCCCTGTCTGCAAAAGCTCTTCTTTCCGCCTCCGTCATGATCTGCACAGCCTCTGTTGAATTTTGCTGATATTTTTCCAGGTTTTCGTATCCGGCCATCGTCAGCATTTGGGCAAGCAGTACGCCACCACTGGACGGAAGAGGCATAGTGACCACCCGATTTCCTTTATAATCGAATTCCAAAGGTTTTCTTTCTGCCGTTTTATAGCTTTTAAGATCCTCCAAAGTAATAATACCATTGCCTTTCTTCATTTCCGAAACCATAAGCTCAGCAGTTTTTCCTTCATAGAATCCTTTTGCTCCCAGCTTCTGGATCAATCTCAATGTTGCAGCCAGTTCTTTCTGAACTAAAAGATCACCGGCCTTCCAGGGAGTGTCTTTTACAAAAGCAATAGAGGATTTGTTATGTTTTAAGAAATTTTCTTTGTGTGTATTCAGCATATTGGCTTCCATTTCCGTGATAGCAAATCCTTTTTCTGCCAAATCAATAGCTGGCTGGATGATTTTGTCCATCGGGAGCTTGCAGTATTTTAAAGTCGCAAAAAATCCGGCTATACTTCCGGGGATTCCTACTGCGAGTCTTCCGTTTTGGGACAGGTCTGTGTTGGCTTTTCCGGATTTGTCAACATACATATCTCTTGAAGCTTTTTTGGGAGCTGTTTCCCTGTAGTCCAGCGTGAATTTTTCACCATTGTTTTTCACACCGACCAGAAAGCCGCCACCACCGATATTTCCAGCCTGAGGGTAAACTACAGCAAGAGCATATTGTGTTGCTACAATAGCATCATAAGCGTTTCCTCCCATCTTCATGATATCCGCTCCTGCCTGGCTTGCAAGAGGGTGGGCAGAAACCACTACACCTTTATTCTTGACTTTTACCTCTTTTATGATGTTGAAATCGGTATACTGAGCCCAATATACATTACCTGCCAACAATATTGCTGCAATTAAAAACTTCTTCATATGATTTTGTTTGAAAACAAAAGTAGAGAATTTTTGAAGAAATTATAAGTCTTTAACAGGAGTTTATATCTGTAAAAATCATTGAAAAATAAATTATTCATTAAATTATTTATTTGTTTGTAAAAAATAAATCATATTGATTAATTTGTTTGATTTATTAATATTATTTTATTTATTTTCATTAAATGAATTGTTTTATTGAATTAAATTTAGTTTTTTATTGATTTAATTGCTATTTTTGATAAAACGAACCATATGAGAAAAAATTACCAGAAAATTGCTTTGCTTGGAGTATTGTTTTTTATTTCAGCAAATGCCAATGCGCAAACTAAGGATTCAATAAAGACCAACCAGGTGGATGAAGTAAAGATCACCATTGGTTCACGTAATAAGGCAAGGGTTGCTACTGACACTCCGGTGCCGGTAGATGTTATTAATATTGGTTCTCAGTCAGTTTTAAGTCCTCAGATGGACCTTAATCAGATTCTGAATTACGCAGCACCTTCTTTTACATCTAACTCAACAACTGTAGCAGATGGAACGGACCATGTTGATCCTGCCCAGTTAAGAGGACTCGGGCCTGACCAGGTATTGGTTCTTCTCAATGGAAAAAGAAGACATACTTCTTCTTTGGTCAATATCAATGGTTCGCCGGGGAGAGGATCGGTAGGTACTGATCTCAATGCGATTCCTGCATTTGCTATTGAGAGGCTGGAAGTGCTGAGAGACGGAGCTTCTGCACAATATGGATCTGATGCTATTGCAGGGGTTATCAACGTCATCATGAAGAAAAACACCAATGCTTTTACAGCCGCCATTACAGCGGGAGCTTTCAATTCAAAAGGATCTAATGACCATCATGGAGGATGGGATGGTGGAAAATACCAGGTAGATCTTAATTACGGGACTAAAATCGGGACCAATGGATTTATCAATTTCACAGCAAGTTTATTAAGCAGAGACGATACCAGAAGAGCTATGGCGGCAAGTGGAGATATTTTTAATGCCTATAATGCAATTGAACAGAGAGCGTTGGAAAACGGGGTGAATATTTCTTCACTTTTTGGTAATATTAGCAATACTCCAAATACACAGCAAATCATAAACTATATCCATCAGTATGCCCCGCAGGTCGGTTATTTTACGGCACAGCAGCAGGCTGATATTCAATCTGCGAGCACTATTACGCAATTGCAGAACCTGTTGAAAGTTAATGTAACTGAAAATGAACTGGCTTACAGGAAATTAACAAGGGATGATTTTAATATGCGGGTAGGGCAGTCGAAACTGACATCCGGCCAGTTTTTTATGAATTCTGAATTTGATCTTTCATCATCTGTGAAAGGATATGCTTTTGGAGGCATTTCTTACAGAGATGGTAATGCAGCAGGCTTTTTCAGAAGACCCAACCAAAACAGAACTTCCACTTCAATATATCCTAATGGCTTTTTGCCTGAAATAGCCTCAGATGTTATTGATCTTTCTTTTGCGGGCGGATTTAAAGGAAAACTAGGAAATGTCAACTATGATATCAGTAATACCTTTGGACAGAATACTTTTGACTATACCATTAAAAATACGGCCAACGCATCTATGGCCTACCCTGGTAAAACAGAATTTGATGCAGGTGGATTGAGCTTTATGCAGAACACGATCAATGCAGATTTCGATACAAAATTTGACTGGCTGAAAGGCTTTAATGTAGCTTTCGGAGGAGAAGCGAGGTTTGAACGGTATAAGATAGAAAACGGAGAAGAGGCATCGTGGGCGCTTTATGATATCAATGGGAAAATCCAGACTCCATCAACTGTTGCTTCTTTGAAGCCAACTGATTTTTTAGGGGCTACCAGGCCGGGCGGATCACAGGTATTCCCGGGTTTTAGACCTGAAAACGCTCTGAATAAAGGAAGGCAGTCTGTAGCGGCTTATGTGGATACAGAACTGGATATTACAGACAAATGGCTGTTAAGTGCTGCTTTGCGGTATGAAAATTATTCTGATTTTGGATCTACGTTCAATTATAAAATAGCAACCCGGTATAAGCTGACAAATCAGATCAATTTAAGAGCAGCTCATTCTACAGGATTCAGAGCTCCATCTTTACAGCAGATTTATTTCAATGCTACCGCAACTCAGTTTGTAGGAGGGGTAGCATTTGAGGTAGGTACATTTTCAAATGATTCAGAAGCAGCTAGGCTCCTCGGTATTCCCCAGTTAAAACAGGAGGAGTCAGCGAGTTATTCTGTAGGTTTCACAGCGAAAATTCCACAAGCTAACCTTACTTTTACTGTTGACGGTTATTATATTAAGATCAAAAACAGGGTGGTTCTTACCGATCAGTTCTCAAGACCGGCCGGAACCTATGCTGACGGAAGCCCGGAAAAAAATCTGCAGGCCCTTTTTGATAAGGCCAATGCCAATGCGGCTACATTTTTTGCTAATGCTATTGATACCCAGACAAAAGGAGTAGAAGGAGTGATTTCTCACAGAGGGAGGTTTTCCGAAAAATTTTCGTTAAATTCTGATCTGGCGGTGACAGTATCCAAAACCAACAGGGTAGGAGATATTCATGGTTCTGATGCCTTGATTAAAGCAGGACAGGTCAATCGTTATTACTCGGAATCCAGCAGGATTTATCTTGAAGAAGCTGTGCCAAGATTTAAAGCTTCTCTGAATAATGCCTTGGAAATTAGTAAATTTAATGTGCTTTTGAGAAATGTGTATTTCGGAAAAGTTACCGACCCGAATACAATGGATGCTAATGGAGATGGTATTGTAAATGGCGAAATCATCAATGGACAGGCTGTTGCTACAGAGCATCCTGTTTGGGGTGGCAAGGTAATTACAGATTTATCCGTAGGATATAAATTCAGTGACAGTTTCAGGCTGACCATTGGAGCTAATAACTTATTTGATATTTATCCGGATAAAAATTACGGACCAACTGCGGTAAAAGTGCCTGCCCTGGATGCTTCTGGTAATTTGACTTACGTTAATGCTGCTCCTATAGACCTTACCAATCAGAATCAGTTCGTTTATTCCAGAAATACATCCCAGTTTGGAATGAATGGAAGATTTCTTTTTGCAAGAGTTAATCTGAGCTTTTAACAGCTTCTTTTTAGATATTATGAAAAAGGTATGTTTATGCATACCTTTTTTATTTTGGTTGGTATGATTTTTTTACTTTTGTAGAATTCTAAAAAAATATGTAAAATGGAATCCTATACGGAAAGAATACTAATTACGGGTGCTCTGGGACAGATCGGCACCGAACTGACAAACAGGCTTGTTGAAATTCACGGAGCTGATAATGTAGTAGCATCGGGACTGGACAGATGGCAAAAAGGAATTACTGCTGCCGGACATTATGAAAGAATGGATGTTACCAATACACAGCTGGTAAGGCAAGTCGTTAAAGACTACGAAATCACAACAGTGTATCATTTAGCATCGCTTTTGTCAGGAACTTCAGAAAAACAGCCAATTTTCGCATGGAAACTGAATCTTGAGCCTCTGCTTCATTTTTGTGAAATGGCAAAGGAAGGCCTTCTTAAAAAGATCTTCTGGCCAAGCTCAATTGCGGTATTCGGGAAAGGAATTCCCAAGCATGATGTAGGGCAGGATGTGGTTCTGAATCCTACAACAGTTTATGGAATCTCCAAAATGGCAGGAGAGAAGTGGTGTGAATATTATTTCGACAAGCATGGAGTAGATATAAGAAGTATAAGATATCCGGGACTTATTTCGTGGAAGACTCCGGCTGGAGGGGGTACAACAGACTATGCCGTTGAGATCTTTTATGAGGCTATAGAAGAAGGAAAATATACCAGTTTCATTTCCGAAGATACAGGAATGCCGATGTTATATATGGATGATGCAATCAACGCAACATTGAAATTAATGGAAGCTCCGAAAGAAAGTCTTACCGTTCGTTCGTCTTATAATTTGGGAGGAATGTCATTTACACCAAAAGAATTAGCAGAAGAAATCAAGAAAGAAATCCCTGATTTTTCGATCGATTATCAGCCGGATTTCAGACAGGCAATTGCAGATTCATGGCCGGCTTCCATTGATGATTCCGTAGCGAAAAAAGACTGGGGGCTCACTTATGATTTCGGAATTTCGGAAATGACGAAAGACATGATTAAGAATCTTAAAGTAAAATTGAATAAAAATTAATTACTTAAAGTTAATGTTTAAATAATAATTTATTTAACATCTGATTTTTAATTAATTATAAGTATTATCTAAAACTTAATTTAAATGATTTTATTGACTTTTAACATCCTGAATATTGAAGCTGAAGCGAAAAACGTTGCAGAAATTTCTGATGGGGAAAGACTGAAAATCACAGAAGATAATACAAAAGCTATTCTTCGGGTTTTAGATATTCATGATATAAAAGCAAGTTTTTTTGTAGAGATTTCTATCGCAGAAAAACTGCAGAATTTAATAAAAGCAATTTCATCCAAAGGGCATGAAATTGCTTTTTATAATTTGAATTCCAATCTTCAGGAAATTGAAAATGGTAAGAAGAATATCCAAGACCTTTTGGAAAAACAGGTTAGAGGAATCAGGCAGAAAGATTTCAAACTTCCTCTACAAGATTTGAAATCCCTGGAGTTTAATTATGTTTCCAATATTGATAATGCAGATATCCTTTTTCCGTTCAAAAGGCTGAAAAGAGATACAGAAATCAATGAAGAAGACGGACTGAGTATTGTCCCTGAAAGTATCTCACCATACAGCCAGCTACCCTATAATGATTTTGTTTTTCAGATTCTGCCGATGAAGTATTATCAGAATATGGTTTTTGAAACCCTCAAAAATGATGATTTTGTATTGATCTATCTTAATTCCTGGCAGTTCACCGATTTTAAAAAATACAGATTTGATATTCCGTTTTACAGAAGCCTGTTTTCGGGCAAAAAAATGGAGGACAAACTGGATGCCCTCCTTACCTGGATTAACGAGAAGGAACTTGCCACTTCCCGTATGAAGGATTATATTTTTTAAATTTCTTTCTCGAGGATTTTTATGCTCTCGCAGATTAGTAGATTATGCAGGTGTTTGCGTTGTAATTGGATCGTGCATTGCTAAGATATAAGGGTATTATTGAACTTGCTTATCTGTGGCTATAGATCATAATATCCATAAACCTCTGCATAATCTACTAAATCTGCGAGAGACTATTTAAGACAGCTCAAAAAGAGTTATTTCCGGCAATACACCCACTCTCCCCGGATATCCCAGAACACCGAATCCTCTGTTGACATAAAGTGTCTTTCCTTCACTTTCATACAAATCAGCCCATTTTGGATAGCGGTACTGTACCGGAGACCACTTTACATTTTTAAGATCCAAACCAAACTGCATTCCGTGTGTATGTCCTGAAAGAGTCAGATGGATGTTTCCCGGGTGTTTTTTTACCACATGATCAAAATGAGTAGGGTCATGGCTCATCAGGATTTTAGGAGCGGATTCTGGTACGCCTTTTAAAGCATCATCAATTTTCCCAAATTGCGGAAATGGTTTTAGTCCCCAGTTTTCAACGCCGAGAATATAAAGCTTCTCTCCATTTTTGTCTATCACCCTGTTTTCATTTCTCAGCATATCAAAACCGGCCTGTTTTTCATATTCAATAAGCGTGTCAAGGTTCTTTTTCTTGGCATCATTAGACGTCCACGATACATAATCGCCGTAATCATGGTTTCCCAGCACTGCAAATTTTCCGTCTTTTGCTTTGATTTTAGAAAATAACGGAATAAAAGGTTTGAATTCATCTGCAACGTTATTAACCATGTCTCCTGTAAACAGAACAAGATCAGGATTTTGCTCATTAATTAAGTCAATGGCATGTTGTAGTTTGTCCGGATCAGAAAAGCTGCCACTGTGAACATCAGAGATCTGGATTACTTTATAGCCTTCGAAACTTTTGGAAAGCCCGGGTATTTTTACTTTTATTTTCCTTACGGTATGTCTGTATTTACCAAACGTGATTCCGTCAATGAAAAGAGCGGAAAGAACTCCTCCAAGCCCTAATCCTGCCATACTCAGGAACTTTCTTCTTTCGGGGAAGAAGTTTTCTTTCGGCTGTGTTAATCCTATCAGGTATCCTCCTGTTCTGAAAATATCATCAATCAGTAAAAACAAGACTACAAAAATTTTAGGAAGAATGAAGATCAGGAATAGCGAGATCGTGATCTGTGCCCTGACCATGCTTCTGTCCGATCTTTGAAAATGAGTCACTTCATAGGCGAAGATCCCATAAACAGCTAAAGATACCACCCAATATCCGATTCTTATCCAGGAATTGTCAGTTAATGTTCTTATAGCCTGATAGATATAGATTTCTAAGAACAGGAAGATAGCGGCAATAATCAAAAAATTTCTCTGCATGATAAATCTAAAAAAAGCACAAAGAATATAGTTCCCTGTGCTTTATATTTTTTTGTTAATTAAATATTTTAAGGAAATCTGTAAACGATAGCATTGATGTTCATTCCGGCACCTACCGAAGTCATCACAATGTTACCTTTATCTTTAAACGTTTGACCCTCCATTTTTCCTTTAATTATTAAATCATACATCGTAGGAATGGTTGCTACAGACGTATTTCCAAGGTTCTGGATTGTCATAGGAGAGATCGAATGGTCGTAATCCTTCACGTCATACAATTTGTGGAGTCTTTCGATCATAGCATAATCCATTTTTGCATTCGCCTGGTGGATCAGGATTTTATCGATATCCTCAATGGAAAGTTCTGCATCTTCAATAGTTTCTTTGATGGCAGAAGGTACATTTTTAAGGGCATATTCATAGATCTTTCTTCCCTGCATTCTTACATAAAGACGTCTTTGGTCTACATTGGCGTTAATAGAAGGTGCATTTTCAAGATAGCACAGTTCCGGACCGTTGTCGCAGATTGTGTTGTGAGAAATGATTCCTATGTTTTCCTGATCTGTAGCCTGTACTACCACTGCTCCGGCTCCGTCAGCAAAGATCATTCTGTTTCTGTCATGCGGATCAGTAACACGGCTTAGCGTTTCTGCACCAATTACAAGAATGGTTTTAGCAGCTTTTGCTTTGATAAGATTGTCTGCAAGGATCATGGCTTCCACCCATCCCGGACATCCGAAGATCATATCATAAGTAATGCATTTTCTGTTTTTAATGCCTAGCTTATTTTTTACTCTTGCTGCCATATTGGGCATAAAATTCACATATCCGTCTACAGTAACCTCTCCGAAGTTGCTCGCGTAAATAATGTAGTCCAATTGTTCGCCATCTACTTTAGCATCCTCAAGGGCAGCTTTGGCGGCCTCAGAGCCGATCTGCGAGTTGGAAAGATCGTCTTCAATAAATCTTCTGTTTTCTATTTCTGTGATTTCTACAAACTTTGCGATGGTTTCTTCTGCAGGTTTTTCAATCTTAACTCCGTCTTCAGTGTAGAACTCAGAATCCATGAAATAATCTCTACCAATAACTCTGTTAGGAATATAGGATCCGGAACCAATAATGATCGTATTCGGCATTCGTTTATATGATTTTTTAAAGATGCAAAGTTAATAATTAATATTAATAACGGAGAATTAAAAATATTATTAAATTTGCAAAAATTGTACTTTACAATCGTATGAAAAACAACTCGTCCTTAAAAGGCTTACTTATTGCAGCTGTGGTGTTTATCGTTGCCTTTGGGGTCTACTTCTTTTTTTTAGCCAAGAAAAATTATTTTGTGGTAGACAACCCTACACCCAATACCTACTATTTTAAGATCAATAACGGTTCCGAAGGGGTTATTTCTGCGGGTCAGTATGTACATGTGGACATAAAAAAAGGAAAAAATTCTATCAAAGTTTTCGACCAGAACAGGAAAATGCTGTATGATTCTGCATTTGAAGTAAATAAAATCCGTGGACTGATCAATATTGCTCATCAGGATTATTATATTAATGATCAATATTATGGGTACAATCTTAAAAAAGATTCATTACTTTTGGCCCTGGACAAAATCACAATTGACGGAAAAGCTTATTTCGGAGGAGCAAGGCACTTCAATAAGCTTTATACTGAAGATTTTTATTACAATGTAGACGAAGATTACGATAAGGTAATCAAGAACATCCAAAAGGTGGAATCGAGATCAAAGATCTTCAGAAAGCAGGATTTCCTAAATTATTACAAAGAATATTACAAGTTTTAAAGTTTTGACAAAAGATATTACCAAAGTTACTCCCTACAATTCTGAGGCTACCAAGAAAAGCCAGGTAGAGGATATGTTCGACAATATTGCACCGAAGTATGACCTTCTGAATCGTGTTTTATCAATGAAAATTGATATCATATGGAGAAATACATTGGTGAAAATGATGAAAAAAGACAATCCGAAAGAAGTGCTGGATGTGGCTACAGGAACGGGAGATTTAGCAATTACGATTGAAAAAGGAACCGATGCAAAAGTAATTGGTTTGGATTTATCACAACAAATGCTGAATGTTGGCGTTATTAAAATAAAAAAACTTAAATTAGACGGCAAAATTTCCATGCAAAAAGGAGATGCAGAAAATTTGCCTTTCGAGGACAATAGATTCGATGCTGTTTCCGTTGCATTTGGAGTGAGGAATTTTGAAAACCTTACCAAAGGTTTGGCAGAATTAAGAAGAGTAGTTAAAGATAACAAAAGTGTTTATATACTGGAGTTTTCAAAGGTTGAGGGGTTCTTAGGGCCATTTTATATGTTTTATTTTAAAAATATATTACCTGCCATTGGCAGACTGGTTTCCAAAGATAATAGGGCATATACATACCTTCCGGATTCTGTAAATGCTTTTCCTTTCGGGGAAAAGATGAAACAAATTCTTTTAGATACAGGATTTAAGAAAGTAGAATATAAAAAATTAAGTTTAGGTATAGCCACAATTTATAAAGCAACAAAGTAACCTATGAATAAATTTCTATTAAGAGCACTGGTTTTAGCCTCAGTTAATATTGCAGTTTTTGCAGATGCGCAATTCAGAACCCGAAACAGAATGGATAAGTTGGAAGACTTTGACGAGCAGAAATTCAGTTGGGGTTTTTATTTGAACGGCAACAGGCTAGACTACCGTATCGTCCTACATCCAAGATATGGTGCGGAAGGTAATCAGAATCTTGTTAAATCTAAAGAAAGCTACAGTTTCGGGGCCGGTTTGATCGCCAAATGGAGACTGAATGATTATCTGGATTTAAGATTGGAACCAGGCTTGCAATTTGCTCAAAGGCAGTTGACTTTCAATACCCAGTCCAATGACCAGTATGCTGCTGGAACATTAACGAATCCACCTTTTACTCCAATTCCTTTAACAGAAAAAGACAAAGTAAGAGAGATTAAATCTACATTGGTAGACGTTCCTGTACTATTGGAACTTCACGGCAACAGATGGTACAATTCCAGACCCTATATTGCAGCAGGGGTAAACTATGTGGTGAATCTTCAGTCCAATTCGGATTCTGAAGATGACAACATGCAGCAGGTTTTCAGATCTACAACGCATAACTTTGCGTGGTCTGCAGAAATGGGAATCCAGTTTTATTTCAACAAATTTAAACTGACTCCGGCTATCAGAGGAACATTCTTCATGAATAACGAGAAAGTGGCAGATAATGCAACAACGCCTCCATACTGGGCAACTGCAATGTCTACACTTCAGACAAGAGCTGTAATGTTTGTTCTGAAATTCGAATAAGAAAATATACATTAGAAATACAAAGGAGGTGCTGGTGCATCTCCTTTTTTTCGTGTCCAATCAAAATATAGAGACTTTTATTTTTGTTACTGTTATTATTTTTTTACTTTTGCTATTAGTTAGAATATAGAAAACCTGAAATGCTTCAAGATTTAGAAAATAATTTTTCAGAATTAGAGAAAAAGATTTTGCTTTTACAAAAGAACTATAAAAATCTTACTGAAAGACTATCTGAATTAACTGTTGAGCATGAAGAGCTGAAAACGAAATATGATGAGGAAAGAAGAAGAAATCAGGTATTAGCAGAAGAACAAAAAAATATAAAACTTTATTCAGCAATATCAGGAAATCCTGAACACAACAGATTAATGAAAAACCATATCAACAGATTGGTAAAAGAAATTGATTTCTGTATTGCGCAGCTTCAAAACAGTGGATTATAATGGATGTAAGAAGAATAACCATCAACATTGCAGGAAGGGTGTATCCGCTGAACGTACCGGCCGCAGAGGAAGAAACTCTGCGTAAAGTAGGAAAGCAGATTGAAAGTATGATTAAAGATTTTGAACAGAACTTCGATGTAAGAGATAAACAGGATGCTTTGGCTATGTGTGCCCTGAAACTGGGAACCAACGCTGAAGTAGTTTCTCTTAACTACGAAAAAAATATAAATTCTACCAACGAAAGATTAGTGCAGATTAATCAGTCGTTGAATGAAATTGGGAAATAGATTTTTTTCCCATCAGACTGCCTACAATAATTCTAACACATTTAAGGTAAACTCAACGCTAAACAATTACCGAGCAAATGTCCGCTGAATGGCGTGCCGGGTCTCCCGGATTACAGACAGAGGAAATCAGTTCAAATCGTGTTGATTAGGAGTTTACTCTCAATCCCTGAATTGTTGTAGGTTTTTTTTATTTAATAAGTGTAAGACAATTAAAACTCAATATATATTATGACAACAGCCATTATAGTCGGCGTTATTTGCTTAGTTGTAGGAGCAGTGATAGGGATTCTTTTCTCTAAGAGCTCGCTGAATACCAAAGCAAAATTTATTGTAGATGATGCAAAGAAAAATGCCGAAAACCTTATAGAAAAAGCAAATGTTCAAGCTGAATCCATAAAGAAAGAAAAGAATCTACAGGCCAAAGAAAAATTTTTGGAACTGAAATCCCAGCATGATGCGGATATCCAATCCCGCGAGAAAAAAATGCAGGAGATTGAAAAGAGAATTAAAGACAAGGAACACAAGCTTAATGATGAGCTTAGCAAGACCGGAAAACTTGAAAAGGACCTGGACAAGCAAATTGCAGATTACGCTAAGAAAAACGAGATCTTAGACAGAAAACAGCAGGAACTGGATGTGGCTACTACTAAGAAAGTAGAGATTCTTGAAAAAATCGCCAATTATACGGCAGAAGAAGCTAAAGCAGAATTGGTGGAAACCATGAAGGCAGAAGCTAAAACAAGAGCTCAGGCGCACGTTCAGGGCATCATGGAAGAAGCACAATTAAATGCTAAGAACGAAGCCAGAAAAATTGTTATCCAGACGATCCAGAGAATCGGAACCGAGCAGGCGATCGAAAATTCAGTATCAGTTTTCAATATTGAATCAGATGAAGTAAAAGGAAGAATCATTGGTAGAGAAGGTAGAAACATCCGTGCCTTAGAAGCTGTGACGGGGGTTGAAATTATCGTTGATGATACTCCTGAAGCTATTCTTCTTTCATGCTTTGACCCGGTAAGAAGAGAAATTGCAAGACTGTCCCTTCACAGATTGGTAACGGATGGAAGAATTCACCCGGCAAGAATCGAAGAAGTAGTAGAAAAGACAAGAAAACAGATTGAAGAAGAAATTATTGAAGTAGGAAAAAGAACAATCATTGATCTTGGAATCCATGGATTGCACCCGGAACTGATCAAGATTGTAGGTAGAATGAAATACCGTTCTTCTTACGGACAAAACCTTTTACAGCACTCAAGAGAAGTAGCAAATATTGCTGCAACAATGGCTGCAGAATTAGGATTAAATGTAAAATTAGCCAAAAGAGCAGGTCTTTTACACGATATCGGTAAAGTGCCTGAGCAGGAGTCTGAACTTCCTCACGCTTTATTAGGAATGCAGTGGGCTGAAAAATATGGTGAAAATGCAGAAGTTGTTAATGCAATCGGAGCTCACCACGACGAAATTGAAATGAAGTCACTGTTATCACCGATCATCCAGGTGGCCGATGCCATCTCAGGAGCAAGACCGGGAGCAAGAAGACAGGTACTTGAATCTTATATTCAGAGACTGAAAGATCTTGAATCTGCAGCACTTAGCTTCGATGGCGTATCAAGCGCTTACGCGATCCAGGCTGGTAGAGAACTGAGAGTAATGGTAGAAAGTGGAAAAGTAAGTGATGAAGTAGCCAATCAGCTATCTTATGACATCTCTGAAAAGATCCAGAATGAACTGACGTATCCGGGACAGGTAAAAGTAACGGTAATCAGAGAAACAAGAGCTGTGAATATTGCAAGATAATAGCAGGATCAAGATATTTAATAAAAACCTTTCAAGAGATTGAAAGGTTTTTTATTTTTATCAAAACTTAAAAATGCAAGAACTGTCTTTGTCTTCAAAACTGAAGTACATCTTTTCAATCCCCGTTATTATTTCAGCCTTAGGCTATTTTGTAGATATCTATGATCTGCTGTTATTCGGTATCGTAAGAATTCCGAGTTTAAAAGCTTTAGGCCTGAATCCCGATGCCGACGGAACCTTTATACTGAACTGCCAGATGGTAGGACTTCTTATCGGTGGGGTTTTCTGGGGAATTTTTGGAGATAAAAAAGGAAGACTGTCCGTACTTTTCGGGTCTATCTTAGTATACTCTCTTGCCAATATCGCATGTGGATTTTTGCCCTATTTTCCCAAAGAGCATTTGGTATACCAATATGCGGGTTTAAGATTTATCGCGGGAATAGGGCTGGCAGGAGAGCTTGGAGCCGGAATTACCCTGGTTTCTGAAAGCTTACCAAAGAGCCTGCGGGCGATAGGGACTTCAGTAGTAGCCGGTTTCGGATTAATGGGAGCTGTAGTGGCTCAGCTTACTGTAGAACTGGCCGGGGGATGGAATATTTCATACATTATCGGCGGAATTATGGGTATCATGTTGTTGATTTTAAGAGTAAGCGTTTCAGAGTCAGGAATTTATAAAAATATAGAGCATAAAAGCGTTTCCAAAGGAAATTTTCTTTCCTTCTTTACCAATAAAGAGCGTTTGACCAGATATCTCAAATGCATAGCAGTAGGTCTGCCTACATGGTATTGTATAGGCATTCTGGCAGTTTTAGCCAATCAATTTGCCCCTGAATTAGGAATAAAGGATTTGAACCCGGGAAAAGCTATTATGTGGGCCTATGTAGGTATTTCTGTTGGTGATCTGATGAGCGGTTTTATTTCCCATGCATTGAAATCCCGGAAAATGGCTATTTTTTATATGCTGTTGTTTACCATAATAGGAGTGGCGATCATGTTGTTTGGAAATACCAATACAGAAACAAAATACTATATGTTCTGTGTCTGGTTAGGTCTAGGTACAGGTTATTGGGCTATGTTTGTGACCCTTGCCGCAGAACAGTTCGGGACCAATATCAGGAATACGGCAACCACTACTGTTCCCAATATGGTAAGAGGTCTGGTGCCTGTAATGATCCTTGCATTTGATCTGCTGAAAAATAATTTTACTGTCATTATAAGTGCAGCAATTGTAGGAATTGTTGTATTCGGACTGGCTTTTTATTCCTCGCTGACCATATCAGAAACGCATGATAAAGACCTGGAATTTATTGAATAATATAACAGTTTTAACAAAAATTGTCTTTTTTTAAGTGCAATGAAATAAATAAATTAACATTTTATTGTGTTTTAAATAATCATTAATTGTTTACTTTTGAAAGTAAAGGAATTTAATTCTATTGTTTAATTAAAATCAAACATCATGTCACACGAAATTTTTAAAAAAGCAAAAAAGTTAAGAAAAGATGACCTTAAAAACATTATAGGCGGAGTTGGCGGAGTAATCACTCCGGATCTTTCACAATGTGGCTGTAGCTGTACAGGTGCAGTGACAGGTCCGTCTTATTGTGTAAAGTATAAAAAATGTCTGCAGGTAATCACCTGTTAATAAAACATTTCAGTAAAACCTTTCGATCAATTGAAAGGTTTTATTTATTAACGCTTAAGAATTCCCAAAACAAAAGTTCTGTTGTCATTCTCTTGAACAGTTGTATGGCAGGTTGAAAGAACCGGATAATAAATTGTTTAATAAATGGTAACCGGTATTATTCCGCTTATAACGTAATAAAAGTAATGAAATCAAGACATTATTAAAATTTTAATTAAATTATGTTGCGAATAATTAATATTTGTTTAACTTTGGAAAGTAACTAAACTATATCGTTTAATCCCAAATCAAATCATTCGACACTATGAAAAATGCTAAGAAATTAAAAAAAGCAGATCTAAAGAACATTATTGGAGGAATCAGTGGAAACCCTGATTTATCACTTTGCGGATGCAGCTGCTCAGGTTCTGTAACCGGGCCTTGGTACTGTGTACAGTATATAGGATGCCCGCAGGTTTATAACTGTCTTGATTAAGCCAGTTTAAGACTTATTTCAGTAAGAAATAAACATTTCCACATTTAATATGCAAAAGCCTTTTGGACCTTCCAAAAGGTTTTTGTTATTTAAAAATTAAGTGAATGTGACTCAGAAACATTTAACTTTAGTGAAAGTTCCACTCTGAACTTTTATGCATTTGTTTCAAAACGGAAAAACTACAAAAATTTCTATCAGTTAAGATATTTAAAGTTTTTCACACTTAATAATACTCATAAACATCTGTGAAATCCATGGTTAAAAATAATAAACCAAAAAAAACTAAAAAAAATCAGCTGATAATGTAAAGCAAGCTTCCCACACTTATAACAATCCATAAGATAACAGCTGCAGCCAACGGCTTAATCCCTATTGTTTTTAAAGTCCGGATCGACAGAGTAGAACCGATAAAAAATAAAGTAAGATTCAGTCCAGATTTTGCCACAGCAGTTACAGAACCACTGAAAAGATCAAAAACCGGAAAATAAGTATTCAATAGTATAGCAAGAATGAACCAGCCTATAAACCACGGGATTTTTACCTTTGATTCTTTGTTTTTAAAAATAAACATTGTAATCACTGAAACCGGGATGATCCATAAAGCACGTGCTAGCTTTACCGTTGTCGCGATTTTTAAAGCTTCATTTCCATACTTTCCGGCAGCTCCTACCACAGAGCTGGTATCATGGATCCCTATGGCGCACCAGAGTCCGAACTGTTCCTGCGAAAGTTGCAGCAGATGCCCAATTGCAGGATAAATAAATAAAGCCACTGAATTCAATGTAAAAATAATGGCAAGTCCCAAAGAAATTTCTTTTGTGCTGGGCTTTATGATAGGAGAAACAGCTGCAATGGCACTTCCGCCACAAATAGCTGTTCCTGCAGAGATCAGGTAGGAAAGTTTTTTCTCAAGCTTGAATACTTTTCCCAGAACATATCCAAGAATCATCACTGTGAGAATGCTCACAACCGTCAAAAAGAATCCTGTTTTTCCTGCCTGAAGCGCTTCATCCAGCTTAAGTCCGAAACCCAGTCCAACAATGGAAATCTGAAGAAGCAGATGAATATATTTGTGCAGATGCTGCTCAAACGGATTCCCTATAAAAATAGCAAGACCAAAGCCTAAGGCCAGAGCTATGGGAGAAGAAATTAGTGGAGTAAGGCATATAACAGCAAGCAGAATAAAAACAGCTTTTCGTATTCTTTCATTTTGGAAAAAGTCTTTCATAAAATAAGTTTTGAAATCAGACTCCAAAATTCCGGAATATAGTATTACAAAATAAATCGTATTTTATTATAGTGGATAACTTTTAGTTATGTTTTAAATAGAAGAATTTGAGAGTAATAGGGTTGTGAGTCCTAGAGTTTTTAGGGTAAATGAGTTGAGAAGTGTTGTCAGTTGCTGGTTGCTGGTTCGTGGTAGTTAAGTTAACGAGTTATTATCTGATATCTAGCATCTTGATTCTTGGTTCTTGGCTCTTAATTCTTTTCTACAAACATAAATTTCACCACTCACTTGCGAAGCAAAATTCATCTTTGACATCTATCCCGTCTAAAATCCAAATAAAGACCGTAGTTTAAACTGCCATCTCTAATCCCTAAAACCTGCCATCTGCTCCCTAACTCCTTACAAATCTCAGAAAAAGCTTAATCATTTCAGACTGATCCCCTTTCGGAAGAATGAAATGAAAATTCCTCTCAATGCTGAAGTTTTTAATATCAACAATAGTCAGGCTATTGTTCTTTAATTCATTCAAAATAGTGCTGATGGAGAGGAATGCCATACAATCTGAGTGTAAAAGGTAATTCTTGATGCTCTCACTGCTTCCCAGCTGCATGACGGTATTCAGCTTTTCGATGTTGATTCCTTTTTCCTTTAAGCGGTTTTGGATGAATTCCTGGGTGCCGGAGCCCTGTTCCCGGAAGATCAGATTCAGATCATAAAGCTCTTTTAAACTTAAGGTTTTATGGGCCCATGGATGTTCTGTTTTTGCTGTGAGAACAATTTCATCAGCCTTAAAAATTTTATAATCAAAAAAGGATGACTGGGATTCCCCTTCGATAATTCCCAGGTCGATCTTTCCTTCCTTCAGAAGTTCGGAAATAATCTCCGTATTATGAGCAATCAGTTCAATCTTAATATCCTTATAATAAGAGTTGAATTTGGCCAGTATTTCAGGTAAAACATACTGTGCAACGCTGGTGCTGGCTCCAATAATCAGTTTTCCCTTATGTTGTTCATTGATTTGACTGATTTCAAATTCCAGATCACGATACATATTCCGGATCTTTTCTGCATATTCATATAAAATTTTTCCACTTTGGGTAAGCTGTACCGAAGTTCCTTTCCTGTCAAACAGTTTGGTGCCCATCTGACTTTCAATTTCTTTGATATGCTTGGTAACGGCCGGCTGTGAAATATGAAGTTCCTCAGAAGCTTTAGTAAAACTCAGTCTGGATGCGGCTGTATGAAAAACTTTTAATCTGTAGTCAAACATTTTTATTGTGAACTTGTAATAACAAACTTAGTAAAATTATGCGGGGTTTTAAGGTTGAGAGTTTGAGTGTTTTGCTGAGAACTTTTAATAGAAGCAAACCCTCTAACACGTTTACGCTAAAACTCCCAAACTTTTCATAAATCTGAAATATACCTGTCCCGGTCGCTTTCATACCGTCTGTTCTTTGCTTCTCCGATTTTCTGCTTTGTATAAATGCTGTGGTGCCCGGAAAACAGATAAGAAACAACACAGGCAATAGCTATATAAACACCGCTTTCTGCTCCGAATAGCTCGATTCCCATCAGCATAGAGGCCAGTGGAGTATTGGTTGCTCCAGAGAACACAGCGACAAAACCCATTCCGGCCAGAAGACCAAACGGTAATGGAATAAACAGGGAGAGAGCACTTCCGAGAGTTGCACCGATAAAGAATAGAGGAGTTACTTCACCACCTTTAAACCCTGCTGAAAGGGTAACAATAGTAAAGATCACTTTTAAAGCAAAATCATAGAACGGAAGCGGTTTTTCGAAAGATTCAACAATGACAGGGATTCCTAATCCGATATATTTTGTGGTTCCCATGGCAAAAACAGCCAAAGCAACAATAATTCCCCCAACTACAGGACGGAATGGCGGATATTTGATCTTAGATTTAAAAAAGGAACCCGCCCAATGGAGGATTCTGCTAAAGCCTGCAGAACAGATCCCGAAGGCAATTCCGGCTAAAATACTATACAAAACAGGTAAGAATTCCATTTTCGGAATGAGATCTATATGATAATGAGTATGCTTTACATTCCAAAGATTGGTAATCAGGTCTGCAAGAATTGCTGATGCAAAAGCCGGGAAAATAGCGTTATACCGTATTCTTCCGATCAGGAAAACTTCAAGCCCGAAAACTGCACCAGCCAAAGGGGTTCCGAAAATAGACCCGAAACCTGCTGCAATTGCGGCAATGAGAAGAATTTTTCGTTCACTTTTGTCAAGCTTAAAAGGTTTACTGAGCTGGTCTGCCATAGCTCCCGCCATCTGAAGGGCAGTTCCTTCCCGGCCGGCAGAACCCCCGAAGAAATGCGTAACCATGGTTCCCAGATATACAAAAGGAGCCATTTTAAACGGAATAATCTCTTTCGGATCATGAATATTGCCAATCAGCAAATTGTTTCCTGCTTCTACATCCTTGCCGTAGTAATAATAAAGGAGGCCAATAAGAAGACCGGCAACTGGAAGCAGGGCAATGAGCCAGATGTGATTTTCCCTGAAGTTCGTAGCCCATTCCAGAGACTGCAAAAATCCAGCAGAAGCTGTTCCCACTAAAGCACCAATAATAATACTGATGCAAAGCCATTTTGAAATATAGGGCAAGGCAGGATACCGTCTGAAAAAGTATTGAATATTAAAAATTACTTTTCTATGTAGTTTTGTTTGTGATTTTGACATAATTATCCTGATCAGTTATTGGTTAATAATCTCTTAATCAGGCGTCATCAGCTTCTGTAAAGCGGTTGGGTAAGGAAGAGCACCATTTCCTTTTGTTATGCAAATATAAGTATTATTTCAAAAAAAGTTATTTTCAAGAATATATTTTTTGCTTATCCGGATGCTTTCGAAAATATCTTTATCGCTGGAATCCTGTTCAAGGAACCAATGTTTCAAGCCTGCTTTTTCTTTCGCACTGAAAATCTTTTTGAAATCAATAAGTCCGTTTCCGATTTCTGTAAAATCTTTTGTACCGGCTTTCATGTCTTTCACATGCCATAGGGGAAAACGACCGGGATATTTTTCAAAATAAACCAGCGGATCAAGTCCGGCCTTTGAAATCCAGTATAAATCCATTTCCATTTTAACCAGGTCTGAAGAAGTGTTTTCCAGAATAAAATCATACACACTTTTATCATCTTCCAGTTTTTCAAATTCAAAATCATGGTTATGATAAGCAAACTGAATTCCTGCTTTTTGAGTTGCTTCGCCACATTTTTCAAATAACTCAGGAAGCTTTTTATAGTTTTCAACAGTTCTTTCTTCAGGAAAAAGATAAGAGCATACCATATATTCAGCACCAATAAAATGCAGATCCTCCACAGCTTTCTCCCAGCTGTACAATAAGGTTCCCCGGTCTTTATGGATAATTCCAGTGGTATGGTGCGAACTGATGACTTTTAAGCCGGTTTGTTTAAGAATAGTCTGAAACTCAGTTCTGCTTTTTCCAAAGAATGTACCATTGTATCCATAAATTTCCAGTTCTGTAAAACCTAAAGCAACAAGTTTTTCCAATGCTTTTTCAAGATTATCCGAAACAGCGTCCCGGATGGTATAAAGCTGAATGGCTAACGGTTTTTTACGGCTAATTTTGGAAATTCCACAGAAATATAAGCCCAGAAACCCTAATGACGAAAGTGTAATGAAATCTTTTCTTTGCATAGTTATAAAAAAGGTTTCATTTCATCCTCAATCTGAGTTCTAAGGTTCATCAGGCGTTTTGCATACTCTTCCTGCTGTTTTTCCTCTTCCGTTTCAGGAACCCATGCCGGGACAGGAAGCTTTTTACCGTTTTCATCTACTGCCACAAAAACAATAATACAGTGCGTCTTCTTATCAAACGTAGGCTGCTTTAAGTTCCTTGAGAAAACATTGATTGAAATATGCATGCTCGATTTTCCGGTATAAATAACCTGTGCGTCAACTTTGACCACTTCCCCGATCTTGATAGGCTCATAGAAACGGATCCCGCCCACATAAACCGTTACGGAGTAATTTCCGCTCCATGTCGTGGCGCAGGCATAACCTGCCTGATCAATCCATTTCATAACGCTTCCTCCATGTACATTTCCTCCATAATTCACATCCGAAGGTTCTGAAATAAACTGAAAAGTAATAGGCTTGTTCTGCATCTTTATAAAATTTGAATAAAGTTATTTAATAATTTCCAGAATTTTAGATTAAATCCTACTTTTGGAAGGTAAAACTTCAATGAAGAAGGAAATTTAACCCATAACAGATTTAAAAGTAACAATGAAGAAAGTATTTTATCTCAATACATGTGATACATGCAGAAAAATTTTAGCACAGTTCGATCTTAAAGACTGGGAACTCCGTGAAATCAAAAAAGAACCGGTTACCAAAGAAGAACTGGCTGCTATGTATAAAAAAACAAAATCTTACGAAGCCTTGTTCAGTAAGAAATCCACACAGATCAAACTAAGAGGCCTGGATGCAAAATCTCTTGAAGAAAAAGACTTCAAAGACTTATTGCTTGACCATTATACATTTTTGAAGCGTCCCGTTTTTCTTACCGACAATGAAATTTTTGTAGGGAACGACAAGAAAAATGTTGAGGCTTTGAAGGAATTTTTTGAAGCGTAATTGAACAAGGAGTTGATTTATAATTAGGTATTTTCTTATGTTTGTTTTGCTATGGAACAGATCCGAACCTATTTTGAGCAATCAGTTACAATGTCTGACCGGGATTGGCAAATGTTTTCATCGAAACTTGAAAGACAGAAGTTTTCCAGGAAAGATCATCTTATCACTGCCGGAAAAAAAGAAAACTACCTTTCTTTTATAGAAAAAGGCAGTGTAAGATTTTATATTGCCGGTGAAGATGATTTTACTTTCTCATTCTCATTTGCAGGTGAATTTGTAAGTGCTTATGATTCTTTTCTTACACAAAAACACTGCAGTTACTATATTCAGGCGCTTGAAGAAACTGTCCTTTGGCGCATTTCCTATCAGGATCTCAATATAATTTATGATGAAACTGAAGTAGGAGACAGAATTGGAAGGCTTGCCGGTGAAGGTCTTTATCTTGATATTTTTAAAAGAGAAATATCCCTGTTAACGAAAACAGCAGAAGAAAGATATCTGGCTTTATTTTCGGAGCGTCCTCATATTCTAAAATATATACCGTTGAAATATATCGCCTCATATATCGGAATTACACCCCAGGCACTGAGCAGAATCAGACGCAAGATTTCTTAACCTAGGTTCATTGCTTTGTAAAAGGAGATGGTAGAACTTTGCATAAAAAAAAATGCCTGAAGCTATTTTACCTATTGTCCTGATCATTTCTATGATCATTTTTAAACTGATTCGTAAAGAGTATGAATATGCTCTTTCAGCACGGATTGCTATGGCATTGATGCTTGTGGCAACCGGAATTGCTCATTTTGTGTACAGCAAAGGAATGACTTTAATGATTCCAGCATTCATACCCTGCAGAGAGGAACTGGTTTGGGTAACCGGTATTTTTGAAATTGTATTGGCGGTTGCAATACTGATTCCAAGGTTTCAAAAAACGGCTGGATGGATGCTGATCTTATTTTTTGTCTTGATCCTACCAGCTAATGTATATGCTGCTTTTGAGCATGTTAATATGAAAACTGCTGATTTTACGGGAAATGGAACCAGCTATCTATGGTACAGGATTCCTTTACAGCTGTTTTTTATTGTCTGGGTATATTTTTCATGCATTCGGATTCCGGACAAAATAAAGCCTGTCATTGATTTGTAGAAGCAGAAAAAGAAAAGGATGTTCTATTGAGGACATCCTTTTCTTTTATATTTTTTTCGAACAATTATACGAAAGGAGCTTTCACTACTTTTGCAGGAATGTTCTTATTTCTTACCTGGATAAAGATCTCAGAACCCAGTTTGAAGTGAGGCTTGTCTACATAAGCCAGACCCAGACCGATTTTTTTCATTGGTGACTGTGTTCCTGATGTTACCTTTCCAATCACGTTTCCTTCAGCATCTACTACAGGGTAATCATGTCTTGGAACCCCTTTATCCTGAAGCTCAAAACCTACTAATTTCCTTGTAACACCTTCTTCCTTTTGTTTTGCAAATGTATCTTTAGAAACAAAATCCTTATCGAATTTTGTGATCCATCCTAATCCTGCTTCAATAGGAGAAGTAGTATCATCAATATCATTTCCGTAAAGGCAGAACCCTTTTTCCAGTCTTAAAGTATCTCTTGCAGCAAGTCCGGCAGGAATAATACCTTCCGCTTCACCTGCATTGATGATCGCATCCCAAAGCTGTTCAGCATTTTCATTGTTGAAGTAGATCTCAAAACCTCCGCTTCCTGTATATCCCGTGTTTGAAATGATCACATTGCTTACTCCGTCAACGTTTCCTACTGTAAAGCTGTAGTAAGGGATCTCAGAAAGATTGGTTTCTGTAAGCTTCTGTAAGATTTCCGTAGCTCTAGGACCCTGAATAGCTAATAATGACATCTCATCAGATGCATTAGTCATTTTAGCCCCAAAAGTGTTGTATTTTGATATATGATTCCAGTCCTTCTCAATATTCGACGCGTTTACCACCACAAAATATTTGTTGTCTTCCATTTTGTAAACAATAAGATCGTCCACGATTCCTCCATTTTCATTAGGAAGGCAAGAATATTGAGCTTTTCCGTTTTCCAGGGCATCTACATTGTTTGTCGTAACAAACTGTAAAAGGTCTTTAGATCCAGGTCCCTCAATAAAAAACTGTCCCATGTGTGAAACGTCAAACAATCCTGCTTTTTCTCTTACGGCAAAATGTTCTTCCGTTACACCAGAATATTGTACAGGCATTTCAAAACCTGCAAAAGGTACGATTTTAGCGCCCAAAGAAACGTGTTTATCGTATAAGGCTGTTTTCTTCATGTTTAATTTTTATTTCTTTATTTTAAAGCTGTTGAAAGTTTCGTTAAAAAGGTTCATATAATTTCCGTTCCAGAATTTCTGGCCACAGTTGATGGAAACCAGGTACAGATTCTTTTCCTTCTGGAAAGCCCTGGTGATCCAGAAAAGTTTGTCTTTTTCGTCAAAATACTCGTAAGAATATTCTGTGTATCCTTTTCTGCCTTTGCTTTCCTTTATTTTGCTTTCCGGATCTTCAGATTTATAAAGAGCCAGGATGAATTTTTTCATTTCTGCTTTCGGAAGATTCAGGTCGTGGTATTCTGAAATGGTAATGGCTCCGATCTCATTGTCAGGGAAAATATTGACAATATCGTTGTCATTGATAGATTTCCAGCCTTCAGGAACATTAATCGTATAGCCGGGACTGTCATACACTTTTGCTTTTTGGGCAAAAAACAGACTTGCCGATAAAAAAGCGGATACGAGTGCTATTTTTTTCATCAGTTAAAAATGGTGTTTATATTCTTCAAGAATGATTTTGAACCACTCTGTGAAATTTTCAGGAGCTTTCATTATTTCTTTATCAAGGTTTTCCATGGAAATAAATCTTACTGCTTCCACTTCGTCCTGATTTAAATTGAAATCAGCTTCATAATTTCCTACAAATACATGGTCTAGTTCATGTTCCCAAAGTCCGCCTCCTACATCTGCTTTATAGATAAAATTGAATTTTTCCGAAAGCTCCGTTTCGATTCCGAGTTCTTCTTTTAATCTGCGTTTGGCAGCTTCAAGATAGGTTTCATTTTCTCTTGGATGAGAGCATACTGCATTAGTCCACTGTTTGGGAGAATGGTATTTTCCCGGTGCCCTTTTTTGAAGGAGCATTTCGCCTTTGCTGTTGAACAAAAACACAGAAAATGCACGGTGCAGAAGACCGTTGATGTGAGCCTGCTGCTTTTCCATAAGGCCCAGAACTTCATCTTCGGGATTTACTAAAACTACAAATTCTTCCATTTCTACAAATGTAAGCCTAATAAATGTATTTTGAAAATTTTTGGAGAAACATCATATGATATGCGGCGAGGAGCAAAGGTGAGAATATCCACAACCTGATTTCGGTCTAAAAATAATGAAGAATTGCTCTGAAAGAGAGAGCGGGAGGAAGTTGTTTTCTCAGATTTCAATAATTGTCGCCGGCTTTCTTATCTTATTAAAATTTTCTCTTTTCTTAAAACGGATGAAGTAACCCCGAAATGTTTTTTCAGAGATTTGTTTAAATGACTGCTGTCCGTAAACCCAAGGCTCCATGCAATTTCCTGGAAAGGTGCCTCCGTATATTGTATTCTGTTGACCGCTATCTGAAGCTTTGTTTTCTGAATATATTCCTTTAATGGTTCATGGGCATTTCTTTTAAAATATTCGCTGAAATACTTTTTAGAAATGTTAAACTTCTCTGAAAGATAGACAACCGATAATTTTTTTTCATCAATAATATTCTGATTGATATGCTGAATGATGTCTGCAAATTTATCATCACTTTTTTTGTATACATGATGGAATGCCGTTAATTTTGAACTTATTATGGTTAATATGGATACTAATGTATTGGCAATTAAGGTTTCCGAATACTCCGATCTCTGTTCTTTTTCGAGCTGTATGATTTCAAATAACCTCTTTACCTGGCGTTTGTCTTTTTCGTCATTGAAATAGAGACCCGTATTGAAATCATAAAATCCAATAATATAATTAAGCTTACTGTACCATTGTAAATAATCTATAGAGGTGTTTTTAAGGTTTTTGAAATAATGTTCCGTAAACCGGATAAAGAAAAAAGTAGTAGGCTCCGAAATTTTGTAGGCATGGCATTTAGAGTGGGGCAAAAGGAAAAAATCATTTTTTTTATAGGTTTTAGTTTGATATTCTATACTTTGAGTTCCTTTCCCCTCCAGGATAAATACCAGTTCGAAAAAACTGTTTTTGCGAAATCTGTCTTTCCATTCAGTAAGTTCAGCTGTTTCGATTTCAATAAGTTCTTGAATATGGTCCATGCTTTTTGTCAGGCTTGATACGGCAAAATTAGATCTTTTATTTTTACTTGTTTATCCAATTTTTATACTCTTTCAGAAGCAGCTGTACTTCTAACTTTGTTAAAAAAAGAAATGGATTATAAAGAGATTTCAAAAAAGACGGTAGGCTATCTGTATCAGGCTCACTCAAGCATTAGAACTTCAGAAATGGACAATACACTCATTGCCTTGGCTGAATTAAGAATATCCCAGTTGAACGGATGTTCCTATTGCTGCAGTTTTCATGCTAATGAATTAAGAGAAATGGGAATGGAATTATCTTTAATAGATAAAATACCGGGGTACAAACATTCTGTTTCATTTAGTTCGAAGCAGGTTTTGGTACTAAGATGGGCGGATGCTGTGACACGCCTGACCGAAGACATGGAGGTCTTACTTGAAGAATTAAAAAAAGAGTTCTCAGAAAAAGAGATTGTAGAACTCACTTCCAGCATTTCCTTAATGAACGCTTTGAACCGTTTGCGGATTAGTCTGGGAGATAAGTTTTAAGCATGTCATTTTTTATTTCAGGTTATCTTAACATTAAAAACAGAATAAAATTAACTACAGCTAGATTAATGACAAAGTATTGTTAATTTTATTCACTAAATAGCATTTTTTACAGTGTATTTTCAATATATACCAAATTTGATATTGAGCTTCGAGGTAAAAGCCGTAACTTTGCATTTCAAATTTTAATGATGGAGTTAGAATATAAAGAGCATATAAGTCCTATTTTGAAGGACGGGGTAAAAAATTACTTAATAGATATCGACGGTACCATTACAGATGATGTCCCGAATGAAGAACCTGAAAGAATGGTTACCTGCGAACCTTATCCTGATGCACTTGAAACCATCAACAAATGGTATGATGAGGGACATCAGATTTGTTTTTTCACTTCAAGAACGGAAAATCTGAAACAGATCACCATCGACTGGCTGGATAAGAATGGCTTCAAGTACCACAGTGTACTCTGCGGAAAACCAAGAGGAGGAAATTACCACTGGATAGATAACCACCTGGTAAGAGCTACAAGATACAAAGGCAGATTCACAGACCTTGTAGAAAAGCAGGTTACCATTGAAGTTTTCAAAGAAGATTAAGAAAACATATACAGAGATTTAAAAATTGAATGATAAAAAGTGTACACACTGAAATTCTTTAATTTTTAAATCTCTTCACTTTTAATATCAATTGTATTTATGAAAGTTTTAGCAAACGACGGTCTGGATCAATCTGGAATTGATGCTCTGGCTGAGAAAGGTTTTGAAGTGATCACTGCAAAAGTCCCGCAGGAGTTTTTGGTGGATTACATTAATGAGCATAAGATCCGTGCCCTGTTGGTAAGGAGTGCTACACAGGTAAGAAAAGATATTATTGACGGATGCCCATCTATTGAGATTATCGGTAGAGGCGGTGTAGGAATGGATAATATCGATGTGGATTATGCAAGAGAAAAAGGAATTCATGTAATCAATACCCCTTCTGCTTCTTCAGAATCGGTTGCTGAGCTTGTTTTTGCCCATTTATTTTCCGGAGCGAGGTTCCTTCAGGATTCCAACAGAAAAATGCCTTTAGTAGGAGATACAGAATTTGCAAGTCTTAAAAAAGCATATACTGCAGGTATCGAATTAAGAGGAAAGACCATCGGGATCATTGGAATGGGAAGAATAGGACAGGAGGTTGCCAGAATTGCCCTGGGACTTGGCATGAGAGTGATTGCAGCAGATAACAATGTAGGAAAAGCAAGCATAAAAGTGAAATTCTACAACAACCAGTTCATTAATGTAGATATAGAAACTGAACCGCTTCAGGATGTTCTGAAACATTCAGACTTCATTACCTTGCACGTACCGGCTCAGAAAGAGGGATATATGATCGGAAAAAATGAGTTTGATATTATGAAAAACGGTGTTGCCATTGTAAATTGCTCAAGAGGCGGTGTTATTGACGAATCGGCTTTAATTGCTGCATTGGATTCGGGGAAAGTAAAATTTGCAGGGTTGGATGTTTTCATCAATGAACCTACACCATCTAAAGAAATACTGAACCATTCGAAAATCTCTCTGACTCCACACACCGGTGCTTCTACTTTGGAAGCTCAGGACAGGATCGGGCTTTCTCTGGCGGAACAGATTTCAAGCATTTTACAGATTCAGTAATATGTGAACCCAATAAAATGAAAAGCACCTCGGTTTGAGGTGCTTTTGTTCTTTATATATTGTTTTTGCTTTTTAAAAGGTCTCTGATTTCGGTCAGTAATTGTTGATCTGCAGTAGGTGCGGCAGGAGCTTCAGCTTCAGTCTTTTTCATTTTGTTAATCATTCTTACCATAATGAAAACAACCAGGGCAAGAAGTAAGAAATTAATACCTACTGTCAGGAAATTTCCATAGGCAAAAATACTCGCTCCGTCTACTTTTTTTGCATTCTCTAATACCATACCTGGCTTTACACCATTATTAGGATCAGAAAGCACAAGGTATAAACTGCTGAAATCCGGCTTACCTATTACTGCTCCTACCAAAGGCATAATAAGGTCATCCACAACACTCGTAACAATTTTTCCGAATGCTCCTCCAATGATTACCCCAACGGCCAGATCAAAAGCATTGCCCTTGATGGCAAACTCTTTAAATTCTTTAACAAATCCCATAATTTATATTTTTTTAATTAGTATACACACAAAAATAGAATTAAAAAACGTAAAAAACAGTAATTTTTAGAGTTTTTTGCGCCATAATTATTGAATTACGGACTAGGATTAATTGACTTTTTTAGTGAATTCGTTATTTTGATTAATATTTTTATTTTGTAATAATTACTGTAAACTGTAAAAGAAATCTTTTGTAATTTGGTTAAAATTTTGCACCATCTTATGAAAGTTTTTACTGCAGAACAAATACGTCAATGGGACCGGTTTACGATCTTGAATGAACCTGTTTCGTCCATACAGCTTATGGAAAGAGCTGCTGAAGCATTAGCCGGCTGGATCTCTGAAAACTGTAAAAATCACAAAAAAATGGCCATATTCTGTGGCAATGGCAATAACGGAGGCGATGGACTGGCACTGGCAAGAATACTTTATATGAAAGGCTTTGATGCAGATGTTTTCGTACAAAATCCTAAAGGAAAATTTTCTGATGATGCTTCGGTGAATCTAAAAAGGCTGAGGGACTTTTCCGGAATCTCTGTCAGAGAATTCAAAGAAATTGTTCAATATAACTTCGATGACAGAACTGTTATTATTGATGCCTTGTTTGGTACAGGATTATCGCGGCCTTTGGAGGGTATGAGCAAAGAGACAGTTGAGATGCTAAACCAGAAAGACTGTATCAAGATTTCCGTTGATATTCCTTCAGGACTGCCCACTGATCGTATTTGTGAAAAAGATGCGGTTATATTTAAAGCTGACTATACGTTAAGTTTCCAATGCTGGAAAAAAAGCTTTCTTCATCCTGAAACAGGTAAGTATGCAGGAAAAGTAATCATTTTGGATATAGGATTGCATCCGGAATATTCAGAATCAGAAGTTGCTGAAGATCTTGTTATTGATGAAAAGCTTATCAATAGAATGTTTAAACCCAGAGAAGATTTTTCCCATAAAGGAACTTATGGAAAAGTAACAATTGTAGGGGGGAGTTACGGAAAAATAGGCGCTGCAGTGCTGGCCACAAGATCTGCCCTAAAGACCGGGGCCGGACTTACCTTTACCCTTGCGCCAAAATGCGGATACGAAATTCTGCAGGTCTCATGTCCTGAAGCCATGTTTATAGAAGGCGGGAATGAGCAGATAGAAGATTTCAAACATGAAAATGATACCGTTTATGCAATCGGGCCTGGCCTGGGAACACATGAAAAGACGGAAAAAGGCCTGCTGAAATTTTTAAAAGGATATAATGAATCTTTGGTTTTAGATGCAGACGCACTGAACGTTATTTCAAAAGATTATAAAAACCTGAAGCTGATCCCTCAAAAATCTCTCATAACGCCACATCCAAAAGAATTTGAAAGGTTATTCGGGAGCACTCAAAACTCTTTTGAAAGACTGAAACTTGCCCGTGAAAAATCTAAAGAACTTAATATTTTTATTGTATTGAAAGACCATCATACCCAAGTTGTTACTCCCCAAGGAAATGTTTTCTATAATATCAACGGTAATGCAGGACTTGCAAAAGGTGGCAGTGGGGATATTCTTACCGGCCTTCTGGCTTCACTGCTTGCTCAGGGATATTCCGGGGAAGATGCATGCATTTTAGGAGTCTGGCTTCATGGAAGAGCCGCTGACTTGGCTGCTGAAAAATATTCCAAAGAATCTATGTTGCCTACAGACGTGATCAATATATTCGGAGATGTTTTCGAGGAATTGAACAGGATAAACAGGATCAGACTATAATAAATAAGGACGGTTTTACTTTAGAGTCTTCTAAATTGCGTAAATCAGTTACTTAAAAGTTTAAAAAAAAGGCAAATTCGCTTATCTGCAAATTTGCCCTTCATATTTTATCATTACTCCGGTTTCTCGTTTTCTGCCTGAGTGATTTTGAATTTTTTAGAAATAATCATGATAACAACCCCGGCAATCATAAACGGAATGGAAAGTACCTGTCCCGTATTCAGCCCTCCAATCTGGATGAATTCGTCTCCCTGGGGTTCCTTCAGGAATTCCACAAAGAATCTTACAGCCCAAAGGATAATAAAGAACAGTCCGAATAGCCATCCCTGCTGATATTTTTTGTTTGTCTTTCTGTATAATATCCATAACAATATAAACAGCAGGAAATATCCTAGAGCTTCAAGAAGCTGGCCCGGATAGCGGGGAACTGTTGGGCCATATTCACTGCTTTGCTGTGGGAAAAGAATAGCAAGAGGAGAATTGGGATCAACTGCTTTTCCTACGATCTCCGAATTGAAAAAATTTCCTATTCTTACAAATGCACCTCCCAAAGCAACCACAATTCCAATTCTGTCATATACCCAGAATGGATTTTTCTTGATAATCTTAAATGAATAATATAATGTAGTGAAGATCAAAGCTATTGTTGCCCCATGACTTGCGAGCCCGGAGAATCCTGTAAACTTCAACCCATTTTTAGTGCTTATCGGTAAAAATACGCTCCAGAAATCTTCTTTGAACAGTTCCGGCTGATAGAAAATAACATGTCCTAATCTGGCTCCCAAAATAGTTCCGATCAGCGTCCATGTGAAAAGTGGTTCCAGATATTTCTGGTTAACATTGTCGATTTTGAAGATTCTTAACATTAGAATATATCCAAAGCCAAAGGCAAAAACGAACATTAAGCTGTAGAAATGAAGGGTAACCGGTCCCAACTGGATGCCTTTTGAGGGGTCCCATATTTTGAAAGGAGTTTCCAAAGCTATACTGTCGGTTCCGTTAATTGGTTTAGCTGTTTTTACAGCATATTTGAATTTGGTGATGTTGTCCTGTGTGGCAGGACCGTCAATTAGTTTAAAATCTTTATCGAAAAGCTGATAATGCAAGCTCTTATACTTTTCTAAAGTGGTAGCACTGTAATTAAAGTAAGCGGGTTCAAAATTGGATTCATTCAGAATAACCAGGATATTGCTGTCTGTAGCTTTTTCCGGGAAAGCATTAAGATCACCTATTTCGGTAGTGGAATAAATCTTTACCGGAACGCTGCCTTCGTTTACTTTCAGAGTTCCGTCAGATAATCCTCCGGGATATTGCTGGGCAAACGCAGATTGTGTAATGAATGCAAATACGATGAGGTAAATTCTGAAAAATAGATTACTCATTTCTATCAATTTAATAGTTTGTTATTGATTTAATTTTTTCGGAGGAACAGGATCATAGCCACTGCCTCCCCACGGATGGCATTTTGAAATTCTTTTGATACCCAGCCAAAGCCCTTTGAAAATACCATGTACCTGAAGGGACTCTACCATATAATGAGAGCAGGTAGGTTCATAGCGACAGTTTTTGGGAAGTAGGGGCGAAATAAACCACTGGTAAAATTTTATCAAAATTACCAAAGGAAAACTGATGATTTTATTGAATGTAAGTTTCAAAACAATGCAAAAATAGGGTAAAAAAATTAAAATTAGTTTAATTTTGTTATAAGTTTCAGAGACCAAAAAACCTGAATCTGTTTATCCTAAAAATAAATTATCTTGAGCCAAAATATTCCATTAGCCGAAAAGTTAAGACCCAAAACCCTGGACGAAGTTCTGGGGCAGGAGCATCTTACCGGTGAAAAAGGTACGATCAGGAAGATGATCGAAAATAATGCACTGAATTCCCTGATTCTCTGGGGGCCTCCGGGTACCGGAAAAACAACCCTGGCTGAAATAATTTCCGAAAAATCAGGCAGGAAATTCTATAAGCTCTTTGCAGTTTCTTCGGGAGTAAAAGATGTACGGGATGTGATTGAGGATGCTAAAAAACAAAACCTGTTTTCAGGAAAATCTCCCATTTTATTCATAGATGAGATTCATAGGTTCAATAAATCCCAGCAGGATTCATTATTGCACGCTGTTGAGAAAGGATGGATTGTACTGATTGGTGCCACCACAGAAAACCCAAGCTTTGAAGTGGTATCTGCTCTTTTATCTAGAAGCCAGGTTTATATTCTAAAAGCCTTAAGCTATGAAAAGCTTGAAGAATTAGTTGATACTGCTACCCAGCGGTTTAATAAGGATGAAGGAACCTCTTTTAAGATTGCTGAAAAAGGAGCATTTATTCAGTATTCAGGAGGGGATGCCCGCAAACTGATCAATTCTGTTGAACTTGTTCTTAATCAATATGTGAATTCAGATAAAGAAGAAATCAATAACTCAGATGTCCTGGATATTCTTCAGGAAACCATGGCACTCTATGACAAAAACGGGGAACAGCATTATGATATTATCTCTGCTTTTATAAAATCTATGCGGGGAGGTGACCCGAACGGTGCTGTTTACTGGCTGGCAAGAATGATTGCAGGAGGTGAGGATATCAAATTTATTGCCCGTAGAATGCTTATTCTTGCGGCTGAAGATATCGGGCTGGCAAATCCCAACGCTTTGGTGATCGCCAACAATTGCTTTCAGGCCATTAATGTTATAGGGAATCCGGAATCAAGGATCATTTTAAGTGAAACAGCAGTTTATTTGGCTGTTTCCCCTAAAAGCAATTCAACTTATATGGCTATTAATGAAGCATTAGCTCTTGTAAAACAGACTGGAAATCTACCGGTGCCTTTACATCTTAGAAATGCACCCACCAAGCTGATGAAAGACCTTGATTATGGTAAAGAATATAAATATGCTCATTCATACGAAGGTAATTTTGTAGAACAGGATTTCCTGCCTGAAGAAATTAAAAATGTGAAGCTTTACCAGCCGGGAAATAACGCTACAGAAAAAAAGATCTATGAAGAGCTTAAGAAAAAATGGAATAACAGATATTAAAGCAAAAAGGATACTTTGAAAAGTATCCTTTATTATATAATTTATCTTACGTGTCGTTATTTTAAAGCATTTGTGCTTAGGAAAACGGCTTTCTTTCCGTTATAGTCCTTAACTTCTACATTGCCCATGATGTCACCATAAATGCTCATATTGCTGTCAGAAAATTCATAACCTTCAATAAAAACAGGCGTATTTTCAGGCAGTCCGTATTGTGAGTTCAGTTGAGCTAAAGATATTCTGTCTAAACCTTCATAGCCGTTTTTGATTTTATATTCCGTTAAACCTTTTTCCGCAATGAAGCTGTATTTTTTTAAACCCTGTGGCAGCGCAGAAGGAGCTTTGTAGACATTAGAGCTCTGAACAATGGCTTTTCTTGCGTTGAACATGCCTACTGTTCCGACCACATCATTGGCAACAGCAAACTTTACAGAAGGATTTTTCTGGGCAGATAATGCTACAGATGATAATATTAAAAAAGAATAGAGTATTTTTTTCATAACCAGAATATGTATAACTGTTAAAAACTGGATAAATATAATTAAATTTTACAAAATGTGAATGAATTTTTGTGATATTTTAAATATTGTTTAGAAATTAAAACTTTTGTTAAGGATTTTTGATTTTTAAAACAAGTATTTAACGGTTATCTATTCTTCCTCCTTTTCTTCCTTCTTTGTATCCACCATATTTCTGACAATGTTTTTCAGTCTTTGGAAAGTGAAAGAACTCAATAATAAAATAACTCCTAACAGTATAAAAGCAGTAATTCTTGAGATATTATCCATCTGCCAGACATCATAGCTGTAAAGTTTCAATACCATAATTCCTATAAGTACAAATCCAATCCTGCTGTATTCAGGAATATCCTTTTTTAAGCTGATATAAATAAAAATACTAGCAAGAACAGTCCAGATGATCGGAAGATAGAGAATATTAAAATGTTCTTTCGTTTTATAGACCAGCGAAATGTCGTTTACGGAGCTTAGAATGTAAGTGTGATAAAATCCACAGCTCACTGCAATAACAAGTGTTACTGAAATTATCCAGTAGGAAAGCTTTGTTTTATAAAAACCAGTACTGGAAGCCACGCCCAACAATATATATGCAAAAGGAATCCAGTGAAGAAGATGGATCATATAAAAACCGAATGTGAGTTTTTTCTGTAAAACTGCTGTAACAACTGCTGATGCGGCAAATGACGCATTTAAAACAATAAGAATAAATAGCAGGTAAATAAGTCCAGTCTGGATAATGCTTTCAATACCCAGCTTTTTCCTGAGTATCATTAGGGCAAAAATATAATAAATGCTGAATATCAGACCAATACTTACTACAGCAGGCCAGGGCATATCCGAAATATGATAGCTGATCTCTAACAGTAGGGCAATATATATAACGCTATAACTTACAACGGCAAAAACATTTTCAAAAAAATGATCTTTTTGTTTCTGTGATTCGTTGATTTTTTTCAATAAAAAGAGATTCATGATTGTTGTAGTAACGGTCACCAGACTTGTTAAAAAGACCGGATTAAACACAATAGCTATATTGTCTTTATTCAGATATTCCGACCAGGTCATGATCTGTGCAATGATGACGAGCGGGAAAAGTACATAAAAACAAGTTTTAAAGATGTTGTGCGAACTTTTTTTCCAGATGTAAAGAAGAAGAGTCGTTTCTACAGCCCAAACACTGGTAATAAGATGACTTCTGAACTGAATGGCGACCGCTATTGTGATAAGGCTGATGGTAAGAGCTGCAAAAATAGAATAGCTGAAGTCAAAACTCTTTTTTCCATATTCTCTTAAAAGCAGTACAGCATTAACACCGGCAAAAAGAAGCGGGAAAATAATTACAGGCTCATAGCTTAATGTATGGAATATATAAATCAGGCCGATAATACTGGAAAAATTAATTAATACCAGCATTAAAGTGTCCCATGGTGAAAGGATATCTTTTTTGATATGATCCTGAAGTGCGAAAATGTAAAAAATAATATAATTGATGATATAAAAAACAATACTGAGCAGTTCAGGATGTTTTACAGTCCAGAAGAAGAGATAAGCACTTGTAAAAATATAAGAGGTCCATCCCACACTTTTCCAGTTTTTCAAAAATGCGGTGGTGAGCATACCAATATTCAGCAGGGTCAGGTAAGTGAAAAGAAAAAGATAATTACTCTGCCCTGTACTGATCATCAGAGGAGCTGAAAAACCTCCCAGCATTGCAAAAATAATCAATACTTCACTTTTATAGTAATAGGCGAGGGCAATAGAAATGATGGTTACGATAGTAGTAATAAAGAAAGCTGTATTTTGGGTAAACAGGTGATATTCCCGGAAAGCAATGGTGGTGGTAAAATAGAGTACCGCAATTCCACCTCCTGTGATAATGGATGCGAAAACAGCATAATTTTTTCTCAGAAAATGTCCTGCCAGCATAATTCCTGCTCCGACAGCCAGGCCTATTCCTGCTCTTGCCGTTTCTCCGATCCAGTTTTTATCTATAGCATATTTTACAAAGTAGCCAATTCCAAGAACAAGGGTGAAAATACCGATGATGGTCAGAATATTTTGTTTTAAAAATTCAAAAACAGGTTCCAGCCAGTCCTTTTGAGGTTTTCTGGAAACTTCACCAGAAATGTTTTCTTCAGGCACTATGATCTCCTGTACCTGATGAGATAACGGATTTTCTTCGTTGGCTGACGGGTCTCGTAAGGTATTTGTATTTTGTTGAGTCTGATTGATTTTTACCTGTAGATCAGAAACTTCTTTCTCAAGCTTCCTGATCTTATGATTAAGATTGTTGAAGATAAAAAAGATGATCACAATGATTAATATGACTGCAAGAAAACCACTCATTCTTTAGTTTTTATCAAATATAAATAAATGTAACAGGATAAAAAATTAATCCATCACAGAATATGTGATGGATTAACTGTGCAGAGTGATTAAATTATATGAATCTAGTTAGATACTTTATAGATGTAAAATGAGGCCACACTCGCCCCAAGTAAGCTTACATCTAAAGCTGTTGAACCTGTAAGTCCAAAGTTAATTTTATCTCCAGCCTGGAAAGTATAAATTGAGTTAAGGCTGGTTTCAGAAATTGTTAAACTCAATAAAATAAGGTTAGCTCCACTGAATGGGCGGTTGTCTATTATTGTTGCTACACCGGCTCTTGTTCTTAAAATTCCCACGCCGGGTGAGTTGGCAAGGAGAGAGGCCTGTAGTCCGGTACCGTATTTAAAGGTAAATCCAATTGCATATATTCCTGCAGATGGAATGGTGTATGTATTATCGGTGTCTGAGAATAAGGCTGCATTTCCTATTGATCTTTCAGTAGCAAGGAAGTTGACTGCTCTGAATCCTGAAGGGAATAATCCTAAACTTAATAAGCTTATTCCTGTAGTTTTTTTGGCTGCATACACAGAAGCATTAGTACCGGATGCCGTTGTAGCAGCATCAATAATGATCTGAGGGTCTACTTTGGCAACTTGAAAGGTCCCGTCATTGACCACCATAATAGTATATCCAGGTAAAGCAGGTATCATTTGAGTATCCCTTACTTTCAAAGTTCCATTCACATCCAATGTAGCGGACGGATTAGCTGTGTTGATCCCCACTTGGGAAAATGCTGGAATTGCAATTAGAGCAAAGAGCAAATTGTAAATTTTAGTTTTCATTGTGTAAGCTTTTCAATTAGTTTTTAGAATTATTGAATGCAAAAACCATGCCTTGCATTATGTTTTTTTTAATTATTTACATGTTATTATATTGATAATTTAAACAAATGTTTATTTTGTGATTTATATTTCTTCGTAATATGCTTATGTGTTGATATTTTTTAAAATAAATTCTGGAGTAAAAATAGATATTTTATTTTAATATTTCCTCATTTTATGAATTAAATATTTTTAATTTTGTCATGTTTTGTGACACTTAATTATAATGGTGGCAGTGTTTGTCATATAATCACGGCGAGAAGACATGTCAAAACAAAAAAACACTGCCATAAGAGCAGTGTTAGTTGAGCTATATTATCTGTATAATTTTAGCTTTCGAGGAGGAATTCCTTATAATTACCCAGAAAGTCAACCTCCGCATTAATTGACTGAAGCTCCAAAAGAGCATTTCCATGAAGTACTTCTTCCCACTTTCCAACTACATTAATAAAGAAAAAGTAATTACCGAGGCCTGTTTTCAGTGTTCGGGATTCAATTTTGCTGAGGTTCATCTTTCGCCAGGCAAAAACAGACAGGACCTGATGAAGTCCACCCGCATGATCCTCAGGAAGGTTAATCAGCATACCGGATTTCTCTCCCAGTACCTCAAGGCTGGTGTTATGGTAAGCCGGCTGCTGTTTGGTAATGACTATAAAGCGGGTATGATTCTGTTCAAAATCCTGAATATTCCGGTGAACGATTTTTAATCCGTACAGATTGGCGGCAAACTGATTGGCGACGGCAGCTATTTTCAAATCTTTATTTTCAGAAACATATTTTGCTGCTGCTGCTGTAGAAGAAAAATCCTGTCTCACAATATCCTTATGATGTGTATCCAGAAAATGGAAGCTTTGAGCCAGAGCTTGCGGATGCGAATATATTTTTTCTATTTCTTCCAAACTGTTCTCAGGATGAATCATCAGATGATGGGCAATAGGCATCACTCCCTCTGCTTCAATTTTGATGGAAGGTGTTTTGTATAAATAATCCAGGGTCATAGAAACAGTCCCTTCAATAGAATTTTCCAAAGGAACAACAGCTTTATCCGCTTGTCCACTATTAACAGCATTAAAACAGTCCAGAATATTGGCCTGCGGTAAAAGTTCTTCCCCCGGAAAAAGCTGCGTGGCTGCCAACTGTGTGAAACTGGCGTGGGGTCCCAGAAATGCGATCTTCATACGTTTATATCAATGTTATTATATTTAGAATTCTGATTGAAGTGCAAAGATGCAAATTAGTTTAAAAACAATTGTATCTTTCGTTAATGATATCTTTCTTCTCGCTGCAACCTTTTATCTAAGATCTGCTACCTGTTCCAATTCTCTTCAATAAGCTTTATCAGAAAATTCGGGCACCTTATGATTTTGCTGGTTTTTGCATCCAGAAAAAACAGGGTAGTGGATGCTTCCGTGATCTTTATCCCTTCTTCATTGAAAATTTCATATTCAAATTCAATTCTTACCCCTGGAATTTTTTTGACATAGGTATGAATTTCTAATTTTTGATCGTAAAGCGCTGGGCGGATGTATTTAATTTTATAATCTGAAACAGGAAGCCAAATTCCTTGGTTCTCAATTTCATCGTATGACATTCCTATGCTTCGGAAGAGTTCCACTCTGCCAATTTCAAGATACTCTGCATAGTTGCCATAGTATACATATTTCATAGGGTCTGTTTCTCCGTAACGTACTCGTATTGAGTGAGTTGTGTGTATCATTTTTAGTCCTTATTTACACATACAAATATATTTTTAAATAATCAATACCTGCAATATTTTTTTTTGAAAAGAAAAAATTGGACCTTTGTCTTCCTTCTACAAAAAGTACTAACAAAGATTTAATCGGGGCATAAATATGGATGAAAATTTAATGATGATATGGCAGAAATGTCTTCAGTTCATGCGTGATAATTTGAATGCAGCTGAGGATAATTCTGATCTTAAGAAGCTTGAAAAATCCTTCGACATGCTATTCGATAAGGTACAGCCACTTTCGTTGGTTGCTAATAACCTTACGCTTATAGTGCCGAGCGATTTTTACAAGGAATATATTGAGGATAATTACCTATCCCTGCTTTCTGCTGCCCTGAAGAAAAATCTTGGAAAAGGTGTCAAATTATGGTATTCTGTCATGGAAAACAGGCCTACCGGAGAGGAGAAGCCAGTGACTATGAATATGAAGGGAAAAAGCGTTCCTACCCCAAAAATGCAGGAAACAATGCCACAGGGATTCTCTGCGAATATTGTAAACCCTTTTGTACTTCCGGGAATAAGAAAAGTAAATATAGATTCGAACCTGAAGTCTGACTATTCTTTTGATAATTATATAGAAGGAGAGAGTAATAAATTTGCTGCCACGGTAGCCAGATCTATTGCGAAAAGACCAGGCGCAACCGCTTTCAATCCATTATTTCTTCACGGAGGATATGGAGTTGGAAAGACACACCTGGGACAGGCTGTAGGTCTTGAGGTAAAAAATCAGTTTCCGGATAAAGTCGTACTTTATCTGTCTTCAGAAAAATTTATCCAGCAGTTTATTTCTGCTGCGAAAGCCCATAAGCAGACTGAGTTTGCCAATTTCTATCAGATGGTTGATGTTTTGATCATTGATGATATTCAGTTTCTTTCAGGTAAATCTGCGACACAGGATAGTTTCTTCCATATTTTTGATCATCTTCATCAGAATGGAAAACAGATCATCCTTACATCAGATAAAGCGCCTGCAGATATCATGGACATTCAGGAAAGAATTGTTTCCCGTTTCAAATGGGGACTTTCTGCCGAAATTAAATCACCAGATCTTTCTACAAGAAGACAGATCATAGTAGATAAACTGAGCAGAGATGGAATTGTTCTTCCAGGCGATATGCTGGATTTCCTTGCTGCTGAAGCCAAGACCAATGTAAGAGAACTTATCGGAGTCATTAATTCTGTGATTGCTTATTCTACGGTTTATAAAACAGACTTAAGCCTTGAATTACTAAAAGATACAATCAATAAGATTGCAGCCAACCAGAAGAAAGTGATCAATATTCCTTATATTCAGGAGGTGGTATGCGATTATTTCGGAATCAAAAAAGAACAGCTTCTTTCTAAAACAAGAAAAAGAGAAATTGCACTTCCGAGACAATTGGCGATGTATTTTTCAAAAGAGCTGACTAATGCTACTTTTACAAAGATAGGTGAAGAGATGGGCGGAAAAGACCATTCAACAGTAATGTACGCCTGCGATACCATTAAAGATGTATCAAAAATTGATAAAGAAGTAAAAAAGTACGTTAAAGATCTTGCTGAAAGAATCAAAAAATAGAAAATAATTTAATCTGAATAAATTGAAATGGAGAATAGTTTTATTCTTCATTTTTTATTTAGTTTTGCTGCTGGAAGTAATGATTTTACATTTTTAGTTGTCTTAATGGAATAAATCATTTAATCTTTCAATTAATAAAATGATATGAAAATATTGATGGTGTGCCTCGGGAATATCTGCAGAAGTCCTTTAGCAGAAGGTATTATGAAGACAAAAGTCCCTGAAAACTTTTTTATAGACTCAGCAGGAACAATCTCTCTGCACGAAGGGGAAACTCCGGATAAAAGAGCTGTAAAAACAGCCGCAAACCATCATATTGATATTTCGCAACAAAGGTCCAGACCTATTACCAAAACTGATTTTGATACTTTTGATAAGATTTACTGTATGGACATTGATGTATATGAAGATGTGGTTTCAAAAGCACAGAATGAAGAACAGCGCCAGAAAATATTATTATTTATGTCTGCACTGGGAGATCATAAAAATGCAGAGGTTCCTGATCCTTACTGGGGAGATATGAAGGATTTTGAAGATGTTTTCCAATTGTTGGATAAAGGCTGTGACGCTATTAAAAACCAAATTCTATCATAATATGAAAACATTAATTCTCACACTTCTCTTAAGCTTTAGTTTTTCTTTTGCCCAAACCCAGGACGAAACTGAAATACGGAAAGTAATGGAAGAATTTATGCAGTGTATCAAAACCAGGGATGAAGCCAAGTTTGCATCTTTATTTCAGGATCCAGTGCTTTGGACCGGAATTTATAATGACAGAACCCAGGCTAAACGTCTGGAAAAAAATCCAAAAGCGGAATACTATTTTACGGATGATTATAAAGCCTTTATCAGAGGCTTTAAGGATAATAAATCAGAGGAAAAATTCGACAATATCAAAATCATTGAAGACGGAGCTGTAGCTTCTGCTAATTTTGACTACAGTTTCTGGTATGACGGGAAAATGGAAAATTGGGGTAAAGAAATCTGGACTCTGATGAAGATCCACGGAATATGGAAAATTACTTCAGTTACCTTTTCTATGGATCTTACGGAATATTTCCCTCAGCCTTCACTAAAAGAAAGAACTAAAAAACAATAAAATGCTTTTTCTACTCCCAGCCTATTTATCGGAAAATACTTCTATTACTCACTTTTCACCCGTACTGAAAGATTATATTATGCAGACGGATTATTTCTTTGTGGAAAATGAAAAAACAGCCAGAAAGGTTATTAAATTCTTTGCTCCCGAAAAGAAGCAGTCTGATTTGAAGCTGTTTCTGCTTGACAAGTACACGGAAAATGCTGATATCAAAGAAGCTCAAACGCTCATGCTGCAGGGACAGGACTTTGGGCTCCTTTCTGAGGCCGGGCTTCCATGTATTGCGGATCCCGGAAACCTGATTGTGAAATGGTGTCATGAAAAAAATATCAGGGTGATTCCTGTTTCAGGACCATCATCCATTATTTTGGCTTTAATTTCCAGTGGATTCAATGGGCAGGAATTTACTTTTCATGGATACCTTCCGATAGATAAAGGAGAAAAGAAAAAACAGATTCAACGCCTGGAAAGTTTAGTGCAGCAGACAGGATATTCTCAAATCTTTATGGAAACTCCATATAGAAACAATCCGCTTTTTGAAGATCTTACCAAATTTTTATCTCCGAATACAAAGCTCTGCATCGCAGCAAATATTAACGATCCGGAGCATGAATTAATCCAGACAAAAACCATTAACGACTGGAAAAAAGCAAAGCCGGAACTCCACAAAATTCCTGCGGTATTTGTCTTAGGGAAATAGTTCTCACAACGTCATTGCGAATTGAAAGTGAAGCAATCTCTACAGTAATTTGTCTATTATTTCTCTCGCAGATTTAGCAGATCGGGCAGATCTTTTTTTGTGAGTATTCTTAATCTGAATGATGGGCTAAATCTGTGAGAGATATAAAATCATTCATCAGTTTGAAGCTGTTTCATTTACCATCTTACCTATAAATAAACATTTAACAGCCCTTAACATGCCCTTTGCACCATTCTTGTTCTGTACAGCTTATAACACCAAAACAATAAATTATGTCAGATAAGAAATTAGCAGGACTTTGGATAGATACTGAAAAAGCAATTGTTGTAAAGAATCACGATGCACAGAATGCATTCAAATTTTTCCTTTGCAGTCCTGTAAAAGCAGAAATACAGCATGGAAATTCAAGTGAAAATGCAGCCAATAATGCTGAACGTACTAACCGGATAAAGTTTTTTAAAGAAGTAGAGCATCTTCTGACCAATTCCCAGGAAGTTTATATTACAGGTCCTGGAACCATTCAGGAGGAGCTTAAAAAGTATCTTCATGATACGGCTCAATTTAAGAATTTAACAATAACATTAGATACAGCACAAAAAATGTCAGATGAGCAGGTGCTCGAAACCGTTAAAGATTTTTTCAATGCTTAAATCATTGATCATGCAGTAAAAATCCGGATGTCAGCAACGACATCCGGATTTTTATTTATACAGAAAACGTTATTTTGTACTTCTTCCTGACTTCCATTTTCTCCATAAGAAGATAATAATGGGAATAAGGAGCAGAAACGGCCATAAAGAAATAATTCCCAACAGAAAACTCATAAAGCTGTTCCATCCTTCAGTAACAGAATCTGCAAAGCGGCTTCCGAAACCAATTTTTGAAGTGGCAGAACTTCTTACTTTCTCCTTATATAAACTCAGATTGAGTGTGCTGTAATTTACGCGGTCATCAATGAATCGGAGCCTGCCTTCCGCTACATCAATTTCATCTTCCAGTTCGCGGATGGTCTCCTGGATTTCGATCATGTCTTTTGTAGTAGAAGCGCTTCTAAGCATATCGCGGTATTTCTCGAGATAGATCTTTTTATTGGCCAGTTTGATAGAGACATCGGTATATTCTTCAGTGACGTCATCAGATGAGATATTTTTGGATAAAACAGAACCCACTCCGTCAGAAAATGAATTAATGAGCGCATCGAAATTTTTATGCGGGACACGGATAACAAGGTCTAGATTGTCATCTAGGTCAGTATTTTGAAACTGTTCAGTTTGAATATAAGCATTATTTTTTTTCAGAATATCTTCTACCTGATTCTGGGCTTTTTTAATATCTCCCACTTGGATTTTCATATTGCCGTTTTTAATGATCTTTTTGGCAATAGTGTCCAGCTTTTTCGGGGCTATAGAAGGTTGAGCAGATTTATTAACGGGTTCTGATTTTTCAGAAATAGAGCTAGCAGGAGCCATTTGATAAACTTCTTTTGGCGCTGGAGGAGCCTCCACTTCATACTCAGTGACTGCTACTGCTTTATCAGCTGCTACTGCTGGAGAGGAATTGGCAACGTCCAGTTCGGATTTCTTGCACCCGCTCATCAAAAGCAGTATACATAAAGGTAAAAATAATTTTCTCATGAATATTTTTTATTGAACCTTATCAAGAATTATGCTTAAATCTTTATTTTGTTTCAAATTCACAATATTTTTATAAAATTTATTAAGATTCATTATTTTAATAGTTTTGAAAACAATCTGAAATCTAAATTATTTTCTATTTTTAGGGAATGAAAAAAAGTCTTTTAGCATTCGCATTTTCTCCATTTTTAATGTTCGCTCAGGAAGTTCCGAAACTTACCGATGAAATGGCAGGTAAATTACTTGAAAAACCCCTTCACTGTATCAATCAGGAATATCCAAATAAGACGGCACACATTATCAATAATGCCGGTGAGGTTATTTTGACTCCCAAAGATCTTCACCCAAGTTTTTACGGCTGTTTCGACTGGCACAGTTCAGTGCACGGACACTGGATGCTTGTGAGATTGCTGAAGACTAAACCCAATCTGGCCAATGCAAAAGACATTGAAAAAATCCTTGACAATTCGTTAGCCAAAGAAAACTTGCAGGCTGAAGCTGATTATTTCACAAAATATGAATTGACCACTACTTTTGAAAGAACCTATGGCTGGGCCTGGCTGCTGAAGCTTGATGAAGAACTGACCACCTGGAATCATCCAAAAGCTAAAATCTGGCATGAAAATTTAAAACCTCTCACAGATCAGATTTTAAAATCATGGAAAGCCTATCTTCCCAAACAAACTTATCCGAACAGAACTGGAGTTCATCCAAATACAGCCTTTGGTCTTGCTTTCGCAATCGATTGGGCTATAGCCAATCATGACAAGGAATTTGAGAATCAATTAAAGGAAAAAGCAAAATATTTTTACGGAAAAGACCAGAAAACACCTGCTTATCTGGAACCAGACGGATCTGACTTCTTCTCGCCAAGCCTTGAAATTGCAGACCTCATGAGAAGAGTACTGCCACAAAAAGAATTTGTCCTGTGGCTGAACAATTTTTATGAGAAGAGAAGTTTGGAGAATATTGAGAAAATCCCTGTTGTCAGTGACCTGAGCGATTATCAGACCGTGCATCTGGTTGGACTTTCTTTTTCTAAAGCATGGTGCATGAAAGGGATATCAAAGGCTCTTCCAGAGGGGCATCCATTGAAGAAAGATTTTAAGAAAACGGCAGATGTATTTTTAGCCAAAGGACTTCCTTTATTGTTTCAGGGGAATTATGGCGGAGACCACTGGTTGGCGAGCTTTGCGGTTTATTCTCTGGAAGATTAAAGGTTGTAAGCGAAAATTATATTGGCTACATTTGTGCCATGTCAGCTTTAGAAAAATTTGGTGTTGAAATTTTCACTCAGCATAATATTTTCGAGAGAATTTCTGCGGATAAACCTTTCCGTCCGGAAAACCCTGCCTTTATTTTTATTAAATCAGGGACGATAAAGCTTCGTCAGCATTTCAGTGATCTGGAGCTTTCTGCCAATATGTTTATGGTAACCGACCCTCAGACGATTTATGAAATGGTTTCCGTAAGCGGCGATTTTCAGTCGAGAATGGTTTCTTACAAAAGAGATTTTATCTCTGCACTGTCATTGAAATTCAACAGGCTGATCACCTATCGTTATTTCCGTCAGCAGATGAATAAGGGGGTTCCTTTTCCTGAAAATGAAATGGAAGTGGTCTGGAAAAGTGTTAACTTTCTTAAATATATTTTAGATTCAGATACTGAAATGCTCTACAAAAAAGAGATGGTGGAACATCTTTTCTCCGTTTTCTGTTATCAGATGGCGGGAATTATTTCCAAGGAAGATAACAATTCCATGAATCAGATGTCCAGACAGGAAGAGATTGTTTTTGTATTCCTGACAGATCTCGCAGAACATCATCTTACAGAAAGAACCGTTGAGTTTTATGCCGAAAGGCAGTCGATTACAACCAGACATCTTTCCTCAGTCGTGAAATCCATTACCGGGAAATCTGCCAGCCAGATCATTGCTTTAATTGTAATGAATGAAGCCAAAGTGCTTTTGAACTCCTCCAATAAACCTGTTTCAGAGATTTCTTCAATCCTCGGTTTCAGCGATCAATATGCATTTTCTCACTTTTTTAAAAAGCATCTCGAAGTAAGCCCACGACAGTACAGACATCAGTTTGAAAGTTAAAATCTTACATTTGAACATCTTTTTCCAAAATTCAAACATTTGATTGAATTTGTAGCCACCGTAACTTTGCCTTCGTAAAACAAGGTAAAATGACAAATAATGTAAAAACAGCACTATCATTCGTGATAGCTCTATTCCCTGCGCTGTTTTTTTCTCAACAGATCAAACAGATGACTGCAGGTGAGGCAGCCGATATGGCTGTGAAAAACCACCAGCAGTTAAAAGTGGCTGCGCAGAATATTGACATTGCAAAACAGAGTACAAATGTTGCAAAACTTCAAAAGCTCCCTAATATTACAGCTTCTACAAGCCAGTTCTATTTAGGCGATGCGGTAGCAATAGACAAAGATTTTTCGAACTCAACCGATATTCCGATGCCTCATTACGGAAGCTCATATGCTGTACAGGCTACCCAGCTGATCTTTAAAGGAGGTTTGGTGAATAAGTCCATTGAGATGGCAGGTCTACGTGAGCAGCTTTCAGAACTGGATTTGGAAAAAAATAAGCTTGATGTGAAATTTCTCGTGATCTCCAATTATCTGGATATCTATAAAATATTGAACCAGGAAACCGTTTTTCAGAATAACAAAAAACTGGCTCAGGAACGTCTGAAAAATATCCAGAAGTTTTATCAGCAGGGTATGGTGACCCGTAATGAGGTTATCCGTGGAGAGTTGGCCATCAAAAATCTGGATCAGGGAATTCTTACCCTTACAAATAACAAAAAGATCCTTAATTACAATTTAAATATCGCGTTAGGACTTCCTTCCGATACAGAAATTGTTCCTGTTGAAAGTTTAACGGATAAAGAATCCGGGATCGGTATCGATTATTATATGGATCTTGCTCACGACAGTAATCCTCAGCTGAAATCAGCAAAGAAAAATATTGATGTTGCTGATAAAAATATTGAAATAATAAAAACGGATCAAATGCCAACGCTTTCCGGATTCGGAGGTTATACTTTACAACGTCCGATTACGAATAGAAATCCTGTTTTGGATATGTATTCCGGAGGATGGCAGGCTGGTGTTTCATTGAGCTACAATATTGATAATTTATACAAGACAAAAGAAAAAGTTAAGCTTGGTGAACTACAGAAAACACAGGCCAGCGATGCAGTGATGCTCGTTCAGCAGAATGTAGATATGGCAGTGAATGCAGCTTATGTAAAATACCAGGAATCTATTCAGCAGGCTGATATCCTGAATGATTCCAAAAGACTGGCTGAAGAAAACTACAAGATTACGGAAGCCAAATATTTAAACCAGTTAGCGGTACAGGCAGAAATGATTGATGCGCAGAACCAGAAACTTCAGTCGGAACTGGACTATGCCAATGCGGAGATCAATGTATTGTATCAATATTATAACCTGCTGAAGGCTGCAGGCACGCTTTAATTTTAAAACTGAAAATCAAGATAATGGAAAACAAGGAACAAAATACTCAAAATACCCAGGCCACACCGGCACAGTCGAGAGCAGCCGTTAAAAAGAAACAGAACAAAAAAAATAAAATCAGAGCCATCATTTCTAATACGGTTGTATTCCTGGTTATAGGATTCGGACTTTTCTGGCTGGTCCGCGAATATTTTCACATAGGAGACAAAACGTATACGGAAGCTGCTCAGGTAGAAGAATTCATTAACCCAATCAATACAAGGGTTTCGGCTTATATTAAAGATATAAAATTTATAGAGCACCAGAAGGTTAAAAAAGGAGATACCCTGGTCATCCTGGATAAGAATGAACTATTAACCCAGTTAGGCCAGGCAGAAGCTGCGTATCAGAATGCAATTGCCCAGAGATCAGCAACAAGTTCATCCGTAAATACAGTTTCCAATAACGTAAGTGTCATGGAATCTAATATTGCCGGTGCCAAAGCAAGATTATGGAATGCCGAGCAGAATTTAAACCGGTATAAAAACCTTCTTGCCGCAGAAGCGGTGACCAGACAACAGTACGACCAGATCAAAACAGAATATGATGCTCAGAAAGCAGCATATGAAACCTTAGTCAACCAGAAACAGTCGGCTAACCTTTCCACAACTGAGGTAAAAAGTAAATTAGGAATTAATGATGCAGAGATCAAAAGAACAAAGGCAGCACTGGATATGGCAAAGATCAATCTTTCTTATACTGTCATCACCGCACCTTACGATGGAATCATGGGACGCAGAACGATATCTGAAGGACAATTGATTCAGCCGGGTCAGCAAGTCGCTACCATCGTTCTGAATGGCCAGAAATGGGTAACAGCTAATTTTCTGGAAAGCCAGATGCCTAACATTAAGATCGGTGAAAAGATGACAATGACCGCTGATGCTTTGGGAGGAAAACAATTTGAAGGAGTAGTCACTGCCATTTCAGCAGCGACAGGTTCAAGATATTCCAGTGTTCCTACCGACAATTCTACAGGTAACTTTATCAAAGTACAGCAGAGAATTCCAGTAAGAATAGAATTCAGCAACTCTAATAAAAAAGAAGATCTGGAAAAACTGAGCGCAGGAATGAATATGAATGTAAATATTAATTAGGATTGAAAGATTTAAGCATTTAATGATTGAAAGATTTTAGAAGGGAAGCCGGAAGTCAGAAGAGGGAAGTTGATGCAGACGAATCATAACTTCCGGTCCCTTTCTTATTTTTAATTTTTTTTAAACAGAACTTATTTGGAAAGCAGAAGTATGATGACAAAAGAAACTTCCATCTCCTGCTTCCATCCTCTAACTTCTAACCTCTAATATCTAATTTCTAAATTCATGTACAACAAAGGACTATACAACGACTGGGTACCCAAACCCGTACAGCTGCTGCTCATCGTACTGCTATTGGCAGTCGTGATGCCGCTTGGCGGGGTGTACACCGGAAACATCAGTTATCTGGTGAGCGGTACCGGTGCGATGACAGAATATTTTATGTGGGCCAATTATGCTACCACAATAGGAATGGGCGCCTGTATGCCGATCGTTCTCAGAATGAAGATGAGATTCAAGGTGAGAGATAAAATGACGGTGCTGCTCGTACTTTTAGGAGTATTGAGCTACATCAATGGAACAACGATGCAGCCAATGGTATTTGTGTTTACGGCTCTGTTTATCGGGTTTTTAAAGATGATGGTGACTATTGAATTATTCCTTCCGTTAATGACAATGATCGGTAACAGAGGGATGTTTTATGGACTGTTTTACACCTTTGTTTTAGTGATGAACCAGGTGGCAGCTTATTATTCAGTGGTCGTTTCCATTCATTACAACTGGCAGTATTTTTACATCATTGCAGCGGTATTGTGTTTCATTCTTGCCCTGATCCACTGGATATTTATGCATGATAAATACTTTGCCTTAAAAGTTCCGTTACATTATATTGACTGGATGAGTATCATGTTATTCGTTTCTACGTTTATGTTTTCCGCCTATGTTTTTTCTTTTGGAAAGCAACAGGATTGGTGGAATTCAAAACATATTATGAATGCGAGTATGGCTGCTTTCGTAAGCTTTGCTTTGCTGGTGGTTCGTCAGTTTACTTTAAAAAGGCCTTATTTATCATTCACGATATTCAAAAAAAATAATGTGCAGCATGGTCTGTTTATGCTGTTGTTTCTGGGAATGTTCTTAGGAACGACTGCACTGCAGAATACCTTTGCAGTAGGAGTTCTCGGATATGATCAGCAAACGAACGCAGGGCTGAATCTACTCATGATTCCTGGAATTATCCTGGCAGGAACAATTGCTGTATTTTGGTTTAAAAAAGAAATACCATTGAAAATGTACATCTTCTCAGGGTTTTCAGCAATGATGGGGTATGCATTGATTATGTACTTTTCGATGGTTTTAGAATTCAATTATGAGAACTGGTACCTGCCGATGTTGTTAAAAGGATACGGGACGTGTTCATTGTTCATTTCAGTGTGGTTCTATACCCTGGATAAACTTGAAATGGATGATATGCTGGCTGCAATAGGGCTGGTTTTGGTATGGAGAACGTTTCTTGCGGTGGGCTTTTTCTCAGCATTGTATTCATGGTTTCAGTACCGTTTCCAGATAACAGCGGTAGGAGATCTGGCGGTATATATTGATGGAATGACGGTTAGTCCTCAGACTTTAGCCGCGAATATGAAGACGCTTCAGCTGAATGCCATTATTGTGGCCGGCAAAAAGATCTTCGGATATATTATTTTGGTAGGTTTTGGAGTGCTGCTGTACGTCATGACACATCATTTTGGAAGGGAAAGATTCCGGTATTTGAGATTCATCAGAGTTCTCGGCGGTAAATCTGTAATTGCCAGAAGAAGACTCCGTGAACGGAAACAATTATTAGAAGAAATAAAAGACGCAGCCGGGCCTGCGGTTTAAAGATACCTTGTTTTTCACGAGTAAAGCTCTGCTATAATTTTTTAGTGGGGCTTTACTTTTTTTGAATTATTTAATTTTATTTAGACAAAATAAAATTAAATTTGTATCAATAAATTAAAAGATATGTCAAGAATTCAAACAGGGCGGATTGTTGCAGAACTGATAAGAAAAGAATATATCACAGATCATTACATCAGAGTCTATCTGTATTCTCCCGAAGCTCATTTGTTTAAAAATACCACCATTGGTGATAATAATAAGATCGCTGTTCCTCCTGTAGGTTTGGATGAAATTCATTTTCCGACGTTGGATGAAAACCGCCAATGGGTTTATCCTCCAAAAGAAGTAGCTCCTGCCATAAGAACCTATACCCACAGAGGGATTGATCTGGACAAAAATGAGCTGATCATTGATTTTGTAGACCATGGTGATGGCGGTCCCGCATCAAAATGGGCCCGGGAATCTGAAGCCGGATCCAAACTGGGCATCATGATGCGAACCGAAGCTAAAGAAATGTATCCGGATGCTGAATGGTACCTGTTTGTAGGAGATGCAACTGCCATTCCTGTTCTGAGTGCGATGCTGGAAACTTTACCGGAAACAGCGAAAGGAGTCTGCATCATCGAAGTTCACGGAAAAGAAGACGAACAGATCCTTAAAACTAAGGCTGATATTGAATTTAAATGGCTTCATAATGCAACTCCGCATATCAGCAGTGAGATGGTGGATACGGTAAAAAATATCACGATTCCGGAAACTACTAAATTCGGATATGTTGCGGCCGAGTTTTCAAGCGTTAAAGAAATCCGTACCTATCTCAGAAAAGAAAAAAACTGGACTTCACAGGAACTCAATGCTTATTCTTACTGGAAAGCCGGCGTTGCAGAGAATGAATCGGAAAAGGATAGGCATAAGGAGAAGGATTCGATGGGGTAGGATTATTAGGTCAATGGTGAATTTTGCTTTGCAAGTGAATGGTGAATGGCAGGTTTAAGAGCCGAGAGCCAAGAACCAAGAATCAAGAATCAAGAATCAAGAACCAAGACATCCCATACCAGACAATAATTCATTAACTTAATAATTACGCAGTAACCAGCAACGAACAAACCAGCAACCAAAATCACTTTCAAACTCATTTACTCTCAAACCCTCAAACTCTCAATCCTCACCGCAGACAAACTTGCAATCCGAACCCGAAACTCTTATCTTTGCCCCTTTAAAGACAGCAATGAAAGATTTAATGGGTAAGGCAGTCTGGGATTATTTTCGCAATGAAAATCCTGAGGATCTGCAGACAGAAACATCAATATCAGAACTGGATGAGCTTCCGGTAGCGTATCTTTTCAGAGATTTTGAGGAGATGAACGATATTGAGCAGAAAGCACTTGAGCTGGCTCAGGGGAAAGTTCTGGACATTGGTGCCGGTGCCGGTTCTCATGCTTTGTATCTTCAGAACGAAAGAAATCTTGATGTGTTGGCACTGGATATTTCACCAAAATCTGTTGAAGTCTGTAAGCTTAGGGGAATTAAAAAAGCGGTATGCGAAAATATGCTTGATTTTTCCGGTGAAACCTTTGATACCATCCTGCTTCTGATGAATGGAACCGGAATTTTTGAAAGTCTGGAAAAAATTGATACCTATCTTCAGAAGCTGTACACTTTAATTAATGATAACGGACAGATCCTGATCGACAGCACAGATATTCTGTATATGTTCGACCGTGATGAAGATGGGGGAGTTTATATTCCGGCAGGCGGCTATTATGGTGAACTGGATTATGTGGTTCATTATAAAGGAGAATCTGAAGATCCTATCAAATGGCTCTACCTTGATTTTACAACTTTGAAAAATGCCGCAGAAAATAACGGCTTTAAGGTAGAAAAAATAATGCAGGATGAAGATTCCTATCTGGCAAAACTGACTAAAAAATAAATATTGCCTTGTCATTGCGAGCGCAGCAAAGCAATCTCTTAATACTCTTAATCGCTAAACTCTTTTTAATGGTGTTAAGGTTAATATCAAGTTTTTAAGGTCATTGAGTTTAAATTTTGTTTTAAGGATGGAGTATAAAATAAAAAAAGACACATGATTTTTCATGTGTCTTTTGCTTTATCTTAAAAATAGATTATCCTATCTCAATACCATTTTCCACATTGCTGTCATCCGGTGTTACGAAAGACAGTTTTCCATCAGGTTTTGTCGTTAATAAGAACATTCCCTGAGACTCTATTCCTCTGATCTTTCTTGGAGCAAGGTTCAATAAGATCATTACTTGTTTCCCGATAAGTTCTTCCGGTGTGAAACTTTCTGCAACACCTGAAACCACAGTTCTGATATCAACCCCTGTATCTACTTTGAATTTTAATAATTTATCCGCTTTTTCTACTTTTTCAGCTTCTAAAATGGTAGCTGTTCTAAGGTCTATTTTAGCAAAATCATCAAAAGAAATCTCTTCTTTCATAGGGTTGGCGTTAGGGTTTGTTTTTTTATTGTTTTGTTTGGTCTGTTCCAGTTTTTCAATCTGAGCTTCGATGACGCTGTCTTCAATTTTTGAGAAAAGAAGAGAAGCTTCATTGATTTTATGACCAGTTTCTATTAAAACAGATTTGTTTTCAACATCGCTCCAGTTCACCTGTTCAGCATTGAACATGGTTAATAGCTTTTCAGAGCTAAAAGGCATGAATGGCTCGCAAAGCTGAGCTAAAGCAACTGCCAGTTGAGCTCCTACAAATAAGGATTGTGCTGCTTTTTCAGGGCTGTCCTTAATCGTTTTCCAGGGTTCTTCAGCCTGAAGGTACTGATTTCCGAAACGGGCAAGATTCATTAATGCCGTTAATGCATTTCTGAATTCATAATTTTCCAAGAATCCTGAAATTTCTTTAGCGGTTTTGTTAATTTCTCCTAATTCAGGACTCTTTACATCTCCCTGAGGAACAATACCATCATAATATTTATGGATAAGAACAGCAACTCTATTGATAAAGTTACCGAAAATTCCTACCAGCTCAGAATTATTTTTAGTCTGGAAATCTTTCCAGGTAAAATTATTGTCCTTTGTTTCCGGAGCAGACGAAAGAAGTGCATATCTTAACACATCCTGTTGTCCCGGGAATTCTTCTACATATTCATGTGCCCATACCGCCCAGTTTCTGGACGTTGAGATCTTATCGTTCTCAAGGTTTAAGAATTCAAAGGCAGGAACATTTTTCGGCATGATATAATCACCGTGAGCTTTCATCATTGCAGGGAAGATAATACAGTGGAATACAATATTATCCTTTCCGATAAAATGAACCAGATCACTGTTTTCATTCTGCCAGTAATCTTTCCAATCTTTTCCGTTTTTCTCTGCCCATTCTTTAGTGAAAGAAATATATCCGATAGGGGCATCAAACCAAACGTAAAGCACTTTCCCTTCTGCATTTGGAAGCGGTACAGGAACTCCCCAGTTCAGATCTCTGGTCATGGCACGTGGCTTTAAACCATCATTCAACCATGATTTAACCTGTCCGTATACATTCGGTTTCCAGTCATCTTTATGGCCTTCAATGATCCATTCGTTCAGAAAATCTTCATATTCATTTAAGGGAAGATACCAGTTTTTGGTCTCCTTAAGAATCGGAACATTTCCGCTTAACATGGATTTCGGATTGATCAGTTCTGAAGGCGATAGGGTAGACCCACACTTTTCGCACTGGTCTCCGTAAGCATTTTCATTCCCACAGTTCGGGCATGTTCCTACAATATATCGGTCTGCCAAAAATTCTCCGGCCTGTTCATCAAAATACTGCTCAGAAATCTCTTCCGTAAATTTCCCTTTTTCATAAAGGACCTTAAAGAAATCCTGACTCGTTTCGTAATGCTTTTTAGAGGTTGTTCTGGAATACTCATCAAAAGAAATTCCCAGATCTGAAAAAGATTTTTTGATGATCTCATGGTATTTATCCACAATATCCTGAGGTGTTACTCCTTCTTTTTTTGCTCTAATGGTGATAGGAATCCCATGCTCATCCGATCCGCAGATAAATGCTACATCTTTTCCTAATCTTCTCTGAAATCTTGCGTAGACATCCGCAGGAATATACACACCTGCCAAATGTCCTATATGAACCGGTCCGTTTGCATAAGGCAAAGCTGCCGTAATCATCTTTCTGTTTGACATTTATCGTAAAGTTTTAACTGCAAAGATAAGAATTATCTCCTAGAACCGCCTAATATTCGGTTATAATAAGTTTTTTACCCGTCTGCCAGACAGAAATATTACATTTAGTTAAACAAATGTTTAACTTTTTGTTAATTATATCAATATATTATGCATCGCATATATTAACGTAATGTTATGGAAAACAGATATTTGGTTTTTTAACAGACAAGCAATTTACATAAATTTATCTAAATTTTCAATAATATTATAATAATTCTAAATTTTTTATAAATTGCAAGGCTGGTTGTACAGCATTATTAAAGAAACGAAACTAAAAAAAACGATATTGTGAAAAATTTTACAACGGTATTAAAAATTGCGCCTGCCTTTTTATTGGCTAGTTCAATGATACATGCACAGACACAAGACTCTATAACCAAGGAGAAAAAAATCGAAGAGGTTGTATTGATCGGGTATGGAAAACAAAAGAAATCTGACCTTACAGGATCTATTACTTCAGTTACTGCCAAAGACTTCAACGGAGGAGCAACTTCTGCAGGTCAGCTGATCCAGGGTAAAACACCTGGAGTACAGATTACGAATAACAGCGGTGCTCCGGGGTCGGGTACAAAAATTAGAATCAGGGGAACATCTTCTTTAAGTGGAGAAAACTCTCCATTAATTGTTATTGATGGAGTTCCTCAGGATTTTGTGGGAATGAATGGTGTTTCTGATCCTTTATCTCTCATCAACCCCAATGATATTGAAACATTTGATATCCTGAAAGATGCTTCTGCTACTGCTATTTATGGTAATAGAGCTTCTAATGGTGTTATTTTGATTACAACTAAGAAAGGAAGCTCCGGGAAATTTAAAGTGAATTTCTCAACAGTAGCTTCGGTTTCTACGAAAATGGGAAATGTAGATGTGTTAAATGCACAGGAGTTTAGAGATTTTGTCAATACCTACGCACCGGCAAACTACAAGACCAAACTTGGAAATGCAGATACGAATTGGCAGGACAAGATTTACCAGGCAGCTTGGGGAACAGACAATAATGTAGCCCTGTCAGGAGGTATTAAAGGCTTGCCTTACCGTTTATCATTAGGTTATAACGAACAAAACGGTATTGTAAGATCAAATTCTTTCCGTAGAACCTCAGTAGGCTTGAACTTAAATCCTAAGTTCTTAGATAATCATTTATCAGTAAATGTCAATGCCAAAGGAACTTTCACAGATAACAGATTTGTAGATGGAGGAGTAATCAAAGCAGCTACTTATTTTGACCCTACACAGCCTGTATATTCCGGAAACTCCAATTATGGAGGATATTATGAATGGTTGGATTCAGGATCAGCAACAGGATATAATGTGAATGCCAATACCAACCCTCTTGGGTTAATTGATGGCGTACGAGATGTATCATCTGTGACCAGAGGATTGGGAAATATTCAGTTAGATTACAAACTTCACTTTCTTCCTGACCTGCATTTTAATGTGAATGCCGGTTATGATTATACAAAAAGTGAAGGACACAAATTTAAAGATGCAAACTACAGACCTGGTTACGGTGACAAAGGAAGTTCTAATTTCTACTCGATGGAAAAAAAGAACAAACTTTTGGAAACCTATTTTAATTATGTTAAAAATATAGCTCCAATTAATACAGGAGTAGATATTACAGCCGGATATGCTTACCAGGATTTCCGCACAATTGTTCCGGGAGCTATTACTTATAAAGGAAATGGTACTACTTTACCACCGGATCTAGATTTTGAAACACAGAATACACTAATATCTTTTTATGGAAGAGCTATTTTCACAGTAGCTAATAAGTATATTATTTCTGGATCTGTTCGTAAAGATGGTTCCTCAAGATTCTTTAACGGGACAAGAGATAATGTATGGGGTGTCTTTCCTGGAGTTTCTTTGGCTTGGAAGCTTAATGAAGAAAACTTCATCAAAAATATTTCAGCAATTAGTACTTTAAAATTGAGAGCGGGATGGGGAAAAACCGGACAGCAGGAACTACCGGCTCTAAACGGAAATAAACCTAATAATTACCCTGCATTTGCCGCATATAATCCAAGTTATCCAGGTGCTAGTTATCAATTTGGGAACGAATATTATTTTATGTTCAGACCTGCCAATTATAATCCAAATCTTACATGGGAGACTACCACTACAAAAAATATAGGATTGGATTTTGGTTTTACTCAAAATAGAATTACCGGATCTATCGACCTTTTCAGAAAAGACACTAAGGATCTATTGGTATATGCTGATGAAGCAGCAGGAGGCTTAAGTAATGCCAGCTGGCAAAATGTGGGAGATATGAAGAATGAAGGTATTGAAGGAAGCATTACAGTAGTTCCTGTTAAAAATGAAAAGACTACTTGGGAATTAAGCTTTAATGCAACACATTACAATCCAATTGTAACTAAATTGAAAGACAGAGCAGATGAATCATTCAATATGGAAGTCGGTGGTATTGAGGGAGGTGCCGGAAACAGAATTCAGGCACATGCTGTAGGATATGCTCCAAATTCATTCTGGGTATATCAGCAGGTATATGATACTAATGGAAAACCTGTAGACGGAGCATATGTAGATAGAAACGCAGATGGCATGATCAATACAAAAGATATGTACTATTACAAGTCTACTACTCCGGATGCTATTTTAGGTTTTTCAACTAAAGTATCTCATAAAAACTGGGATTTTGCGCTTAGTGCAAGAGCCGTATTAGGAAACTATGTTTATAACAACATGGCATCCAATAGTTCATTGCAGTCTGCGTCTACAAACGAATACCTTCAAAATGTATTCTCCACTGCTCCAGAATATAAATTCTCTGTACCTCAGTACAAATCGGATATTTATGTAGAGAATGCATCATTCTTAAGATTAGATAATATCAATATTGGCTATAATTTCGGTGAAGTTTTCTCTAAAGGAAGTAATCTGAAAGTATATGGTATGGCACAAAACGTTTTTGTAATTACTAAATATACAGGGGTGGACCCTGAAGTTTTTGGGAACATAGACAACGGATATTATCAGATGCCTAGAGTATATTCATTGGGCTTTAATTTTCAATTTTAAATAATAATTACGATGAAACTAAATAAAATCAAACTTAAAAATATAGTATTGCCTCTTTCTGCTGCATTTCTACTGACTACAGCGTCATGTGTAAAAGATTTGGAAAGAGAGCCAATAACAGATGTTACCTCTGCAAGTATCTATAAAGATTTTTCCAACTATAAAAATATTTTAGCAAAACTCTATGGAGGTCTTGCTATGGGAGGACAGGTAAGTGGAGATGGTGACCAGCCTGATAGTGATATTAATGGAATTAACGGAGGTTTTTCACAGTATACAAGATTACTGTATACCCTTAATGTAATAACTACTGATGAAGCAGTAATAGGTTGGAATGATGGAAATCTTCATACCCTTCATAAAATGACATGGGATGCTTCTAATGAATTTATTGCTGCAATGTATTACAGAGTATATACGGAAATTGCTTTTTGTAATGAATTTCTGAGAAATGTTACAGACGAAAAATTAGCAGCAAATAATATTACCGGAGACAACCTTGCTCAGGCAAAATTAATGAGAGCCGAAGCCCGTTTCCTAAGAGCACAATCCTATTACCATGCAATTGATATGTTCGGGAATGTACCTTTTGTAGATGAAACATATCTTCCTGGATCTGTAAATCCTCCACAGAGAATAGACAGAAAATCATTATTTAACTTCATAGAATCTGAATTGGTTGCAGTAGCAGGTGAATTAAAAGAGCCTAAAACCAATGAATATGGCAGAGCAGACAAAGCTGCAGCTTGGGCGTTATTGGCAAAATTATATTTAAATGCTGAAGTATATACAGGAACACAGAGAAATACAGACTGTATTACTTATTGTAATAAAGTAATTGCAGCAGGTTATTCTTTAAAGCCAAAGTATGATGAGCTGTTCCTTGCAGATAATAATATCAGTAATCCAGAACAGATACTAAGTGTAAATTTTGATGGGATTAATACACAAACCAACGGAGGAACTACTTACTTAGTCCATGCAGCAGTAGGTGGGGGTATGAAAGCTTCTGATTTTGGAATCAATGGTGGTTGGAGCGGAATCAGAACGACAAAGGCATTTGTAAACCTATTCCCAACTAATGGAACTGATAAAAGAGGAAGGTTTTTTACAGCAGGACAGAATTTGGAAATTAACGATCTGGGTTCTTTTACAGATGGATATGCATTTATCAAGTATAAGAACGTTAAAAGCAATGGATCTGTAGGGGCACATGATAACTGGGTGGAGGCTGATATTCCTCTATATCGTTTAGCAGACATCTACCTTATGTATGCAGAAGCTGTTCTTAGAGGAGGAAGTGGAGGTAGTCAGGCAACTGCAGTCACTTACGTTAACCAATTAAGAGAACGTGCTTATGGTAATACAAGTGGAAACGTAACTTCAATAAATCTGAATTTTATTTTAGATGAAAGAGCAAGAGAATTATCTTGGGAAACATCTAGAAGATCAGATCTTGTCCGTTTCAACAAATTTACTACAGGAGATTATCTATGGCCATGGAAAGGGAATGTTAAAGATGGAAAAGCTGTTGAAAGCTATAGAAATCTTTTCCCCATCCCAAATAAAGATATTATAGCCAATCCTAACCTGATTCAGAATCCTGGATATTAATTAAAAACACAATAAAATGAAACAAATATTTAGATTATTAACCATAGCCCTCATTGGTTTTCTGGTTATTTCCTGCGAAAAGGATGAAGATCAGGCTGTGATTAGTGAAACAAACGCAGGTAAGCTTTCTTCTGATAAAAGTACAATAGTTCTTAATGAACTCGTTGCCAATGATGCTGTGATTAATTTCACATGGACGAAACCAACATTTAATATCGCTGTAGTTTCCAGCCAGCAGATAGAATTCGGGATCAAAGGAAACAATTTTAAAAAAAGTGCTACTGTTGATTTTTCCAATGATTTAATGACAGGTTCAGTTATCCATGCTGCAATGAATGCTGCTATGTTCAATATCGGAGCGACACCAGATGTTGTAAATGATATTGAAGCAAGACTAAAAACATCTGTAGGATCAGCAGCTTTTTATTCCAATGTAATAGCCCTTAAAGTAACACCTTATACTCCAAACCCGGATTTGGTATATCCGAAGATTAATGTACCTGGTGGATATGCCGGAGCAGCAGGTTATGCAAATTGGAATCCTGCCAATTCACCAAACCTGTTCTCTCCTGAGAAAGATAATAAATACAGAGGATTCATCTGGATTAGTAATCTTACAGGTGAAAACGGACAATACAAATTTGCGATCAATCAAGATTGGCCGGGAAATAAAGGAGATGACGGAACGAATACCGGAAAATTAGTTGGAGACGGAGCAAACATAAAAGCCCCTGTAATAGGAACATACTATGTTAAAGTTGATTGGGCTGCAAATACCTATTCATCGGTGTTGGCAAACTTTGGTATAATCGGAGATGCTACGCCTACAGGATGGAACTCAGATACAGATTTTGTTTATAATCCGGCTACAAAGACTTACGTAATCAATTCAATTATGTTGAGTAGTACAGGATCATTTAAATTTAGAGGAAATGACGACTGGGCACTAAAATTCCAGCCTAAGAAAGATGACCAGACTCTGGTTTCAGGAAAGGCCGTACAAACTTATTTCAATGCTGAAAATACAGTAGACGGTGATCCTAATTATAAAGTATCCGAAGCAGGAAACTATAAAATAGAACTGGATTTACATAATTCGGCCTATTACAAGTTAACTGTTACAAAATTGTAAAACGTCCAAAATAATTTGATAAAGTGTTGCTTTACCGCAGCACTTTATCTATTTTTAAGTTTATAAATAATCATTATGAAGAAAATTACAGTTGGAGCGATATTGCTCTCAATGATGTTCGCAGGTGTTAATGCACAGTCTTTGAAATCACCGGATGGAAAATTTGAAATGAACTTTCAGCTGAAACAGGGAGTACCCTATTATAATCTGAAATACAATGGTGCTGTGGTGGTAGAAGATTCTAAATTAGGATTAAGATTATTTAAAGACTCAGCTATTAAATTCGCTTCTGAAATAGCTAAAGCGGAAGACGCAAAATTTGACCTGAACAACGGGTTCACGAAAACACAAGAAAAACGTGACTCTAAAAACGAAACCTGGCAGCCGGTTTTGGGCGAAAAGAAAAACTATATCAACAATTACAACGAACTTGCCGTTACCTTGGATCAGGCTTCTACAAGCAGAAGTATTGTTGTAAAGTTCAGATTGTTTAATGATGGATTGGGATTCAGATATGAATTTCCACAGCAGAAAAACCTGAATTATTTCGTGATCAGAGAAGAAGATTCTGAAATCGACTTTCCTACAGATATGAAAGCATGGTGGATTGTTGCAGACTATGATTCCCAGGAATATCAATATCAGGAAACAAAGATCTCCGAAATTCCTTCCCAATGGGATAAGGCATTCGATGCTAATGCCTCTCAGGCTCTCGTTAAAAATGCTGTTCAGTCTCCATTGATGCTTAAAAAAGAAGGTAAAGATCCTTTATATGTAAATGTAGCAGAAGCAGCTGTTTTAGATTATCCGGCTTCCCATCTTGAAGTGGATGCCCGGAATTTTAAATTCAAAACACATCTTACTGCTGACAGACAGGGGGCAAAAGGATATATTCAAACCCCTTCAGTAACCCCTTGGAGAACCATTATCGTTTCTCCAAAAGCAGAAGAGGTGATGGAATCTAAAATGATTTTTAACCTTAATGAGCCTACAAAATATACCGATACTTCTTATATTCATCCTACCAAATACATGGGTGTATGGTGGGAAATGATCATCGGAAAATCCCAGTGGGCTTATTCTACTGCTGAAAACGTACATCTGGACAAAACAGATTTCTCAAAATTGACGCCAAACGGAAAACATGCGGCTAACAATACAAAAGTTAAAGAATATATCGACTTTGCTGCTGAAAACGGTTTCCAGGGATTATTGATTGAAGGCTGGAATATCGGTTGGGAAGACTGGTTCGGTCATTCCAAAGAATTTGTTTTCGATTTCATTACACCGTATCCGGATTTTGACATCAAAATGCTGAATGATTATGCCCATTCGAAAGGCATTAAGCTTATCATGCACCATGAAACTTCAGGTTCTGCAACCAATTATGAAAGATGGTCGGATAAAGCTTTCCAGCTGATGAACAAATACGGTTATGATGCCGTAAAAACAGGCTATGTGGGAGATATCATCCCAAGAGGAGAACACCATTACTCACAATGGACAATCAACCATTTTTACAGAATTGCTGAAAAAGCAAACGATTATAAAATCATGGTCAATTCCCATGAATCTGTACGCCCTACAGGTGAAAGCCGTACCTATCCGAACTATATTTCTGCAGAAGCAGCCAGAGGAACTGAATACGAAGCATTCGGAGGAAATAAACCTGACCACCAGACCGTTCTTCCGTTTACAAGATGGATGGGGGGATCTATGGATTACACACCGGGTATTTTCCAGACTAAATTAGATTATTATTTCCCTGGAGATAAGCGTTTTGTGAAAACTACACTTGCCAAACAGCTTGCCCTGTATGTAACGATGTATATGCCTCTTCAGATGGCGGCGGACCTTCCTGAAAACTATAAAAAGCATATGGATGCATTCCAGTTTATCAAGGATGTTGCTGCAGACTGGGATGATACTAAGATTTTATCGGCAGAGCCGGGAGATTATGTCATCACTGCCAGAAAGGCAAAAGGTACTGACAATTGGTTTGTAGGAGGCATTACTGATGAAAATAAGCGTGAATACACCGTAGATTTCTCTTTCCTGGATAAAGGGAAAAAATATGAGGTAACCGTTTACGAAGATGGAAAAGATGCCGATTATATTGATAATCCTCAAAGTTATAACATCTACAAAAAACAGATCACCAGCAAATCTAAATTGAATTTCAAAATGGCGAGAAGCGGCGGTTTTGCTGTCTCTGTAAAGCCAGTCAATTAAGATTTAATTCATAAGTTTGTTATGCCCCGGTTCATTATATTCGGAAAAATGGGCCGGGGCATTACTTTTTAACAAAACTATTGATCAAAATACAATCATAAATGAAAAAAATATATACAATTTTTGCCCTTTCAGCAGCATCTGTGGCTTTTTCACAGATTCAGAAAGTAGAACCTGCTTTTTGGTGGAAAGGAATGAAAAATCCTGAACTTCAGATCCTGGTATACGGAAAAGATATTGCCCAAAATGAAATTGAACTTTCCGACGGTATTCAGATAAAAGACTTAAAAAAAGTTGAAAATCCCAATTATGTTTTTGTAACAGTCAATACCAATGAGATCAATGTTCCGAAGTTTAAAATTAATCTCAAGAAAGGAAAGAAAAATATCAGCTCCTATACGTATGAGCTGAAACAAAGAGCGCCTGGATCCGCAGACCGCGAATCTTTTACTTCAAAAGATGTCATGTATCTTATCATGCCGGACCGTTTTGCTAACGGTGATGAAAAAAATGACTCCAGACCTGACCTTATTGAAAAGGCAAATCGGAGTTTACCGAACGGAAGACATGGCGGAGATCTTCGTGGAATTATCAACAACCTTGATTATATCCAAAACCTTGGAGCCACGTCCGTTTGGCTTACACCCGTTAACGAAGACAATGAAAAAGTATATTCCTATCACGGATATGCACAAACTGATCTTTATAAAATAGATGGCCGCTACGGGACTAATGAAGAATACCGCGAACTTTCCCAGAAGCTGAACAAGCGGAATATGAAGCTGGTCATGGATTATGTAACCAACCATTGGGGAGTTTCTCACTGGATCATCAAAGACCTGCCTTCAAAAGACTGGATTCATTGGTTTGATGAAGGAAAAAATGGTTTTTACCGGTCCAATTACAAAACAACGACCCAGTTTGACACCAATGCCTCAGAAATTGATAAAAAATATGCACTGGATGGCTGGTTTGATACCACCATGCCGGATGTTAATCAAAAAAATCCATTGGTTTTAAAATACCTTACCCAAAATGCAATCTGGTGGATTGAATATGCCGAATTGGGTGGGCTGCGTGTAGATACCTATCCGTACAACGATAAAGAAGGTATGGCCAAATGGGCAAAAGCCATTACCGACGAATATCCAAAATTCAATATCGTAGGGGAAACATGGCTTAATACCGCAGGACAGATTTCTGCCTGGCAGAAAAACTCCAAAACCGGGGAAGCTGCGGGATACAATTCTAACCTGCCTTCCGTTATGGACTTTATGCTGTACGGTGATATGCCGAAAGCTATTAAAGAAAAAGAAAGCTGGGACACAGGAATGGTAAAGCTTTACAATGTTTTTACCAGCGACTTCCTGTATCCTGATATTAATAATCTTCTGGTCTTCTTTGAAAATCACGATACCGAAAGGTGGAATGAGATTTTTAATGCCGATCCTAAAGCCTACAAAATGGCATTGACCCTGATTTCTACGGTCAGAGGGATTCCACAGATCTATTACGGCTCAGAAGTAGGCATGAGAGGAGATAAAACTAAGGGAGGCGATGCAGATATCCGCAGGGATTTTCCTGGTGGGTGGAAATCGGATGCGCAGAATGCTTTCAATCCTTCATCACAGACTCCCGATCAGAAAGAATTTTATCAGTTTAGCCAAAAATTATTAAACTGGAGAAAAGGGAAAGAAGTGATTCATACGGGGAAAACTAAAAATTACGTTCCTCAGGATGGTGTATTTGTCTATTTCAGATATGATACCAAGGACAATGTAATGGTAGTTGTCAACAATAATGAAAAAGATCAGACATTAGATTTAAAACGTTTTGCAGAATCATTAAACGGTGTGACAAAAGGTAAAGACGTTATTTCAGGAAAGGAATTTTCTATGGAAAAAAGTCTCACTGTACCTGCAAAAACTCCAATGATTATCGAACTCTAAGATTAAATCAATGATACTATGAAAAAAATAAAAATTGTTTACACTTTAGCGCTTTTTATACTTGGTTTTATGGGAATACATGCCCAGTCCAACGGGACCAAATTTGAAAAAGACAAAACAGAAATAGGAACTATGCTGGACGGCTTTAATACTGCTGCAGCAAAAGCTGATTTCAATGCCTATTTTAACTACTTTGCAGACGAGTCCACGTTTATCGGAACTGATGCTACAGAAGTTTGGGATAAAAAAGCTTTTATGGTTTGGGCCAAACCTTATTTTGACAAAAAGAAAACCTGGAACTTCACTTCCCTTAAAAGAAACATCTATTTCAGCAAAGATAGTAAACTGGCCTGGTTTGATGAGCTTCTGGATACCCAAATGAAAATCTGCAGAGGCTCAGGCGTTGTAGAAAAAATAAACGGAAGCTGGAAAGTAAAACAGTATGTACTTTCTGTAACTGTTCCGAATGATGTAGTTGATAAAGTGGTTGCAGAAAAAGCAGCCATTGAGAATACCTTAATCCAAGAATTAAAAAAACACTAATGAACCCTTCGCACAGTACTTTTACGAAAAAAATAAAACCGAATCTTTCCATGGCTCAGATCATCAATATGAGTATGGGATTTCTGGGAATCCAGATGGCTTTTGGTTTACAAAATGGTAATGCAAGCAGAATTCTCGCCAATTTCGGGGCGGATGTCCATGAACTATCCTGGTTCTGGCTCGTTGCACCAATCACAGGATTGATTGTTCAGCCGATTATCGGGCATATGGGAGACAATACCTGGAGTCCGCTCGGAAGAAGAAAGCCTTATTTTTTAATTGGGGCGGTTTTATGCGCAATAGGTTTGGTCATGCTTCCTAATGCTGCTTCTGCCACACAAATGTTGGCTGCCAATGTCTTGTTGATGGCAGTTATTTTCCTGGCTATGATGGATGCATCAATCAATGTGGCAATGGAACCTTTCCGTGCCCTGGTGGGAGATATGCTTCCGAAACACCAGGCAACCATTGGGTTTTCTGTTCAGACCATTTTAATAGGAATTGGGGCTGTTATAGGTTCTGATTTGCCGAACTGGCTGACAAAATTAGGAGTGTCAAATGTTGCTCCCAAAGGTTTTGTAGCAGACAATGTGATTTACTCTTTTTACATCGGGGCAGCAGTTTTAATTCTATCAATTTTATATACCATTATTACGACCAAAGAATATTCTCCGGAAGAGTTCGCATCATTTGAAGGCGGGAAACCCATTGTAAAAAATGAATCCAAATTCTCGGATATTTTTAAAGATTTCAGGAATGCACCCTCTCAAATGAAAAAACTGGGAATTGTTCAGTTCTTCTCATGGTTTGCATTATTTACCATGTGGGTTTTCACAACCAGTGCTCTGGCAACCCACCATTTCGGACTTTCTCCTGATGATACCCATTCAGTGGAATTTAATAAAGCCGGAGATCTGACGGGAAGTTTATTTGGAAGCTACAATTTCTATGCGATTTTCTTTGCATTTGCCCTGACCCCGATTGCTAAGTTTATTGGTAAAAAGCAAACCCACGCTTTAGCTTTGGCTTGTGGTGGATTAGGCCTTATTTCTATGTATTTTATCAAAGATATCCATAGCCTTTGGATTTCAATGATAGGATTGGGATTTGCCTGGGCAAGTATTCTTGCAATGCCTTATGCCATGCTGATTGATTCGATTCCGCAAAAGAAAATGGGGGTTTATATGGGAATTTTCAATTTCTTCATTGTAATCCCGCAAATCATCAATGGTATTTTCGGAGGACCCATTGTAAGCAGTGTCTTTGGAAAGCAAGCCATAGATTATATTGTAGTCGGAGGTATCTGCATGCTAATCGGAGCTGTCCTTACAATGATTTTTGTAAAATCAGAAGATGAAACCCCTAAGGAAATAGAAGAGGAAATCCAGCAGGTACATTTTTAAAGGAAGAAGTTAGAAATTACAGGTTAGAAGCTAGAGAAAGAAGTCGGATGATGGAAGCACAGAAACCTCGAATGTCAGTCAATCATAATACAATTCAATAGAAGCGGGCTTTAGCCCGCTTTTTCAATTAATGCCATCACCAAAGGGCTTTAGCCAAAATTTAATGATCTAAATATTTAATTTTGCTAATGGTTTAAAAATGAAATTATCAATGACAAATTGCCAAAATTCACCATGATAATTCACGATTTACGCCAAAGCAGTTTCAATAGCTGCAACTGCCTTTGAAAAATTCTCCTCTTTTAATTGAGGAACCATCATTCCCTGAGATTTGAAAACTTCTACATCTGTAATCCCGATGAATCCAAATAAAGTTCTTAAATAATGCTCCATATTCTCAATGAGTCCGTTTTCATACACTCCGCCGATGGCAAAATTTAAAAACAGTTTTTTGTTTTGTAAAAGACCTTTTGGTGTTCCGTCTGCATACGAAAATGTTTTCCCGGCAACCGCAATGCTGTCGATCCATGATTTTAACGTGGATGGAAAATTAAAGTTGTAAAAAGGAACACCAATTACAATAATATCAGCTTCCTGGATTTCTTTTAATGATTCGTCAGAATATTTTGAGGCTTCCTTCTGTTCATCATTCCTTTCTTCATCCGGAATTCTGGAGGCACTGAAATGATGAATTTCCAGATGGGGAATCGGGTTTAAAGCCAGATCACGGATTACCACTTTGCTGTTTGGGTCTTTATCCAATAACTGATTAATTACAGCTTGAGAAAGCTTATTGCTTACAGAGTTTTCTCCGCTGATGCTTGTTTGGATATTTAAAATATTTGCCATTTTGTTTTGAATTTTTTCGTTTTTATGAATGACAAAATTATTGTAAATTTACTTTCCAAAGTATAGCAGTTACCTAAAGGAAAGTGAAAAAATGGAAAAGCAACATAATCATAAAGATTGCATGCAGGCGTTAAAACCTGTCCGCGATACCCTGGATGTTATTAATGGGAAATGGAAATTACAAATTATCATTTCTTTGAATGCAGGAAATAAGCGTTTTACTGAAATTGAAAGAAGCATTCCGAAACTGACCTCAAAAGTTTTAGCTAAAGAACTAAAAGAGCTCGAACAAAACGGGTTAGTTGAAAGAATAGTTAAGGATACCTATCCGGTAAGTATAGAATACTATCCCACACAATATACCAGTACACTACACCCTGTTGTGGAATCTCTGAAAGATTGGGGCGAAAATCACCGCAAACATATTTTCGGAACTCCAGTAGAGACATAAAAATTGAAATAAATACTAATAATATTAAATTAAGCATGTCAGTAAAGGCTTTAGCTCAAATATTAGATTTCAAAACTAGTTTATATTCTCAGTCAATTTGTCTTGGATAAAATCTTTATGCCTTAAGTTTCTACCATTGTATTAACAGAAAAACACTTCTGCCACAGCCCAGATCCTTTCTTAACCTACATCAACAGTTTCAAAGGCTCTCATCCCTTACATTTGTACCATAAATAATCACGTATGAAAACAGTATATCATAAAGCAGATTCAAGAGGCCACGCAGATCACGGCTGGCTAAACAGCTACCATACATTCAGTTTTGCTAATTATCAGAACAAGGACAGAATGAACTTTGGAGCGTTGAGAGTATTAAACGACGATACCGTTTCGCAGGGAATGGGATTTGGGACACATCCTCACAGAGATATGGAAATTATTTCGATTCCTCTGGAAGGAGATTTGGAACATAAAGATTCAATGGGAACCACTGCCGTTATCAAAAAAGGAGAGATCCAGGTAATGAGTGCAGGAACCGGTGTAATGCACAGCGAATACAATAAAAACAAAGATGAAGCCGTAAAGTTTCTGCAGATCTGGATTTTTCCTAAAGAACTGAATGTTGAGCCACGCTATGATCAGAAAAGCATCAAAGAGGGAGAAAAAATCAATGGATTCCAGCAGATCTTATCGCCGAATAAAAATGATGACGGAGTTTGGATCCATCAGGATGCATGGTTTAATCTGGCTAATTTTAAGGCAGGAAATGGCAAAAACTATATGCTTAATAAAAAAGGAAACGGGGTATATGCCTTCGTTTTAAAAGGAAGCGCTAAAGTAGGAGACAGAATTTTGAATGAAAGAGACGGATTGGGAATCTGGGACACTCAGAGCTTTAATATTGAAGCAATAGAAGATGCTGAGATCTTATTAATGGAAGTACCGATGGAATTGCCGGCTTATTTAAAATAACAAATAGAACACAGTATATAAAAATAGATAATAATGAAAGTTTTAGCAATAGCAGGAAGCAATTCGGATGCTTCAATGAACAGACAGTTAGTAGCTTACGCATCATCGCTTTTTGAAAATGCAGAAGTAGAAGTAGTAGATCTTAATCCTTTCGAAATGCCGATCTATAAGCACGAAAGAGAATTGGCAGGTGGCGTTCCCCAGGAAGCCCATGATTTTGCATCAAAAATTGATGGAGCTAATCTTCTTTTGGTCTCATTACCTGAACATAACGGAACTTACTCTACAGCGTTCAAAAATGTGTTCGACTGGGTATCCAGAATCAAAGACAGAACCGTATGGAATGAAGTACCGATGTTACTAATGTCAACCTCTCCGGGAGGCCGAGGAGGAGCCGGAGTTTTAGATGCTGCATCCAAGCGTTTCCCTTTCCACGGTGGAAATATTGTAGAAACTTTCTCACTTCCTTTCTTTAATGACAACTTTGATAAAGCGGCTAAGAAGATTTCTAATGAAGAGAAAGACAGCGAATTAAAAGAAAAAATAAAGAAGATTGCAGCCATTGAAATCATCCTTGAAAAATAGAATTTGAATATTAATTTAAAATTACTATTTTTGCAAAAAGAAAAAAGATGAAAATTCAGACCACTTTTAAAGAATGTTTCTCAGAGAAAGGGAAAACTGTGGACTCTGAAATTCTGAGATAAAATAACGGCCGATAATCTACCAAGATTGTCGGCTTTTTTATTTTCTAAAATCGATATAAAAAGTAATTATAGAAATAAAATGTACCAATATACCAATGTATCAATATACCAGTTTTTTGGTTTTTCCAACAAGATGATTGTTACATTGTTAAACTGATACATTGCTACATTAATAAAAATTATTAAACATGAGCAACACTTACAAATCAGCAGGCGTAGACAAAGAAGAAGGATACAAAACGGTTGATAAGATCAAAAAAGCGGTAGGCGAAACCCACAATTCAAATGTATTGAACCATTTGGGAAGTTTTGGAGCTTTCTATGAGATCGGAGGATATAAAAACCCTGTGCTGGTTTCAGGAACAGACGGAGTGGGGACCAAGCTGAAAGTAGCTTTGGATACCAAACAGTATGACTCTATCGGTATTGACTGCTTCGCCATGTGTGCCAATGATATCCTTTGCCACGGTGCAAAACCATTATTTTTCTTAGATTATCTAGCTTGCGGTAAGCTTGATTCAGAAATTGCTGCTGAAATCGTTCTTGGAATGGTGAAAGCATGTAAGGACAACAATTGCGCATTGATTGGTGGTGAAACTGCTGAAATGCCGGGAATGTACCAGCCCGGAGATTATGATGTTGCCGGATTCTGTGTAGGAATTGTAGAAAAAGATCAGATCATTGATGGTTCTACTATTAAAGCAGGAAACAAGATCATTGCTCTGCCAAGCTCAGGATTCCACTCCAACGGATTTTCATTGGTAAGAAAAGTGTTCCCTAACTTCGAAGAAGAGTTTGAAGGAAAACCTTTATACGAGACTCTTTTAGTACCTACAAGATTATATTATAAAGACATCCACAAAGTATTGGAAGAAGTAAAAGTTTCCGGTATTGCCCACATTACAGGGGGTGGTCTTTATGAAAATGTTCCAAGAATTATTCCTGAAGGATTATGTGCTTCTATTGATGCTGCTAAAATCAAAATTCCTAGTGTGATGCTTGAATTGGAAAAAAGAGGTGGAGTATCTCGTGAAGAAATGTTCGGAACCTTCAATATGGGTGTAGGGATGATTATCGTTGCAGATTCAGACCATGCTGAAAAAATATTACATCTTTTAGACGATGCGTACGAAATCGGAGAAATTACAGCAGGAACCGAGAAGATTAATTTAGCAATATAACAATTGGTCAATGTACCAGTGTACCAATTAAATTCATTGTTACATTGTTAGACTGATACATTGTTACATTAACAACATGAAAAACATCGTTATACTCGTTTCAGGTTCAGGGACCAATCTGCAGAGAATCATAGATACCATCGAGAGCGGAGAAATCCAGAATGCAAAAATATCTTTAGTGGTGGCAGACAGAGAATGTTACGGACTTGAAAGAGCGAAAAATCATCATATAGAAAATGTTCTGATCCCAAGAGGAAAGAACTTCAGCAGTGAATTGGGAAATGTGATACCAAAAGATACAGATCTGATTGTATTGGCAGGATTCCTATCCATTCTAAAACCTGAATTCTGTGAAAACTGGAGCGGTAAAATTATCAATATTCACCCGGCACTGCTTCCGAAATTCGGAGGAAAAGGAATGTGGGGACATCATGTTCATCATGCGGTAATTGAAGCCGGAGAAAAAGAAAGCGGCGCAACCGTACATTTTGTCACTCCTGGAATTGATGAAGGGGAAGCGATTCTTCAAAAATCATTTGAGGTGACAGAAGGTGATACACCGGAAACAATAGCAGAGAAAGTTCATCACATTGAATATGAAATATTTCCAAAAGCCATCAACAAAGTTTTAGGAAATTAAATAATAATGTATCAATATAACAATGTACCAATTGAATTCATTGTTACATTGCTAGACTGATACATTGCTACATTAAAAAAAATCTAAGTAAATAAAAGTAAGACCGGGGGTGAAAGACCGGGCTACAGTTTGAAATAGCTGTAAAAAGTAAAAAATTGAAAGTAAAATGAGTAAAAAGAGAGTTTTAATCAGTGTTTCTGACAAAAGCGGATTGATCGAGTTCGCCCAGTTCTTGGAAGCCCGGAATTATGAGTTGATTTCTACAGGAGGAACGTTCAAACATTTGAAAGATGCTGGTTTAAATCCGATTCAGATCGATGAGGTAACCAATTTCCCTGAAATGCTGGACGGAAGAGTGAAAACCCTTCACCCTAAAGTGCACGGAGGTCTTTTAGCAGTCCGTTCCAATGAAGAGCATATGAAAACCGTTCAGGAACATGGAATTGACCTGATCGACATGGTAATCGTAAACCTTTATCCTTTCTTTGAAAATGTGAACAAAGACATTTCTTTACATGAGAAAGTAGAGTTTATTGACATCGGAGGTCCTTCAATGCTTCGTTCTGCCGCTAAAAACTTTGATTCTGTTACCGTAATTACCGATGTGGAAGACTATGCAACGGTAAGGCTTGAAATGGAACAGAACGGTGATACCTACATCGAAACACGTAAAAAGCTTGCAGGAAAAGTATTCAACCTTACTTCAGCTTACGACGGGGCTATTTCAAGAATGCTTTTAGATGAAGAATATCCTACCTATCTTAATGCTTCATACAAAAAAGCATCTGATTTAAGATATGGTGAAAACCCTCATCAAACTGCTGCTTACTACGTTTCTACGTTTGAGAACGGTGCGATGAAAGATTTCGAACAGCTGGGTGGTAAAGAACTTTCTTTCAACAACCTTCGTGATATGGACCTTTGCTGGAAAGTAGTTACGGAGTTTAAAGAAGAAATGGCATGTTGTGCAGTGAAGCATTCTACACCTTGTGGCGTAGCAATCGGAACTTCAGCTTTAGAAACTTACCAAAAGACTTTCGAATGTGACCCGGTTTCTATTTTTGGCGGAATTGTTGCAATGAACTACAAAATCGATGCAGCAACAGCTGAAGAACTGAACAAAACGTTCCTTGAGATCGTAATGGCTCCGGAATTTGATGAAGAAGCTCTTGAAGTTTTAAGAAAAAAGAAAAACCTTAGAATTATAAAAATCGTTAACCCTGTTTCTGACAAACAGACCTGGGTGAAGATCGACGGTGGTATTCTTGTTCAGGATAATGACAATCATTTCTCTGACGATATTAAAGTGGTAACTGAGGTACAGCCTTCCGAAGAGCAGAAAAAAGCCCTTCTTTTCTCCCAGAGAGTGGTGAAGTATGTAAAATCAAATGCGATTGTTGTTTCCAATGGTATCCAGGCCTTCGGAATTGGTGGCGGACAGGTGAACAGAATCTGGGCTACTGAACAGGCCATCGAAAGAGCCAAAGAAAAATTCACAGGAGATCTTGTTTTGGCTTCTGATGCATTTTTCCCTTTCCGTGACGTGGTAGATTTCTGCGCCAAAGAAGGAATTAAAGCCATCATCCAGCCAGGCGGAAGTGTAAAAGATCAGGACAGTATTGAAGCTGCCAATGAGCACGGTATCCCAATGATGTTTACCGGGATTAGACACTTTTTACATTAATTAAAATAGAATTAAAAAATAATTTGAGATTGTATTTATAGCATTCAAAATTATATATTTGTAAAATAGACTAGATAATAAATAAAGTATGAGAATATTAATCATAGGTGAAGGCGGTAGAGAATCTGCTTTAGCAGCAAAGCTTCAGAATGACCCAAGAATTTCTAAAATGTTTTTTGCTAACGGTAATGCTACCACCGATGTAATAGGGAAAAATGTTCATTTATCAGAGATCAAAGAACTAAGAGATTTCGCCATTAAAGAAAAGATAGATCTTACCATCGTAGGTCCGGAAGCCCCTCTTGTAGCAGGTCTGAAGGATGAATTCAAAAAGCACGATCTTAAAGTTTTCGGTCCCAACCAAAAAGTAGCAAGCCTGGAAGGAAGTAAGGCTTTCTCTAAGAAGTTTATGCAGACCTATGATATCAAAACAGCTAAAGCTGTAGTATTTGATTCATACAATGACGCTAAAGAATATGTTCAGACACAGCAGTATCCTTTAGTGGTTAAGGCGAGTGGTCTTGCAGGCGGAAAAGGTGTGGTTATTTGCGACAACATTGAAGAAGCTGAGGCTACAATCCACGACTTCATGATCAGAAGAATTTATGGAGATGCAGGAATCCGTCTGGTTATTGAAGAATATTTAGAAGGTTTTGAAGCTTCAATCATTGCATTCTCAAACGGTGAAAAGATTTTCCCTTGTATCGCTGCAAAAGATTACAAAAAAGCAGGAAACGGTGATACAGGACCAAATACCGGTGGTATGGGATCTGTAGCGCCAAGCCCTGATTTTACTCAGGAGCACTATGCTGATTTTGAAAAAAATATCTTACAAACTACCATTAACGGTCTGAAAGGAGAAGGATTCAGCTTTAAAGGAATCATTTTCTTCGGATTAATGGTTACTAAGAACGGAACGTATCTTCTTGAATACAACATGAGATTCGGAGATCCTGAAACTCAGGTATTGATGGCATTGATGGAAAACAATCTTCTTGATGTGATCCAGGACTGTATGGAAGGAAAAGATATCCAGCTTAAGTTTAAAGACGAAAAAGCAGTATGCCTTGTGATGTGTTCAGGAGGTTATCCTAGAAATATCGAAACAGGCTACGAAATTGTAGGCGAAGACAAGATGAAACATTCTAAGCTTCTCTATGCCGGGGCTATAAGAAAAGGCGACAAAGTGGTTTCCAACGGCGGACGTGTTCTGAACGTGGTAGCTACCGGAGCTACTTACGACGATGCCCGCAAAAAGGTGTACGAAGATGCAGCCCACATTCATTTCGATTACGGATTCTACAGAGAAGACATCGGAAAGTTTTAAAATAAATCACGAAAAAAGATTTGGAACATTTCCAAGTCTTTTTTTGTAAAACAATTAAGTAAGCAATAGGCTTTAGACCTATTATAATAAAAAAAGCTTACTGTCTCGGGCTTATTGCCTGAAGCTTTTAAATCATCATTTATCAATCATCAATTATCATTTATAAAATGAACAACGGTATTATCATATTAGATTTCGGATCACAGTACAACCAGCTTATCGGAAGAAGAATCCGCGAGATGGGGGTATATTCTGAAATCCTTCCTTTCAATACACCTTTACAGGATATTTTAGCAAAACAACCCAAAGGAATTATTCTTTCCGGGGGACCAAGCTCTGTGAACGCAGAAAATGCTCACCTGGTTGAAAAAGAACTGTATGAGCAAGGAATTCCTGTTTTGGGAATTTGCTACGGGATGCAGCTTACAGCACATCTTTTAGGTGGAAAAGTAAACAAAGGTGAAAAAGGAGAGTACGGAAAAGCCCATTTGGATATCATTAAAGAAAGTTCTTTACTCAAAGGAGTTACTCAGAATTCTATCGTATGGATGAGTCACTTTGATGAAGTAGGAGCATTGCCTGCAGGTTTTGAATTGAATGCAAAATCAGGAGTAATGGCTTCTATGTCCAATGAAGACAGAAAAATCTACTGCGTTCAGTTCCATCCGGAAGTTTCTCACACAGAAGAAGGCGGAAAAATGCTTGAAAACTTTGTTTTTGCCATTTGTAATGCTGAAAAAAACTGGAAACTGACCAACTATATCGAAAAAACAGTTGAAGAGATCCGCGAAAAAGTAGGAGACAGCAGAGTAATCCTTGGACTTTCAGGAGGGGTTGATTCTTCTGTAGCTGCAGTGTTAATTCACAAAGCAATCGGAGATCAGCTGACTTGTATCTTTGTTGATACGGGCTTATTGAGAAAAGACGAGGGCCAGAAAGTAATGGACAACTATGGAGAACATTTCCATATGAACATTAAAATGGTGGATGCTAAAGAAAGATTCCTTACCAAACTGGCAGGAGTAGATGATCCTGAACAGAAAAGAAAAATCATCGGAAACGAGTTTATTCATGTTTTTGATGAAGAATCCCATAAAATTGAAGGTGCTAAATTCTTAGCTCAGGGTACCATTTATCCTGACGTTATCGAAAGCCAGTCTGTAAACGGACCGTCTGCAGTAATCAAGTCACACCACAACGTAGGAGGACTTCCTGAAGATATGGAATTCGAATTACTGGAGCCGTTAAGAGAGCTTTTCAAAGATGAAGTAAGAAAAGTAGGTGAGGAGCTAGGTATTCCGCATCATTTGGTACACAGACATCCTTTCCCGGGTCCTGGATTAGGAATCAGAGTATTGGGAGCTGTAGATGCGGATAAAGTAAGAATCCTTCAGGAAGCTGATGATATTTTCATTGAGGAATTATATAAAAACGATCTTTATGAAAAAGTATCCCAGGCTTTTGTAGTCCTTCTTCCTGTAAAATCAGTAGGAGTAATGGGAGACGAAAGAACCTACGAATATACGGCTGTAGTTCGTTCCGCCAACACTATTGATTTCATGACAGCAACATGGAGCAGACTTCCTTACGAGTTCCTTGATACTGTTTCAAGCAGAATCATCAACGAAGTAAGAGGAATCAACAGAGTAGCTTACGATATTTCAAGCAAACCACCTGCAACCATTGAGTGGGAGTAATTTTTTGACTTGAATTAAAAATATAAATCCTGCCCGTTTCGGGTGGGATTTTTTGTTAAAACTGTTTTAATGAAAAAATGATCAGTAAAATATTTAAAGCAATTAATAAGCAAGGTTGTCATCTTTTCCTAAAATTTCAGCTACCAAATTTTTATTAATCCGGCATGCTCGCGTGGCCCTTCAATAATCAGCATTAGAGTATCTTTTAAATAGGGAGTTTTTGAATACCCCCAGACAACATCAGAACTGTCTAATTTTTTTACACTATCCTCAGTAAAACGCAGAACAATAGAATCTTTTAAATTCCTTTCATAGCAGATATTGTAGGGATAGGAAGAGTTTTGGATAATTCTGGTATCTTCTGAAAAATGCTTACCATATTTAAATCCCTTTTCAAGATAAGGTGTAAAACGGAAATTTTTAAAACCAGCAGAATCTATAATTTTATAATTCAATTGTTTTATAAAAATATTCCTGTTTTTAGACATTTGTATACTATCTGTTCCGTGTCTATATTTCCATTTACTATAACCATACCAGCCAATATAATTAGAAGCAAACGGTAGAAATATATAAACAAAGAATAATATACTTATTGTACCTATGATTAAGTATTTGAAACCTTTCTTCATCATTTAAATGGACTGATTTGTCTTTTTTTTCCTAAATTTAAGTAAAATTACGTCAAATGCAAATAGAAACAAGAGCCCTGACGCTTCAGGATTATGATGAACTGGTAGTAACAATGAAACGCGCGTATCCGCAGATGTCTGAATCTATTTGGTCTAAAAAGAGCATTGAAAAGCTCACCAGAATATTCCCCAAAGGTCAGATCTGCATCACAGTAGATGGAAAACTGGCTGCTGTAGCACTTTCCATTATTGTGAATTATGACGAATTCGGAGACGATCATACCTATGTCGATATTACAGGAAATTATACCTTCAATACCCATCTTTCCACAGGAAATGTACTCTATGGGATTGAAGTTTTTGTAGACCCCGAATTCCGCGAGCTGCGTCTGGGAAGAAGATTGTATGATGCCAGAAAAGAATTATGTGAACTGCTTAATCTCAAATCCATCATTTTGGGTGGAAGAATCCCGAACTATCATAAATACAGCGACGAGCTCTCCCCGAGAGAATACATCAGAAGAGTCAGAGATAAGGAAATTTACGATCCTGTGCTGTCTTTCCAGCTTTCCAATAATTTTCTTCCCATCAAGATCCTCAAAAAATATCTTCCCGAAGATGAATCATCACTGGAAAATGCTGTTTTGCTTCAATGGAATAATATTTACTACAGTAAAAAGCCAAATACGATGCAGGACAGCATCATCCGTTTAGGACTTGTACAGTGGCAGATGAGACATTTTAAAAATATCGATGCATTTTATGAGCAGGTAGAGTTTTTTGTCAATGTAATGGGTGATTATAAATCCGATTTCGTCCTTTTCCCGGAACTGTTCAATACCCCGTTGCTGGCGCCGTTCAATAAGCTTTCAGAAAGAGACAGTATGATAGAACTGGCTAAATTAAGTGAAGACATCAAGAATAAAATTTCCGAACTGGCCATCAGCTACAATGTCAATATTATTTCCGGAAGTATGCCTGTTTTTGATCATGATCATAACGATTTGTATAACGTGAGTTATCTGCTTCACCGTGACGGCCGGATCGATGAATACCGGAAGATCCACATCACTCCGAATGAAAGAAAATATTACGGAATGAAAGGCGGAAATGAGATCCGGGTTTTCGATACCGACTGTGGAAAAATTGGCCTTGTCATCTGTTACGATGTAGAATTTCCCGAGCTGCCAAGAATATTGGCAGATCAGGGCATGAAAATCCTTTTTGTACCTTATCTTACCGATACCCAGAATGCTTATATCAGGGTACGGCACTGTGCAGCAGCAAGAGCTATTGAAAATGAATGTTACGTCGCTATCGCCGGTTGCGTAGGGAATCTTCCGGGAGTAAACAATATGGATATCCAGTTTGGGCAGGCTGCTGTATTTACCCCTTCAGATTTTGCCTTTCCTTCCAATGCAATAAAAGGGGAAGCAACTCCCAATACAGAAATGACCCTTATTGTAGATGTGGATCTGAATCTGCTTAAAGATCTTCATCATAACGGCTCTGTTCAGGTAATGAATGACCGCAGAAAAGATCTGTATGAAACCTATCTTAAATAAGAAAATTATAATTTAAGAAAAAATATCCTATTCAATTGAATAGGATATTTTATTAGCATTAATTGAAGTAAGAAGAGCTGAATTTCATCAGCTCTATGCTTAAAATAGATTCTTTTTTTACAAATACTGAGGGCATACCACGGCAGGGCAGATCAGTCTTGGACATCTTGGTCTTCCGTCAGTAGGACAACATTCATTTGAACAGTTTCCGATAATAATACCGCTTCCATTGATTCCTTTTAATTGCTCCCTTGAAAGTTTGTTGTTACGTAAATTTTTCATTTTTTAATATTTTATAGGTTAGTTTGATAGGCATAAAGATAAAAAAATCCATTAAATAACACCAGGAATGTAATTTTTTTTCTTTTAGCATTTCCAGGGATTTGAAAAAAATCAGTTAAGAATATATATTTTTTTTGAGGATATTCTTAAAATTTACTATCTTCACTGATCAATTTAAATAAAATATAATGACAGGAACAGTAAAATGGTTTAACGAAACAAAAGGTTTTGGTTTTATTACACCAGACGGAGGCGGAAACGATATTTTTTGCCATCATTCAGCCATTCAGTCTTCAGGCCTTAGATCTCTAAAAGAAGGACAGGCAGTAGAATTTGAGATTAAAGAAGGTAAAAAAGGACCTGAAGCAGACAATGTTAAAGTAGTAGGATAATCACTTATTAAGATATTGTTTAAAATAAGCTGCCATTTCAGGCGGCTTTTTTTATGGATTTTGGGCTTGAAAAATTTGTTCGATGCAAAATATTTGGCTGAACAGTGCTTAAACGGTAACTTAATTTAAAAGAGAGTTTTATCTGTTTAACCCTACGATTTGCCGTTCAAAGAAAACTAAAATAGCAATAGGAACAATTTTTGGAGTAATTTGCACCAACTATTTAGAAATATATGTTTGACAAGCAGCAACGAAAACTGAAAAGATCAGCCAGGCTTATTTCCGTACTCAGTAAATACGGGTTTAAAGATATGCTGGCAAGGATGAATACAGGAAATAAGCAGGAACCGGTTTCTGTTGATCCGGATGAGGTCATTTCTAAAGGGACAGTATATGAGAGGATCAGACTGGTACTGGAAGAGCTTGGACCTACATTTGTAAAGCTTGGTCAGACCTTCAGCAACAGGGAAGATCTGCTTCCGCCTGAGCTTATCCAGGAGTTGCAGAGACTTCAGGACAAGGTGGATACGGTGGATATGGATGTAGAGGAAATTCTGGAAAATGAATTCAATATATCTGTTAAAGATCATTTTCAGGAAATCCAGAAAGAACCTTTAGCCACAGCATCTATTGCACAGGTTTATAAAGCGGTTTTGATGGATGGAAGTCCTGTGATTCTCAAACTCAAAAAAGCTGATGTACAGACCGTTATTGAAGATGATCTGCTTCTCATAAAAGATCTGGAAAAACTGGTTTCTGCTTATTCTGAAATTGGAGAAAAGCTCAATCTGAAACAGGCGATCTCTACTTTTGAGAAATCTTTACTGGAAGAAGTTTCCCTGATCAACGAAAAAGAAAATATTCTGCATTTTGCCCGGAATTTTAAGAATAATAAGGAAACATATGTTCCGAAGATCTATGAAGAATATTCCAACAACAATATTCTATGCATGGAGTTTATTGACGGGATTAAGGTAACCGACAAAGCTTCTCTTTTAGCCCATAATATCGATCCTGTAAAAGTATCCGAAGTAGGTTTGAGGTTGTTTGTTTCCCAGATTCTGGATTACGGATTTTTCCATGCTGATCCGCATGCCGGTAATATTTTGGTAAAAAAGGATGGCAAAATTGTTTTTATAGATTTCGGTGCAGTTGGAAAAATCCAGCCTAATGATAAGGAAATTCTTGAAAGTCTGATCGTAAGTTTTGTGGCTAAAAATCCACATAAAATTGTCCGCTATCTCAAAAAAATGGCAGTCAGTTACGAAATTCCTGATGAAAGAAGGTTTGAAAATGACGTAGAAGATATTTTAAATTTTGTTCACAGCTCATCGCTGCAGGATATCAATGTTCAGGTGATCATCAATAAAATGAAGGATATTCTGAAGGATAACAGGCTTTACATGCCGGACTATTTTTATCTTCTGTTTAAGGGGATTAGTTTAATAGAAGGTGTCGGAAGAACAATCAATCCCGATCTGGATATTGTGAAGAGTTTGCATCCTTATACCAGAAAAATCCTGACGAAAAAGATCAAGCCAAAAAATCTTTTAAAAACCGGGATGGACCGGATGATGAATTTCACAGATAATGTAGATGAAATTCCTAAAGAGCTGAGATCTGTGCTTCAGAAGCTGGATGATAATAAATTCACCGTATCCAGCGAAATTAAAAATATTGAAAAAACCAATCAACTAATTAAATCCAGTATTGTCAATTTAATTTTAGCCATGGTTCTGGGGGCCAATATTATTGCCACAGCTATTGTTTTTGTTTCAGAATCAGGTCCACGGATCGGTGAAATGTCTTTAGTTGCAGTTTTAGGCTTTGTTTTTTCTGTTATATTGGTTTTAGTGATTTTACTGAGAGTGACGAGAAAATAAGAAGCAGGATTTCGGGGGACGAGTTTTGAGGTTCATGTTAGAAATTAGTGATGAAGTTATAATTCATCATTCATTAACCTAAGCTCTGCACCCTTTATCCTGGAACCCGAAACCCGCACCCATAAACTATCCTCAAACCCTGTTACCCTCAAACTCTCCAACCCACGCTCAACCTCTAAATTTAAATACCTATCTTTGCACCATGGAAAAACTCACTTTTGCGGATTTTGACCTGCCGGTTAAAATTCTTGATGTTTTAGCGGATCTGGAACTATTCGAACCTACACCTATTCAGGAAAGGAGCATTGGCCCTATACTTTCCGGAAGAGATGTGATGGGGATCGCACAGACCGGAACCGGGAAAACATTGGCCTATCTTCTGCCCGTTCTTAAAACATGGAAATACAACAAAACAGGGAATCCTACTGTTTTGATTCTTGTTCCTACAAGAGAATTGGTGGTACAGGTAGCTGAAATTGTTGAGAAACTGACAGAAAATATTACTGCAAGGGTAATCGGAATATACGGAGGAAAAAATATCAATACGCAGAAACTTTTATTTAATAATGGATGCGATATTTTAGTAGGAACTCCGGGAAGGGTAATGGACCTTGCTATTGACAATGCAATTTCATTGAGAGAAGTTCAGAAGCTGATCATTGATGAGTTTGATGAGATGCTGAACTTAGGTTTCAGGCCGCAGCTTACCCATATTTTCGAAATGATGAAGCCGAAGAGACAGAACATTCTTTTCTCGGCCACCATGACGGAAGCGGTAGATGAAATGCTGGATCAGTATTTTGCCAGTCCGGTAGAAATTTCATTGGCCAAATCAGGAACGCCTCTTGAAAAAATTGAGCAGACCGGTTACAAAGTGGAAAACTTTAATACAAAGATCAATCTTCTTGAGCATTTACTGAAAAATAATGAGGATGAAATGTCCAAGGTGTTGATTTTCACTAATAATAAGAAAAACTCTGATCTTCTGTTTGCTAAAATTGATGAACTTTTCCCTGAGCAGTTTGATGTGATCCACTCAAACAAATCTCAGAACTACAGGCTTAAGGCCATGAAAAGATTTGAAAACGAAGAGATCAGAGGACTGATTACCACTGATGTAATGGCCAGAGGTCTGGATATTTCGGATATTACCCACGTTATCAACTTTGAAACACCTGAAATTCCTGAGCAGTATATCCACAGAATAGGAAGAACGGGTAGGGCAGATAAAGACGGTAAGGCAATTACTTTCGTGACTAAAAAAGAAGAAGCTTATGTTCTTGACATTGAGCTCTTAATGGATAAAGATCTTAAGTTCAATGATTTCCCTGCAGAGGTGAAAATCAATCCTAAGAAAATTGCTTCCGAAGAAGATGTGATCATCATGAAAAATCCTGCGCAGGTAAAACTGTATGAAGGAGGAGGAGCATTTCACGAGAAAAAGGATAAAAACAAAAAAGAAAACTGGGGAGGACCTTCCAAAAGGAAAGCGCCGAAGAAATTTGGAGCTAACAGAGCCCAGCAGAAATCGATATCTGTATCGAAATCCAAGAAAAAGAAATAAAAAATCCCGTTAAGGGATTTTTTTGTTTATAACAGGTATTATTTCATATAAGGTTTCATCACCCTCGCCCAGATTTCATAGCCTTCCGGGGTGATGTGAAGCATGTCTTCAACGAAAAGATCTCTTCTTACATTTCCATTAGAATCTTCCATGGCTTTAGTAATATCGATGAATTCTGCATTAGGTTCTTTTTTCATGAAAGCGGCAATCTTTTTATTCGTTTCTTTCATCTGTGGCCACAGCATTTCGCGGCTCGGCGAATATTTTATGGAAATATAGTCCACTTCAATATCCGGAAATCTTTCACGGATCTTTTTATAGAACGTTTTAAACCTTTTCACCACAACTTTAGCTTTCAGGTTATGGTTGTCTGCAAAATCATTATCACCGCAGTAGATGATGATCTGTTTAGGCTGATAAGGGCTCAGTAGATCGTCGGCAAAATCATTCAGGTCCGTCATTCTTGAACCTCCAAAACCTCTGTTAATAATTGTTTTGTCAGGAAAATAGCTCGCAACATCTGTCCATTTTGTAAAAGAAGAGCTTCCTATCAGAAGGATGGCATCTTTTGGCGGAGGATTTTCCTGGTCCGCTTTTTTGAAATTCTGAATGTCCTGCCAGAACATCGGCTTTTTTTCCTGTGAAAAGGACAAGGCAAAATACAGCAGTAGAAATACTGAAAGAATCTTCTTCATTGCAATCAATTTTTAAAATATCTGATAAATGTAATAAAAAACTCCCGATAAAATCGAGAGTCTGTGTTTATCTTTTATAGGTCACATAAGTGAGATCATCCGTACCGTCACCGTTCTGATCAAATGTCCCAAACAGTTGGGCCAGTTTCAGATCCTGGCTTGTAAGGACTTCCACTCTGTACCATCTTTCGGTGTCATTATCATTTTTAATGCTCATCAGCTTAGATTCTTCTGTATACGTAAACTTTCCTTCAGTTTTTCCGCTTATCTGGCATTCAAGCCCGATGGCAGAGTAATACGTATAGCTGGTATAATAATCACTTCTGAAGTGCAGAATATCTTTAGCTTGACAGTCAGACGGAGTGTCTGTCTGAAGTACTGTTTTATTATCTTTTCCGGAAATAATTTCTATTTTGCTTACCTTCCAGTCTCCGCTCATCATTTCTAATTCATAGGCTTCAATATTGTCATCTTTACATGAAGTTAGCGCCAAAGCTGAAAAGGCAAATAAAAGTAGCTGTTTTTTCATTTTCACAAATTTAAGAATACGCTAAAATATAAATAAATTTGAAATATCTATAATGAAATCAAGCTTTTTTAAACGAATGTTTATAAATAACCGTTTTTTTTATAGAAGAGGAGGCTAAATATGAAAATTTTAGGTTGCAGAAACTAATCATGGTTCGAAAATTCCGTCTTTGTCACATATCAGACGCTCAATCGACAACAACTCCTATCTACACTCATTTATTCTCAAACCTTCAATCTATCACTCCGAAATCTAATAACTCATCTCAACAATCTTATAAGCATCCTGAGGGGTCAGTTTCTTGTACTCACCAAGCCCGGACCAGTTTCTATCTGTAAAAGCTTTTTCCACTCTTTCAGCAGTACCTTTGTAATCTTCTGTATATTCCGAAAGCTTTGTTTTGATATTCAGGCTGTGGAAAAATTCTTCCATTTTTTTGATTCCCAGTTCTGCTTTTTCCTCTAAGGTTCCGTCTTTAATTCCCCAAACTCTTTCAGCATACTGTGCCAGCTTTCCTTTTTTCGTTTCAAAATTATAACGGTAATGGGAAGGTGCAATAACGGCTAAGGTTCTTGCATGATCAATCCCGAAATAAGCAGTCAGTTCGTGTCCCATTGCGTGTACAGCCCAGTCCGTGATTACCCCTTTCTGGATAAGTCCATTCAGAGCCATCGTACAGCACCACATAAAGTTACCGGCAGCATCATAATCAAAATCATCAGCCAGAACTTTTGGAGCCGTTTCCTGAAGACTGATGAGAATGCTTTCTGCAATTCTTTCCTGAAGATCTGCAGAAGAAGGAGCTGTCATATACTGCTCCAGAACGTGGGTGTAAGCATCGGTAATTCCGTTCACAATCTGGTTTTTAGGAATTGTTCTGATTACTTCAGGATCCAGTACTGAAAACTGTGGGAAAAGCCCAGGACCACCTGAAGATAATTTCTCATTAGTTTCTCTTCTTGAAATGACATAGCCCGAATTCATTTCAGAGCCTGTTGCCGGCAATGTAAGAATACTTCCGAAAGGCATTCCTTCCCCTTCAAAAGTTCTCACTGAGTTTTTAAGGATTTCCCAAGGTTCGCCTGTATAGTTGGCAGCGGCAGAAAGAAATTTAGTCCCGTCAATAACAGATCCACCGCCTACAGCAAGAAGGTAGTTGATATTTTTTTCTTTGATAAAGCTTAAAGCGTTAATCAGTACTTCATATTCCGGATTGGCAGGTACACCTCCGAATTCATATAAATCATGATCTTTCAGAGCTTCCTTTACCTGATCGTAAACACCATTGTTTTTGATGCTTCCGCCTCCATAGATCATTAATATTTTGGCATCTTTTGGAACCTCACGTGAAATTTTAGCGATCTCGCCTTTTCCAAAAAGTATTTTTGTCGGATTTTTAAATTCGAAATTAAGCATTGTTCTAAATTTATTTGATCCAAATTTAAGCAATGCAAGTTGAAAACTGAGTTAATGAAATTTTAAAATTCCTATCGAAGTCTTTTATAATAACAATATAAATTTTACCTGTTCTGAAAGATCTTGGTTATGTTTTAACGCAGAGTTTATATAATTTGAGGTTGCAGAACAGGAATCAACAAAGTTGATTTCATCCAAGCTATAACATAAAAAAATCTATACAATCTGCTTAATCAGCGAGAATTTTAAATATAAAATATATTGATATTACTTTCTTACTTCTACTGAGAAATGGGTTGATTACAATTCTCACTTTTAAAATAGACACCTTTACTTGTAGATTCCAGTTTTCCGGTTTTTCTGTTGATCTTTATAAAGTAAGATTCTTTCGTTTCCGGACATCCTTTAGACTTTGAAGCATACAGATAAATATGCTTGTCCTCAATCTTATAGGAGCCACCCAGTTTATTGCTTGTATCTATTTTAAAGCCATAGGTTTGAGCCAATAGAATAGCTTCCGGAAGATTGTCAACCGTTCCGATGAAATCTCTCAGTTGCTGCTCATTAGAGAAATACACGGACCGGTCTTTTTTGCAGGCAAGAATATATGTGAAACATTTTTCACCAATGCATTTCTGGAAAAAACCTCTCTCAGGAAGAGGCTCATTAATGGTCATGAAATCCGGCATCTGGCTTTCGTAGATCACAGCCTTTTCCGGATCAGGATCATTGGTAAGTACTCTCCAGTAACCATAGTCTTTGTCAGGAACAATGAACGGATATAAATATTCCGCGGTGTCCAGAATATCTGGAATCTTTTTGAAATCGGAGGGAACTGTATTTTGGGAAAGTAATAAACCCGGAATCAGAAAAGAGACAATCGAAATAATTTTCATACTTATTATTCTTAATAATATTAAGGCTATTTAATCTATTGAAGTACAATTTTATAATATCCTTTTTCGTCTGTTACATCAATACCTACACCGGTAAATGTTAATTTATTGATCTGATACCCGTCACAACCCCCTTTAAATTCTGAAGACTGTATTGAAAAGTCAAAAGCTTTAACATTAGATTGGAAAGTATAATTTTTTGTCCCATTATAAGCACCCACATTTTCTAAAATAATCATATCGTCGGATGTTTTGGTCAATTGTATTCCAACCTGATTTTCGTCCTTTATCGAATAGGCAATAAGTGTTCCGTTCGTGATTAGATTTTCATCATTAGAATCAACGAATTTAAAAGCTATCGTCTGCGGGGCATTATAGCAATCTTCACCACAGCCTGTGAAAATAAAAGCCATTAAGAGGAATATGAATATATTTTTCATGAGATCTTGATTAATTTCTGTGAAAAGTAAAATTAATCATTAAACAGTTGTAGTCAAAAAATAATTTTGTTCCTGTAGCAGTATTTTTTGTCATTTGTCAATTAATTTAAAACCAAAATCCATTACATTTGTTATATGATACACGACCAACGAGCAGAAAAATTCAGGCAGATCGTGGAGAATAAATTCCAGATCTACAATTCATTATTTATGAGCCTGCCTTATGATAAAATGACCAATATCGGGATGCTTCTCCCGTTCCTTTACGAGGAAAGCCGAAACGGATATGAAGAAGGCAAAACCCCTGAGGAAATTGTCGAAGAATTCTTTAAAAACCATACAGATCTTCAAACAGAAGAGCAGAAAATAGAACTGCTTTTTAAGATCATACAGTACATAGAAAGACAGGTAGTTTTGTTTGATAGTATAGAAGATGCTGCATTTCCAAACCTCCATTCTGAAAGCGACAGCGGAACAGTAACTAATCTGTTTGAACGTTCATACCAGGACCATAAACTTGAAAAAGTCCGTGAAAAACTGAAGGATTTTACGGTAAAAGTAGTTTTTACAGCGCACCCGACCCAGTTTTATCCAAGTTCGGTACAGAGGATCATCCAGGATTTACGGGGAGCTATTACCAGTGATTCCGTTACCCAGATCGATATGCTTTTGCAGCAGTTGGGAAAAACGCCTTTCGTTAATAAAGAAAAGCCAACTCCAATTGATGAAGCGCTTAGCATTATTTCTTATTTAAGATATGTTTATTACGATACGATCGGAGAGCTGTTTACCAAAATCAAAAAAACGTTTGGAAACGGTCATTTCCATCTTCACGAAGATCTTATTCAGCTTGGCTTCTGGCCGGGTGGAGACAGGGACGGAAACCCGTTTGTAACCGCTGATGTTACCAAAAGAGTAGCAGAAGAGCTCCGTTCCGCAATTCTGAAATCTTATTACAGTCATTTAAAATTTATAAGGAGAAGGTTAAGCTTCAGAGGAGTTTCTGAAGTATTGACGAAATTAAGCGATGAGCTGTATGGAGCGATCTTCAATGGGAATATAATTACAGCAGAGGATATTCTGAAAAAAGCAGACGAAGCGGAAAAAATACTGGTGAAGGAGCACAATTCCCTGTTTTTAGACCTGCTGGCAAATTTCAGAGACCGTGTGAAAATTTTCGGAACTCATTTTGCAACGTTGGATGTTCGCCAGGACAGCAGAATCCATCAGAAAGTTATTGATGAGGTTTTTGCAAAAGTTTATGGTAATATTGAAGCTAGTGAAGAAGAAAAATTCGATAAGCTGATCCAGCTTAATCATAAAGTTAATGCAGATCAGTTTGAAGATATCGTTAAAGATACCTTGCTAACAGTTTCACAGGTTTCCGAGATTCAGGATCTTAATGGGCAAAGGGGAATGAATCGCTATATTATTTCGAATTCCGATGCCGTAAAAGATGTGATGAATGTGTATGCATTCTTTAAAATCTGCGGATATCAGGATGAAGAGATCAAAATGGATATTGTTCCGCTTTTTGAAACCATGGAAGGCCTTGCCAATTCCGAAAATGTCATGAAAGAGCTTTATCAGAATCCGGTGTATAAAAAACATCTTGAAAGCAGAGGAAACCAACAGACTATTATGCTTGGTTTTTCAGACGGAACAAAAGATGGCGGATATCTGAAAGCCAACTGGGAAATTTATAAGGCGAAAGAAGTTTTAACTAAACTTTCCGTTCAGAATGGAATTAAAGTAGTGTTTTTCGACGGCAGAGGCGGTCCGCCGGCAAGAGGAGGAGGGAAGACCCATGATTTTTATGCATCACAGGGAAATACGATTGCCAACAATAAAATTGAACTGACCATCCAGGGACAGACGATCACCAGTATTTTCGGAAATAAAGAACAGGCCAAATACAATTTTGAGCAGCTTCTTACTGCCGGAGTTGAAAATGATGTCTTTAAAAACTCCAAAAAAGATCTTACAGAAAAAGAAAGAAAACTGATCGCCGAGCTTGCCGATATCAGTTACAAAAAATATTCAGACCTTAAAGCTCACCCAATGTTTGTTCCTTATCTCCAGGAGATGAGTACTTTGGAATATTACGGTAAAACAAATATAGGAAGCCGCCCGTCCAAAAGAGGAAATGGCACTGAACTGAAATTTGAAGACCTCAGGGCAATCCCATTTGTGGGGTCATGGTCTCAGCTGAAGCAGAATGTTCCCGGATTTTTTGGGTTCGGGTTTGCTATGCAGCAGATGAAAGAGCAGGGAAGACTGGATGAAGTGAAAGAACTGTATAAAGGTTCGGATTTCTTCAAAACTTTAGTTCTGAACTCGATGATGAGTATGAACAAATCTTATTTTCCGCTGACGTATTACATTAAAAATAATCCAAAATTTGGTGCGTTTTGGAATGTTCTTTTTGATGAATATACGCTTTCAAGAGATATTATGCTTGAGCTTACCGGCTTCAAAATGCTTCAGGAAGAAGATCCAATGTCCAGAAAATCGGTGAAAATCCGTGAGAAGATCGTACTTCCGCTGTTGAGTATCCAGCAGTATGCGCTGATGAAAATCCAGAAAGGAGAGGGAAATAAAGAAGCTTATGAAAAGCTGGTGACCAGATCATTATTCGGAAATATTAACGCGAGCAGAAACTCAGCTTAACTAAATATATTAACGCCTCTCAATTTGAGAGGTGTTGTTTTAACATTTGGCTAAAGCCAATTTGATTGGTGATAAAAGTGAAACAGGCTAAAGCCCTTTTCTATTGAAAAATAATCCTTGTCAAGGTTTTAAACCTTGACAAGGATATATCTTTGGTAGTTTATTGAGGGAATAGGTTGTACTTTCAGCCTTAATAATTTCACTTTTTAAGTGTGACAATGAAATGGCAAATCCTTTCCATTAATTTGAACTTGTAGCATTTATGTTATTTGTGGTTGAAAATAAATTCAGGATTAGAAATATAATATCAAATAACTATTCCTTTAAAAACTTCTCATAAAAAAGCTGATCCTTCGCCTGGATTTTCAGATAATAAGTTCCTTTCGGAAAATCTTCCACTTTTATAGATTTCTGACTGTTATTTTTTCTGATCAGCTTTCCTAAATTATCATAGACTTCCAACGACAGGATTTCGCTTTCAGAAGCCACATTCAAAATATTTTTAGCAGGATTCGGGAAAATGGCAAACTTTTCTTTCTTCACCATTTCAGAAGTATTTAATACCTGATTATAAAGGTTTCCAAAATTAAGAATACCATAACCCATCTGATCTGTGTGAGCCGGATAAAGTGAAGCGGTCTCTCTCAGTTTGGTTCTCATCAGCTCCCTATTCATGGAAGGAAAAGCCTGGATGAAACATGCCACGCCACCGGCAGCTATGGGCGTTGCAATAGAGGTTCCGTTTACCGAAACTAAAGTACTGTTGTTAACTGTAGCAGATGCGGTTCCTCTTGCACTTCCATCAGGTTTTACCACACCAATGGCATTGGGGCCATATGATGAAAATCCTGAAGAACTTCCTGCATCATCTACTGATCCTATGCTGAATACCTTAGCATTGTCTGCAGGAGTCATAATATAATGCCATGGCTGCTGGCCTGAATTTCCTGCCGCTGCAAGAACGAAAATTCCTTTATTAGCAGCTATTTCAGCAGCTCTTGCGATGAAAGAAGTCGTTCCATTCATATCTGAGTAGCTGTAACTGTACCGGGAATCATCAAAAACATTATATCCAAGAGAAGATGTGATGATATCGACCCCTTTTCTGTCTGCTTCTTCAGCTGCTTCTATCCAGTATAATTCCTCTTCCGGAATTTCACCAACCGCATTTTCGCTACGGTAAAGATAGAAATCGGCATCCGGAGCGGAACCTACAAAAGTGTTTTCGATATAGCCTCCGATGGCTCCCAGCACAGCAGATCCGTGATTGCTGATAGAAGGGTTGTATACGTTGCTTGTTTTGGTTACAAAATCGTAAACAGCTTTAATATGATTGTTATTCCTTAATCTTTCAAAGGCAGAACCGGTATCTACATAAGGAAAGCCTGCATCGATAACTGCAATGGAAACTCCTGTTCCTGTAAATCCGGCAAGGTGAAGGGGTCTTATATTGATCTGGTCGATCTGTGCAGAACCCGAACCATAATCAAAAACAGTCAGGGTCTTTTGAGTCTCAGAAGAAGAATTCCATTTATCCTGATGTGCTGTTTTAGGAACAGAACTGGTGTTTCTTGCAAAGCGTCCTACTGACGATACATAGGGTTGGGCCTGTAAAGTTGTTATCTGTGTCGGAGTTGCATTGACAGTTGCTCCGTTAAGCCATTTGGAATAATCTGTAACCGTAAAACCGAGGTTCTGAAGATTCTGGATATAAGACTGTTCAATCGGGGCATCCTGATCATTTAACGGAATGCCCAGAGAAGTACGTCTGTTAAGGGATTTTTGTGTCAGTTCTGAAAGAGGGTTTGCATAAAAAGCAGCTTTATTCGGTTTGCCTGTAAAATAAACAAAAACAAGCTCTGTCTGCGCATTTACGGTAGAGTAACCCACTAAAAGACAAAAGAGTAAAAGTTTTTTCATAAAGTTATTTTTTATAAAGATAAAACAAAATCAATAAAATTTTTGAAAGGATTTTAAATTCCTTATTTTTACACAAATATTTATTTATGAAAAAAATTCAGATGGTTGACTTGCAAAGTCAGTATTACAAAATAAAGAATGATGTAGACAATGCGGTTTTAAATGTAATGGATTCTGCGGCTTTTATCAACGGCCCTGAAGTAAAGTCTTTCCAGAATGAATTGGAATCTTATTTAGATGTAAAGCATGTGATCCCGTGTGCTAACGGAACGGATGCTTTGCAGATTGCGCTGATGGCTTTAGACCTGAAAGAAGGGGATGAAGTGATCACTGCAGATTTCACTTTTGCTGCTACAGTAGAAGTTATTCATCTGCTTAAACTGAAATCAGTGCTGGTAGATGTAGATTACGATACATTCACCATTTCTACAGAAGAAATTAAAAAAGCAATTACGCCAAGAACAAAGGCAATTATCCCGGTGCATATATTCGGGCAGTGTGCCAATATGGAGGAAATCTTAAAAATTGCCGAAGAACATAATCTTTTTGTCATTGAAGACAATGCACAGGCAATAGGAGCACAGTATACGTTCTCTGACGGAACTGAAAAATATGCAGGAACCATGGCAACTGTGGGAACTACTTCTTTTTTTCCTTCTAAAAATTTAGGCTGTTATGGTGATGGTGGAGCTATTTTTACCAATAATGATGAACTGGCACATCGTTTAAGAGGAATTGTTAATCACGGAATGTACGAGAGGTATTATCACGATGAGGTAGGAGTGAACTCAAGATTAGACAGTATTCAGGCTGCAGTTTTGAGAAAAAAACTTCCGAATCTTGATTCTTACAATGACGCGAGAAGAAAAGCAGCTGATTATTATGACGAAGCTTTTGCAGGAAACGAAAATATTTTAACTCCAAAAAGGGCGGAATATTCTACTCATGTATTTCACCAGTATACTTTAAGAATTCTGAACGGAAAACGTAACGAACTTCAAAAATTCCTGACTGAAAAAGAAATTCCTGCGATGATCTATTATCCGGTAGCCTTAAGAAAGCAGAAAGCTTATTATCAGGAAAGCAATGATGCAGATTTTGTGAATACAGACAAGCTTTTGGATCAGGTAATTTCTCTTCCGATGCATACGGAACTGGATGAAGAGCAGCTGAAGTATATTTCTGATGCTGTGCTGGAGTTTATGAAGTAAGACTATGCTTCACGATGAAAGAATACTTAAAAATAAGTTTGCTTATTTTTTTGCAATTATTTTCGTCCTTTGCTGGATGATATTTTTTGCATATAATATATTTAAAATTTTTTTAAGAGGATATGGATTGGCAGAAGAGTATACTGCATTTAAAATACCTATTTATGCATTATATTTTTTAATACTTCCATTATTAACTGTTACATTTGTGAGTATATTTAAAGAATCTAGGAAAATGTTTTTCTATTTAAACATCTCTTTATTCTTAATGATTATTTTTCATGCAATAATTTTTTATGTTAAATATCAAAGGACTGCCAGTCCTGCAACATATTTATTTTTATATGTTTTTTCAAATTTATTATTTGTTGTAGGTCCAGTTGTACTTATAAATTATTTTAAACATATTCCAGCAAAAAACGAAATAGAAAACATAGGAAAACACAACGATTAAAAAAAATATTAAACAAAAAAAATGGCAATACTTGTTACAGGAGGATTAGGATATATAGGTTCCCACACGGTAGTAGAACTTATCAATAATGGCTTTGATGTTGTTATTGTAGATGATTTATCCAATTCCGAAAGGTTTATTTTAAAAAATATCGAAGAAATTACAGGTAAGAAGCCCGTTTTTTATCCTTTCGATTTAAAGAGAAGAGAGCTCCTTACTCAGGTATTTGATGCCCATAAAATTGAAGGATGTATCAATTTTGCAGCTTCCAAAGCGGTTGGAGAAAGCCAGGTAAAGCCTGTGGATTATTATGAAAATAACTTATTCACACTCATTAACATTCTTCAGGAATTCAAGGAAAGAGGAATTTCAAATTTTATTTTCAGCTCTTCATGCACGGTGTACGGACAGGCAGAGAAAATGCCGATTGATGAAAATACACCATTGAAAATGCCTGAAAGCGTTTATGGTAAAACAAAACAGATGGGCGAAGAAATTCTGATTGATTTTGCGAAAGCTTATAACAGAAGAATTTCTCTTTTGAGATATTTTAATCCAATCGGAGCTCACCCGTCAGGAAAATTAGGAGAACTTCCATTGGGAGTTCCTAATAATTTGATTCCATATGTTACCCAAACTGCTGCAGGAATTCGTGAGAAGCTGAATATCTGGGGTGATGACTATGATACGGAAGACGGAACTGCGGTTCGTGATTATATTTATGTTGTCGACCTAGCTAAAGCTCACGTAAGTGCACTTAAGAGCTTGTTACAGAGCAGTGAAGAAACGGTGATTGATATATTTAACCTGGGAACAGGAAAAGGATCATCTGTTCTGGAAGTTGTGAAAGCATTTGAAACGGCTAATGACGTGAAAGTCCCTTACCAGATCTGCGCCAGGAGAGAAGGGGATATTACCATTGCTTATGCTAATGCGGATAAGGCTGAAAAAAAACTTCATTGGAAGTCCGAAACTTCATTAGAGGAATCTTTAAGAACAGTCTGGAAATGGCAGCAGTATCTTGACTCAAGAGCTGTTTAATTAAATTTAAAAGATAAAATAAATTATAAAACCCTTCCCTCAATATTGGTCTTTTATTGGCTAAAAGAATAATTGTTGTAGCGGAATTTTAATTGAACTTATTATGAAAACACAGAAAATAGGTATTACATTTTCATCATTTGACTTGCTGCATGCAGGGCACATCAAAATGCTTGAAGAAGCTAAAACAGTATGTGATTATTTAATTGTAGGACTGCAGATAGACCCTTCCCACGACCGTCCTAATAAGAACAGACCGAGTCAGACGATTGTAGAAAGATATATTCAGTTAAAGGCTGTAAATGCTGTTGACGAAATTATCCCATATTACACAGAAGAAGATCTTGAAGATATTTTAAAGTCTTTTGTTATTGATGTAAGAATTATTGGTGATGATTATATGGACAGGGATTTCACCGGTAAAAAGTATTGTGAAGAGAAAGGAATTGAGATCTTTTATAATAAAAGAGATCACAGGTTTTCCACCAGCGACCTTAGAAGAAGAATTTATGAAGCTGAAAAGGAAAAATCCGAACACCCTGAAACCGTAAAATAAAAAAATCCCGAAAAATATTTTTCGGGATTTTTTGTGTATTACATTGGAGCTTGCTGATCGTCGCCAGCTGCATTGGAGTTGATATCTTTTTTCCTTTTAGGCTGTTCTACCTTCTCACCCTGTTTGAACCTGTAGGTCAGGGAAACTGAGAACTGTCTCGGCTGCCATTGCATATAAGAATCTCTTACGCTGTTTGCTGTATATGTTGTAGATCTCATCGCTCTGGTATTGAAAATATCCTGAACGTTAAACGCTAAAGTTCCGTCACCTTTCCAAATTGTTTTAGATGCACCGAAGCTGATGGCATACATATCTTTTCTATCCTGATAAGCCGTTTTCTGGCCTCCTCTGTAGAATCCTTGTAGTTGGAAACTGAATGTTTTATCCACTTTAATCGTTGAAGAAAGTCTCGCTCTTGTTGAAAAACCTTTACCATTAAAATCAGCAACAGCCTGAATAGGGTTTCCATCTTTATCAAAGGTGTCATATAGAGTGCTGCCTTTTGTATTGTAACCAAACATATCTACATTTCCTAAGAATTTCAACCAGCTTGTTGCATCCCAGTTGAAGTTTAAATCTAAACCGAAACGGTCATCTGTACCAAGATTAAGTGGTTTTGTGTGAGATTCTATACGCTTTGGATCAATAATAGCCCCATTTTCATCTGTAGCCAAAATATTATAAACTAACATTTTTGTATCATCAGTCTGATGTCTGTAATACAGCGTAGGGTTAATTGTGAATTTCTTTTTTGAAATGCTGTACCCAAATTCAAAAGAATCTACATATGATGGATTAAGATCAATGTTTCCGTCAAAAATATTTTGGTTATCATTATAACTTGGGTTAGGAATCATAAAGAATGATCTTGGGCGGTCTATTCTTCTTGTGTAGTTTAATAGCAACTGATTATCCTTAGCGAATTCATAACTTAAATAGACGCTTGGGAATAAGTTATTGTAATTTTTAGTAGTTGCAGGTACATTTTTCTTGGGATCAAGGCTTAGGTAATTAATATCTACATTCGACAATTCATCTCTTACACCCACCTGATAACCTAATTTTCCGATTTTACTTTTGAACTGTAAATAAAAAGCATTGAAAGTCTCCTTATATGTTGCATCATAAGTATATGGCTTAAGGAAATCTAATGGCTTTGTTGTCGTGCTCTCACGAACATCATTACTATAATCATTGGTATTGATATCAATTCTATATCCTGCTTCTAATTTTGAATATTCACCAATAGGCAACTCATAATCAGCCTTACCAATAACAGATCTGTTGATGGTATTTTGATTAATGATATTTTTCAGATTATCATTAGTATCATCAATATTAGTATCGTTGTATGATCGGCTTCTCTGTAAACTTAATGATAATGATAAATTTTGTCCTTTATCATCAAATTTATGATCTAGTCCGAAATCACCTTGAAAAGCGAGGTTGTTATTTGTTCCGAAAGTACTTCTGTTTGATGTATAAAAAGGATTTGTAAGAGGAGTGTAGCGATAATCAATATTTCCAAAATTTTCGCTGTCAAAAGTTCTTACGGTTCCGGATGCGTTTACTGAGGTTTTTTCGGAAATGTCATAAACGATACCTGCAGAAGCGTTATAGTTGTTATTTTTACTTTTAGTTTCAGAGTCGGTATTTCTTTGTACCAAATCATCCTTTAATACAGCATTGTTAAAATAATCATCATTTCTACTGGTATTTTTTGATTCCCTGTAACCTCCGCCGCCATTTAGAAACCATGTAAAATTTCCTTTTCTCCAGTTAAGATTCGCATTAAGGCTGGTTTGGGGAAGATAACCTAGAGCACCGATAACACTACCATTAAAACCGGTCTTCTTGCTTTTCTTTAAAATAATATTCAAAATACCGGCAGTACCGCTGGCTTCAAATTTAGAAGAAGGATTGGTGATTACTTCAATTTTCTCGATCTGGTCTGCAGGAATACTCTGAAGTGCATTGGCACCATCATCTATCCCAAGAAGGGCAGAAGGCTTCCCGTTGATCAGGAACTTTACATTGGAGCTTCCTCTCATCGAAACAGTACCATCAGTATCCACGGAAACGGAAGGAACATTGGAAAGCACATCCTGAAGATTTCCTCCCTTGCTTACAATATCCTGGGAAGGATCGTAAGTCCTTTTGTCAAGCTCCACTTTATAAGGTTTTGTTGCCGCTACAGTGATCACCACGCCTTGTATTTCCTGGGTTTTGCCATCCAGAGTTGTTGCTGCTTCCGGCTGAATGGATAAAGCTCCAATATTTCCAGGACCTGCAATGCTTTTATTGACCACACTTTTCTTGTAGTCGATGGCTTCTACTGTAATGTCGTAATTTCCAGGAGCCAATTCCAGCTTGTACTGTCCTTTTTCATCGGTCAATACAGCATCGCTTAATGTCTTGTTCGCTTTATTGCTGAACGTCACAGAAGCGTAAGGAACCGGCTGGTTGTTTTTGTTGACAATCATTCCCGTAACTCCTGCTTTTTCCTGGGCAAATGCCATGGCAGCTGCCGAAAGTACAAAAGTAAGCGCTAGCGTTTTTTTTGTGAAAATGTTGACAATTTCCGTCTGATTCATAAGGTATTTTTTGTGTAAAATCGTAAAAGTATAAGTCTTAATATTGTGAAATCATTAATTGGTTCTGATTCCAAATATTACGATTTATGTATTATTTATAGATGTATAAGTCGTATAGAAGTGTTAAAAGTTAATTATCATATTGTTAATAAAAGTTAAATTTATCTTTTATTTTATATTTTTTGAATTCAGCCAGTCCTGATAAGCTTTCGCATTGATGGCATGCTCTTCAGCGCTTGCTGTAAATTTATGATAGCCAAATCTTGCAGGGTCAGCACACATAAATATATAATTGTTGTTTTCTGCATTCAAAACCGCATCTACAGAGCTTTTATCTACCACGCAGATAGGCCCTGGAGGAATTCCTGCATTTGCATAGGTATTGTATGGTGATGGCGTAGACAAATGTTTATAAAGTACTCTTTTGATCGGATCTTTAAAATTGGTCTGTTTGTTAATTGCATAGATCACCGTAGGATCAGACTGTAGCTTCATTCCTTTTCTATAGCGGTTCAGATATAATCCTGCAATCGTTTTCATTTCATCCTTTTTCCCGCCTGACTCTTTATAAACGATAGAGGCCAGCGCATAGATCTGATCTCTCGTCAGGCCGGATTGCTGTTCCTTGTTTTTTCTCTCAGCTGTCCAGAATTCATTGTACTGTTCATCAAACTTTTTGAAAAATTCTCTCGGGCTTACCGTCCAGAAAAAATTATAGGTATCAATGAAAAAATATTTTTTTAAATCTTCTGCATTTTTGTACCCCTTTTCTGCTGCTACTTTATCCAGGTCGTTTACAAAATGTAAAGAGTCCAGCTCCGTTTTTTTTGTAACCTTTCCTATCATCTGGTACATATCTCCAAAATCACCGATTCTGAAGCTGTTTTCAGACTGATTTCCTGCTTTAATCATGTTCACAAGGTTGGTATTTCCTGCTCCTGACTGGAAATGATAGCGCCCCGGTTTAAAAAACTTATCAAGATCTTTATCCCTGGCAACCGCTTCAAAAGCTTCCTTATCTTTTACATATGGACCCACAGAATCAAGAATCTGCTTGAAATCCGCTTTATGGGGAATCAGAACATATCCGTCTTTCTCTACGTTGTTTCCATAATATTTATTATAAAATCTCAAACCAAAAAATCCTGCCGCTCCTACAATAATGAGAGCGATAATGAGAACAGTTTTTTTCATTATTAAAAATTTGATTAAAAAGTTTAGTTTTTAAATAAGATCTATTTTACCTCTAAAAACTTGCTTTGCGGGACCTTCAAGCCAAATGTTTTGGAATGAATTTCCGTTTTTTTCAGCATGAACCTTAAGATTTCCTCCTAAAGTTTTAACTTTTACGGAAATTAGATTGTTTTTTTGCAGAAAAGTTAAAGCAGAAGCTGTAACTCCTGTTCCGCAGCTGTAAGTTTCATCCTCAACGCCTCGTTCATAGGTTCTTACGAAAATTTCATCATCAGTAATTTTTTCTACAAAATTCACATTGATGCCTTTTTCCTTATAATTTTCCGAGTTTCTGATGCCGTGTCCTTCTGCAAAAACATTGTAATTCACCAGATCTTCTACATATTTTACATAATGAGGCGACCCTGTATTCATCACAGTGTCTTCACCATCGCCGGAGATGGTATCCACATCAATCATCTTTAATTTGATGATACCGTTATGGATCTCTGCTTCATGTTCACCATCTGTTGCAATGAATTTACATTTATCTTCAAAAATATCCAGAAAGAAAGCAAATGCTACCAGGCATCTTCCGCCATTTCCACACATGGTGCTCTCGCCACCGTCAGAATTATAATAGACCATTTTGAAATCATAGGCATCATCATTTTCCAGGAGGATAAGTCCATCGCCACCAATTCCGAAACGTCTGTCACATAGTTTTTCAATAAGATCTTTCTCTTTAGGGAACTGCAGATCCCGGTTATCAATCATGACAAAATCATTTCCAGTCCCTTGATATTTATAAAATTCCATATTTTTAGTCTAAAATTAACGAGCAAAATTAATATATTTAAAATGAAAAACGAACAGTGTTAGCTGTCCGTTTTCTTATTTATAATCGTTTTATCTAAATCCACCTCCGCTTGACTGCTGTCTCGTAGAACCGCTGCTTTGCTGAGTGTTACCCTGGGTGCTTGTACTTCCTCTGAACCCACCGGAAGACTCTGTTCTGGTACTGTTCTGGTTCTGGTTGTACTGTTGTGTATTTCTGAACCCACCACTGCTTTGGCTATTCTGGCTTCTCTGATTGTTCTGAGAATTTCCGCCTGAATTTCTAAAGCCTCCGTTATTTTGGTTGCTCTGTGGTCTTTGGTTGTTATTAGAATTGCTGTTATTCGAATTTCTGAATCCGTTATTACTGCTGTTATTTCTTGTGCTGGTTCCTCTGTTGTTATTGAAACCGTTATTATTATTATAATTACCTCCGTTGTTAGTATTAGTACGGGTATTCTGGAATCCGTTATTTGGTCTCTGTGAAGTTACCGTAGTTCTTCTTTCAACGTATACTTTTCTTCTGCTGTCCCCTGAATTATAGTAATAATAAGGAACACCATTGTCATAATAATAATTGACATCGTTTCTGTAATAATAGCCGTCATTTCCATAATAACCGCCGTTTCCGTAATATCCGGAAGGTGCATAGTAATATCCGTTATTATAATACGGATCTCCGTATCCGCCATTGTTTGCATATCCGTCACTATACGCCAAACACGATGTTAAACTGCTTATAGCTACGATACTGAATGCTATTTTAAATAAATTTTTCATGACTTTATTGTACTTTTTTCTTTTAAACTTTTTTTCCAATTAAGGTATCCTAAGATAGCCATTATAGTAAATACCAAATATTGAACCGAAGTGATACCAAGTTCCTTAAAAATCATCATAGGGATACAAATAAAATCTCCGATGATCCAGAAAATCCAGTTCTCAATGCGTTGTCTGGCCATGAACCACATACCTACTAAAAATATAGAGGTGGTGATCACATCCAGCCAATTCGCCCAATCCAGATGATACAATCCTAAATGAGTACCCTCCATAGAAAATTGATTGTCAATATAAGGTTTGTAATAATAAATAAGGGTAACCAGTGCCATGCTTAATACAAAAAGCACTCCTGCGAATAATCTCTCTTTTTTTGTTGCCCAGCTTACCTCTACATGAATATGGTCTTCAGAATTTTTCGACCAAAGAATCCAGCCGTAAATACTCATTGCGGTATAATACACATTAATCATGCAATCTCCCAGAAGACCAAAATTAAACAGAATATAAACGTATATCAGCGTAGAAATAATGCCGGTAGGGTATACCCAGATATTCTTTTTTATTGAAAAATAGACGCTCAAAATTCCGAAAAATGTACCGGTGGCTTCCAGCAGAATTTGTAGACCACTGTAGTTTTCATACGGCTTTACAAAAAGATCATATAAATTCATGCGATCAAAAATAAGCAAAAATTAGCACTTTTGAAAATAAATTAAATAATGTGCAAATCAGTTTTTTAAATATTTTTATTTAAAATAAATTACGAAAGTTTATTAATAAACGTTAAGGTTTGTAATTTTTTTATATTTTCGTAAATCTTTAATTAAATAAAAAAACATGTCTAAAATTTGGGTTAAGAAGCCAATGAGCGCTTATGAAGCTGATATCAAAAAGAGTCAGCTGAAACGCGTTCTGGGAAAATGGAGCCTTACTGCTATCGGAATCGGAGCAATCATTGGAGGAGGAATTTTTGTACTTACAGGAACAGGTGCGTATTATAATGCAGGGCCTGCACTGGCACTTTCATTCGTAATTGCAGGGATCGCCTGCGTATTTGCAGCACTTTGTTATGCAGAATTTGCTTCCATACTTCCCGTAGAAGGTTCAGCTTATGCTTATGCTTATGGTACAGTAGGAGAAATTTTTGCATGGATCATAGGATGGGGGCTGATACTTGAATACGCTATGGGATCTATGACGGTCGCCGTATCCTGGTCAGGATATTTTGCCAAACTTCTCAAAATGTTCGGGCTGCATCTTCCTGCTTATCTTACCTCAGATCCACAAACTTATATTGCAGCAGGAAACTCCGGATTTTCTATGAATTTGCCCGCATTTTTAATTGTTTTCTTTGTGATTTCTATTCTGGTAAGAGGAACAAAAGGTGCTGCTAAAGCCAATAACTTTATTGTAATACTTAAAGTTTCTGCCATTATTTTTGTAATCGTTGCAGGAGCATTTATCATTTTAAATTCAGCTGAACCTTTTAAAAACTGGGTTCCTTTTATTCCTGATCCAACCACTATTACCGAAAATGGAGTCTCGCATTCCGCTTACGGTCTGGCAGGTGTGGTTGCGGGAGCATCAGCTATTTTCTTTGCATATGTAGGTTTCGATGCCGTTTCCACACAGGCGGGAGAAGCTATTAACCCTAAAAAAGACGTACCGTTTGCGATCATCGCTTCGTTGATCATCTGTACGCTTTTATATATCCTTGTTTCTTTGGTGTTAACAGGAATGATGCATTATACAGACTTTAACCCGTTGGGTAAATATCCGGATGCGATCAAAGCACCTGTAGCATATGCATTTGATATTGCCGGATATGCATGGGCTGGTTACATTATTACCATTGCTGCTACAATAGGATTGATCTCTGTACTGATGGTAATGATCATGGGACAGTCAAGAATTTTTCTTGGAATGTCTAAAGACGGATTGATCCCGGCTACTTTTTCAAAAGTAAACCCTAAAACTGGAGTACCTACAAAAAACCTTCTTATTTTAGGAGTGGTAATTGCTATTATTGCCTCTCTTACCCCGATTAATGATCTTGCCCATATGACCAGTTTCGGAACCTTGTTCGCGTTTACAATGGTATGTGTAGCAGTTTGGGTGTTAAGAGTGAAAGAGCCTAATTTACAGAGAAACTTTAAAGTTCCGGCTTTACCTCTTATTGCCTGTTTAGGTATCGCGATCAATGTTTATCTGATCTTTAACCTGAGCAAAGAAGCGCAGATGTATTCTTTTGCATGGCTGATCATCGGATTCTTTGTGTACTTCCTGTACAGTAAAAAGCATTCCAAGCTTCAGAACGGAGGTTTTGGAGAAACTTTTAAAGCAGAACAGGAGCCTTTAGAAAAACCTGATATAGATTTATAAAAAATATCAACTTAAAATCCACAGAATTCTGTGGATTTTTTATTTTTGTCTCTATGAAAAAAACTTTTTCCATTTTATTGGTATGCTTGGGAATATTTATGTTTTCCCAGCAAATAGAAAGCTTTACCACTATTTTAAATGACAAGATAAGCATAAGAGCTCTTGAAGTTTATGATAATAAAGTCTGGTATACCGGAACAGATTCAAAGTTTGGCTTTGTTGATCTTAAAAATAACAAAGACCAAAAACAGCTGTGTCTATCGGATAAAAAGCTTCAGTTTAGAACGCTGGCACAGGATAAGAGTTCTTTTTATGCTATTAATATTGAAAGTCCTGCCTATTTTTTTAAGATTGATAAAAAAGATCTGAAGTCAGAAATTATCTTTACTGATACTGTGAAAACTGCTTTTTATGATGCTCTGCATTTCGTGAATCATCAGCTGGCTTATACTTTCAGTGATGCAGATAAGGATAATCTATTGAAACTGGCTGTTTACAGTAATGGAAAATGGAGAATGTTCAAAAGTGATATAAAACTGAACAGCGGTGAAGCGGCTTTTGCAGCAAGCAATACCAATATCGCTTCAACAAAAAAGTATCTGTGGATTGCAACTGGCGGAAAAGCATCAAGAATCTTAAGAATGGATTTGAAAAAAGAAAGTATCCAGGTTTTCGAAACTCCTTTTATCCAGGGAGAATCTTCGCAGGGAATGTATTCAATAGATTTTTATGATAACCGATTCGGGATTGCAGTAGGCGGAGATTATACCAAACAGGACGCAAATATCAATAATATTGCCACCACCCATGATGGCGGGGAAACCTGGCAGGTACAGTCTTCCAGAAAGAATGCCGGCTACACGACCTGTGTAAAAATTAAACCGGGATCAAAAGGAAAAGAAATCATTGCTGTAGGCGATAAGCACATCAGTTATTCTTCTGATTTCGGAAAAACATGGAAAAAAATTTCTGATGAGAAAGGATTTTTTGTCTGCAGCTGGTTAGAGGGCAATACCGTTGTTTTTGCAGGAAAAGACAGAATCTCAGTCATGAAATTAAAATTTTAAATCTTAGGGATAGAATTTATCATTATTTGAAGAATTCCAGTAGCGATCATATTTAGACTCATTATAAAATACAGCCTAATATATTTCATGGTTTAAAATTCATTCGTAATGGTTAATTTTGCAGGATGAAATTTATTTTATGTTAAATTTCATGATTCGATAATATTTTTAAATTTTGAAATGAATTCTTTAATAGATAAGTATAATATTCCCGGACCACGCTACACATCATATCCCACTGTTCCTTATTGGGACGAATCTACATTTTCTCCTGAAAAGTGGAGGGAGACTGTGATAAGGTCATTTCATGAGAGTAATGCAGAAGAAGGAATTTCTATTTATATTCACCTGCCTTTCTGCGAAGCATTGTGTACGTTCTGTGCCTGCCACAAGCGTATCACAAAACAACACAGTGTTGAAATTCCATACTTGGAAAGTGTTTTGAAGGAATGGAAGCTTTATCTGGAACTTTTTGAAGAAAGACCCAAGCTTAAAGAACTTCACCTTGGAGGCGGTACCCCTACATTTTTTTCGCCAAAAAATTTAAAAACCTTATTGGAAGGTATCTTTGAAACCGTAGAAATAGCAGAACACCCTGAGTTTTCTTTTGAAGGACATCCGAATAATACGACAAGGGATCACCTTCAGACTTTATACGATCTTGGCTTCAGGAGAGTAAGTTTTGGCGTTCAGGATTATGATCCTAAAGTTCAAAAGGCAATCAACAGAATACAATCCTTTGAAAATGTCAAAAATGTAACGGAGTGGGCTAAGGAAATTGGTTACAGAGGAATCAGCCATGATTTGGTTTTCGGACTCCCGCACCAGAGCTGGGATGCCATGGAGAATACCATCAGAAAAACAATGGAACTGAAGCCGGACAGGCTTGCTTTCTATTCCTATGCACACGTTCCGTGGGTAAAAGGGGTAGGACAGAGAGGTTTTGATGAAAACGATTTACCTAGCGGTGAAGAAAAACGCCGTTTATATGAAGACGGTAAAAGACTGCTTGAAAATTTAGGATATATAGAAGTGGGAATGGATCATTTTTCTCTTGAGCATGATGACCTGTACCAATCCCTGATTCATAAAAAGCTTCACAGGAACTTTATGGGCTATACTTCAAGCAATACCCAACTGATGGTAGGTCTTGGAATGTCTGCTATTTCAGATTCCTGGTATGCTTTTGCCCAGAATGTAAAAACGGTGGAAGAGTACCAGAAGATTATTGAAGAAGGAAAAATTCCTGTGGTAAAAGGTCATATTCTTGATGATGAAGATCTTACCGTAAGAAGACATATTCTGAATCTGATGTGTCAGCTTGAAACAACCTTTACTGATAAGAATTCTTTCCCGGAACTGGAAAATGCATTTGAAATGCTGAAAGAAATGGAAAAAGATGAATTGGTGGAGATTTACGACAATCAAATCAGGATCACAGAAAAAGGAAGAGCATTTACGAGAAATGTTGCCATGGTTTTCGATCTCAGAATGATGAGGAATAAACCGGAAACAAGAATTTTCTCTATGACGATATAAAACAAAAGCGGTTCCATCGGAACCGCTTTTTTATTGAAGTAAAATTTCTGTCATTTAATAATAAGTTTCTGGCTGTAAGATTTCACATCTCCCGATTTGATGATCAGGTAATAAACTCCGGCAGGAATTCCTGTAATGTCTACGCTGCTATCGTTTTCAATTTTTGCTTTTTCCAGAACTATTTTTCCTTCTGTACTGATAAGATCTGCAGTGCTGTTCAGGTCTTCCAGACCTTCAATGAACACTTTTTCAGAAGCGGGATTGGGATGAATATACAAAGAATTTGAGCGGTCTGTCTCGTCTGTTGCCAGCGCGCCTGTTGTGATTTTAAATATTTTTCCGCTGTTTACCGCTGCCACAAACAATTCTTTCTGAGAGTTCTGCCCGAAAGTAGAAAAATTGTTCCCCGAACTTGGAGAATTCCACACAATAGAATTATCCGGATTCATGATTCCGATCTGTTCAGAACAGTAATCTGCAAAGAAGTATTTTCCCTGAAGGGCAGGATACTGGCTTCCTCTATAAATATACCCACCGGTTATAGAGCATTTCCCTCCGGAATGATCATAAACGGCAACCGGAAATGTCATCGTGGACATAGGGGCACATCCTGCTGTATTGTAAGCATTATTGCCTTCATAACATCGCCATCCGTAATTGATTCCAGCTTGGGTAGCAGGCATCCTGTTGATCTCTTCAATGGCTCCCTGGCCTACATCAGCAATGATTACATTCCCTGTATTTGTGTCAAATGAAAATTTCCATGCATTTCTAAGTCCATATGACCAGATTTCGTCGGCTCCGGTTACTAAATTTCCTGCAAAAGGGTTTCCGGGCGGAATATTATACGGCCCTGTAGCATTTACATCGATTCTTAACATTTTTCCCAGAAGTGAATTGATGTTTTGAGCATTATTGTTGGGGTCTCCGCCGCTTCCTCCATCTCCCGTAACGATCCAAAGATTTCCGTCAGAACCGAAATGAATACTTCCGCCGTTATGATTGTCAAACGGTTTTGGAATATTCAGAAGGATCTTTTCAGAAGCTGGATCTGCAACGTCAGGGTTAGCAGAGCTTACAGAATACCTTGCTACAATGATATTTCCGGCGGTATTGTTGTAATACACAAAGAAATACCCGTTGGTTGAATACTGAGGATGAAAGGCAAGACCAAGAAGGCCTCTTTCCCCTCCGTAAAGAACTTTGGAGCTGATATTCATAAAATCTGCACTGTTAATTGTTCCGTTGGGTTGAATGATCTTAATGATTCCGTTCTGCTGTACGACGAAGAGACGGGTGTCATTGGCGTTCGTAATTTCAACTGGACTGGTAAGCCCGGACGCAAATTCTACTAAATTAATGCTTTGAGAATTAACGATTAAGGAAGAAAAAACGCCTAGGGTAAAAAATAGTTTTTTCATAATATTTTGATATTTAGTGTATTGATAAATGAATGAAAATTTTATACCAATCGGAATTTGAAAATTTCATTACGATAAGGAGGAAAAATTATTAAATCTTAAATAGAAGTTAAAACCCCGATATATCTGAAAATAAACCGTTTCTGTTGTTAAAAAATTCATAAAATAATAATAAAATCATTATATTTGCCGACTTAATTTAACGTAGTTATAACAAAATGCAAGGAAAAGGACTTATTACAATTGTTGCTATTGTACTAGGGTTAATTTGCTTAAATGAGCTATTACCAACTTGGTACGCCAGCAAAATTGAAAGGCAGGCGACTGCTGTTGCAGGAGACAATCCGGAAAAGTATCAGAAAGAAATTACAAGACTTTCTAAAGATACTTTGAACCTGGGATTCACAAAACTTTATTACACTAAAGCCAAAGACAAGGAAATGAAACTTGGTCTTGACTTGAAAGGAGGGATCAACGTTCTTTTGGAAATCAACCAAAGAGATTTGGTAAATGATTTAACCAATTATTCTACCAATCCTGTTCTTATCGAGGCTTTAAACAAGACGGATGAAGTTCAGAAGAATTCTACAAAATCTTACATCGATAATTTCTTCGATCAGTTTGAAGCGATCAACAAAGCGAAAGGAACGAACCTTAAGCTGGCTGATCCTGAACTTTTCGGAAATACTAATTTATCGGAGATCAAGTACAATACGACTGATGATCAGGTAAAAAGTATCATCAAAAGAAGAATTGATCTTTCTGTAGGTACTGCTTTTGAAGTAATCAGAACCAGAATCGATAAAATGGGTGCGGTGCAGCCAAACGTTCAGAGAGTACCGGGTACGGCAAGAATTTCTGTTGAAATGCCAGGTATGAAAGATATCGACAAGGTGAAGAAAATGCTCCAGACTTCTGCAAAACTTCAGTTCTGGGAAGTACAGCAGGTTCCTGAAATAGCGCCATATTTCCAGACATTGACTACAATGGTAGGCATAAAAGGTGATTCTATGGGAGTTGCGAAGAACATCAACTTCATGAGTCTTTTAAACCTTGACAAATTAAGATCAAACGGTGTTGCAAGCGTAAAACTTTCAGATACTGCTGCTGTAAACAAAATTTTGAACAGCAAAGTAGGTCAGTCATTACGTCCGGCTAACATTAAATATACACAGTTTATGTGGGGATACAAACCTGAAGCTACAGATGCTGAAAGTTTAGTATTGTATGCAATCAGAGGTAATATCAACCAAAAAGCTCCGGTAGACGGTGCTGTTGAAACGGCAAGCATTGGCTATGATGAGCTAAGCAGAGTGGTAGTAGACATGCAGATGGATTCCAAAGGCGCTAAAGAATGGAAAACATTAACTGAGAAGAACGTAGGTAAGCCGGTAGCGGTAACATTGGATGGCAGAGTATATACTGCGCCAAATGTTGTGAACGCTATTCCAAACGGGAGAACCCAGATCTCTGGTAACTTCTCTCAGGAAGAAGCTAAAGAACTGGTAGATGTTTTGGGAGCAGGTAAATTACCGGCTGGTGCAAAAGTAGTTCAGGCTACAGTAGTAGGACCTTCATTAGGACAGGAATCTATTAACGCAGGGGTTATTTCATTTGCTATCGCATTTTTAATTATTATTGTTTATATCATTTTCTATTACGGTGGTGCAGGGGTGTATGCTGTAATTGCAATGATCATCAACTTATTCTATATTTTCGGAATTATGGATTCCGGTGACTTTACATTAACGCTTCCTGGTATCGCGGGTATCGTTCTTACGATGGCGATGGCGGTCGATACGAATGTAATTATCTACGAAAGAACCAAAGAAGAATTATTTGCAGGAAAGAGCATCCTGGAAGCTTACAAAGACGGTTTCAAACACGCACTAAGTGCGATCGTAGATGGTCACTTAACGACATTATTAACGGCCGGCGTACTTTTCTTATTCGGAACAGGACCTATCAAAGGATTTGCTTTGACTTTAGGAATTGGTATATTAATGACATTCTTTACTTCTGTATTACTTTCAAGAGTAATGATCTTCACAAGATTGAATAAAGGAAAACATCTTTCTGTCTGGACTCCTCCAACGAAGAACCTGTTCAGAAATACATGGATCGATTTTATCGGAAAAAGAAAATATGCCTATATCATTTCTGGTGTTTTAACTCTAGTTTGTATTGCATCTATTGCCATCCACGGTTTCAAATACGGAATTGATTTTACAGGAGGTAGAAACTATGTGGTAAGATTTGATAAAGCGGTTAATGCTGAAGATATTGAGCAGAACCTGGTAAAAGTATTCAAAACTGAAGATGGTAAAAACTCTTCTGTTGAAGCTAAAACTTTCGGAAACGACAGACAGTTGAAAATCTCAACAGATTACCTTATTGAAGATGAGTCTTTAAAAGCTGACCAAACTGTAGAGCAGAAATTATACGAAGGATTAAAGGCAAGCTTGCCTGCTAAGACTACATTGAGTGATTTCAAATCTGCGGATAAAGAGCATGCAGGAATTATCTCTTCTGAAAAAGTAGGACCTACGGTAGCAGATGATATTCAGACTCATGGTATTCTTGCTGTAGTAGCTGCTTTAGCGGGTATTTTCATCTATATCTTGTTAAGATTTAGAAAATGGCAATTCTCGTTGGGTGCTGTTGTAGCTTTGTTCCATGATGCGGTAATTATTTTGGGAGCGTATTCATTGCTTCATAAATTTATGCCGTTCAACATGGAGATCAACCAGGATTTTGTTGCAGCAATCCTTACCGTATTAGGATACTCAATTAATGATACCGTTATTATCTTCGATAGAATTAGAGAGTATTTAAGAGAGAAGAAGGCTTTAACATTGGCAGGATTATTTGATGACTCTATCTCAAGTACATTAGGTAGAACATTCAACACTTCATTTACAACGATTCTTGTGATCCTGGCGATCTTCATCTTTGGTGGAGATAACCTGAGAGGATTTATGTTTGCCATGTTGATCGGTATCGGATTTGGTACCTATTCATCCATCTTTATTGCATCGGCTATTGCTTATGATTTCCTTAAGAAAGGAAAAGAAGATGAGGTGCACGGGAAGACAACAAGTACCAAAGAAGTACTTGCTTCAAAGTAATATCAACTACAATAAATAAGTAAAGGCCGTTTCGAAAGAAATGGCCTTTTTTGTGCGGATGGGGGGTAAGAGTATCAGGGATTTTGGGTTCAAAGTTTTTGAATTACGGATTACCGCATTCTTGGTTTCAAGATCTGGATTTCAAAAATTTAATATTAAAGTTCAAGGTTTAAATTTATATTTGCGTAGCCCAAATCTGGAATCTGATGTCTGAAATCTTTCATCTAAAATCTTGACTCTTGGTTCTTGGTTCTTGACTCTCCCTTAAATCCACAATTTAGAATCATTATATTTCAGATTTCATTAATTTTGCAGCATTATGGAAAACTCAAGGAAAAAAGCAGCCATCGGCTTTATATTTATTACTTTATTGATTGACATTACAGGATGGGGAATTATTATTCCTGTTGTTCCCAAATTAATTGAGGAACTGATCCATGCCGACATCAGTGAAGCAGCAAAATATGGTGGCTGGCTTGGTTTTGCCTATGCATTTACTCAGTTTATCTTTTCACCGGTGGTAGGAAATCTGAGTGATAAATACGGGAGAAGGCCTATTATCCTGATTTCCCTTTTTGGATTTGCAGTAGATTATATTTTTCTTGCTCTTGCACCCACGATCTGGTGGCTTTTCCTGGGCCGGATTATTGCCGGGATCACAGGAGCCAGTGTAACAACCGCCAGTGCTTATATTGCTGATATTTCTACAGATGAAGACAGGGCTAAGAATTTCGGTCTTATCGGGGCCGCATTTGGTCTTGGATTTATCATCGGACCTGTATTGGGAGGAGTTCTGGGACATTATGGTGCCAGAGTGCCTTTTTATGCAGCGGCAGGTTTATGCCTTTTAAATTTCCTTTACGGTTATTTCGTTCTTCCTGAAAGCTTAGATAAGGATAAAAGAAGAGAATTCGACTGGAAACGGGCGAACCCTGTTGGTTCATTTAAATTTTTAGGTAAACATCCGGAAATTTCAGGATTGATTTTTGCCCTTATCTTAATTTATATTGCGGGCCATGCCGTACAGAGTAACTGGAGCTTTTTCACCATGTACAAATTTAGCTGGACAGAAAGGATGGTTGGAATTTCATTAGGGGTTGTAGGACTTTTAGTAGGTCTGGTTCAGGGTGTTCTGATACGCTGGACAACTCCAAGATTAGGAGAGGAAAAAAGTATTTATTACGGATTGGCTTTGTATGCATTAGGGATGCTTTTGTTTGCCTTTGCTACAGAAGGCTGGATGATGTTTGCGTTTTTAGTTCCTTACTGTCTGGGTGGAATCTGTGGACCGGCATTGCAGTCAGTAATTACGAAAAGTGTTCCTTCCAATGAGCAGGGAGAGCTCCAGGGAGCATTGACCAGTTTAATGAGCGCTACTTCTATTATAGGGCCACCGTTGATGACTAACCTTTTTTACTTCTTTACCCACGACGAAGCCCCATTTGAATTTTCAGGAGCACCGTTCTTCCTGGCATTTATTTTAATGGCGATAAGTGTGGTGATGACTTATTATGCATTTCAGAAAAAAGATAAAAAGCTGATCAAAAAGCTGTAATTAAAGCAAAGTCTGAAAAGATTAATTATTTAAACCCGAATTAAGATAAGTGTTGAAAATAACGCAGTGGATAAGCAGTAGCTTTACAAAGCATGACAGCTTTAAATATTGAACTAAAATCAAAGAGTCAAAAATGCTGGATTTAGATTCGGAATCGAAACTATTATCTGCAAACAATAATTTACAGCCAGCAACAAGAATCAACAGCTAATCGAAGTGTACTTGATTCTTAAATTGTTGAACTTCATAGCTTTAATCTTATAAAATCTTAAAATTTGTTTAAAATTTTAGTTTCCTGTAAATAAATGTATAATCTTTTGTAATTTTACGGCATGGAATTAAGCATTGGAGAAATGGCTCTGATCGCGGTAGCGATTGTTGTTTTATTCGGTCCGGATAAACTTCCTCAGATAGCGCGTGACCTTGGGGCAGGCGTTAGAAAGATGCGTGGTGCAGTGGAAGACATTAAAACTGAGATCATGAAGGAAACAGATAATCCTGTTTCTGAGATCAAACGCGAAATTGAGAAGGTAAAAGACGCTGCAAAGGACTTCAACCCCATGAAGAACATTGAAAAAGATATCATGACAGAACCTTCCGCAACTAATGAACCTCCGAAACTAAAGCCTGCCGACGATGAAACCTACGAAGGGCCTGTAAGCAGATAATTCATGGAGGAAATCATTCAGGAAGACAAAAAGGTTTTTCTATACCTTAATAATTTGGGCGATACTTCTTTCGACCAATTTTGGATGCTCATTTCCAGTACATGGATATGGGTACCGCTATACATTATATTTCTTTACTTTTTATACAAGAACTATAAGCTAAAATCCTTAGTTTTTATCCTTATATTCATTGCACTTGGAGCTACTGTTTCTGATCAGCTGGCAAGTGTTTTCAAATATGGAGTGGCCAGGCTTCGGCCCTGCCATGATCCCAGTTTAGAACATTATATGAGGATCGTGAAGTGCGGCGGACAGTATGGATTTTATTCTGCCCATGCTTCCAATACCTTCTTCCTGGCAGCTTATTTAAGCATTTTATTGAAAAAGAAGCTCAATTGGTTTCCATATGCTATATTTGTATGGGCTGTGATAGTTTCTTACAGCCGCATATATTTAGGAGTGCATTTCCCGATAGATATTTTGGTGGGGGCGTTTGTTGGATCTTTATTGGGAGTGATATTTGGAATACTCGCCAAAAAAGTCATCAACAAACAAAATATACCTTCATGAAAAAATCTTTATTACTGACAGCATTGATATGCTCCTCATTCATACTTTACGCACAGGACAAAATTAAAGCAGAAGAATGCTTTAAAAAAGCCGACTATAAATGTGCAGAAGAGCAATATACCAAACTTGCGGAAAAAGAGCAGATTCAGAAATATCAGTCTGAATACTACAATAATCTGGGAACAGCCCAAAGAAGGCTTGGAAAAACAGCATTAGCTTTGAAATCGTACGAATCCGCAATGAAAGCCAATCCCTTATCGGCTCCAGTATATGCCAATCTTGCATCACTGAACAGCCAGAAAGGAAATAAGGCTAAGGCATTAGAATATATCTCTACCGGCCTTAAGATTGATGCTGAAAATCCGGAATTTTATCTTACCCGTTCCAAAATCTATGACAGCCAGGGAAAAAAAGATCTTGCGCTGAGTGATCTCAAACAGATCCTGAGCTTTGCACCGGATAATATTTTTGCGAAAACGGGGCTGGCCAATCTGAAGAAAAATAATGGTGACCTGGACGGTGCCTTAAAAGATTACAATCAGCTGATCTCTGAAAAACCGGAATCACTGTTGTATAATGGCAGGGCAGATGTTTATTTCAAAATGAAAAAGTCTAAAGAAGCTCTTACAGATGCTAATAAAGCCATTTCCATAGATCCTAAATTTTCCCATTCCTATGTAACCAAAGCATTGGTCCTATTTGAAACGGCAAAACCAAAAGAGGCCTGTGAAAACCTGGATAAAGCAGTAAGCTTAGGATATGAAAAAGCTATTTTGGCAGATTATTATGCTAAATGTGTGAAAAAATAAATCTTATAGTAAATACATTCTTACGGGCGCGGCATGAAATGCCGCGCCCGTAAGAATAAAATAAGCCATAAAATAAAGAAATATAGATGTTAAACATTGTTCTTGTAGAACCTGAAATACCCAACAATACAGGCAATATAGGACGGCTATGTGTAGGGACCGAAAGTAAACTGCACCTGGTTCATCCGTTTGGATTTGTAATCAATGATAAAAATCTGAAAAGATCCGGTTTAGATTATTGGGTGCATCTTGATGTTACTGAATATGCAAATATTGAAGAGTGGATGAAGAATATTCCCGATCCGTCTCGCGTTTTTTTAATGAGTTCACATGCTGAAAAATCCTATCTGGAAAATAACTTTCGGGATGGCGACTGGCTGGTTTTCGGCAAAGAAAGTATGGGGTTGAGTAATGAAGTCCTGGATCAGTTTGAAAACCATTTGACGATTCCCATGTCAAAATTAATCCGAAGCTTTAATATTGCCAATTCCGTTGCTTTTGTAGTAGGTGAGGCAAAAAGACAGATTGGTTTACAGGTTAAGTAAAAATAAAGTTTTAACTGACAGTAAAAATTTACAAAGATTTAATCATTATGGTAAGGCTTTCCCTGCAGGATCTGGTCGGCACGGTAGAGTTGTTCCACGATAAATAAACGGATCATCTGGTGGGTAAAAGTCATTTTTGATAAAGACATTTTTTCATTGGCCCGGCTGTAGACATCTTCTGAGAAACCATATGCACCCCCGATAAGGATATGAACTTTCTTTACTGAAGAATTCATCCACGCATCAATTTTTTGTGAGAATTCACGGCTGGTGAACTGCTTGCCTTTCTCATCTAGGAGTACAACTAGGTCATTTTTGTCAATGTAATTGAGGAACAGCTTGGATTCTTCCTTCTTCAAAAGTTCAGGTGAGAGGTTTTTTGCGTTTTTTACATCAGGAATTTCGGTGATTTCAAAATTCCAGTGCTTGGGAAGGCGGGTAAGGTAGTAGCTGATTAAAGAGGTAATCTCCTTATCATCCGTTTTGCCGATACAAAGTAAGCTGATTCTCATGTATGGAGGATTTCAAAAGGCAAAGATACCATTTTATGGCGGAAAACAGCTGAAGCCAGTAAAGCCAGGCTGAAAATGTTAAAAATAGAAAGACCAATGATTTCCAGTATTTTCAATGTTTTGGCTATTTAATTTTTAAATTCTTTTCTTGCCCATCATTTCTGTTTATCTACATAAACGGATCCATTGAACCATTAAAAAATTGTTATTTATTCGTTCCTGTGGTATTGAAATAAGAAAAAGGAAAATGTTTATATTTGTATAAAGACTTATTAAAAACAGCAGATCTTCTCCTTCTCAAGAGATAAACAGGAGGATTTTATTAAGTAAAATACACCAAATAGATGAGTATAAAAGTTCCTAGATTTATCTTGAAGATTCAAGAGTTTTTTGACGGTATACATATTCCTGTTTTGGGCATATCGCTCTGGCAGATGTTCCAGATCTATATTTCCGGAATTTTCAAAGGCAATATCGGAAGAAAGGCGGCAGCCATTTCCTGGAGCTTCACCATCAGTTTATTTCCTTTTCTGCTCTTCCTGCTTTCCGTTTTGCCGTACATGCCGCATTATGACAAGCTGCAGTTTTATATTTTTGAAGTTCTGATGCACAACGTTTTTCCTTCTAGTATGCAAGGGGATATACGTGGGTATATTGAGACTAATATTATTCCTAATATGAAAGGAATCAGTAATCTCACTATTGTGCTGGCTTTGATTTTTGCTACGAATGGGACTTTTTCTCTTATCAATGGGTTTAATGAAAATTCAGATGAAAAGCTTAGTGATGTTAAAGAATTTATTCTTTCATTTTTTATAACGATTGGCTTTATTACCATTGTATTTTTTGCACTTTTTGGAGTGTATTATGCGGAAGTTGTCATAAAACCTTTCACTCCGGCTTACGATATTTCATGGTTGGTCAAAAACCTTTCTAAGATCATTGGGTTTGTATCTTTTCCGCTGTTTTACTTCATCCTTTTAACGCTTTTTTATTGGCTGGGAACGGTGAAAATTGCCAGGTTCAGACAGGCTGTACCGGGAGCTATTTTAACGACGGTCCTGTTTGTTCTTACTACTTTTATCTTCGCGATCTATGTGAAAGATATTGCCAGATATAACGTCCTTTATGGATCTATCGGAAGTATGATCCTGCTGATGGTTTGGGTGAATGTGAATGTGTATCTTCTGCTGTTCGGAAACGAGCTTAATATGGCCCTCAGAAAACTCAGAATCGAAAAGCTGCTGTCTGATGAGATCAAAAGAGAAGCAGCTCACTATCATGCACAGGTGACAGAGCCTAATCTGGAAAGCGATGAAGAGCACAAAAGAAAGCTGGAAGAGGGAAAAGATTAATTTTCCACAGCGTTCATATCTTTTTTAGAACTCATACTTAATATGACAAACCCTAAAACTGCTGCAAAGAAAGAAGCGATCAGGATGGCAAATTTAGCTTCATCCTGAATTGGAATACTATCTTTAAAGGAAAGAAGTGCAATGAAAATCGACATGGTGAAGCCTATTCCCGCCAGTAATCCAACACCGACCATTTGTAGCCATGTGCTGTTTTGAGGCAGTGTGCTGAGCTTTAATTTAATGGCGATAAAAGAAAACACGTTGATCCCGATCAGTTTTCCCAATATCAGTCCACAGATAATTCCCAGACCCAATGTACTTGTCACACCCGCCACCATTTCACTGGTAAAAGTAATATTGGTATTCGTTAAAGCAAATATTGGCATGATCAGAAAACTTACGGGAAAATGAAGCTTGTGCTCAAGTTTTTCAAGAGGAGAGGTTTCTACATCAGATACATTCGTAGGAATGGAAAATGCCAGCAGAACTCCGGCTATTGTTGCATGAATCCCGGAATGATGTAGGAAATACCACAAAAATAACCCTGGAATAATATAAAAAATAAGACGGGTAACTTTCAGGAAATTTAAGAGAAACAGCAGTGCTGCCGTTCCAAACGAAAGTAGGAGATAGGCCCAGTGAATTTGTTCAGTATAAAAAATAGCGATCACCAGGATGGCGCCGAGATCATCTACAATTGCCAGCGCTGCAAGAAATATTTTAATAGAGTTGGGAATCTTTTTTCCCAGCATTGAGATGATCGCAAGAGAAAACGCGATATCCGTAGCCATAGGAATTCCCCAGCCGCTGCTATATTCTGTTCCGGAATTGAAGAAGGTATAGATTGCTGCAGGAACCAGCATTCCTCCTACGGCTGCAAATATAGGAAGGGAGGCATTTTTGAAAGAAGACAGTTCACCTTCCACCATTTCCCGTTTAATCTCGAGGCCTACAAGTAAAAAGAAAACGGCCATAAGCCCGTCATTAATCCATATGCTCACAGGATAGGTAAGATGAAAAAGCTGAGTTCCCACTTCTTTGTCCAGAAAGTTCTGGAAACCTTCTCCTGCGGACGAATTGGCAATTAATAATGAGACAAGCACACAGAAAATAAGTATAATTCCCGATGACTGATTGCTGCTGAAAAATTTTTTAAAATATAAAGATAAATTCATGTCTATGATTGTAATCGTCTCACTCTTGAAACTCCATCAATGCTTTTGAGTTTTTTAAATGTTTCTTCCAGTTGGCCTTTGTTTTTAACTTCAAGATTGATATTGCCCATAAAAACACCATTGTTAGATTCTATGGACATACTTTTCATATCCATTCCCATACTTCCGCTGATCACGGTTGTAATATCATTAATCATTCCCATTCTGTCGAGACCTTCGATTTCGATCTTAACTCTGTTCTTAAAGCTTTCCGCATTCACCCATTTGGCCGGGATGACACGGTAATCGTATTGTGCTCTCAGATTGATTGCGTTGGGACAATTGTCACTGTGGACCTTGATACCATCTGAAATGGTAATAAACCCAAAAATTTTATCACCGGGAATTACCGTACAGCATTTGGCATAGCTGTAGTTCAGTTTCTCTTCGTCTTTCCCGAAAACAATCATATCAAGGTTCTGTTCTTTCGGTTCCTCAAAATGTACGTTTTTCGTCGGGGATTTTCTGAACCTTGAAAGTAAATTATTAAATACATTTTTACTTTCGATATATTTTCTCAGACTGCTGACATCCAGTTCATTGCTTTGAAATTTAAGGAACAGTTCCTGAGAAGACTTCAGATTGAAAAACTTCTGAAGTTTGTTCACTTCTTCATCATTAAAATTAATCTTTGCATGGCGAAGTTTCCTTTGAAGAATTTCTTTTCCATCTTCCACCAGCTGGTTCTTCTGGGAATTCAGGTAGCTTTTGATCTTGGACTTGGCTTTGGATGTCACTACAAATTCCAGCCAGTCCGATTTAGGCTTCTGATTTTGTGAAGATAAAATATCTATCTGGTCACCATTCTGAAGAACATAAGAAATAGGAACCAGTTTTCCGTTGATTTTTGCTCCAAGACATTTCATTCCAAGGTCGGAGTGAACGGCAAAAGCAAAATCCAGAGCGGTAGCATTTGTTGGAAGGATCTTGATTTCCCCTTTTGGAGTAAAAACAAATACTTCCTTAGAATATAAATTGAGTTTAATATTATCTAAAAGTTCGGACGTGGAAAGGTTTTGCTGCTGCTCAAGAATATCACGGATTTCGGTAACCCATCTTTCAAAATTCCGGTCATCAGAACTCTGTTTGTAGCCTTCTTTGTATTTGTAGTGGGCTGCCACTCCTTTTTCGGCGATCTCGTCCATCCTTTCCGAGCGGATCTGTACTTCTATCCACTTCCTGTCCGGTCCCAGTACAGTCAAATGGAGACTTTCGTACCCTGTAGAACGTGGCTGAGTGATCCAGTCCCTCATTCTTGAAGGATTACTGTGGTAAACATCCGTTACGATAGAGTAGATCTTCCAGGCCAGGAACTTTTCGTTCTTTGCATCCGATTTATAAATAATCCTGATCGCATAGTTATCGAATACCTCTTCAAAAGAAACTCCCTGCTTCAGCATTTTTCTGTAAATAGAGGAAATAGCTTTCGCACGGCCTTTGATGGTGAAATTTAAACCTTCTTCTTTTAATCTTTCCGAAGCTTCTTTCTTGAATTCCTCAATATATCTTTCACGGCTTTCTTTCGCCAGTTCCAGTTTTTCTGTGATCTCATTATAAACCTCAGGATTGTTGTATTTCAGGGAAAGATCTTCCAGCTCCGATTTGATATTATACAGCCCCAGACGGTGTGCCATAGGTGCATAGATATAAACTGTTTCCGAAGCAATCTTTTTCTGTTTGTCCGGAGCCATGCTTTCCAGTGTCCGCATATTGTGAAGACGGTCAGCAATCTTGATGAGAATAACTCTGAAATCTTCAGACAGTGTCAATAACAGTTTTCTGTAATTTTCAGACTGTACGGAAATGTTCTGGTGATTCATAATGGAGATCTTTGTGAGCCCGTTCACAATATTGGCGATCTTTTCTCCAAAAATCTTTTTAAGATCTTCATAGGTATAATCGGAATCTTCTATAACGTCATGCAGCAGGGCACAGGCGATAGATGTGGCTCCAAGACCAATCTCTGTTGCTACAATTTTAGCAACAGCAATAGGGTGGTAGATGTAGGGTTCGCCGGATTTTCTCCTTTGATCTTTATGGGCATCCAATGCAATATCAAATGCCTTCCGGATGAGCTTGTTATTTTCCTCGTCCAGAGTCCTGTATGTATTCGAAATCAAATCCTTATACCGGGCAAGGATCTCTTTGTTTTCCTGTTCTAAATCGTAACTCATTTGTGCTAATGCCTATAATTAAACGAAAATACGAAATTTTTTAAACTTTTCCACCATAAAAAATCCGCAGAGCGTTCTGCGGATTTCCGGTTATTAGATTTTGTGTTTTCTGTCAGAATTTAACTTCTGAATCCATGCCGCTGCTTGATGCCTTTATTTTCACATCAGGGCTGTTATGGATGTCGGCTCTGTTTCTGGCATCAATAAATCGTTTAATTTGATCGTAATGTGCCTCTCCAATACCCATATTCTCGAATAAATAGGTCTTCAGTACTGAATTTTGGTTGAAAATATTTCTCGCGCCATCAGTTTGGTTATTATCTTTTACCGCAACACTCGCAAGATACTGAGAGGTATCAGAGCCGCTATGAAGATATACTATGTAATCTGAACTTTCAAATCCTGAATTTTCCAGATCGGCTTCAAGCTTTTTGTAATCGCTGTGATGTGCAAATAATCCAGCTAATATATTTGACATAAGCAATAGTTTTTAAATTGTACCTAAAGATAATAAATATTTTTCAATATTGTTATTATTAATTCATTAAAATTTACAATTTATTGTTTTATCTATAATGTAATGTTAAAATGTTTGAAAATGTCTATTGAACACCTGTTTGATTTTAATGATGCTATGAAAACGAGCAAGATGAGCCGAAAGAATCGGCTCAGCCTATTTCTGAATGGGTGTTTTACAGGTTCTATTGATTTTTTTCATCTGTAAAAATCTGCGGGAAATAAAAAAATAAAAAAACGGGCCGAAGCCCGTCCATTGAATATCATTAATCTTATTATATCCTTTTATATCCTTTCATTTTTAATTTCCTCCACAATTTCAGGATTTAGCAGTGTAGAAATATCTCCGAAATTACTGAAATCTCCTTCTGCAATTTTTCTCAGGATCCTACGCATAATTTTTCCGGAACGTGTTTTCGGAAGCCCTGAAACAAACTGTATCTTATCAAGTTTGGCAATAGGTCCTATCTGGTCTGATATCAGCTGATTAATCTCCTTTTTGAGATTTTCCTTGTCACGGCCTTCTCCGGTTTCTTTTAAGATCACAAAGCCATATAAAGCATTTCCTTTGATGTCATGAGGATAACCAACAATAGCAGATTCTGCAACAGCTGGATGTTCATTGATGCTGTCTTCGATAGGTGCTGTTCCCAGATTGTGCCCGGAAACAATAATCACGTCGTCTACACGGCCTGTAATTCTGTAATATCCTACTTCATCCCTCAGTGCACCGTCGCCTGTGAAGTATTTTCCCGGAAAGGCACTGAAATAAGTTTCCTTATACCGCTGATGGTCCCCCCAGATCGTTCTTGCAATTCCCGGCCATGGAAAGCGGATGCATAGGTTTCCTGTTACCTGGTTTCCTGTAATTTCGTTACGCTTATCATCCATCAGAACAGGCTGGATTCCTGGTAAAGGAAGTGTGGCATAAGTGGGTTTGGTTGGGGTAACGAAAGGAAGTGGGGAGATCATGATTCCTCCTGTTTCCGTCTGCCACCATGTATCTACAATAGGACATTTTTTATTTCCGACATGATCATTGAACCAATGCCAGGCTTCATCATTGATAGGCTCACCTACGGAACCGATCACCTTCAATGAGCTCAGGTCATGTTTATCTACCCATTCCGTGCTTTCTTTGGCCAATGAACGGATGGCGGTAGGAGCGGTATAGAACTGGGTGATTTTATGTTTTTCAATCACTTCCCAGAAACGGTCCGGTTCAGGATAAGTAGGTACCCCTTCGAAAATCACAGTGGTCGCACCGTTAAGAAGCGGTCCGTAGAGAATATAGGAATGTCCTGTGATCCATCCGATATCTGCTGTACACCAATAGATATCATTCTCTTTATAATTAAAAACATTTTTAAAAGTGTAGGCGGTGTATACCATGTATCCTGCAGAAGTGTGAAGCATTCCTTTCGGTTTTCCGGTAGAACCTGAGGTATACAGGATGAAAAGGGGATCTTCGGCATCCATGATAACGGTCACGAAATCTGCGGAGGCTTTTTCATACAGATCCGCCATCCAGTGGTCTCTGCCTTCTTTCATTTTAATTTCGTTGTGTGTTCTTTTCACAACCAGAACGGATTCTACGCTTGGTGTTTTTTCCAATGCTTCGTCTACAATGCTTTTCAGATCAAGAACTTTGTTTCCCCTGTAGCTGCCATCAGAAGTAATAATCATTTTGGCATTACAGTCATTAACCCTTGAAGCCACGGCGGAAGCTGAGAATCCTGCAAAGATAACAGAATGTACTGCTCCCAGTTTGGCGCAGGCAAGCATGGTAACGGCCAGCTCGGGGATCATGGGAAGGTAAATGCAGACTCTGTCGCCTTTTTCAATTCCCATTTCACGCAGAACATTGGCGGTTTTATTAACCCGTTGATACAGTTCATTATAGGAAATATGCTGAGCTTCTTCTTTAGGGTCGTTGGGTTCCCAGATAATTGCTGTTTTTTCACCTCTTACGGCAAGATGCCTGTCTATGCAGTTTTTAGTGATATTTAATTTGGCATTCTTAAACCATGTGATTTTGGCTTCATTCATATCATACTTAACCACCTTGCTCCATCTCTGGTACCACACGAAATTTTGGTCTGCAATCTTATCCCAGAATTTTTTAGGATTTTTGATAGACTTTTTATACTCTTCAAAATAATGTGGCAAATCTTCAATTAAGTAATTTCTCATATCCCTTTGTTTTTTGAAATTTGAATTTTATTAATATTAAATATATGTTTAATTTATGGCTTAAGCCCTATAGTCATTGATTTTTTCCTGAATTTCTTCAATGATTTTTTCATCATCTATCGTGGATGGAACCTGGAAATCTTTTCCATCCAGCAAGGTTCTGATCAGTTTTCTTAGAATCTTTCCTGAGCGGGTTTTGGGTAAACGTTTAACAACCATTGCATTCTTTAAAAAAGCCACAGCACCAATCTTTTCGCGAATCATTCTGATGATATCTTTTTCTATTTCTTCCTCAGAGATTATTGTTCCGTTTTTTAAAACAACCGTAGCAAAAGGAACCTGCCCTTTGAGTTCATCATCTATTCCTACAACAGCACATTCTGCCACATCGGGATGGGAAGAGACAATTTCTTCCATTTCTGAGGTGGAAAGCCTGTGTCCGGCTACATTAATGACGTCGTCCACTCTTCCGGTAATGAAAATATAGCCGTCCTCATCCTGAATAGCACCGTCTCCCGAGAAATAATACCCTTTGTACTGCGAAAGATAACTGTTCTGAAAGCGCTCATCGTCATTCCAGATGCCTAAAAGCGCTCCGGGAGGAAGCGGAAGTTTGATAATTAAATAACCTTCCTGATGGGCATCAAGCTCATATCCGTTCTCATCAAATATCTTAATGTCGTATCCCGGAATCGGCTTTCCGGCAGATGCTCTTTTAATCTGATAATTATCGTCGAATGTCATTAGGCCCAGCATTGGCCATCCGGATTCTGTCTGCCACCAATGGTCAATAGCAGGAATTCCTATATGCTCTGCAAACCAGTCTAAAGTGGCCACATCGCATCGTTCGCCAGCTAAAAACTGCTTTTTGAAATGGGACAGGTCGTATTTTTTTACCAGTTCTCCATCCGGATCTTCTTTTTTAATAGCCCGGATGGCTGTAGGGGCAGTAAACATTGCAGAAACTTTATATTCTGAAATAATTCTCCAGAACGTACCTGCATCAGGAGTCATAATGGGTTTTCCTTCGAAGATGATGGTCGTATTCCGGTTGATAAGAGGACCGTACACGCTAAAGCTATGTCCGACTGCCCACCCGAAATCAGATGCTGCCCAGTAAGTTTCTCCGGGTTCAACACCGTAAATATATTTCATGGAGAATTTCAATGCGGTTGCATAACCTCCGGTGTCGCGTGCAATTCCTTTGGGTTTTCCTGTGGTTCCTGAAGTATAAAGCAGGTATAGGGGATGGGTTGATTCCACGGAAACACAATCTACAGGCTCTGATTTTTGAACTAATTCTTCATAATCAATCAGTCCGTCGAACATTTCATGCTGGTTATCCACCAGTTTTCTGTTGTAAACAATAATGTTGTCTACTTTGTCCTGCGCCAGTTCAATGGCTTTTTCGACAAGTGGCAAATAGGGAATTCTTCTCGCTATTTCTACACCGGCAGTAGCGGTGATCAGGGCTTTTGGCTTACAGTCATCAATTCTTACCACCAATTCGTTCGGTGCAAAACCTCCGAAAACCACATTGTGAATCACCCCGATTCTTGCACAGGCCAACATTGCAAACAGAGTCTGCGGGATCATCGGCATGTAAATAACGGCTGTATCCCCTTTTTTTAAACCTAATGAAACGAGACCTCCTGCGAATTTTGATATTTCTTCTTTGGCCTCATCAAAAGTGTAGGTGATTTTCTGATCTGTAACCGGAGAATCATAAATAATGGCGGTCTGATTTCCAAAACCGTCTTCGATGTGTTTATCAATGCACAGATAGCACATATTGAGCTTTCCGTCACAATACCACTGCGGATAATCATTTTTACCATTGGAAAGAATCTGTTCCGGAAACTTAAACCACTGTATTTCTCTAGCCTGTTCCTTCCAGAAATTTTCCTTGTCTTCTATGCTTTGCTTAAACAAGTTATCTGCGTCCATATTAATTTTGTGTTTTATGTTTTTTTTCATTGTGAAGAGTGAAGCGACGAAGCAATCTCTAAAGTTGAGGCTTAAGCTCTTCTTAAAAACTTAATAAAACCTTTAATAGTTAAAATTGAAACCATTAAGGTTCATTTAAGGATTAAGATTATTAAGAAATTGCGTCGCTTTATTCACAATGACGATGTATTATCTTGGTTCTTGAATCTGTCTACTCAAACATCTCCTCAATCTGTTGCTGCAGTTTTTTAATGGAATAGGGCTTCGTGACATAAGCATCAGCGCCCATTTTCAGTCCTTTTTCAATATCTTTAGGATTATTTTTTGCGCTCAGAAAAATGACTTTTGTGTCTTTCATTCTTTCATCTTCTTTGATGGCTTCCAGGGTGCTGTATCCGTCCAGGTTGGGCATCATGATATCCAGAAGAATAACGTCCGGAACCATTGTTTTCAGGAACTCCAGAACTTCTGTTCCGTCTCTTGCGATGTAAACGTCGTAGCCGTTTTTCTTAAAGCTGTATTCAAGTGACATTAATATTTTATGTTCGTCATCGGCAATAATGATCTTTCTCATAGATGGTTATTGGTTTTGTTCAACTTCATTTTTTGTTATGCTGTAAGGAATGCTTATCGTAAAAGTTACGCCCAGACCGCTGTTTTCTGCTTTTATGGTTCCGCTGTGTGCCTGTACAATTTTCTTTGAAATAGCCAGTCCGAGTCCGCTTCCTGTTGGTTTTAAGATATTCTGGTTTTTTGACTGATAAAATTTATCGAAAATCATTTCCAGATCCTCTTCGGGAATATGCTGTCCGGTATTGAAAATGGTAATGATCAGGTGATCTTCTTTTTCAGCCAGTTTGGTCTGTATTGTTCCCTGGTCATCAGTAAATTTTAAAGCGTTTCCGAGGATATTCTGGAAAAGCTGAATCATTCTCGCTTCATCATATTCAAATACGGTTTGATTCAGAAGATTCACTTCACTTAAATGAATGTTTTTCTGCTGTATCAGATGGAGTAGAGGGTTTAAAGCTTTTTTGTAGGTTTCAAGAATATTGTCTTCTTTAATGTTCAAAGCAATTTCGCCATGTTCCAGTTTATCAAGGTAAAGAATATCGTTGATGATTTCACTCAGCCTGTCGGATTCCGTGATGATATTGTTTAAAAATTCCTGCTTAATGTCCGTTGGAATATCATCATCGTCCGCTAAAATTTCGCCTGCTGAACGGATGGCGGTGATCGGGGTTCGTAATTCATGGGCTACAGAATCCAGGAAATCGTCTTTCTGACGGTCTTTAACAATTAGGTTTTCGTTGGCCTTTCTCAGGTCATTGGAAAGCTTCTGTAATTCTTCCGACTGTTCGGTGAGTTTTTTGTTAAGGATAATATTTTCTTTGGATTCCTCTAAAATGTTTAAAACTTCTCTTAAAGATATTTTATCTTCTTTCGTTACACCTTCGATCAGAATTTTTGCGGATGCGGTCCCGATTCTTCCTGCCAGAAGGTTCTCAGAGAATTTGATAAATCTTGAATCTGCTGTTTCAGTGTTGGAATCGATGTTGTATTTCAAATTAAAGATCCTTAAAGCCTGTTCCGTTTTATTTTTGCCCAGAAATCTTTCCAGAATATTTCTGATATCTGAAACATAAGCAGTTCCGCGCCAGACAAAAGCATTTTCATGATTTAAAATATGCTTATCGATATCCACATATAATTCTGCAAAATTTCTTTCCCGGTAGTTGCCTTTAACACTTACGGAAATGATGGTAAACAAAGCTGTGTTAACAAAAACGGACCAGAAAAAAATCTGTGAGATTCTGCTTAGAAAAGGAATATTAAAAAATGTAAAAACATCATACATTTCACGGATAATCCCTTTGAATTCCTGGTTGTACGAGAAATAATACTGCGGAATGATCAGTCCGAAGTAGCAGATTGCTAATCCTGCAAGAAGTCCCGCTACGGCACCTTTATAACTTCCTCTTCTCCAGAATATCGCACCGAAAAATGAAGGAGCCAGCTGTGCGATTACAACAAATGAGATAAGCCCTACAGAATCCAAAGATGTTTTCAGGATAAAATATTTATAGAAAACAAAGGCCATGATGATCAGGGCAAAGATGCTGAATTTTCTAATGTTTGTAATGTTTCTTGTATTCTGAACCTCATTGTCAGATTTGAATTTCCCCAACAAACCGTAAGGGATGATGAGGTTATTGGAAAGCATGATGGATAAGGTAATAGCTGAAATGATGATCATGGAAATACATGAGCTCAATCCGCCTAGAAATACAAAAACTGTGATTAAAGTATTGTCAAAATGTTGTGGAATCAGAATAGAATAGAACTCCGGATTTACCTTCTCTCCGTCAAAAATTAATCTTCCGCCCCAGGCGATCGGGAAAATGAAGATCGTGAAGATCAATAAGTAAAGAGGAAAGAACCAGATTGCAGTCTTGATATGCTTCTCCTGTCTGTTCTCAATAATTGCAGTATGAAATTGTCTTGGAAGAATGCAGATGGCCGTAGCAGAAATCATACACAGAACCATCCAGTTCATAGCATCTTCAATTCCCTTAAATGTGTTTTTTTCTTTAAAATCTTCAAACTTGCTTGCCTTGTCATAGATGTCTGAAAAACCGTCAAATACAAAATAAATGACAAATATGCCCAAAATGATGATAAAGAAAAGCTTTAAAAAGCTTTCCAGGGCAATGGCGGAAATAATACCCAAACGTTTTTCTGATGCGTCTACATATCTGGTTCCATAATAGGAAGAGAACAGGGCAATTAAAACAACCACAAACGTTGCATTGTCGGTCAGTATATTATTGGATATTGAAGTCTCAGTAACCAGGTGAAAAGTTTCGGAAATAGCTTTGATCTGAAGCCCAATATAAGGAACAATGGCTAACAGGCAGACAACTGTGATGATTGCACTGAAGCTTCTGCTGTTTCCATATCGTAAAGAAATAAAATCGGCAAGGCTGCTGATTTTGTTGACTCTGGAAATTCTTACAATCCTTGTATTGATGTAGATCCATGCAGGGATAATCATAATAGGACCAATGTAGATGGGTAAATAATTCAGTCCGCTTGTAGCTGCAACGCCGATACTTCCGTAATACGTCCACGCTGTGCAGTAGACTGCCAGAGACAATGCGTAAATGTAAGGATTGTTCACCCACCGTTTACTTCTCTTCTTCTCTGCCAGATGGGCAACTAAGAACAAAAGGGCGAGATAGAGTAAAACAACAGCAAATAACGCCAGGCTACTCATCATATTTTTTTACGATTACAAAAGAGATAATGATGGAGATCATCCAGACCGCGAACAGATAGATCAGAATCATCGGGTAGCCAAGAACATCTTTTTCACTGTTGAAAAGCAGTGAAATAGGAATGCTGAAAGCCATCATCAGTCCGATGCTCAGGATAATCAGTTTTTGTTCGTGTCTTTTCTTCATACATGATGATTGATAAAAGATAATTGATGAGTGCGGGTACTCATCAATTATCATTAATCGTTTATAAATTAAATTTTATCGTCTGAATATTCTCCTATCAGCGAATAGTACCCGAAAATAGCCATTCCACCGGAAACAATCGGCACCAGTATAAAAAGTATAATGATACCGAAAACAAGATCTTCCTGTTTTCCTGAAGTTATTTTAGGGATTCCCATCACGGTAATTCCGAAGTACGCAACAACCAGTGCAACCAGAATCCATACAATGCCTAATATTTTTTTTAATCCGTTCATTTTAGTAGATTTAAAATTAATAAATTTCTGAATGATTATCTCTATTAATTGTGGATATTGTTGTTCTTATTTTTAAGATATATCAATCCGATGACTAAACAGACTGCAGCAACTCCAATCGGGTACCAAAGTCCTTCCAGGTACCATGTTGCATGCCCTGCATCCTTTCCCTGGGTGACCAGGTAGGTTGCCACAGCCGGAAGAAGCCCTCCGAATACTCCATTACCAATGTGATACGGTAGAGACATCGAGGTATAGCGGATTCTTACCGGGAACATTTCAACAAGGAATGCTGCGATCGGACCGTAAACCATTGTAACAAAAATCACCTGAATGAAAACCAGGAATACCAGATACCATCTTGTATCATTGCTTAGTGTAATCGATTTGGTAATCTTCGGCTCTTCCGCTTTTCCGTCTTTCATGACAGGACCGGCTGCAGACCAGTGTACAATGCTGTCTTTTTTAATGAAAGTTCCGTCTGTAAACGTAGTTTCTTTGTGAAATGTAATTAGACTGTCCGATGCAATATCTTTATGGATTGCAGCACTTCTTGTCTCTTTGATTCCATTGCTGGCAACGGTTTTAGCTTCGATATTTACGCTTTTATACATGCTGTCGTAAATAGGCCTGTAGGCTAAAATCGCCACCAGCATACCTGCCATCATAATCGCTTTTCGTCCGATTTTATCCGAAAGCCAGCCGAAGAACACGAAGAACGGTGTTCCCATTAACAATGCTGTAGCCATCATGTAATCGACCTGCATCGAGTCTATATTCATCACTTTTTGTAGGAAACTCATCGCATAGAACTGTCCGGTATACCAGATAACACCCTGTCCCATCGCAGCACCGAACAGTGCCAGTAAAACAAATTTGAAATTGAATTTATTCCCGAAACTTTCTTTCAACGGGTTTTTAGATGTTTTTCCTTCACTTTTAGCCTTTGCGAAAAGCGGAGATTCTTTCATGTTTTTTCTGATGAAATAAGATACTCCCACCATTAAAATTGAAATCCAGAACGGAACTCTCCATCCCCAGGAATCAAATTCTGCTGCAGATAGCGAGTTTTTAGTAATTAAGATGACAATTAATGAAATAAAAAGTCCTGCAGTGGCTGTAGTCTGAATCCACGAAGTCCAGTAGCCTCTTCTGTGTGGCTGTGCATATTCTGCAACATAGGTAGCAGCACCTCCGTATTCTCCTCCCAATGCCAAACCCTGTAAAAGCCTTAAAATTAAAACTAAAACCGGTGCCAGGAATCCAATTGTTTCGTATCCGGGAATACACCCGATCAGGAAAGTGGAGAATCCCATGATCAGCAAGGTGACAAGGAATGTATATTTTCTTCCGATAATGTCGCCTAATCTCCCGAAGAACAAAGCTCCGAAAGGACGTACTACAAATCCGGCTGCAAAAGTCGCCAGCGTAGATAAAAATGCTGCGGTAGGATTGTCGGCTGGGAAGAATTTGGTCGCTAAAACGATAGCTAAACTTCCAAAAATATAAAAGTCATACCATTCTATCAGAGTTCCGAGTGATGAGGCGGTGATCACGCTCCAGATGGTGCGGTTCTTCTGCCGGTCGGTCATATTCTCGTAGTTTTCGTGGTGATTTTCGCTCATGTTGATTGATTTTGATGTTAATGGATTAAGATATTGAGTTCATCCTGTGTTTAAAGATAAATTTGAAACTGTACAATGAATTCGCCTTTTGAGGAAGGGCTTTCCGTAGGACTGGTGTAGACCGGTCTTGTGGAATATTGCGTAGTGATTTTTGCGTGATGTCCGTCTATGAACCAGTTGGCACCCACATCAAACTGCGAAGATGATTTATCGAATGCTTCAAAGTTTTTGTGTGTATACGCTGCGAAAGGCTGTATTCTGATCTTTGGTTTTTCTGTTTGGTTGGGTAGAAGTAAGCCTGCCTGAGCATACACTACATTTCCCGTTCCGATCATAGGTTGTAAATTTCCAGGCCCTGCAATAGCTCTGTTTCCTGCAAAATTAGGATCATTGGCGGCAATATTCATGGTTCCCAGATTTCTTATGTAGTTAGGACCGAAATTGTAGTTATAATATCCGGCATAGGCAGAAACTGCCATTTTGTGTTTCGCATTTCCTAAAGGAATGTCTGCAAATGCATCCACTGCTACAAGCGTGATATCATGTTTTTCAATATTGGAATTGATAGAAGTCCTGGTCCCGTCAGCCTGATGATAAAAACCTGCGCCTATATTGAATACTTTTTTTGTCCCCAAATAGGAGCCTACTTTGAAGGGAAGCGTATTGGATTCTTCATCCAGAAATTGGTATTCAACATAACCTGCTTTTGAAAAGCTAGGATTTCCATTATTGTCAACGGCTGCAGCTCTTGAAGGATCTGTAACATTTACAGGAACCAGATCTGTTGCAAAAGGTTTGTTTAAGCTGAAGCGGTATTCCAGTTTACCATATTTTCCTTTAGCGAACATTCCGAGCTGTCTTGCAAATTGATCAGAGTTATCAATCAACGGCCATGAGAAAATAGGAGAGTCTACAGTAAGAAAATTCAGAGTTGAAGCCATGGTCATGCGGGAAAGTCCCATATAGTAATGAAGCCCAGCTCCTAAAGATAAACTGAATTTTCCGGCTTCTCCAGGTAAAATAACTGCATATTCATTCCATGCATCATGAAAAAACAGCTGTGGTTTCTTTCCATTTCCATAACCTCCTGTTCCAGTGGTGCCTGTAGCTCCTCCGTTGATGAAGGTTTGGTTATTGATCCCGAAATGGGCCAGGATCATATATCTTTTGGAGATTTGTGCGTATACTAATGCACGTAATCTTCTGTTTCCTAGGCTCCAAGAGTTGTCGGTGGCTTCTCCTGCTACCATACTTCCGGGGTTCATTTGAGTATTTCTGAGCCAGAACTGGTCCCATAAAATAAATCGGATGTACTTATCTCCTTCCGGATTGAGGTTTAATTTTAATCCGCCTCCGTAATCAGGAGAACCCTGTGAATATAAAGAACTGCTTATTAAGGCTAATCCAATAAATGAAAGTAATTTCTTCATAAATTATCAATTTTTGGCGTTGTTTTTTGTGAAAGCCAAATTGTAATTAATAATTTATTTACAAAAATTTAATATATATTATTGGTAATAGTATAGTTTTTCTGTAATGATCTGGTTTTTAGATGTGAGTTACGAGTTACGGGGTTGGAGAGTTCGAGTGTTGGGGATAAATGAGTCTGAAGAGGGTTTTTAGTTAAATGATGATTAGTGAGAGTGTATATCTGGTGGCTGAAGCTCCCGAAGCTGATGTCTTGCATCTTGATTCTTGGCTCTTGAATCTTGAATCTTGAATCTTCTCTACTTCTTAAACCTCTCCCATTTAATCAGCATGTACTTATCTGCAAACTGAGTAATGATAAGCCCGGAGTTTTTGATGTTGTCTTCCTTGGCAATATATTCTATCAATTCATTTTGTTTTAATATTTTATAAACGGGATGGAATTCAGAATGGGGTGGTCTTGTGATATTGTATTTTTTGATCCAGGAGCTGATCGTAACGTGGGAAACCCCGATAATCCTTTCTATTTCACGGAAACTTAATCCTTCAAGATAAAGTTGTAAAGCCTTGGTTACGTAATAGTCATCGATCTGTTTCCCTATTTTTTTGACCGTAAAGTAATATTTGCAGTCTTTACAGAGAAAACGTTGTTTCTCGTTGATGATTCCGCTTTTTACAATTGTGCTTCCACTGCATTTAGGACATTTATTTTCCATAGCTATATGTTTTTAGCAAATATATAATAATTTAGCAATATTATAATTTCCAATAAAGATAAAATTACCTGTATATTCTATTAAAACAAAAAAAATATCTTTTTAATTTGGTTTTTAAAGTTATTATGCTTTAAATTTGCCAAAAAATTCAGATAAATAAATGGAAATAGAAATTTCCTCATGCGAACATCTAATGTATGTGAGTGAAATACAGCAGGAAATGTATGATTCTGCACAGCGTAGAGGAACGGGCATCGCAAAACGTTCCATCGAATATTTAACGAAAAAGATTTCAGAAGGCAATGCTGTGGTTGCTACTGAAAACGGCAAATGGGTGGGGTTCTGTTACATTGAGACCTGGTCGCACGGTCAGTTTGTAGCAAACTCAGGACTTATTGTATCTCCGAACTACAGGAACAGGGGAGTCGCCACTTTGATCAAGAATAAAGTTTTCCAGTTATCTAGAGAAAAATATCCCAATGCAAAAGTATTTGGGTTGACCACAGGACTTGCGGTCATGAAGATCAATAGCGATCTTGGTTATAAGCCAGTAATTTATTCTGAGCTCACTCAGGATGAAGAATTCTGGAACGGTTGCAAGAACTGTGTGAACTATGAAATTTTAATGAAAAAGGAACGTAAAAACTGTCTGTGTACAGCGATGCTTTTCGTTCCTGAAAATAATAATAAAGTAAACGGGACTGAAATTCAGCAGTCCGAAATTGATGAGTACAATGGAGAAAAAGAAAGTCGTCTTAGCGTTTAGCGGAGGTTTGGATACCTCTTACTGTGCAAAATATCTTAGTGAAACACTGGGATATGAAGTGTATGCAGTGACTGTAAATACCGGAGGTTTTTCTAAAGAAGAAGAAAAAGAACTGGAGAAAAAAGCCTTCAATCTGGGGGTGAAAGAATACAGGTGCGTTGACGCTCAGGAAGATTATTATAATTCTTGCGTAAAATATCTGATCTTCGGAAATGTGCTGAAAAATAACACTTATCCATTATCTGTAAGCGCTGAACGTACGGTTCAGGCACAGGAAATTGCAAAATATGCTATTGAAACCGGTGCAGACGCCATTGCTCATGGGAGTACCGGAGCTGGAAATGATCAGGTTCGTTTTGATCTGATTTTCCAGGTGATGTGCCCTGAAAAGGAAATCATTACACCGATCCGGGATATGAGCCTGTCCCGCGAAGAAGAAATTGAATTCCTGAAAAATTATGGGTATGAAATGGAATTCCATAAAGCACAGTATTCTGTGAATAAAGGATTGTGGGGAACATCAGTTGGAGGAAAAGAAACGTTAACATCGAGAAATTCTCTTCCGGAAGAAGCTTTTCCATCGCAAATTAAAGAAACTCAGCCGTCAGAACTGGAAATTGAATTTAAAAACGGTGAGGTTGTAGCGGTAAACGGAGAACATTTTGAACATTCCGTGAAAGCAATTCAAAAAATTGAAGAACTGGCTTCCGCTTATGGAATCGGTCGTGATATTCATGTTGGAGATACTATTGTTGGAATCAAAGGAAGAGTAGGATTTGAGGCAGCAGCGGCATCAGTGATCATCAAAGCGCATCATTTATTGGAAAAACATACGCTTTCAAAATACCAGCAGATGATGAAGTCCCAGCTTTCCGACTGGTATGGAAACTGGCTTCACGAAGCATTATTCCTGGATCCTGTGATGAGAAATATTGAATCTTTCCTAACGGATTCTCAGGAAACGGTCAGCGGAAAAGTATTTGTAACCCTTTATCCATACAGGTTTGTTTTAAACGGAATTGAATCTAAACATGATTTAATGTCTGATAAATTCGGAAGCTATGGTGAAGCCAACAGAGCCTGGACGGGAGAAGATGTAAAAGGATATACAAAAATTGTAAGCAATTCTTTAAACATATACCACCAGATCAATTCAAAATAAAGAGTTTTAAAAGAGGGATTTAACCAATGATAGGATGAACTCCTGTCGATCAAAAAGATCATATGAAAAAAGTAGGAATTGTAGGCGCCAACGGCTACACAGGAAGTGAATTGGTCCGTGTGCTGGCGTTTCATCCCAATGTGACATTGAGTTTTTTATATAGCCGTTCCAATTCGGGAACAAAGATTTCAGATTTGTACCCGGATTTAGCGGCAGTTTGTGAGCAGGTTTTAACGGACAGGCCGCAAGATGTGGATATTTTATTCCTATGCCTCCCTCATAAGGAAAGTCAGAACTGGTTGAGCCAGAATCCTGTTAAAGATGAAACTTTAGTCATTGATTTAGGGAACGATTTCCGTCTGGATGGAAGCTTTGGAAACAGAAATTTTATCTACGGACTTCCTGAAATCAATAAAAAAAATCTGGAAGGAGCAAAAAGTATTGCCAATCCCGGATGTTTTGCAACAGCTATTCAATTGGCTCTTCTTCCACTAGCAGAAAAAGGTTTGCTGGATGAGGTTTATACAACAGGAATTACAGGTTCAACAGGTGCGGGACAATCTTTACAGGCAACGACTCATTTTACGTGGAGGAACGATAATATTTCGGCATACAAAACATTGACGCATCAGCATGTGGATGAGGTTTTAAAGCAGTTGGTTTCATTCAACCATAAAGCTGTAAGTCTGAATTTTGTTCCATGGAGAGGAGATTTTGCAAGAGGAATTTTTACAAGCTCTACAGTGAAAACAGAATTAGTACTTTCAGATATCATTCAGTTGTATCAGGATTTTTATGAAGAGGAGCCTTTTGTGAAGGCAAGTGAAAATGCAATTGATTTAAAGCAGGTTGTCAACACCAATCGCTGTGTGATTCATATAGAAAAGAGTGGAAATGTAGCAGTCATTCACTCAGCGATTGACAATTTGTTAAAAGGTGCCTCCGGACAGGCCGTACAAAATATGAATATTGCGATGGGTTGGGAAGAAAACCTGGGGTTGAACTTAAAGCCGATAGCATTTTAAAAAAGTGAATGGTCAATAAGTCAATTGTGAATTGAAAAACCGAAATATTCGACTTAGGAAAATGGAGCGTTAAGAAAATTTTTTCTGTGAACGTTAAGAAAATTCTACTGTTTGAAGCGCGACAAAAATGTTGAACCGAAAAACAAATGCTGAATTCGCGCAAGTTTTAGAATTTTTAGAGAATAGAAATAATTTTTAGCGGAAGTTTCCAGGTCTTGAACTTTTGTTTCTTTTGTTTCAAGACAAAAGAAATTAATTAAAACAAAAAAAATGAATTTATTCAACGTATATCCATTATTCAACATAAACCCTGTAAAAGCCCAGGGATCTTTCCTTTGGGATGATAAAGGAGAAAAATATCTCGATTTTTATGGCGGTCACGCAGTGATTTCCATCGGACACAATCATCCGCATTATCAAACTCAATTGAAAGAGCAGCTGGAGAAAATATCTTTCTATTCAAATTCGGTTCAGAATGAACTACAGACTGAACTGGCTGATAAATTGGGCAAGCTTTCAGGCTATGAAGATTACAATCTTTTTCTGTGTAATTCAGGAGCTGAAGCTAATGAAAATGCATTAAAACTGGCATCTTTCCATAACGGGAAAAGTAAAGTGCTTTATTTCTCAGGATCCTTCCATGGAAGAACTTCTGCGGCGGTTTCTGTGACAGATAATCCAAAAATTGTTGCTCCGGTTAATTTTTCTGAAAGATTTATCAAATCTGAATGGAATGATATCGAACAGCTTGAAGAGATCTTTGAAACTCAGGGAAGTGAAATTTCATCCGTCATTATTGAAGGAATTCAGGGCGTAGGTGGAATTATGATCCCAACAGCAGAATTCTTATCCAAAATTAAAGAATTGTGCGAAAAATATGATGCAGCTTTGATTCTTGATGAAGTTCAGTCAGGGTACGGAAGAAGCGGATATTTCTTTGCCCATCAGGAATTTGGGATCGAACCGGATATGATCACGACAGCAAAAGGAATGGGAAATGGTTTCCCGATCGGCGGTGTTTTGATTCACCCAAAATTTCAGGCAAGTAACGGTTTATTGGGAACCACTTTCGGAGGGAATCACTTAGCCTGTGCTGCTGCAATTGCAGTTCTGGATGTGATGAAGGAGGAAGATCTTATGGTCAATGCTCAGCAAATGGGTGATTATATTGAAAACGAAATTAAAGGCCTTCCCCATATTAAATCCATCCGAAGGAAAGGTTTAATGATTGGAGTAGAGTTGGATCAGGACTGTTCCGAGGTGAGAAAAAGTCTATTGTACGATCATCACATTTTTACAGGAAATTCCAATGACAAAAGTGTCTTAAGGATCCTTCCGGCTCTCAATATCGGCAAAGAGGAAACAGATATTTTTGTCGGTGCTTTAAAAGTAGTTTTAGATAAGGTTTAAACCACAAATGGGGTTAAGATTATCACAATTAATTAAAAAATCATCAAATGAAAAAATTCACCTCTGTAAGCGATGTAGAAAACTTACAGGAAATCATAAAAAAAGCTTTACAAATTAAAGAAAACCCCAATTCCGAACCGGAAAAAGGAAAGGGAAAAACAATAGGCCTGGTATTTTTGAATTCGAGTTTAAGAACACGTTTAAGCAGCCAGATTGCCGCTCAAAATTTAGGTTTGAATGTCCTGACTTTAAATGCAGCTCAGGAAGCCTGGAATCTGGAGTTTGCAGACGGAGCCGTAATGAACGGTGACACCGTTGAACATATCAAAGATGCAATAGAAGTATTAAACCAATATTGTGATATCATTGCAGTACGTTGTTTTGCGGGAATGAAGTCTAAGGAAGATGATGTTAATGAAAGTATCCTGAGTCAGTTTGAGCAGCACGCTAAAGTGCCTGTGATTTCTCTGGAATCGGCAACGCGACACCCGCTTCAAAGTCTGGCAGACTGTATTACCATCACAGAAAACTGGAAGGAAGACCGTAAACCGAAAGTGGTTTTGACATGGGCACCGCACATCAAACCCATTGCCCAGGCTGTTGGAAACTCTTTTGCAGAATGGATGCAGGAAATGGATGTTGATTTTGTGATCGCTAATCCCGAAGGGTATGATCTCGATAAGAAATTTACAAAAGATATTAAAGTGATCCATAGCCAGGATGAAGCTTTAAAAGATGCAGATTTTATCTATGTCAAAAACTGGTCTTCTTTCGATGACTATGCAGCTATGCCGGAAGTTAAAGACAGCTGGATGCTGACCGGAGAAAAGCTGGAAAATACGAATCATGCAAAAGTAATGCATTGTCTCCCTGTCCGTCGTAATGTAGAACTAAGTGATGAAGCAATGGACGGAGAAAACTCCATTATCTATCAGCAGGCCAAAAACAGAATTTTCTCTGCGCAAGCGGTTTTTTCAGAAATTTTGGATGAATTGAATTCTAAATAATGGAAATCAATCCTTGTCAAGGTTCTAAACCTTGACAATGATCAGAAAAAGAGCAAGAATTTCAAACAATGAAAGAAAAATTATACATCATAAAAATAGGTGGTGCTTTGATCGACGATCCAGAGTTGCTTGACCAATTTTTAGAGCAGTTTTCTGAAATTAAGGAAAAGAAAATTTTGGTTCATGGAGGCGGAAAATTAGCAACTACCCTGGCTGATAAATTAGGCGTTGAACAAAAAATGATCAACGGACGAAGAATTACGGATAAAGATACGCTGGATATTGTGGCGATGGTGTATGCAGGAGGAATCAATAAAAATATTGTGGCAAAACTTCAGCAGAAAAAATGCAGGGCAATAGGTTTTTCCGGAGCTGATGCGAATTTGATTAAAGCCAAAAAAAGAGAACATGCAGAGATAGATTTCGGATTTGTAGGCGATATTGAGAAGAAAAGTGTGAACAGGAAATTGATCTCAAAATTAATTAAACTAAAACTTGTCCCTGTTTTTTCAGCGATTACCCATGATAAAAAAGGAAATCTTTTTAATACCAATGCAGATACGATTGCTTCGGTCATTGCCCAGGCTTTATCTTCAAAATATGATGTGGAATTATTATATTGTTTTGATAAAGAAGGAGTTTTGGAAAATGTTGAAGATCCCGGATCCGTTATAAAAAGGGTATCTGCAGAAGAATTTTCTGCTTTAAAAGAAGCGGGAAAACTTCATAAAGGAATTTTACCCAAACTTGAAAATGCTCTTGGAGCTGTAAAAAATAAGGTAAACAAGGTGTTCTTAATTAAAGAAACCCAATTAAAAAACCATATACAAGACCATCATGGAGGAACTGAAATCTGTTTATAGTAAAGAAGAGCTACTGACTCAAGCAGTTGAATTGCTTAAAAAACTGATTGCAATTCCGTCATTCAGCAAAGATGAATATAATACGTCTGTGGAAATTGAAAACTTTTTTAAGAAACATCATATTCCTGCAAAACGTTTTAAAAACAACATCTGGGCAGTTAATAAAAACTTTGATGCATCCAAGCCATCTGTTTTGCTGAATACCCACCATGATACGGTAAAGCCCAATAAAGCCTACACGATAGATCCGTTTCTTCCGGTTGAGCAGGACCGAAAACTGTACGGTTTGGGAAGTAATGATGCCGGAGCTTCTCTGGTTTCCATGGCTCAGGTCTTTTTATATTTTTATGAGAAAGAAGATTTAAAATATAATTTAGTGATTGCTTTGACAGCTGAGGAGGAGATTTCAGGATTTGATGGAATTGAGGCCTTATTTCCACAGCTTCCGAACATCGAATTTGCCATTGTAGGAGAACCCACGCAGATGAATTTGGCGATCGCGGAAAAAGGGTTGCTGGTGATAGATGGGGAAATGAAAGGAACTCCTTCTCATGCTGCTCATCCGAATGATGATAACTCCATTGTAAAATGTATGGAGGATCTTCACAATATTCTGAACTTCAGATTTCCGAAGATTTCCGATTATTTAGGGGAAGTTAAGGTTACATTGTCAGGCATTCACGCTGGTGTTCAGCATAATGTAGTTCCGGAAGCCTGCACTTTTACTTTGGATGTAAGGGTTACCGATGAATATTCCAATAATGAAGCTTTTGAGATCATTCAGTCACAGATGAAATCATCATTAAAGGCCAGGTCTTTAAGGTTAAATTCCTCAAAAATTGAGATGGATCACCCTTTTGTTCAGGCAGGTCTGGAAATTGGAAGGACAACATACGGTTCACCAACATCATCTGACCAGGCCATCATTCCATGTACGTCCGTGAAAATTGGCCCTGGTGACAGCAGGCGCTCCCACACGGCAGATGAATATATCTATATAAAAGAGATTGAAGAAGGAATCGAGATCTATATAAGGATCTTAGAAAAAGTTTTATAAAAAGAAAAGTTAGAGGTTAGAAATTAGAAGTTAGATTCCGGAAAATTATACATACACCTTAGTACTGATATCTAATTTCTAACTTCTAATATCTAAAAAAAATAAATGTTTTAACCAGGCTCAGCAGGCAAAAAAGTCAAGTTTTTAATAAAGATTTATGCAAAAAAGAAAATTAAAGACGAAGGCTTTTGAATGTGGAGATGTTTTTTTATAGTTTAATAATAAGGATGCTCTGCTGGGCAGGTTGAAACGAATTGAATATTGTAAAAAGAATATTATGAAAAAAATATGGCAGAAGGATGACCTGGCCACCAATATATTAGTCAACAAATTTACAGTCGGGAAAGATCTTGACTTTGACGAACGTTTAGCAAAATATGATGTTAAAGGTTCCATGGCACATTGCCAGATGTTGGCAGAAACCGGAATTATCTCCGGTGAAGAATCAGAACAGATGCTTTCTGTTTTGGCAGATATTTTAAAAGATATCGAGAACGGAAACTTTGAGATCGATAAAGAAGCAGAAGATATCCATTCTCAGGTTGAAGCGATATTAATTGAAAAATTAGGTGATACCGGAAAAAAAATCCATACGGCAAGATCCAGAAATGATCAGGTTTTATTAGATATCAAACTTTATCTGCTGGATGAGATCCGCGAAATAACATCTTTGACTGATGAGTTTTTCCAGATTTTAATCAAGCTGGCCGATCAACACAAAAATAAATTGCTTCCAGGCTATACCCACCTTCAGATTGCAATGCCGTCTTCGTTTGGATTATGGTTTGGAGCGTATGCCGAAGCATTGCTGGATGATGTTGAACTGTTGTTTTCGGTGAAGAATATTATTAATAAAAATCCTCTGGGTTCAGCAGCAGGATACGGTTCCTCTTTCCCGATTGATCGTGAAAGTACGACTTACAACTTAGGTTTTCAGTCTATGAACTATAATTCTATATACGCGCAGATGACCCGCGGGAAATCCGAAAAAATGCTGTCTATGGCAATGGCTACTTTAGCAGGAACGCTTGGGAAGTTTGCTTATGATGTATGCTTATATTTAAGTCAAAACTTCGATTTTATAAGCTTTCCCAAAGAATTTACAACAGGAAGCAGCATTATGCCGCACAAAAAGAATCCGGATATTTTTGAGTTGGTTCGTGCGCGATGCAACAGAATTCAATCTTTGCCGAATGAATTGATCTTACTGACAAATAATTTACCGTCAGGTTATCACAGAGATGTACAGCTGACAAAAGAAATTCTTTTCCCGGCTATCGATTCATTGAAAGAATGTCTGGAAATCTTAAGTTACACCCTTCCGAATATTCAGGTTAAAGATGGAATTTTGGAAGATGAGAAGTACAAATACCTTTTCAGTGTCGAGAAGATTAATGAAGAGGTGAAAAAAGGAAGCTCATTCCGTGATGCTTATGTAAAAGTAGGGCAGGAGATTGAAAATAATGAATTTGAGTTTGAAGTTGGAAATCTAAATCATACCCATCAGGGAAGCATAGGAAATCTTTGTCTGGATAAAATAGAATATCAGTTCAACAAACTGAAGAATAAATTATTGGGTTAATAATTTTTAATCACTTGGATTTTTAAAGTTGATTAAAATTTTGATCAGATGCTTCGGCTCCGCTCAGCATGACCAATCTAATACTAAACGTCATTTTGTAGCGATGTCATGCTGAGCGGAGTCGAAGCATCTTTAATATAAGGTATATTGATCTGGCAAAGAATTAGTCCAGATCAATTTTAAACTTAGTGGATTTTTTCACCTCGTGAAGGACAATAGAACTGTGGTACTGGCCAATATTTGGAATATTTGAGATCACATTAACAGCGAAATCATTATAAGAATTAATGTCCTTTGCAATAATCTTCAGCATGTAGTCGTATTCACCGGAAAGACTGATGATTTCCTGGACTTCATCATGTTTCATAATGTTTTTTTCAAAAGTTTCCAGTACTTTCTGAGATTGCTCTTTAAGACGGACATTACAGTAGACGACAATGTTCAGACCCAGTTTTTCACGGTTCAAAAGACCAACATATTTCTCAATAATACCCTGCTTCTCTAATTGTTTGATACGTTCATAAGTTGGAGTAAACGTAAGACCGATCCTTTCTGAAATTTCTTTCACAGATAAAGTAGAGTCTTCCTGAATAATACTGAGAATCATTTTGTCTTTTAAATCCATAGAACAGGTTTGAGTTTTAACAAAATTATCAATTATAAATGAAAATAAGGAATGATTAAGAGGTTTTAATTTATTTTAAACTTTGGTTTTGTAGGTTCGTGAAATTTTTGTATCTTTGCACCTAATGAATAAAAGAGTATTTATATCATTAGATTTACCGGGCGAAAGCGCCCTTTACGATATTTATTATTATTAGCGAAGATGTTGTCTTCGCTTTTTTTATGCTCAAAAATTAAGAATTATGTTTACGATTACAGAACTAAGCACCGAGAGAATCAACAGTATACTGACAGAAGCACTGGCTTTTGCCAACGGGAAAACTGCAAAAATTGAAGGAGAAATTTTCTGCTCAAATCTTTTCTTTGAAGACAGTACAAGAACAAAGACAAGCTTTGATATTGCAGAAAGAAAGCTGGGCCTGCAGGTAGTGCCTTTTGATGCCTCCCACAGTTCTGTAAACAAAGGGGAGAGTCTTTATGATACTGTTAAGACGATTGAAAGCCTGGGTGTAAATCTGGTAGTAATCAGAGATAAAAAAGACAGGTATTTTGAAGAGTTAAATAACATTAATATTCCGGTGATCAACGGAGGAGACGGAACAGGAAACCATCCATCCCAGTGCATGCTGGATCTGATGACGATCTTTCAGGAATTCGGAAAATTCGAAGGGCTGAAAATAGGAATTGTTGGAGATGTAAAGCACAGCAGGGTAGCCAACTCCAATGCACAAGCATTAAGAAAATTAGGGGCTAAAGTATATTTCTCCGGACCGGAGGACTGGTTTGATGAAGGTGCTTTAATTAACGGAACTTACTTGCCTGTAGATCAGCTAATTTCTGAGGTAGATGTACTCATGTTATTAAGAATTCAGCATGAGAGACACGATGCAAAAATGAGTTATTCCGCTTCCGAATACCACAGGAAATATGGTTTAACGAAAGAAAGAGAAAAAGCAATGAAAGAGGGCGCAATCATTATGCATCCCGCACCCATCAATAGAGGTGTTGAGATTGATACAGACCTTGTAGAATGTGAACGTTCAAGAATTTTTAAACAGATGCAGAACGGCGTATTCGCAAGAATGGCAATTTTGAAAGAAACCCTGGAAAAAGAAGGGTATACCTTTAAATAATTGTAAAAAGTATAATGTACAAAGTGGACATACACTATACAACTGATATTATATATTGTACAAAATAAATTAGACAGAATAAAAATAGAATAAAGAGATAAATAAAATGAAGAAAAAATTAATACTGGAGTCCGGTGAAGTATTTCATGGAGAAGGTTTCGGAGCAGAATTGGAAACTGCCGGAGAAGTAGTTTTCAATACCGGAATGACAGGTTATCAGGAGTTAATCTCCGATCCGTCATACTGCGGTCAGATTGTTTGCATGACCTATCCGCTTATCGGAAATTATGGTATTAACCGTGATGATTATGAAAGTATCGAGCCGGCTATTAAAGGACTTATCGTAAAAGAGCTTTGCGATCTACCTTCCAACTTCCGTACTCAGATCACTTTAGATGAATTATTTAAAAAGAAAAACCTTTCAGGAATTTCAGGAATTGACACCAGAAAACTCACCAGAATTCTTCGTAATTCAGGTGTTGTGAAAGGCAAAATTGTAAACGTTGAAGCTGATGAAAATGAAGTTGTTGCAGAATTAAAATCTACAACTTTCCCAACTAATCAGGTGGAAACTGTTTCTACAAAAACAGCTTACGCCAATCCGGGAAGAGGATTTAAAGTAGTGTTGGTGGATTTTGGTTCCAAGTTAGGAATTATCAGAGAGCTGTCTCAAAGAAACTGTGACATCACTGTAGTTTCCCACGACACAACAGCAGAAGAGATCCTATTGATGGATCCGGACGGAATTATGCTTTCAAACGGTCCCGGTGATCCTGAAGACAACCCGAAGGCACTAGAAATGATCCGCGGATTATTAGGAAAAGTTCCCATCTTCGGAATCTGTTTAGGACATCAGCTGATCGGTTTGGCTTGCGGTGCAAAAACTTTTAAACTGAAGTTCGGACACAGAGGAGGAAATCATCCTGTACTGGATCTGGAAAAAAACAAAGTATCCATCACTTCTCAAAACCATGGCTATGCTGTAGATCAGGAAAGTCTTAAAGGAACAGACCTTGTTGAAACCCACATTGCATTGAATGACAGAACCAACGAAGGTCTGAAACACAAGATCCATCCTTGCTTCTCTGTTCAGTACCATCCGGAAGCAAGCCCGGGCCCAGAAGATGCGAATTATTTGTTTGATGAGTTCATTGATTTAATGGAGGGATTTAAGAAGTAATAAAGACTTCAGATATTAGACATCAGATAACAGACTTTATCATGCACAATTTTGAGAAATTACTTTTCTGGCAGAAATCTATCGTACTGGCAAAAAATGTTTACATTATCTGTCAGGAAATTAGTAACGATGAAAAGTATGGTTTGATTTCTCAAATTAAAAGATCAGCAGTTTCTATTCCTTCTAATATTGCGGAAGGTTCTGGTAGAAATGGAAGTAAAGAGTTTAATCATTTTCTGGCGGTTGCTCTGGGTTCAGCTTTTGAACTGCAGACACAGCTAATCTTGGTTAGGGAATTAAATCTCTTACCGGAAGAAAAAATAAATGCTTTACTAAGTGAAGTTTCTGAAATTCAGAGAATGATTTATTCGTTTAAAAATAATTTAAAATAAAAGTCCGGAATCTTGGCTCTTGGCTCTAGAATCTTGACTCTACAACAAAAAGAAAAATGGCAAAACGTACAGATATAAAAACAATTTTAGTAATCGGTTCAGGACCCATCATCATCGGTCAGGCAGCTGAATTTGATTACGCAGGAACACAGGCTTGCCTGTCTTTGAGAGAAGAAGGCTACAAGGTGATTTTGATCAACTCAAACCCGGCAACCATTATGACGGATGTGGAAATCGCAGATAAAGTATATATTGAACCGATTTCCCTTCAGTTTGTAAGCCACATCATCAGAAAAGAACGTCCCGACGCTTTGCTGCCTACATTAGGAGGCCAGACAGGTCTGAATATGGCGGTAGAACTGGAAAAATCAGGAATTCTTGAGGAATGTAAGGTAGAAGTATTAGGAACTACACTTTCTGCCATCAACAGAGCGGAAGACAGAGATCTTTTCCGTGAGCTGATGAGAGAACTGAATGAACCGGTTCCGGAATCAGACATTGTAACTACAGTAGAAGGAGCGATCCGTTTCGCTGATGAGATCGGGTATCCGGTAATTGTTCGTCCTGCCTTTACCATGGGAGGAACAGGAGGCGGTATTGCCTCTACCGAAGCTGAGCTGAAAGAAATTGCTGAATTAGGATTAAAGTACAGTCCGGTGACGCAATGTCTTATTGAAAGATCAATTGCAGGTTTCAAAGAAATTGAATACGAAGTAATGCGTGATGCCAACGACAATGCGATTGTGGTTTGTAACATGGAAAATATAGATCCGGTAGGAGTTCACACGGGAGACTCTATTGTAGTGGCGCCTTCTCAGACACTTTCCGACAGAGAGTATCAGTTATTGAGAAATGCTTCCCTAAAGATCATCAGAGCCTTAGGAATTGAAGGAGGTTGCAATGTACAGCTGGCTTTAGATCCACACTCATTCAACTACTATATCATCGAGGTGAACCCTAGGGTTTCCCGTTCATCAGCATTGGCAAGTAAAGCGACAGGATATCCGATCGCGAAAATTGCAGCAAAGATCGCAGTTGGTTTGACTCTTGATGAGATCATGAATCCTGTAACAGGAAAAACATATGCATGTTTTGAACCAGCCCTTGACTATGTGGTGACAAAATTCCCGAGATTCCCTTTCGATAAATTCGAAACAGCGGACAGAAGACTGTCTACACAGATGAAAGCAACCGGAGAAGTAATGGCCATCGGGAGAAACTTCGAGGAATCATTACAGAAAGCCGTTCGTTCTTTAGAAACAGGTTTAAGACACCTGGGATTAAAAACAAAACAGGCTGCCGCTTTAACGGACGAAGATATCGAAAGAAGAATCAGAGTTTGTGACGATGAAAGACTGTTCATTATCTGTGATGCTCTGAGAAGAGGTTACGATTGGGAACAAATTGTAGAATGGAGTAAAATTGATAAATTCTTCATCTGGAAATTAAAGAAACTTGTTGATTTTGAAAAAGAAATAGCTGCTCATCAATTCGACAAAGAAATTTTAGTTCAGGCTAAAAAATTAGGTTTCTCAGATCAGAATATCGCTCATTTATGGGGATCTTCCCAGAGAGAAGTATATAATTTCAGAAAAGAAAACGGGGTGATACCGGTTTACAAAATGGTAGACACGTGTGCAGCAGAATTTGAAAGTGAAACCCCTTATTTCTACGGAACTTATGAAGAAGAAAATGAAAGTATAGTAACGGATAAGCAAAAGGTGGTCGTTCTGGGTTCAGGACCTATCAGAATCGGGCAGGGAGTTGAGTTCGACTATGCAACGGTTCATTCGGTTTGGGCGATCAAAGAGATGGGTTACGAAGCGATTATCATCAACAACAACCCGGAAACGGTTTCTACAGACTTCTCGATTTCAGATAAATTATACTTCGAACCTTTAACGGAAGAAGATGTAATGAATATCATTGATCTTGAAAAACCAATGGGAGTGGTGGTTCAGTTCGGAGGTCAGACAGCGATAAATTTAGCAGATAAACTGGCAAGTTACGGCGTGAAAATTCTGGGAACTTCACTGGAAGATTTAGACCGAGCTGAAAACAGAGATAAATTTGAAAAGGCCCTTCAGGAAATGGGAATTCCACAGCCTTTAGGAAAAACGTCAACATCAAAAGAAGAAGCCATTAAAATAGCCAGTGAGATCGGGTATCCGGTTTTGGTTCGTCCAAGTTATGTTCTGGGAGGTAGAGCAATGGAAATTGTTTACACCGAAAGCGAATTGGCCCATTATATGGAATTTGCGGTAGATGCCAGCCCGGAGCACCCGGTTTTGGTAGACCGTTACATTACCGGAAAAGAAGTGGAAGTAGATGCCATTTGCGACGGTGAAACGGTAATTATCCCTGGGATTATGGAACATATCGAAAGAGCGGGAGTTCACTCCGGAGATTCTATTGCAGTGTATCCGCCTCAGAATGTTTCACAGCAGGAAATTGATACTCTGGTAGATTATACCCAGAGACTGGCCAAAGGATTGAATGTGATCGGTTTAATGAATATCCAGTATGTTCTTTTCGAAGGAAATGTATATGTGATTGAAGTGAATCCGCGTTCATCAAGAACAGTTCCTTTCTTATCTAAAATTACTGAAGTACCGATGGCTAACCTGGCAACAAAAGCTATTTTAGGTCAGAAACTGAAAGATTTGGGGTACAAAAATGGATTAGTTCCGAATAAAGAAGGAGTCTTTGTAAAAGTTCCTGTGTTCTCTTTCTCAAAGCTGACAAAAGTAGATATCTCCCTGGGACCAGAAATGAAGTCTACAGGAGAAGTAATGGGGAAAGACACCACATTGGAGAAAGCTCTTTACAAAGGACTGATCGCAGCAGGAAGAAAAGTTCCGATGCACGGTTCAATTTTGTTTACCGTTGCAGATAAGCACAAGCAGGAAGCTGCGGATCTGGCGACAAGATTCCATGAAGTTGGCTTCAGAATCTGGGCAACAGAAGGAACTGCTAAATTCTTCGAAGAAAAAGGAATTCCTTGTAAAATCGGATACAAAATAGGAGAAGATGATGTGAACCTTATCGATCTGATCCAGAAAGGTAAAGTACAGTATGTAGTGAATACCATGACCAAAGGTAAACAGGTAGAAAGAGACGGATTCCAGATCAGAAGAATGAGTGTGGAAAACGGCGTTCCTTGTTTAACATCCATGGATACGGTAGAAGCCATCCTGAAAGTAATTGAAAGCATGAGTTTCAAAATGGAGACGATGTAATTTCGGATTCAAATGATATAATTTCAAACCCCGTAAGTATTCTTGCGGGGTTTTGTTTTGTGAAGATTTTAATTACCAACTGATTATGGAAATTTGTACATTGCATACATTTGGAATATCAGCGAAAATTTTAAAGACATTGAAAATTATTTTAATAGTAATACAGCCTAAATGATAAACATCAAATCTAATTTCTTATACACTATTATATGTATTGGAATCCTTTTTTCCTGCACCTCTGCAAAGGATATTGCGGCTGAGTCTAGTGCTGGTGTTGCTTCTGAGAAAACAGATTCGCTCTATGCAGAAATTCAAAGACTTGGTTTGGAATATACCCAAAAAAGTAATGTTCCCGGAGTCGCTGTTGCGGTTATTAAAAACGGAAAAATTGCATGGGTGCAATGCATTGGATATGCTGATGTAGCAAGCAAAAAGCCAGTGACCGCTCAGACCATTTTTAATGTAGGCTCTGTTTCAAAGGTAGTCGCTGCATGGGGCTTTATGCAACTGACAGAAAAAAGAATGATCCAATTAGATGATCCTGTTAACCAATATTTAAGCCGTTGGAAATTACCTCAATCTTCATTTGATGTATCAAAAGTTACCCTCAGGCGAATCCTAAGCCATACAGCCGGACTTTCTGTACATGGATATGGAGGCTCTGAACAAGGGGCTAAACTGTTATCCCTGGAAGAGTCTTTATCAGGAAAAACAAAAAGAAACAGAGAAAGCGTAAGCGTTATCATGGAGCCCGGAACAAAATGGAAATATTCAGGTGGTGGTTATACGCTTGCACAGCTCTTACTTGAAGAAAGAACCAAAGAAAACTTTGCTGAATACATGAGAAAGAATGTTTTTAAGCCTCTGGGATTAAATCACAGTAACTACGATTGGACAGAAGAAATGAAAGCAAATTCCGCCACAGCGTATGATACATTAGGTAAACCTATAAAAAATAGGATATTTACCGAACAGGCTGCCGCAGGATTGCAGACAACAATTTTAGATTTTGCCCGTTTTGCTGAATTATCCATCACAGCTGATCCAAAAGAACTAAATAAAGTTTTAAAACCTGAAACGATACGATTGATGGAGCAGCCTGTCCAGCCCGGTTCCAGTGAAGGAGAAAGCGGCCTTGGATACCGGTTCTTCAATTTTGACAATCTTCCAACTGTCGGGCATACAGGTGAAAACGATGGTTGGTGTGCTTCTATGTTTTTGCATATGCCCACTAAAAGCGGTTTAGTTATTCTTTGCAATGGCTCTAACTGGAAAGATGATGTAAGGAATCCAATGTATAGTACCTGGGCAAAATCAATTTTAAAAAAACTCGGGAAATGATGATTTGATATGAACAATAACTGAAAAAATGTGATCTGGACTTCGATCCGGAAGGGAAAAAGACAGTATCATTTTAAACTCCGTAAGTTTTCTTACGGTTTTTTTTATGACCTAAAAATACTTGTCCGTTTTTCGGTTGCACAAAAACCGCATCTGTATTAATTTTGATAAAAAATTAAGATGACAGCAATTCAGAGATTCAGAGAACTGCATGAGCAGAATAATCCATTATTGATAGGAAACGTTTGGAATGTCCAGAGCGCTAAGGTTTATGAAAAACTGGGCTATCAGGCAGTAGCGACTTCAAGCTCGGCTGTAGCATTCAGCTTGGGATACGAAGACGGTGAAAATATAAGCTTTGATGAGTATTTTTATATTATTGAAAGAATTTTAAAGTCCGTATCAATTTCATTATCTGTTGACCTGGAAGGAGGCTATGGAAAAACGGCTGATGAGATAGTTTTAAACATTTCCAGACTGGCGAAGGCAGGTGTTGTAGGGATCAATATAGAAGATAGTGTTATTGTTGACGGTAGCAGAAAGTTATTAAGTGCAGACGATTTTTTTAATAAATTAAATGCAGTTATTCAAAAGCTAAAAGAACAAAATATTGAGATTTTCGTCAATGTCAGAATAGATCCGTTTCTGCTCGGTGTAGACAATGCAGCAGAAGAAAGTTTGCAACGGATGAAAATCATAGAAGAAGTGGGAGCGGACGGGATTTTTGTTCCTTGCATTACTGAAACACAGGATATTGAACGCCTTACCGCTGCTGCAAAACTTCCGTTCAGTGTTATGGCTATGCCTGAACTTCCGGATTTTAATACCCTTAAAAAAGCAGGCGTTAAAAGAATTTCATCCGGAAATTTCTTAAATGGTTATATTTATGGGCAATTGGAAACTACATTAAAAGACATCGGTGAGACCGGGAGCTTCTCCCCAATTTTTTAAACATGATAAAGCTTACAGAAGAAAGAATGTATCAGGCGTCTTTAGAGAAAGATTCCTCATTTGAAGGCATTTACTGGATGGCTGTAAAAACTACGGGTATATTCTGCCGCCCAACCTGTACAGCCAGAAAGCCCAAAAGAGAAAATGTAGAATTCTTTATCAATACAGAAAAAGCAATAGAAAGCGGCTACAGACCTTGTAAAATTTGCAGGCCGCTCGAAAAACTGAATGAAACACCCCGATATATTCAGGATTTGTTGGATGAACTTCAGCAGAACGAATCATTAAAAATCAAAGACGCAGACCTTCTGAAAAGAAATATCGAACCGGTAACCATCAGACGCTGGTTCCTGAAAAACCATGGAATGACATTCCAGTCTTTTCAAAGAAAATTCAGAATGAATAAAGCATTCAAAAAAATAAAAAATGGCGAAAGCATCATAGAAGTGGCACTGGAATCAGGGTATGAAAGTTTAAGCGGCTTCAACGAGCGTTTTAAAGAGGTAATAGGTACTACACCTAAACATACAGGTCACCGGACCATCATTGATCTGAAAAGGATTGAGACCCCATTAGGGCCCATGTTTGCCTGTGCCTGTGATGAGGGAATCTGTCTGCTGGAATTTACAGACCGGAAAAATATAGACCGGCAGTTTGTCCATTTGTCGAAAGTGATGAATGCAGAAATCGTTCAGGGTGAAAATAAACACTTCAAGCAGTTGGAAGAAGAACTCAATGAATACTTTGATGGAAAACGGATGAAGTTTGATGTACCGATTTATACCACCGGAACAGATTTTCAGAAAAAAGTTTGGAACCTTTTAACTGAAATACCCACAGGAGAAACCCGAACTTACAAACAGCAATCCGAAGTTTTGGGCAACCCTAAAGCCGTACGTGCCGTAGGAACAGCTAATGGAATCAATAAAATAGCGATCATTATTCCCTGTCACAGAGTGATAGGGTCAGATGGTGACCTGGTAGGCTATGCGGGAGGAATATGGCGAAAGCAAAAACTTCTGGAACTGGAAGGAGCTATCTTATTTTAAATAGGCTCCGCTAATTGATTGTATAATAGGGTTCTGAAAAATACTTACTCGGTTTGATATATGCCGTTTTTCTGTCAGCATCAAAGATCCAGTTGAATCTTCGCAACAGATCCGCACCCCAATAATTAACCGTCTGTTTTTTTAAATCACCGATAAAAAAACCTGCTGAAACATCTTTTAAAACACTATTTCCTATTTTCAAAAAAGGAAGGATACCCTGTTTCGTAATAATGCTTTTTCCGCTTGAATTTTTTAATGTTTTTTCTCCTGTGATCTTTAATTTTTTGTCAAGTTCTTTTTCTGCAGCAAAATCGTTGCTGTATAAAAGTCCTCCTGAATACCCGGATTGAAGTAAAAAATAGGCTTCTTCTTGCTTATCTCCATCAATTACATTGTCGGCTGCAATGTAAAAAGCATCCTGATCATACAGTATCGGAATGGGTTGATATCCTCTCAGATCAGGCTTTTGGTCATAAATAACAAATTCGTTGGTGTCATAATCAATTTTAAATGCTTTTCCCTCAAAGAGAGTCGTTCCGATCTTTCCATCTGCTTCATGTCCTGCCAGTTGATTGTCGGAAAAACGGACATTTTTTTGAGTAAATTTTCCGATCTCAACCGTGTTATGATCGCTTATTTCATCTTTAGTAAAAATAATATGGTCTGCTTTTCTTTGCCGTTCCGGAGAAATTGAAGCATCTTTCATAGCGATCTGGAACATCAGATCCAGAGAATCCTTTTTATTCACCAGGGTTTTGATGATGATATTGTTATGTTTTGTTATTCTGAACGGGATTGTCTGCTGTGCATTGGTGCTGAAAAGACCTGCAGAAAGCAGTAAGATAATGCTTGATTTTCTGAACATTCTGATGTGATTATGGGTTAAATTCCGGAATTTTAAAATTACCTATTATCTTTGGAACAGCAAATACTAATATCAAATGATTCAAAAACTGCTTAACAGTGGTCTTCATTGGGAGAGCAAGGAATTCAAACGGAATGAGTTTCTGAAAATTTCAGGAAGTACCGACACCGATATTTATTTTGTAGAAAACGGCAGCATCAGGATCTTTATGATGGACGAAAACGAAGAAAGAATCATCCGTTTCGGATATACGGGAAATATTATTGTTTCCCTTGATTCATTTCTTTCAGGAAAACCGTCAGATTTTTATATCCAGGCGATTAAAAAAACAGTGGTAAGAAAAGCTCTGAAAAAAGACATCTACAGATTTATTCAGTCCAATGAAGAAAATCTTAGGTTCTGGATCGGTGTTTTAGAAGATCTCGTCCTGCAGCAGATTGAAAGAGAAAAAGACCTGTTAACCCATTCACCTAAAGAACGGTATCAGAGAGTATTGAAAAGAAGTCCGAAGCTGTTTCAGGAAATCCCGAATAAATACATTGCAAACTACCTCAGAATGTCTCCGGAAACTTTATCGAGGCTTAAAAAATCTTGAGTTCAATCAAGATTTAAGAAAAAACTGATCCCGAAATTTGTATAAAAATCAACAATGAAAATTTCTACATCGCAATTACTGGATGAGCTGAGAACATTAACTAAAAGACATATACAATACGCAGAGAACCTTCTGCAGGAAACTGATGATAAACTGAATTTCAGGGTCTCGGATGAAAGCTGGAGTGTACTGGAATGTCTGGAACACCTAAACCGTTACGGAGATTTTTATATTCCGGAAATCAACCGCAGAATTTCTTCTTCCAAAACTTCTCCCACACCCATTTTTAAACCGGGAATGTTGGGAAATTACTTTGCAAAAAGCATGCTTCCCAAGGAAAAGCTTAACAAAATGAAAACCTTTAAAAGCATGAATCCGATAAACAGTCAGTTGGATAAAGAAGTAGTGAACGAGTTCATAAAACAGCAATATCAACTCATAGAATTGCTGGAAAAAGCAAAAGATATCGACCTCAATGCTGCTAAAACCAACATCAGTATTTCCAGGTTGATCAAGCTGAAACTGGGAGATACTTTTCGGTTTGTGATTTATCATAATGTGAGACATATTCGTCAGGCAGAAAATATTCTGAAGGATATTTAAGGTTTTTTTACAGAGATTCCAAATATGTATTAATTTAGAACTATGGAAATCATTTACCGTAAAACCATACAGACTCCTCTGGGAGAAATGGTAGCTTGTGCTGTTGAAGAAGGAATCTGCCTGCTTGAATTTACCGACCGGAAGAATTTTGAAAAACAGTTTATCTCCTTATCAAAAGCATTAAAAGCTGATATCGAACAAGGAGATCACAAACACTTTATACAGCTTGAAAAAGAATTGGAAGAATATTTTGAAGGAAAAAGACAAATTTTCGACGTTCCCATCTACATTACCGGAACCGAGTTTCAGGAAAAGGTCTGGCAGCTTCTGCGTGAAATTCCGATGGGAGAAACCAGAACCTATAAACAGCAGTCGGAGTTCTTAGGAAATCCTAAGGCAATACGTGCGGTGGGAACAGCAAACGGGATCAATAAAATTGCTATTCTGATACCATGCCATCGTGTTATCGGTTCAAATGGTGAGCTGGTAGGTTATGCAGGCGGAATCTGGAGAAAGCAAAAATTATTGGAATTAGAGAAGGCTATTTTATTTTGATTTTTGTAAATTTAGGCAAAAATTTACACGTGAAAAAGTTACTATTTGCACTTTGCATATCAGCTTCGGCTTTAAGCTTTGCTCAGGATTACTCAGTGCCGGCAGCAAGCCCGCGTCAGAGGGTAGAGCAGCAGTTTTCTATGTCCAAAATTAGTATTGACTATGGAAGACCGGGAGTGAAAGGGCGTAAGATCTTTGGAGAACTGGTTCCTTACGGACAGGTTTGGAGAGCAGGCGCTAACTCATCTACAAAAATCACATTCGGACAGTCTGTTAATTTCGGTGGAAAAATGGTTCCGGCGGGAACGTACGGACTTTTTATCGTTCCTACAGAAAAAGAATGGAAAGTGATATTAAATAAAGATTTCCAGCAGTGGGGCGCTTATACCTACGATCCAAAACAGGATGTGGTAGATGTAACAGTACCGGTAAATAAACTGGCTGACAAACAGGAATGGTTTGAAATCACCTTGAACCCAACCGATGAAAACTCAGGAAATCTGGTGATTAAATGGGATATGGCTCAGGCAGAAGTTGCTTTAAAACCTGCAAAACCGGATGCTGTTATCAAGATTGCAGATAAACTGAAAGAGATCAAGAAAATAGAGGCAGACGCTGCAAAAACAAAAAGCTAAATAATGAAATTTTCAATTCAGCCTGTTTTAGAAAATCAGGAATATAAATTAATCCCCTTACAGCAAGGGGATTTTGAGTCTTTATATGAAGTAGCCTCCGATCCCAGGGTTTGGGAGCAGCACCCCAATAAAGAGCGTTATCAGAGAGAAGTTTTTGAAAATTTTTTCAGAGGAGCCATGGAAAGCGAAGGAGCCTTTAAAATAATAGAAAAATCCTCCGGTGATGTTTTGGGCAGTACGCGTTTTTACGATTTTGATGAAAATGAAAGCCGCATATTTATTGGCTATACTTTCTATGGAACAAAATCATGGGGAAAGGGAATTAATCCTCAAGTGAAAAAGCTGATGCTTGATTATATCTTCCAGTATGTAGATAAAGTCCATTTCCATATCGGGAAAGAGAATTTCCGTTCCCAGACGGCTCTGGAAAGAATCGGTGGACAGAAGATCGCGGAAGAGGAAGTGGCTTACTTTGCAGAGCCTACACGAACCAATTTTGTCTATGAAATAAAAAAAGAAGACCATTCATGAAAAAATATAAAATCCAAACATCACCTTTTGTAGTACCTACCACAGACGGAAAATTAATTGAAGAACACTGGGGAAATTCTACAGGAAATTCAAATGTTTCCATTGCCCACATGGTAGCGCCACCGGATTGGAGCGAACCGCATCAGACTCCCGAATTCGATGAGTTTACCCTTATTGTTTCAGGAAAAAAGCAATTTGAGATAGATGGAGAAATCGTCATTCTTGAAAAAGGACAGAGTATTTTGATAGAAAAAGGAGCAAGAGTTCGTTACAGCAACCCTTTCTCAGAACCTTGCGAATATATAGCCATCTGCCTTCCGGCATTTTCTATGGATTTGGTAAACAGGGAAGAATAAAGAGTTTGAGAGTCGGAGGGTGTGAGAGTTCTAAAGCAGATGTTTACCGGATTTTACTTATTGTTGTCACCACATTACGTAATATAATGCTTCGACTCCGCTCAGCATGACAGTAAAAAAATACAGTTAGTATTAGCGTTGTCATGCTGAGCGGAGTCGAAGCATCTTTTTAAATAAGGTAAAATATTTGTAAATCAACCCATGTAGCAGTGTAACAATAACCAATTCAATCCGTCGGTAAAGTATTGTTACACTGCTACATTGCTGCATTGTTATATTAAAATTAAATTTATTTAAGTATTTCTTTCAAGAACATCAATGTATGATTCCAGGCTCTTTTGGACATTACTTCATTATAATCTGGCGATTTCGGATCGGTAAATGTATGTTTTGAATGGGCATAGGTAATAATCTGCCAGTCTGCATTGCCCTCGTTCATTTCTTTGATTAAATTATTATAGTCTTCCGGCGTCACTCCCTGATCATCCGCAGGATTTTCCACTAAAATCTTTGCGGAAATCGGTCCGTTTTTTCTGGTTTGATCCTTTCCTATGCTTCCGTGGATGGAAACAACTCCCACAACCGGAAGACTTCCCCTCGCAGATTCTAAAGCTCCAGTTCCGCCGAAACAGTATCCGATTACGGCAATTTTGTTGGCAATTGCCCCATTTTTCTTCAATTGTTCTAAAGCCAGGGAAATCCGCTTTTGATAAGCATCGTAATTCTGTTTGTAATATCCGGCTGTTTTGCCGGCAGAAGCATTATAAGCGGGAATATTTCCTTCTCCGTAAATATCGGCAATGAAAGCAATATAACCCTGTTTTTCAAGCTCGGCAGCCGCTGCTTTAGCTTCATCATCAATACCTTTCCAGGCCGGAAGAATCAGGACACCCGGAAGCTTTTTTCCTGCATTCGAAGTGACCAGACCATTCAGCTTCTGTGCGCCATCCTGGTAAGTAACTGTTTTAAGTTTTTGGCTGAGAAGTGTTCCTGCACTTATCATGCATGCTGTTAATAAGAGGTTGCGTATCATATTCTGTAATTGGTAAAATATTAAAAAGGTTTTAATTATGAATTCAGGTTAATTAAAATCCTCAACTAAATTACCAAAAATAACTTATATTGAGGATGAAAATATTGTAAAGCCAAAGGTGATCAGAGTTGAATTCCCAGATCTGCCAGTTCTTTTTCCAGATCAGTATCCGGATCGATTTTTATGGTCGTAAACCCAAGTGAATTGGCCATTTCGATATTTTTAGAATTATCATCGATGAAAACAGATTCATTGGCTTTAAGATTATATCTTTCCAGCAGAATATGCCAGATTTTAGGATCCGGTTTGATCAGTTTTTCTGTTCCCGAAACCACGATCTTTCCGTTAAAAAGCTTGAAGAAGTCATAATTTTCCAGGGCATAAGGAAAAGTTTCCTCAGACCAGTTGGTAAGCCCAAACAATTGATAGTCTGTATTTCCTAAGCGTCTTAAAATCTCTACATTCTGCGGAATATCACTTTTCAGCATTAAAGTCCAGTTGTCATAATAAGCTCTGAGCTCCTTTTCCCATTCAGGGAATTTTTTAATCTGGATGTCGGTGCCTTCTGCCAGGCTTCTGCCGCGGTCCTGCTCTTCATTCCATTCCGACTGGGCAATGTTTTCAAGAAAATATTCCATTTTCTCATCGTCATTGAAATAATCTTTAAAAAAATACCTGGGATTCCAATCCATGAGTACGCCGCCAAAATCGAAGATGATATTCTTAATTTCCATATATGTTTTAAACTTTTTTAATTTTATTTAACCACAAAAGTCGCAAAAGTTTTTAATTTTAAACACTTGAGAGCACTTTAGTTTTAAAAGTTTTACCAGGCTGAAAATAATAAGATCACATAAGGAGAAAATCAGAGCTTTTCATGAAAACTTAAGTGTACTTCTTTGCGCAGTGTATTCAACTTAAATACACTTAAGTGTTTCAAAAGCTTTTGTGACTTTTGTGGTTGATATGTATCTTTTTAAACCACCTCGTCAAAAATTCTTTGAATTTTCGCCACCCCTCCAGTGGAGGGGAATGTGATCCTCGTCAATTAAAAACTGGTGGTTAGAAAGTTTACTCCGGTTTATAAAACTGATATTGCCCGTTTTCATAATAAGCATTGATGTGCTGCAGGCCATTGGTCAGGATAATTTCTTTCGCTCCGATAATGGAATTGTACCGCGCTGTCTGTTCAAATGTTTTCTCTGTAAGCTTAATTTGGGGCGCTTTGCATTCAATCAGGATAATAGGTTCTGTTTTCTCGGTAACCAGCAGGTCGATTCTTTTGGTAAGGCCGTTCAGAAGGATCTTTTTTTCGGTAATAAGAGCGGACGGAGAATAGGCCTTTACGGTGAGATAATAGTGTACCCAGTGCTGCCTCACCCATTCCTCAGGGGTAAGGAGAAGATAAGTTTTACGGATCAAGTCATAAATAAAAAACTTATCTTTGTCTTTCTTGAATTTAAAATCAAAAGTTTCCTGAAAATTCAGTTTTGGAAGTTCCATTAATAAGATGAAAGAATTAGATTTAATCCTCAAAAATATTAAAAATAAAGAAGTTTTACCTATTTATTTTTTCCACGGAGAAGAACCTTACTTTATTGATGCTGCTGTAAAAGTGCTAGAACACGACTTTCTGGAGGAAGATGAAAAAGCTTTTAACCAGACTGTTGTATACGGAAAAGATACTTCTTATCAGGAGATTCTTTCCCTGGCAAGACAGTTCCCAATGATGGGGGACAAGCAGGTGATCATTGTAAAGGAAGCTCAGGATTTGAAATTTAATGAAGAGGAAAACAGAGTTTTGGAAACCTATGTTGAAAATCCTGTACCATCTACCGTGCTTGTTTTTGCCCATAAGCATAAGAAACTGGACAGCAGAAAAAAAGCCACAAAAGCTTTGGACAAGGCCAAGGCTCTTTTCTTAAGTGAGTCGGTGAGAGATACCAATCTTCCGAAATGGATCGCTGATGAATGTACACGCCTTAAAATTAAAACAGCTCCGAATATTTCCCATCTGCTTGCAGAATATCTGGGAAACGACCTTTCAAGAATTGCCAACGAACTGAATAAATTAAAGATCATCCTTAAAGAAGGTGAAATACTGGACGGGACGATCGTGGAAAACCATATCGGAATCAGCAAGGAATATAATGTTTTCGAGCTTCAGAAGGCTTTAGGAACCAAAAATGCTGATGCGGCCTTTAAGATTGCTCATTTTATGGGTAAAAACCCAAAGAACAATCCTTTTGTTATGATGCTGGCAAGCCTTTACAGCTACTTTTCCAATGTGATCATTTACCAGACGATGGCCGGACAGCCGCCACAGGTTATTGCTTCGCAGATGGGGGTTAACCCTTATTTTATTAAAGATTATGCAGAAAGTGCAAGACTGTATCCACTAAAACATGCCACAAGGGTCATTTCTATTTTAAGAGAGTTTGATATGAAAGGCAAGGGACTTGGTGCAGTGAATATGGGAGAAGCTGAACTGATTAAGGAACTGGTGTATAAGATTATCAATGTGGATAAAATTAAAATGAAGGTGTAATGAATTGATGAGTTTGAGAGTGGGAGAGTATGAGAGTTGTAGGGGTAGAATGAGAATGAAAATAGCCCGTAACTGCACATTATAACCTGCATTCCGAAACACGAACAATTTATCGATAGTTCACATATTTGATATTGACAAGTATCATTAAAAATACTTTAATAAAACATTAAAAATTACGAAATTAGCGGACTGAATTAAAATCTTTTTGAACAAAGTAAATTTATGGAGCAAAATATTTTAGATTGTGTGATCGTTGGATCTGGACCTTCTGGTTTCACAGCGGCAATATATGCAGCAAGAGCAGACTTAAAACCTGAACTGTATACAGGTTTGGAGCCGGGCGGACAATTAACAACAACTACGGAAGTTGATAACTTTCCAGGATATCCGGCAGGGATTACAGGACCTGAAATGATGATGGATCTGCAGAAGCAGGCGGAAAGATTCGAGACAAAAGTTCATTATGAAATGATCACCAAAGCTGAATTCTCTAAGGAAAACGGCGGTGTTCATAAATTATATGCTGGGAATAAAGAGATCCTGGCAAAAACAGTGATTATCTCTACTGGGGCTACAGCCAAATATCTTGGCCTTGACGATGAGAAGAAATACGCGGGGGGAGGTGTTTCGGCATGTGCTACATGCGACGGTTTCTTCTACAGAGGAAAAGACGTGGTAGTAGTAGGAGCGGGAGATACAGCAGCAGAAGAAGCAACTTACCTTGCAAAGCTTACGAGAAAAGTAACCATGCTGGTAAGAAAAGATGTTTTCAGAGCTTCTAAAGCGATGATCCACAGAGTAGAAAATACTCCGAATATTGAAGTGAAATTCAATCATGAGCTGATTGGTATTGAAGGTGAAAACAGCCTTGTAGAAAGAGCCCTGATCATCAACAACCAAACGCAGGAAACCTCTGCCGTTGACGTAGAAGGTATCTTCATCGCGATCGGACACAAGCCGAATACAGATATCTTCGTGGGACAAATTGATCTTGACGAAAACGGATATATCCTTACTGAAAAAGGATCTACAAGAACGAATCTTCCGGGAGTTTTTGCTGCAGGAGATGTTCAGGATCATATTTACAGGCAGGCGATCACCGCTGCAGGAAGCGGATGTATGGCGGCAATGGATGCAGAGAAATATCTGGCTGAATTACATTAATATTCAACCTATTATCATACAAGCGTACCCACCGGGTACGCTTTTTTTATTGTATTTTATCTTCTTTTTTATCACAAAAGTTACAAAAGCTTATTAAACCCTTAGCTACTTTAAGTAAAATTCCTAAATTTAAATCCCAATCAAAAAAAATAATATGCACAAGAAAGTCATAAAAATAAAGCACATAACAGGAACCTATACGATTGAAATCCAGGATGGAAGACTGAATGAAATGCAAAGCCAGCTGGACAAATGCCTGAACGATGAACAGGCGGCTATTGTAGTGAAGGGAGAAAATGGAGATCAGTTTGTGTATCCATCAGATCTTATAAAAAACAGTTTCATTGCTATAGTAGACAGGGAAGAGGTCAGGGTGTTCTAGAAAAATAATTCCCCTGATTTTAAGTCTATTATTAGGTTTAGTTAAAATTTCTCGCAGAAAAGTTTTGCAGAACTGTAAAATCGTTTTATATTTGCACCACTGAAAACAACGGTATAGCCGTTATTCAGGAGAGATGGCAGAGTGGTCGATTGCGATAGTCTTGAAAACTATTGACTGTAACAGGTCCGGGGGTTCGAATCCCTCTCTCTCCGCCAGTTGGGAGACCAAAATAAGCTAAAACGCTGTAAACATTAATGTTTACAGCGTTTTTTGTTTTTATGCTAGTGTCAGAAAAATCAAATAGGTTACCATTTATAGGATCTGTTTAATTACAGAGGTATCTACTTCTGTATTCCTGACTGAAAAAATAGATTTCCGGTTCTAAAGGGAAAATTAAAACTTTCCTGAGTTTAAAATCCAGAAAAAGGAAGAAAATCTGAAAATTTTGAAAAAAGGTATACTGAATTGAAGCCTGACATTGAATCAAAAATCAACATTTTCCTCATCATCTTCATCTATTAATCCTGGCCTGGATTTCTAAGTTAATGATGAGAGCTTGATTTTATCATTGAAGATCTCTTGTTATCTTAAATGCTGAGTATATTATATAAAATAATAGTAAAGAAACTGATTTATTACGTATCATCATTGTCACCAAATAATATTATAAATTTATATCTTACAATCAATAACTCATGAAAAATAAAATTTACCTGATCATCGCATTATTCCTTCTTACATCCTGTCATTCTCAAGACAACAAAATTGTTGATCTGGCAAAAATATCAAACGATTTTAATGCCTCAGAATTTTATATGAACAAGATTAAAAAAACCAATGAGATCATTTCGAAAGATCCTAAAAGTATGGACAAGAAACAAGCCCTGAATCTTTTAGATAATGCATTTTTTGTCAAAGATACTTTAGGTTACTATAAAACAGATGGGAGGTTCCCTACAGACCTGTCTTTGGAATCAACCAATGACTGGATGGTAAGAAATAAAAAACCAACCGAAATATTTGGTTATGGATACAAGACGGTAGCGTATGATCCTGAAAAAGATAAGCTAGCTATTTTAAATACAGTAGCATTCCCCAAAATAGATATGGTGGAAGACCGTAAAGGCAACTTAATGTATCTTGAAGTGGGAAAGACTTCAAAAAATAATGCTGACTTTAATAAGATCAAAGACTATATCAGTAAGAACTGCAAGAAACTTGCTGTTGATGATAACGATCCAAATGCTTCTTATTGGGAGGGTAAAACTTTCTACTATTATCTTTTTAAAGATGATCATAAAGAAGAGGAGATCTCTTTCGATTCACAGGGAAATAAAATATCCAGATCGGTAGATGCAACAGAAATTAAATTGTCAATGTTTGAAAAATCTTACATTAAAAAAATGGAAGAGCTTGGGATCTATTCGGCAGGATACAGATTTTGGAAAAAATCTCTGTGATGTAAACCAATTCATCCATGAGGATAGTTAGGGGTATCATCATAATAAAATTACTATTATTTTATTTTTAGTGTATTTTACTCTTGGATTGTCACAGGAAGCCAATCTTAAAGATCTTTACAGTAAAAAGGAATATAACAAAGCCATTAAGCTCGCTCAGACAACTCTTATATCCTCACCAGAGGATTTTGACACCCAATTGATACTTCTAAAAATCTACAATTCAAAAAGTGATTATTCGGCAGCGAGAGTATTATTGACAAAGTTGAGCAGCAGTGATCAAAAATTCTTAACAGAATCCCTTAAAACCAATTATGGCTTAGGAAACAAAAAAGAGGTAAAAAGAATATATGACCAGTTGATTAAGGACTCTAAAAATGAAGTATTAAAAAAAGAGCTGTTGAAATTTGGGCTAGTTACAGGTCTGGATCCGATATATGATGACTGGAAAATAAAAGAAGCCCAAAATATTGTTTTTCATTTTCAACAGTCGATTCCGGTAGAAAAAATGCAGAATATTGTTGCTTGTTCAAGAATTGTAGTATCATATATTTCTTATTTCTTATTAAAGGGAAATATTATATATAGGAATATTTTGTTTCTGGTCTATTTACTATTTGTATTTTGTGAACGCCAACTTTTTATAAACGTAAAGAATTATATAAAAAGATAAGTGCAAAAATGAAAACCACTACTTGGAATTTTTTAGACATAATTATTTATAAAAAATTACTGATTATACAAATACAGCAGATTTATAGAACCTGTTTAAATAATCATAAATTACCATTTCAAATAAACGCTGATTGGAAACAAAAATTCGGTTGATATTCATGTGAAATATGCTTTGGAAAAAGTTTTGCAAAGGTATTCCCAAAGATTGGTTTTCATCATGGTAAATAATATCTTGTAAGATCGAGTTGCTTTCTTCAATATTGGAAGTAATAAAATCCCTTTCCTCTGAAAATTCCTCTGATTGGATAAAATCTAAATATTTTAGTTTAAAATTCCTATATTTTTTATCGAGTTGTGAGTTGAGCTTTTTATCAGCATTAAATTCTTGTTTAAAAGCCGTATTAAAGTCTTTAATCCAATTTAGTTTTTTCTCAATTGAAAGATTGAGCTTACTTAAAACTTCATCAATATAAAAAAGACTAACCAGTAATTTTTCTTCATCACTGTATGTCAAACATTGTAAAGTAAGTTCACTATTTTTGTGGAATAATATTTCAGCATCTTTGATGGTATTTACCCCATAACGTTCAACTTCTCTGTTATAAGTATCCAGTAAAACATTTGAAATCTCACCACTACCTATATATTCTTGTAGCGCATTATTGGTTTTTTCAAAAACTCTATTATAATTCTCCGAATTTTTCAATTTAAATCTTATTCTCAAATGGGATTTAGGATCATTATAGCGAATGAAGAACCATTTTGAAATATAATTTTTTGTTTGAAGTGCCTGTATTAAGGGTATAATTACCTCTTCCAAGATAATATCTGAGGTTTTTACTCCTGTGTAAATCTTCAGATATAACCATTCACTTCCGGGAATAAATTTTCTTTCAATCATCACATATTAATTTTTGGTTCTTTCTTCTTTTTCTTTATTGTACATTGAAAAAATAAATTGATGCATAAAATCACTATTATCATTGTAGATAAACTCCTCAATCATGATTGATTTCTTTTTCTTCAAAGCATCAATAAATAGTTGAACCAAATCATAATTCTCAAGATTAATGGTAAGTTTATTATCTGATTGTACCCATTGTATCCATTGCGGAATTTGTCTTTTATTTCTCCAATTTCTTAATTCTGCCAATATTTGTTCCTTATTATTAATAATGTCATTTTGTGCTAACATTAAAACATGCATAATTTCCTTTTCTGAAATTTTCCACCAAGCCTTTGAGAGAATGATATTTTGATATTCAACCCGCGGTAAGAATTGATATATTTTTTTTAAATCTCCCCAATTAAAATAGAGTCCCGATCTTATGTTTTGCGAATGTAAATCACACAAGAAATGATAAACAGGCAAAGAGTTAGCAGAATAATTATGAGCGTTGGTTAAATAAGGTTTGACCTCTTTATTTAATTTCTTAGAACGTAATATAATTCTGTTATTTTTTAAAGAAATATATAAATCATCTACAGGAATTTGATTTTCCTTTGGCTGGATAGATTCTCCCAAATATGGTATTTCAAATTGTCGCAATGTTGGCCTTCTAATGACATTTCCAATTCTGGCTTCCGGCAAATGAATGATTTCTGCTAAAATTAAATCAGAATTTATTTCTTCTTCTTTTTTTGCAATTGTTTTAGAAAGATTTTGTAATTCTGAATTTTCAGAACAAAACCTTGCCATTAAGTTAGCCGCACTGCTTCCACCATTAACATCAATAAACAGTTTTTCATTGTTTTTCTCCGATATGATTTCTGCCATAAAGGAAATTGTATCGGGTAAATCACTCCAGTTTTCTTTAAAATCTATAAAATCGTCATCTGATAATTCGATTGTATATTGATTTTCCAATAGAGCCTCCTGAAGTTTTTTATTTACAATTAATTGAACAGGATCAAATTCAGTTTTTAAAGCTACCTTTTCATGAGATAACGGGAGATCTAAATCTTCAAGATAAGGATGAATTCCTTTTGTAATACTATCCTGTCTGTAACCAATTCCTAATTCTGTATCCAGAGCATATGATAGGGGAACTTCTTCTGTTTCAAATCGCCCATAAAATGCTTTTTTAAATTTTTCTAAATGGCTGTCTTTTTGAGAAAATGTAATTCTATTCAGAAAGCTGATTGCTTTTTTTAATTCTTTTTCCCACCGGGATGGTAAGCTAAATTCATCTTTATTATAAAGATCAGTTTGGAAAAGATATTTCTGTTCGTATTCTATATTTAGAGATCTAACTAATTCTTCAATTTCAGTATATTTTGCAGATAGATTTCCGATTTTTAAATCTAAATCATTCAGCTTCCTTTTTATAGCGATTAAAATTTCAGTTTCATTTTTAGCTCCTATTTTATCTAAAACAAAAATTATCTTATCTAAAAAATCATTACCTGAAACATTAGGTTCCAATTCACTTATCAAAACCTGATTATCAATCAACTCTTCTATAAACTCTTTGGCTTCATTTTTTGCTATTTCATCATTGACAAGAATGCTTGCTAAGTCTTCAATGGTTTTACCTTGTTTTGAAAAGTCTAATATTTGTTGTAATTCATTTGAAAATGGAGCCGATGAAATGGTATAATTTCTTTTTCCTCCATTATACTCATATTCTACATATCGGATCTTATTTCCAACTTTGTAAATACTATTGTTGGGTGAAAAAAGAAGTTGATTTCTTATTTCAGGTGTTTTTACAAAATTTTGTGATAAGGCTACTAGAAAGTGCATGTCCAGTTTTGTATCACGTAATTGGTTCGATTTTAGAAAATAATTGACAGACTTTGAAACGTCTTTACTAAACTTTCCTAGACCAACTCCTGAAAATAAGCCGAAAGGAGTACAACGGTCACTCATTCGACTATAGTATTTTAAAATGGTACCTTTTAGTTTTTGATAATCCTTAGGAGAAAGTTTTTTTTCTGAGTTTAACCATTTTTTAACCTCTTCATGCAGATTTGGTGAAGCTAAATAAATAGCCTCTTGAAAAATAGGATCACTATAAATTTCTTTTAATTTTGAATCAAAGATCTCTGTTCTACAAAGTCGTTCCTGAAAATCTTTATATGAAAATAAAGGAGTACGAACAACGAACTCATCAAAAAAGTGATACGGGAAACGAGACATTTATTTTTTATTGTTTTCTTTAGGCTGATAGTCCGGATGTCCTAATTGCCATAATGCAAAAGCAAATGAATCCGCCAAGTTATCATACTTCTGCGTAACAGGAATATCCCCTCCATGTCCACCTTCATAATCTATTTTCAAAAGTATTGGATTACCTGAGGTATTATCTGCCATTAATTTAGCAGCGAATTTTGTTGGCATCCAAGGAGAAACTCTTGGATCATTAATCCCTGAAGTGATTAATGTTGCTGGATATTTTCCTCCCTTTTTAATATGCTGATAAGCATCCATTTCTAACAATGCTTTGAATTCCGGTTCAATACTTAAAGAGCCAAATTCCTTTGCACTATTTAATCCATTGGGTGTAAACTCCATTCTTGATGCATTTACAATACCTGCATCTATAATACTTGCTTTAAATAAATCAGGTCTTTCAGTCATGGCTCTTCCAATGGTAATTCCGCCTGCACTTGCTCCCCAAATTGCAGTATTTTCAGGTGATGTATAATTTTCTTTGATTAGATATTCTGTACAAGAAATTAAGTCTTTCCATGAATTTGGTTTTGTACTTTTGTAACCTCCTTTATACCATTCATCACCTTTTTCACCGCCACCTCTTACATGGGCGATTGCAACAATACCTCCTTGTAAGACCCAAAGCATATAGGTTTTAGCAAAATATGGACTATTATTAAATGCATATGCTCCATAAGCATCCATTAGTAAAGGGTTATGCTTATTTTTTTTTATATTCTTATTATAGATTAAAGAAAGAGGGATATCTAATCCATCATGTGATTTTACTATAATTTCCTCTACAACAATATCTTTAAACTCTGGATATTCAATAACAGGTGCTAAATTTTCCGGTATAAATTTTCCAGTTAATGAATTATATTTAAACCTAGATGTTTCATTTTTCCAACCACTACAAGTTATCCAAAAATCATTAGACTGTTCATTCTGAGTGGCTACAGAAATATCACCAGCTGTAAATGGCAACGTGAGCAAGTTAATTTTTTTATCTCTATATACATATAATTTAGCTTCAACTCCATTTTTGGATGTATTAAAAACAAAGCCATCTTTTATACTATATATATTATTAATTATTTCATCTTGTATATTTGGGACTAAGATTATTGGAGCTTTAAAGTCTGGACTATTTAATGATGTACTATAGATTGCATTGGTTCCATTTTTTTCAGAAACATAAATAATGCTATTCTCTTTAATAATAAAGTCACTTACTTTATCCTCTTTACTGAACAAAAATTTCCATTGACTTTTCTTTTCAATATCTTTGACAGTCCTATAATAAGTATCTTTAAATTTGACAGGTCCAGATATTTGAGCAATTAAATACTTACAGTTTTTTGTAGGCAATGATACGTTTGGAAAATCTTCGGTCTTTATATTTAAATCTGAGTTATTCTTTCTTGATAATAAAATATTTAGTTTTTGAGGATCATCACCTATTTTATAAAGCACAGATTGCATATCCTTTAAAAATAAAGGTGAATTAGGATCAATAATAGGGTAGTGTAAATAAACAAAACTATTATTGTCTGGAAGCCAAAATATACCACCACCATCTGATGGCCAACAATGAGTTATTGTATAAGGAAGTACTTTTTTTTGTATCAAATCATAAATTATCATTTCAGAAATTTCTTTTCCACTTTCTGTTAAGGCAATTGCAACCTTAGAACCGTCATAATTAGGTTTAATATAATTAATTTGATAATTTTTTTTATTTTCAGGTTTATATTTTTGTGGGTCAAAAACCTCTTTTTCATCTCCACTAAAATTTTTTCTAAAAAATACCTTCACAGTATTTTCTCCAGGTTTTTGTTTTAAATAAAAATAAAAGTCATTTTCAGTAATATTTATATTAGATACTGAAAACGACTTTCTTTTGTCAAATTCTAATCTTTTGTCAATATAATATTGTCTGTTGGGAATGCTTTGGAGAATAGATAAAGTATACTTTGTTTGATCTTTCATCCATTTGATTGTTGAAGGATCTTTTAAATCTTCTAAATTTCTGTATTCATCGATTACTTTAGTTTTAAAGTATTCGTCTATAACCTGTTCAGAAGGCGCAAAATTCGTTTTTTGAGCACTTACCATTCCTAGAAAAACAAAATAAATATAAAGGATTAAATTTGACCTCTTCATTGTTTAGTCTTTTCTAGAAGTTCCTACAGTTCCAGTATTACCACCATCATCATCAATTAAATTTAGCATGGTAGTTACCTGGCTACAGTCGTTTCCTCCTCTTATAACTTTAGGATTACTAATTCTTACCATTTGTAGTTTTTTCAATGATAATTTTTTTTCTGTTTGTTTTTTTTGTTTCATAATTTACTTTTTTTAAAATTGCATCCACAAAGAAATAAATAAATCTATTCTCTTCAAAAAAATAGATGTCGAAATTTATAAATTTCGTGTGTTTTAAATTTAAATAATTGAAAATGAGTATTTTGAAAAATTGTTAATTGCTGTTTTCTTGCAGTGCTTTAATAAAATAAGAAGGAAGCGTATCTGTCATTTTTTTAAATGCATTTGCAAAAGATTCCGCATTATTATATCCGGCTTTATCAGCAATAGCAGCTATTGTAAGCTTCTGTAAATTTTTATCTGTTTTTAATTCATTGACTATGTATCGAATTCTTAACTCATTAAGATACTGAGAGAAATTTTGGCCTTTCAACTCATTGACTGATTTTGATAAATAAGCTCTATTTGTATTAAATTCTTTAGACAATATGTCCAAATTTACTTTTTTGTCTAAAAATCGTTTTTCAATTTCAAATCCCTCTAATTGTAGGCTTAATTGGTTAAGTTTATCATCTGATAAAGTAGTTTTTGATTTTTCTTTTTGTAAATCTAAATTTTCTTTAAATGAGAGATCAGTTGTTTCAATAGTATTAGGATAATCTGGAGATTTTGTTAGCAAGTTTGCTTTACTTTGATATACTTTAACCTTTTTCTTATATTTGTCGTAGAGGTAAAGCAAATAAATTATGATTATTCCTCCAATACCTAGTATCCAAAATAAGGTATAATTCTTAGAACTTAAATCTGAAATTAAAATTTCTTTTTCTTTTAAAAGAAGTGGTGTATCATATTTTTTGTTTATTTCGGCAATCAAAAAATTATTATTTTTATTTAAAATACTATCGACTGACAATAAATGTTCTATATAGAATAATTGTTTTTCCTTATCTCCTGTTTTTTTATAATAATCAATTAATATAGGATAGGTATCTCTTAATTCTGATGTAACATTTTTAGTCTTTGTTATAATAGAATCAACTGTTTGAAAAGTATTTAAAAAGGAAGTATCATTATTTTCATATAAAATTTTCCCTATATAGTATTCACTGATAGCCAGGTTTTGAGGATTATAAGAATTATCCTTTATCAATTTAGAAGCCTTTTTTAAGATCTTCAAGGCAGATCCATATTTATTTCTTTTATAGGCATTTATACCCGAAACTAAAAATAAATTAGCTTGACATTCGCCATCATTCATCTCATGACTTTTCTTTAGTCCAAGTTCAACATACTTGTCAGAGTAGTCAACATCATTTGCCTGACTATAAGTATAGGCTAGTGCATATATACAACTTACATAATCAAGCGACCTTTCAGCATTATTTCTTTTCAAATATTGCTTGTAATTGAGAAATAATTGAATAGATTGTTGATATTCTTTTAATTCAAGTTTTAACAAACCTATATTAAAATTGAGGATATAATATGTTTTGCTGTTCTTTTTTGCATAATTTATTGCTGCTAAATTACTGGACAAAGCTTTTGAATATTCACCCTTTGCATAGAAGTAATTTCCCTTATACATAAAACAATCAGCTAGATAAGCAGAATTTTGCATTTTTTTTGATACTACCATCATGCTATCCAAATATAATAAAGCGGATTTATCATTAGCCAATCGATGTAACATCAAATAACCATTTGCAATTTTCTCATCATTTTTATTTTTTTTACCCTTTGAAAGAATCGTATTAGCGTAGATTTCAGCTTCAGTTTTATTGGAGTAAAGTTTTTTATTGAAAGATCCTTCTAATTGTATAAAACTTTTATTTTTTAAGGAGTCGGGAATACGAAATCCCTTTATACTTTGTGACAAATATAAGTTCTGGCAAAGAATCAATAGATAGATGAGGTGCCTTTTTTGCATCTTTATGTTTAAGAATACAAAAATACGTATTTTAAATTTCTTTCTTATTTATAGGTGGTTTTTTTGTATAAATAATTGATAATTATATTTTTGCTTTGATTATGTATTGTCGAAATTTATAAATTTCTTATATTATTTACCCCAGATTTATAAATCTCGATATACTTTAGTTGTTAGGTATAAAAAGCGACCGCATCTTTGCTAAAGAAGAATGTAGAAGTTGTAAATATACATTTCCACTTTTGCTTGTCTAGCAAATAAAATCAGATTCAATGCAACTGGATTTCTAGAACTTCATTGATTTTAATATTCTTTAAAAATATAATTTAGGTCAGCTAATGTGACTGAAAGGGCGAAGCTGTAAAATGATAATAATTATATACAAATGAATTTTATAAAAGGATGGTATGTTATCTATACGAAATCACGTTACGAAAAAAAAACTGCACAAATGCTAACTGAGCAAAACTTCAAAGTGTACTTGCCACTTCAGAAAATAATCTCTCAATGGAGTGATCGTAAGAAAAATGTAGAGAAGCCTCTTTTTAGTTCTTATATTTTCATTTATTTAGAAACAATAAAAGATTACTTGCGAGCTCTCACGGTTGATGGTGTTGTTATCTTCGTCAAGTTTGGAGGACGATTAGTAAGGGTTCTTGATGATGAAATTAATAAAGTTAAAATATTTCTTAATCAGTTTTCAGAAGTTGAAATAAGAAACATTCAAGATTTAAAAATTGGTGAGAAAAGGAAGATTACTTCCGGACCTTTTGAAAACTACGAGTGTGAAATTATAAAAATAGATAACAAGCAAAAGATTTGTGTGAGGATAGACTCTTTACAACAAAGCCTCGTTGCTGAAATACACTCTTATCACTTAATTTAATGAACGATACTCAGATTTTATCAAATATTTTTTGGCAGAATAAAATAGCAAGTAAGGAAAAAGCTGCTTTTTCAAAGCGGGCAATTAAAAGTCTAAAAAAAGGAATTTTGAAAGAAAATTTTGAAGGCTTTATAAAAGTCGCAAAAAACAATTCTCTTTCAAAATTTACAATAGTTTCCTCTGTCTTTTCTTTCGTAATTAATAAATACTTTGAAAATTATCAAGGTTTTATAAAAGTGTACCCATCTCATTTAATTGATTTGGAAAAATATTTGTTACTGGAAATTGGAAATGATGCAAGATCATTCAAAAAATTATTGCAAAATACTGCCACTGAAGTTAGACAGGTCTTTTCTCATAAAAATTATAATTCTGATCACTTAAACATAGAACCGTTTTCTAATTTTTCCATTCAGTTTGGTAAAAAAACTGAGTCTCTAAATGATGATATCTCTTTATTATGTGAAGAAATAGAAGACAATATTCTTTTTACGGTTTTTTATAAGGAAAATTATCCTGATTATGTTATTGAAAGTTTATTGAAAAACGTAATTAATATACTTTCGGATTATGAAAGTCTTTTGAATAAAAATAAAAAAGACTATTCATTTGTTGATAAAGAGGAAGTTCATCAATTATTAGTAGAATTTAATGATACGAAAAGAGAATATCCAAGTGACAAGACCATTGTTAAGTTGTTTGAAGAACAGGTGCAGAAGACCCCTGATAATGTGGCAGTAGTTTTTGAGGATATTGAACTTACTTATCATGAACTCAATGGGAAAGCAAATCAATTAGCAAATTATATAAAAGAGAAATATATTGTTGAGAACGGAGAGGTCATAGCAATATTGTTACCTAAATCTGTAGACTTGTTGGTTTCATTATTAGCAATTGAAAAAATTGGCTGTGTTTATTTACCTATTGATATTAATTATCCGAAAGACCGAATTGATTATATTTTAGAGGATAGTAAAGCGAAAATACTGTTAAGTGAACAAGATATTGCCCAAACATTAGATATTAATCAGCCCTACATTTCTCTAAAATTAAATGAAATTCAATTTAAATCAACAGCTAATCTCAATGTTACAATAGAGTCTGGTGATGTTGCATATTTAATTTATACATCAGGTTCGACTGGAAGACCCAAAGGAGTTTTAGTGGAACATCACAGCAATATGAATATGTCTTTAGACCAAATAAAGACGTTTGGAATTACCGCTGAAGATAAAATTGTATGGTTTGCTTCTGTAGCTTTTGATGCTTCTATTTCTGAAATTATGATGAGTCTTTATTCGGGGGCAACACTATGTATTCCAACAGAAGAAGAGCAAAAAGATAAAGACCAGTTTATTTCATTCTTAGAAAAAACTAAATCTACCGTTGTTACTTTTCCTCCAAGTTATTTGGAACTATTGTCAGAGAAAGATTTGAAATCCTTAAAAACAATTATTACAGCAGGTGAACCTGCGAACCCAATCAAGGCAAAAGAACTCGTTGAAAATGGAGTAAGCTACTATAACGCTTATGGTCCGACAGAATATTCTGTATGTACCAGTATTTTTAAACTCAGTCCACACGAAGATTACATATCAGTTCCTATTGGCGTTCCGATTTCGAATACGAGTGTTTATATTTTAGATGAAGATTTTCGGGTAGTTCCTATAGGAGTAAGCGGTACGTTGTATGTAAGCGGCGCAGGTTTATCCCGAGGTTATTTGAATAAACCTGAGTTGACAAGGGAGAAGTTTATAGACAATCCTTTTGAAGCGGGGACGAAGATGTACGATACAGGAGATTTGGCGAGATGGCTTCCTGATGGGAACATAGAGTTTTTGGGTAGGAAGGATTTCCAGGTGAAGATCAGAGGTTACAGGATAGAGTTGGGCGAGATTGAGATGAATATCAACTGGTTTAGTCCATCTATCAGACAAGTCGTTACCGATGCAAGGGACATTAATGGAGAAAAAGTACTGGTAGCTTATTATACTAATGACAGTGAAACAAGTATAGACAAGTCAGAATTGCGGGAGTACCTTCAGAGTAAACTGCCTGACTATATGATTCCCGGTTTCTTTGTGGAGTTAGAAAATATACCCCTCACACCCAATGGCAAGATAGACCGCAAGGCACTTCCAGGTGTTACGGGCGAGGACCTGATTAGGCGAGAATATGTGGCCCCTAGAAATGCTACAGAAGAAAAACTTTCTGAGATTTGGCAGGAAGTATTGGGCGTAGAGAAGGTAGGGATTAATGACAATTTTTTTGAACTTGGGGGACATAGTTTAATGGTAGCTCAGGTACTAAATAGGATCCATCAGAGCCTATCAATGCAGGTAAGTTTCAAAGACTTTTTTGCATCGCCTAGCATTGAAGGTATTACCAAAAGCCTTACAGGAAAAGAGTATACCTCGATACCGAAAGCACCAGAACAAGAGAGCTACCCACTAACACCATCACAACAAAGACTTTGGATTCTGAGCCAATTGGAAGGTGGTTCACAGGCCTATAATATGCCTGCGGTAGTTACTTTAAGAGGAGAGCTTAATGAAGCATATTTTGAAAAGTCCTTCCAAGCTTTGATAGATAGACATGAGATACTCAGAACATCATTTAAGTCGGATAAGACTACGGGAGAAATCCGTCAGTATATCATCCCTAAAGAAGAACTTCATTTTACAATAGAAGTATTAGATTTTAGTGGGAAGAATGAATCAGCAGTAGAAGACTACTTACAGTCTGCCAATAACGAAGCCTTTAATTTAGAAGAGAGCCCACTCATAAGAGCCACTTTACTGAAGAGAGAAAACAAAGAACACCTGTTCTTTTTATCCATGCACCATATCATCGGCGATGGATGGTCAACAGAAGTACTGGTGTCAGAAGTTGTAGAAAACTACAATAATCTTCTTAATGGAAATGCTAAGGAAGATGAAATATTAAAAGAAGAATTAGCTATCCAATATAAAGATTATGCAGTATGGCTACAGGAAGAGATAAAGGGAGAAAAATACCGGAATGCGGAAGCATATTGGTTAGAACAATTTGAAGGAGAGCTTCCTGTATTGGAATTACCGAGCTATAAAACAAGACCGTTGATACAGACATATAATGGTAATAACATCAGCCACTTATTCTCAAAAGAATTTACAGATAAGCTGAAGCAGTATTCGGAGAAGCATGGAGTAACATTATTCATGACTTTAATGGCTGGGATAAAGTCATTACTATACCGTTATACAGGGCAACAGGATATTATTGTGGGTACCCCGATAGCGGGAAGAGAACACCCTGATTTAGAGAATCAAATCGGGCTTTATCTGAACACTCTTTCCATAAGGACAAGGTTGGAAGATGACAGCAATACTTTTGAGTCCCTGCTTAAGAAAGAGAAGGACACTTTACTATCGGCTTATGAGCATCAGCTTTATCCGTTTGATGAACTTGTGGGTAAGCTTAATATCAAGCGTGATATGAGCCGTTCGGCATTGTTTGATGTATTGGTTGTATTCCAGAGTCAAGGTCAGTTGCAAATAGGAAACGCACAAAATAACATAGAAGGCTTACAGGTAGAGGGATATGATTATCAGCGTAAGACGTCCCAGTTTGATGTGAGCTATGCTTTTGCAGAAGAAGGGGAACAGTTAGGATGTAGTATTGAATACAATACTGATATTTATGATGAGCAGCTCATCCAACGAATGTTTGGTCATTTTGAGAACCTTTTGACCCAGGCTATAGAAAATACAGAAGATAAAGCGGAGATAGCAACCATAGAAGAAATAGACTTCTTAACAGAGCAAGAGCGTCAGCAGCTTCTTCATGAGTTCAACGATACGAAAGTAGATTATCCTAGCGATAAAACGATTATAGAATTATT
>NZ_JBAOJR010000005.1:510375-527255 GCF_037083525.1 Chryseobacterium sp. CCNWLW53 | reverse complement strand
TGCGAAAGCGGGAGAGTAGGCCGCCGCCAGTTTTTATTAAAAGTCTCATACAACACAGTTTGTATGAGACTTTTTTTGTTTTATACTTATCCACCAAAAAATATCAATTATCTTTAAATAAGCAATAAATTCTATCTACAACCTCTGTAGAAATCTGTGTAATCTGTAATTTACCTTATTTATCCCCATTTATTCTAAATATTAATCAAGATTATTTTTATTTATAAATATTAAAATAGATTAAATCTCTTAAAGGCCTTTTATTTATGTTGTAACTTTATTTCATGAAAGAGCATATCGTGAGAGGGTTCAGATTTGAAACTTACAAGGCACCAGAATTATCTGTATTTGATCGGCTGCTGGAAATTTTTACAGATTTGTTAACCCATACCTCGGGAGATTTTGATGAAGCGATTGACTGGCTTCGAATGTTGGATGAAGAATACCAACTTACTACTCCGGAATACACTATTGACGATTTTATTGAAGATCTTAAAAAGAAAGGATATATCCGTGAAGAAGTTGATCCTAATGGTGGAAATGGAATTCGCCTGAGCGCAAAAATGGAACAAAATATTCGTAAACAAGCGCTTAATCAAATATTCGGGAACCTTGGAAAAAGTGGCAATGGAAATCATAAAACCAATAAAAGCGGAACGGGAGAAGATACAACAGGGGAATTTCGTAGTTATAACTTTGGAGATCCGGTAGAGAAAATTTCTATTACCGAAAGTCTTAAGAATGCCCAGATCAATAACGGAATCGGAGATTTTCATCTTACTGAAGATGATTTAATTGTTGAAGACAGTATTCACCAATCTCAGATGAGTACGGTTTTGATGATCGACATCAGCCACAGTATGATTTTATATGGGGAAGACCGTATCACTCCAGCCAAAAAAGTGGCTATGGCGCTTGCAGAACTTATTACAACACGTTATCCGAAAGATACTTTGGATATTATCGTTTTTGGAGACGATGCATGGCCTGTTAAAATTCAGGAGTTGCCTTATTTGCAGGTTGGGCCTTACCATACAAATACGGTTGCCGGACTTCAACTGGCGATGGACATTTTACGCAGAAAAAGAAATACCAATAAACAGATTTTCATGATTACCGACGGGAAACCAAGTTGCGTTCGTCAGCCGGATGGTACATACTACATGAATTCTTATGGTCTAGATGAATATGTTGTTCAGAAATGTTATAATATGGCGTCTCAGGCTAGAAGACTACATATTCCGATTACTACTTTTATGATTGCGCAGGATCCCTATTTACAGCAATTTGTGAGTGAATTTACAGAAGCCAATCAAGGGAAAGCTTTTTATACAGGGCTTAATGGATTAGGGCACATGATTTTTGAAGATTATGAAACTAACCGTAAGAAAAGAATCCGCTAAAATTCATTATTCATAAAGATATATTTCAAGAAGTTAATAAATCAGATTTTAAATAAAATGACTGAAAAGCCAACTATAAAAACACTAGGCTCACTAAGAGCATCAGGATACCTATCAAAAAATATTAAAGACGAATTAAGAGATAATTTAAAAAGTAAAATTCGCAATAAAGAATCTGTATTTGAAGGGATTTTCGGATATGAAAATACAGTTATTCCTCAATTGGAGCATGCCATTCTAAGCCGGCATAATATTAATTTATTAGGATTAAGAGGTCAGGCAAAAACCAGGCTGGCAAGAATGATGACTTCATTGTTGGACGAATGGATCCCTTTCGTTGCAGGAAGTGAAATAAATGATGATCCATTCAACCCAATTTCTCGCTTTGCAAAAGAATTAATTGAAGCAGAAGGCGATAATACTCCGATAGAATGGCTTCACCGCGATGAAAGATTTTTCGAAAAACTGGCAACTCCGGATGTGACTGTTGCCGACCTGATCGGTGATGTTGATCCTATTAAAGCTGCCAATCTGAAACTTTCTTATGCAGACGACCGTGTGATTCATTTTGGAATGATTCCGCGTGCGAACCGTTGTATTTTTGTCATCAATGAATTGCCGGATCTTCAGGCGAGGATACAGGTTTCCTTGTTTAATATTTTGCAGGAAGGAGACGTACAGATTCGTGGATTTAAGGTGAGAATGCCTTTGGATATTCAGTTTGTTTTCACAGCGAATCCTGAAGATTATACAAACAGAGGAAGTATTGTGACTCCGCTGAAAGACCGTATCGGATCGCAGATTTTGACACATTATCCTGAAAACATCAATATTGCAAGGGAAATTACAAGGTATGAATCCAGCTTAGACGGTCGTCAGAAAAATGGAGTATATGTTCCTTCTTTGGCGAAAGATCTTTTGGAGCAGATTGGTTTTGAAGCTCGTGACAGCGAATATGTAGATTCAAAAAGTGGAGTGAGCGCCCGTATGAGTATCACTGCTTTTGAAAATCTATTGAGTACTGCAGAGCGCAGATCTTTATTAACGGGTGATGAAACAACGTCTGTAAGATTAAGTGATTTTGTAGGTGTAATTCCTGCGATTACAGGGAAAGTGGAGTTGGTATATGAAGGAGAACAGGAAGGTGCGGAAGCAGTTGCCCAGCTATTAATTGATAATGCGATCAGAACTTTATTTGCATTTTATTTTCCGAAAGTGGAAAAGCTGGAAAAAAAGAGTATTGATGGACCGTTTAGTCAGATTACGGATTGGTTTTTGGAAGACGACGGCTCTTTGGAAATTACTGATGAATCTTCAGATGAAGTTTATGCAAAATCTCTTAACAGAATTGCTCCTCTTGACCAGATCATTGAAAAATATCAACCGGATACGTTACCAGAAGATATTTTATTCTTAAAAGAATTTATTCTTTGGGGGCTGGCAGTTAATAAAAAACTGAATAAAGAGAGATTCAGAACGGGAGTGTTCTTTTCTTAGAATTCAAAAAATTCAACAGGATAAAAACAAAAGATGTGGAAAATCAATTCCACATCTTTTTTATTTTTAGGAAAACTCAATATGATCAAACCTGGATAACTCCCAGGTTGAATTTCTCTGTAATAGGGGAATGATTGGCAGCTTCAATACCCATAGAAATCCATTTTCTTGTATCTGTAGGATTGATGATTGCATCTGTCCAAAGTCTTGCTGCAGCATAGGTAGCTTCTGTCTGCTTTTGATATCTTTTTGTAATAGTATTTAAAATCTCATTATGCTCTTCTTCGGTAATTTCTTTACCTTGCTTCTTTAAAGTAGATTCCTGGATTTGAACTAAAACTTTTGCGGCCTGAGAACCACCCATTACAGCGAGATCTGCCCAAGGCCATGCTACTATTAATCTAGGATCATAGGCTTTACCACACATTGCATAATTTCCGGCTCCGTATGAGTTTCCTGTGATAATCGTGAACTTAGGAACTACAGAATTCGAAACGGCATTGACCATTTTAGCACCATCTTTAATAATACCTCCATGTTCAGACTTTGAACCCACCATGAATCCTGTCACATCCTGAAGAAAAACTAAAGGAATCTTTCTCTGGTTACAGTTGGCAATAAACCTCGTTGATTTATCAGCAGAATCCGAATAAATAACACCACCGAACTGCATTTCACCTTTACCGCTTTTTACAAGCTTTCTCTGGTTGGCTACAATTCCTACAGACCAACCATCAATCCTGGCTGTGGCACAAATGATGCTTTTCCCATAGTCCGGCTTATATTCATCATATTCTGAATTGTCAACCAAACATTTAATGATTTCGTATGTATCATACTGCTCTGTTCTTGAAACGGGAACAATTCCAAAAATATTATCAGGATTTTCCTTTGGCGGGAAACTTTCTATTCTATCAAATCCTGCTTTTTCATAAGTTCCAATAGATTTCATGATAGTTTTAATCCTGTCTAAGGCATCTTTATCATCTTTAGCTTTATAATCTGTAACGCCTGAAATTGAACAGTGTGTAGTCGCTCCACCAAGGGTTTCATTATCAATGCTTTCCCCGATAGCAGCTTTTACCAGATAACTTCCGGCAAGGAATATAGAGCCTGTTTTATCAACAATCATCGCTTCATCACTCATAATAGGAAGATAGGCACCTCCAGCCACACAACTGCCCATAACAGCCGAGATCTGGATAATTCCCATAGCGCTCATTTTAGCATTGTTTCTGAAAATTCTTCCGAAATGTTCTTTATCAGGAAAAATCTCATCCTGCATAGGAAGGTACACACCTGCTGAATCTACAAGATAAATGATAGGAAGCTTATTTTCCATCGCAATTTCCTGTGCTCTTAGATTCTTTTTTCCGGTAATAGGAAACCAGGCACCGGCTTTTACAGAAGCATCATTAGCAACAACAAGACATTGTCTGCCGGATACATAACCCATTACGATTACAACTCCTCCACCAGGGCATCCGCCATGTTCCTCATACATTTCATAGCCGGCAAATGCACCGATTTCTATGGAATCTGAACCTTTGTCGAGAAGATATTCAATTCTTTCTCTTGCTGTCATTTTTCCCTCATCGCGAAGCTTTTGAAGCCTCTTTTCACCGCCTCCCTTTTTTATTTCAGCGAGCAATTGATTGATATCAGATAATTTTAATCTATTTTGATCTTCCCGTTTATTAAATTCAAGGTCCATAAAATTTTAATTTTTTACGGCTAAAGATACTATTTTTATAATGAATTACGTTTGAAGTAAAACAGGTGTTTAATATATTGGTTCTCAGAAAATTGTGAAATTTTTAACAAAAAAATATTTTTAAATTACTGATATTTTTTCTAACTTTACTACAGAGTAAAAGGAATGATATTCCTTGTTAATTACTCTAAGTTCCTAGTTTATTTTTTTAATAGTTTATTATTTGAAGGCCCTGAACGTTGAACAAATTTTCAGGGTTTTTTATGCCATATTATGTGCAGATGAATTCAATTTTACATTTTCTGAATTTTCTTTGACTTAATTTATCTTTTTATCAGTATTTCTAAAAGCTATTTGTAAATTTGCCTGTTAAAAATTTACACAATTTAGAATATGCAAAAATTAGCACTTTTCAGGCTGCATTTAATTGTTTTTTTATGGGGGTTCACTGCAATTTTAGGAAAACTGATTCATGCTAATGCGCAGATCCTTGTATTTTACAGAATGCTGTTTGCAGCTGTGTTTTTATTTGTCTTTATCAGGGTTTATAAAAAGGAAAGTATTAAGGTATCCAGAAAAATATTTTTTCAGCTTGCCGGAATAGGTTGTGCTATGGCACTTCACTGGTATTGTTTTTTTTATTCCATTAAAGTATCCAATGTTTCTATAGCATTAAGCTGCCTGTCACTTTCTACCTTATTTGCTTCCATATTGGAGCCAGTTATTTTTAAAAGAAAGATTGATATATCAGAAGTTGTAATGGGCGTAGTAATAGTTGCCTGCATATTATTAATTTTTAAAACCGAGTTTCATTTTAAAGAAGGTATCATCTATGGGATTCTCTGTGCAGTATTCGGTACCATTTTCTCTGTTTTTAACGGTAAAATGTTTGGAAAAACAAGTTCAGGAAATATTATATTCTATGAAATTTTTTGTGGATGGTTTGTTCTGGCTGTATTTTATATGTTTACAGGACAGATTTTTCAGATGAATGAAATAAACTACAGAGATCTGGCGTTAATATGCTTATTGGCAAGTGTTTTTACAGCTTTTCCAATGCTGGAATCGGTGAAGCTTATGAAGTATATTTCGCCTTTTACTCTAATTTTAACAGTTAATTTAGAACCTGTCTACGGAATTATACTAGCTTTTTTTATCTTTGGAGAATCAGAAGAAATGAGTCCTATATTTTATGCAGCATCAGGCGTTATGATATTGGCTATCATTGTAAATGGATTAATAAAAGCCAGAAAACAAAAAAACTTTAACTAAGCATCAAATTTTATATGATGAAAAAATACTTTTTACTTGCATTTTCACTGCTGTTTGGGCTGTCCCAGTCTCAGATTATAAGAAAATACTCCAATGAATTTTTGAATATCGGAGCCGGAGCAAGAGGGCTTGCCATGGGTGGGGCTGTAATTTCCAACCAGGATGATGTGTATTCACCGATGTGGAACCCGGCCGGTTTAATGGCTATTGAGAAAGACTGGCAGGGAGCAGCAATGCACGCAGAATATTTTGAATCTATTGCAAAGTATGACTATCTGGCGTACGCAAAAGTCCTTGAAGAAGGAGTATTTGGAGTGTCAATAGTACGATTGGGAGTAGACAATATCCTGAACACAACTCAAATGATCGATGCCGAAGGTAATATCGACTATGATAAAATCACCAAATTTTCACAGTCTGATTATGCAGCTATTCTTTCTTATGCTTTCAATCCGGCAGGCAATCCTAAGCTGGATGTGGGGGTAAATGCTAAAATTGTTTACAGGAATGTAGGTAAATTTGCAAGCGGTTATGGTTTTGGTTTTGATATTGGGGCCATTTATAAGGCTGACAACGGATGGAAATTCGGAGGAATGCTGCGTGATGCAACCACTACCGTAAACTTCTGGAGCATCAATCAGGGAGAACTTTCAACTGTAGTAAACGGTGAAGAGTTCAACCCGGCACCTAAAGATAAAATGGAGCTTACCATGCCTAAGCTGAACGTTGGGGCAAGTAAAATATTCAATATCAACAGCAGCGTGTATGTATTGCCGGAAGCTGGGATCAATGTCGATTTTGCTAAAACAGCAGCTTTGATATCTACAGATTTTGCAAGTATAACACCTTATGCAGGGGCAGAACTTGGGTATCAGAAAATGATCTTTGTAAGACTTGGGATAAACAGATTCCAATCCATTACCGATATTGAAGACCTGAAAAGAAAAGTTTCTTTCCAGCCGAGCGCCGGTCTTGGAATAAGATATAGAGGACTTACACTGGATTATGCAATCACCAATTCAGGGATCGGAGGATCTAATTTCTATTCTAATTTTTTCTCGCTTAAATTAGATATGGGAGCATTCAGAAATGATTAACTTTGAAACGTAATTTAAAAGCAATGAAAAAGATTTCCATACTTACATGTATATTCGCAGTAACTGCTGTTTTCGGGCAGAAAGTTTCTGATTATAAATATATTTCTATTCCTCAGACCTTTAAAGATTTCGAGACAGAATCCTATGGTCTTGATGATTCTCTAGCAAAGGCTTTAAAATCAAAAGGATATACGGTTGTCCAGGAAGGTAAAAACCAGTGGCCTTCGGAAATAGAGAAAAGCTCTTGCAGCTTTGCTACGGGCAACATACTTAATAAAAGCAGTTTTCTAAGAAATAAAGTAGAGCTTGAGTTCAAGGATTGTAATGGAAAGGTATTATTTTCATCAAAAGGAAGTTCGAACATTAAAGAATATAAAGAAGGCTATCAGGATGCTCTTAAGCTGTCTCTGGTTTCACTTCCAGCTTCAAATCCTGTGGCAACTCTTCAGGTTATAAAGGAAAGCCCAAAAGAAAATGTTGTGACAAAAAGTGAAGAGAGTTCATCTGCACCGGTTACAGAAAATAAATCCGGGAAATATACTAACGGTAAGGTAAACCTTCAGAAAATCCAGGTAGATACCAATCAGTTTATCCTGGCAGACGGAGGAAGTTCTGTGCCATTTGCTGTTTTTAAAACTACTTCAAAAAGAGATGTGTTTAGAGTAAAGCTTTCGGATGGAACTTATACTATCGGATATTATGAAAACGGAAATATAGTGATTGATATACCGCAATCTAACGGAGAATTTTCTAAGGAAGTATTTTCAGCAAAATAACAGATTATAAATAACATAATAATGATCCTTAATTCAATTAGAATTAAGGATTTTTTATTTCCTAATGGCTGTTGAAAAACTCCCAGATTACCTTTGCTTTACTTTTCCCCAGAATCTCTTCCAAAGTTTCCAGGTTCGATTCTTTGATCCGTTTTACAGATTTCAGTTTGGAAAGCAAAAGCTCAATCGTTTTTTCTCCTACGCCCGGAATCTCTTCCAGCTCAGATTTGATGGTAGAATTTTTTCTTCTCGTCCTGTGATGCTTTACCCCGAAACGGTGCGCTTCGTCTCTTACCCGCTGCAGAATCTTTAATGTTTCCGATTTTTTATCAAGATATAAAGGAATAGAATCTTCAGGAAAGAAAATCTCCTCGAGCCTTTTTGCAATACCTACAATCGTGATTTTGCCGTAAAGACCTAATAATTTTAAACTTTTTACGGCGGAGGAAAGCTGTCCTTTTCCTCCATCTATAAGAATCAGTTGCGGCAGGTTTTCCCCTTCATCCAGCATTCTTTTATAGCGGCGGTAGATAACTTCTTCCATCGTGGCAAAGTCATTGGCTCCTTCTACTGTTTTCGGATGGAAAATTCTGTAGTCAGCCTTACTTGGTTTTCCGTCTTTAAAAACAACACATGCAGAAACAGGGTTCATTCCCTGGATATTCGAGTTATCAAAACCTTCAATATGTCGTGGCTCCACTGGCATTCGAAGCAGCTTCTGCATTTCGGACATGATTCTGTTTGTATGCCTTTCCGGATCTATAATCTGGACCTGCTTTAATTTTTCTAAACGGTATTCTTTCGCATTTTTCTCCGAAAGTTCTACAATCCTTTTTTTATCACCTACTTTTGGAACGATCAATTTTACATTCGGGATTTCTACAGAAAGATGGAATGGTAACAATACTTCTTTAGAATCCGAGCTAAACTTCTGGCGGATTTCGATCAAAGCTTCTTCCATGATATCTTCATCTGTTTCCTCAAGGATCTTTTTGATCTCCGTGGTAAAACTCTGAATGATATTTCCGTTTCTGATCTTGAAAAAATTCACATAAGCGGCAGCTTCATCGCTGGTCATTCCAAAAACATCCACATCGTCAATATTTGGATTCACGACCGTATTTTTGGCCTGATAATCTTCCAGAATATCCAGTCTTTCCTTAATGATCTGTGCTTCTTCAAACTTAAGATTGGAAGCCATTTTCATCATCTGATTCACCAGATACTCTTTTGCTTTCCGGAAATCCCCTTTGATAATTCCGCGGATGGCATCGATTTTTTCATCATAATCCTCTTTGCTTTCCAGATCTTCGCAAGGTCCCTCACAGTTTTTAATATGATATTCCAGACATACTTTGTATTTTCCTTCTGCAATTTTAGCAGGTGAAAGATTAAGATTACAGGTTCTTAGCTTGTAAATATGTTTGATGGTATCCAACAAAATCTTTGCAGGACGCACCTTAGCATAAGGCCCATAATATTCAGATCCGTCTTTGATTACATTTCTTGTGAGGAATATCCTTGGGAAACTTTCATTTTTAATACAGATCCACGGATACGTTTTATCATCCTTCAATAATACATTATAAAAAGGACGGTGTTCCTTGATCAGGTTGTTTTCAAGTAAAAGGGCATCATATTCACTGTTGACAATTGTTGTTTCAAGCCTTACAATCTTTCCTACCATTATTTTGATGCGGTAACCCGGGAGATTCTTGTTGAAGTAGGAAAGAACCCTTTTCTTTAAATTTTTGGCCTTTCCTACATACAGTAATTGGTCGTTTTTATCATAATAACGATAAACGCCTGGTTCTGATGGTAAAGTTTTGAGCTGTAATTCTAAAGAAGGATTCATATAACAAAATTAAGGAAACTTTCCCTATTTAAAAAAGAAAACCTGCAGATGACTCTACAGGCCTATTTTATTATTCAAAGTATTTTATCCGTGGTTCATTTCAGTATATTGATAGATCAAAAAGCTTAGATAATCCCATTCTACAGAGTTTTTAGGATATTTTTTCATAAACTCGGCATTGTCTCCAAACAGGAAATCGTAGTGGTCTTTAAAATCATCTTTATGAAGCCACATCACTTTGTCACCCTTTTTTATATAATAAGATTTTATGACACCGCCGCCAAATGCAGGAGCACCACCAAAACCTGTAGATATGGTTTCTGAAGCAAACGGATCATGATAAACTGTAATAAGTTCATTAAACTCAGGATTGATAACCTGCATTAAAAAAGCTTTGGGCTCTTTCTTGTTTTTTAAAGAAACAATCTGGTTTTCATATGGGATTGCATCATTGGTTACAGATTTATTGTATTTTTTAGTGCTGTAATTTCTCATGTTTGAAATAAACTTACCTGCTTTCATAGATTTTTCCATCTCTGTCGCATACAAATACATTTCAGCAATATCTGCCGCTGCAAATTTCATGGGCTTTCCCGTATCAACATCTTCAATTGTAATGGAAAGAATCTGTCCCCTCTGTTTTTCCCATGATTTACTGTAACCCTGGTATTCAGTATTGTCTTTTAAAATGATAGTAGAAACTTTTTTATCAGATGCAGTATTGAAACCTTCGTTAAACAGGTAACGATTCATTTCTTTTCTTTCTTCTTTAGAATATTTTACTTTCTGGGCGAAAGCTGTTGTGCTTGCTACACATACAGCAAGGAGTAGAGTTTTCAGTTTCATGTATTATTGTTTTTAATTTCGGCAGTAAAAATAGCAAAATAATCTACCAATAATCAGAAAAATATGAGACGGTAAAATTTAGCTTTTCCAATTATGGTTAAATGTGTAATTTTAAGGAAATTTTTAGAAATGATATACGGTGTAGATGTTTTTACTTTCCATGATGTCTTGGAAATCTGTAAAAAGCCAAATAAAGCTAAACTTAATAAAGTAGCTAAAGAACAGATCCTAAAATCCCAGAAAAATGTTCAGAAAATAGTAGAATCCGATAGATGTGTCTATGGGATCAATACAGGTTTTGGACCTCTTTGTGATACTAAGATATCAGCTGACGAAACGGCTCAGCTGCAATATAACCTTATCATTTCTCACGCAGTAGGAGTAGGAAAGCCTATCGACAAAGAATTTTCCAAAATCATGATCATTGCTAAAGTACATGCATTGTCCAAAGGATTTTCAGGGGTTTCTCTGGAAGTGATTGAAAGACTGATCCTGATGCTTGAAAAAGATATCATTCCCGTAGTACCTGAGCAGGGTTCCGTAGGGGCTTCAGGAGATTTAGCTCCTCTTGCCCATCTTGTCTTACCATTACTTGGATTGGGACAGGTTTGGGAAGGAGATCAGATTTTCGAAACGATGGAAGTTTTAGACAGACATGGTCTTGAGCCACTAGCTTTAGGTCCGAAAGAAGGCTTAGGACTGATCAACGGAACTCAGTTTATTCTGGCCCACGCGATCAAAGGGTTAGAAAAATTCGAATACTTATTAAACTTAGCGGATATAACTGCCGCAATGAGTATTGAGGCGTATAGAGGCTCTGAAAGCCCATTCAAAAAAGAACTTCATGACATCAGACCTTTCGAGGGAAGCAAAAAAGTAGCAGCCAGAATGGTTAAGTTTTTAAAAGGTTCTGAAAACATGAAAGCTCATGAGGACTGTGAAAGAGTTCAGGATCCTTATTCCATGAGATGTGTGCCACAGGTGCACGGAGCCAGCAGAAATGCTTTTGAACACCTTAAACTGATGGCTGAAACAGAGCTGAATTCTGTAACGGATAACCCGATCGTCCTAAGTGCTGAAGAGTCTATTTCCGGAGGAAACTTCCACGGACAGCTGATGGCGCTTCCTTTAGATTATGCTACACTTGCAGCAGCTGAATTAGGAAATATTTCAGACAGAAGAAGCTATTTATTATTAGAAGGAAAATATGGACTGCCAAGATTGCTGACAGAAAGCTCAGGACTGAATTCAGGATTTATGATCCCTCAGTATACTTCAGCAGCTTTGGTTACAGAAAATAAAACATTATGCTTCCCGGCATCAGCAGATTCTATTCCGACAAGCTTAGGACAGGAAGACCACGTTTCTATGGGAAGTATTTCCGGTAGAAAATTCAATCAGGTGCTAGGAAACCTGGTCAATATTTTAGCTGTGGAATTAATGTTTGCCGCGCAGGGACTGGAATTCAGAAGACCTGCCAAATGTTCGAAAATCATTGAAGAAAACTATGCGGTGATCCGTTCTAAAGTTAAAAAACTGGAAGACGACAGGCTGATAGGAAAAGACATGCTGGCGATTGCAGAGCTGATCAATAACAGAGAATTTAAAGTAGATTAATTTCAATTAAGAAATATAAGGCTTCCAGAAATGGAAGCTTTTTTTTGTTCAATAAAGTGCATAAACCGCTTTTTTGCAGATTAGATCAATTAAAATACAGCAGGAAACAGATTTTTTGTATTAAGTCAACGAAATACCTTTGCCTGTAAAAATAAGATTATGCATAAGATATGTACACCTTCTATTTTATACTTTGGTACCCCGGTAATACTTATTTCAACAGTAAATGAGAACAGCAGTTTCAATGCTGCTCCTATTTCATCCATTTTCTGGTTAGGCTGGCGTTGCGTAATTGGTATCTCTGCAGTATCTAAAACCTGTGAAAATTTGTTGAGAACCGGTGAGTGTGTCATTAATCTTCCTTCAGAAGATCAGGTGGGAATGGTTAATAAGCTTGCTCTGACAACGGGTTCTAATCCTGTTCCTCAAGGAAAGAAAAGTAAGGGATACCGTCACGAATCCCGAAAATTTGAAATTGCCGGAATGACGCCTGTTGAATCTACATTGGTTAATTCCCCCAGGATATTAGAATGTCCGGTACAAATGGAAGCCCGTCTTATTAAAATAAATCTATTGGCAGAGGATAATGAGATCCAGCGCGGAAATATTATCTATGCTGAACTTAAAATAGTAAGGGTGCATATGGAAGAATCCATACTGATGGACGGCTTTCCTAACCGGGTTGACCCGGACAAATGGCGCCCGCTTATCATGAGCTTTCAACAATTTTATGGACTTGGTATGAAGCTTCATGAGTCTACATTAGCCCAGATCCCGGAAGAACTTTATCGTACCGCTGAATTTAATTCTATTCAAGAAAGTAAATAGAAGTGGAGATAGTTTTCAATAAGGTAATCATTTATTAAATTTGTTGTGTCTGTAAAAGTTTAAAAATCAACAGAAATAATAATCTTTAAATATTTATTTAATTCGTAAAACAAAAAGATGATCACCAAAAGAACAGATTCTTCCAATATAGATTTCCAGAATTTAGTCAAACTCCTGGATGCTGATCTTGCAGTACGGGATGGAGAAGATCATGAATTTTATCACCAGTTCAATTCAATTAACATGTTGAAAAACTGTGTAATAGTTTACTCTGATGATACGGCGGTGGGCTGTGGTGCTTTCAAACCTTTTTCTGAAGATACGGTAGAAATAAAAAGGATGTATACGGATCCAGAAAGAAGAGGCAAAGGTTTTGCTTCGAAAATATTGAATGAGCTGGAAATCTGGGCCAAAGAAGAAAGATACAACAGATGCGTTCTGGAAACAGGAATCAAACAACCCGAAGCTATTGCATTGTATGAAAAATCTGGGTATAAGAGAATTCCCAATTATGGACAGTATATCGGGATTGATAATAGTGTATGCTATGAGAAAATATTGTAAAATTTTCAAAAATTAGAGATAACTATTAATATTCAGGTAATACTAAATTCATTTTTTCTAAGCTTTTAAATCACGTCAAAGTGTTATATTGTGGTTCCAAACCATAAAATTAAAACTATGAAAAAAAGAGTATTTTACCTCTTGGCATTGGTTTTTGTTTTGAATTCATGTACCAGAGATGAACTGCAAAACGAAAATCCTGTCATTGAAGCTGTTCAGAAAGATCCTTTGACGGGAAAGCAGATCAATGCAGAAATTAATAACACGATCAAGAACACCGGATCTTTTAACTGGAAAAATGCTTCAGATCATCTGCTTTGGAGTGCGATTTTCAGAGGAAACAGGATGGTATCCATCGGATTTGGTTCTTCAAAGGATGATTTTGACAGAAGTCTTTCTCCTGACAACAAAACAATGGAAGCCGAAATTTTAGGACTGATTCAGCAATATGAAGGTGTTGAGCAGACTAGATTTCTGATTTCTTCCGATCAGTATCTTAATCAGATGGATGTTATCATAGACAAAGAAGAAACCATCACAGCATTAAGAAAGATGAAAAACATCCGGTATGTGGAGCCGGGGGATTATCATTATTTTGAAATAGAAAACAGCCTTAATTCCAATGCAAAGTCCTCCAGTGGCTCATCAGGATGCGGATTTGAATCTACGGCTTTAAATGCTGCAGATTATACCATTACTGCTCCCAATGCCAAGGTACCATGGGCATTTACGAAACATAATATTCCAAATGCGTGGAGCTATAGCACAGGAGCAGGAGTTACCATAGGGCTTATTGATACCGGAGTTTCACCGGAGCAGACATTGCTGGGAAGCAGTTTTAATACTGGAGCGTCTTCCGGAAGAACAATTAGTAAATTTGGATCATATGTCAACGGATCTACTACAGACGGACCAGCAGATCAGTGCGGGCACGGAACAAAAATGGCTTCCGTGATGGCGGCCCCGAAAAATAATGCAGGACTTCCTGTAGGAGTTGCCTACAATGCCAATCTCATCACTTACCGCGCAGCTTCCAATGTGGTGCTGGAAACTTCCAGTGAGCAAAATGGAGTAAAAACAGCATTTACGGATCTGGCGAATAATACCAGTGTAAAGATCATTTCCATGTCAATGGGACATATTTTCTCGGTAGGAAAGATTGAAGATGGAGTGAAATACGCTTATTCAAGAGGAAAACTAATCTTCTGTGCAGGAGGAACCTCTACCAGTTTTACCAATTTTGTGGGTGTTATTTTTCCGGCAAGCATGTCTGAAACACAGGCTGTAACCGGAGTAAAAGAAGGAACATCCAACCAGAAATGTGACGTTTGCCATTCCGGAAGCCAGATCGATTTTACTTTCCAGATGGAAAGAGCCAACGGAAATACAGTTCCTGTTTTAAGTTATTACAACAATCAGGCAGATTATGTAGGCGGTTCATCTGTGGCAACAGCTGCCACGGCTGGAATTGCGGCTCTTGTCTGGGCTAAAAACCCTTCATGGACAAGAGATCAGGTACTCAATAAAATGAGACAGTCTGCTACGTATTATCCCACAGTGAATTCAAGCTACGGCTATGGAAATATCAATGTCCTGGCAGCTGTACAATAATTTTTAAGTAAAAATACCAGGGAATATCTCAGTCTCCTAATTGATCAACAGGTAGAATTATATTTCAATTCTTTGAAAAATTATCTTACTTGATGATCAACTGATACAGATTGATGATATTCCCTTCTTTTGAAACCTCCAATATCTTGCCTTCAGGAGGTAAGGCTTATCCTATCCTTACACTGGTCATGCTTAATGATCCGCCAATCAGTTCGTCATTAAATAAAGATAGATTCTCAGCCTGATCTTTTAAGCCTAAGGTGTAAATCAGCGGAAGATAATGATCCGGTGTAGGAACCGCGTATTGCAGAAATGTTCCCTGCTTCTGATAATCTATGATATTCTGGAAATTCCCATCCAGAAGCCAGTTATTCGTTTTTTCTCTGGCTTCCACAGCCCAATCCCAGCCGGCGCCTACCGTATCTATGTTTTTCCAGTCGATCAGGCGGAGATTATGGACGATATTTCCACTTCCTATAATGAGGATTCCTTTTTCACGGAGCTTATTCAGTCTTTTGGCCAGATCGAAATGATATTGTGGTGGCTTGGTATAATCTATGCTCAGCTGGATCACGGGAATATCAGCTTCCGGATACATATGTTTGATCACCGACCATGCGCCGTGGTCAAGTCCCCAATTGTGATCTTCCTCTACCAAAACAGGGGTTAAAAGCTCAGCTGTTTCTCTCGCCAGTTCCGGGCTGCCCGGAGCAGGATACTGTACATCAAATAATGCTTTCGGGAAACCACCGAAGTCATGAATCGTTCTCGGCATATCCATCGCAGTTACAAAAGTGCCTTGCGTATACCAGTGTGCAGAAATACACAGAATAGCATTAGGTTTAGGAATCTCCTGTGCTGCCTTTCGAAATCCCTGTACAAACTGGTTTTCTTCAATGGCATTCATCGGTGAGCCGTGCCCGAGAAATAAAACGGGCATTCTTTGAGTGTTACCAAAATTGTTGCTGATATTTTGCAGATCGTTAAGGTTCATGATAAGAATATAATTAAAAAGGTCCAAGGCTTTTAGAAATCCCTGAACCTTTCATGTTTTAATTGGTATAGATATTTTTGGAGAATCTCCCCAAAATTCAATTTTTTATTATGCCTGTTTTACAAACTGTAATTCTCCGGCAACTTTTACTTCGTCGCTTACCATTACACCTCCAGCTTCAAGAGCTGCATTCCAGTTCAGACCAAAATCTTTTCTGTTGATCTTTCCTTCAAAAGAAAATCCAGCTTTCGTATTTCCCCATGGGTCAACATTGATCCCTCCGAAGTCTACATCCAAAGTAATAGGTTTTGTAATACCATTTACGGTAAGGTTTCCTGTTACTTTATCATTTAAAGCCTGAGATTCAAATGTGATGGAAGGATATTGTTCTGCATTGAAAAATTCTCCGGATTTTAAATGATTGTCTCTGTCTGTGTTATTGGTGAATACAGAATCAGTCTGGATAGTAGCTGTCGTTTTAGCATTTGCAAAGCTATCATCCTCAGCTTCAATTTCAGCGTTGAAAGTTCTGAAACTTCCTTTTACATTAGAGATCATCATGTGTTTTACTTTAAAAGTAATTTCACTATGTGTTGGGTCTAGGTTCCATTTTGTTGCCATTGTATTGTATTTTTTGTTTGTTATTAATACTGCAAATGTAGGGCGGAGATCATATACAAATCATTGATTTAGGTTAAGAAATGAAATAACTCCAATTTTAATGTGAATCGTCAATTTTGCTTTGTAAGTGAAATGTCAATTGTTCATGCCTATAAAATTCACTATTGACACTTCACCATTCACCC
>NZ_JBAOJR010000005.1:321253-510275 GCF_037083525.1 Chryseobacterium sp. CCNWLW53 | reverse complement strand
TAATTTTAATGTGAATCGTCAATTTGCTTCGCAAGTGAAATGTCAATTGCTTACGACTATAAAATTCACTATTGACACTTCACCATTCATCCTAATTTTAATGTGAATCGTCAATTTGCTTCGCAAGTGAAATGTCAATTATTTACGCTATAAAATTCACTATTGACCATTCGCCATTCACCCTAATTTTAATGTGAATCGTCAATTTGCTTCGCAAGTGAAATGTCAATTGCTTACGACTATAAAATTCACTATTGACAATTCACCATTCACCTAATTCCCCAACTATTAAGTTAAGAATTTATTTTTATCAATGCATTAATCCTGTTTTATGAATGTTTTATTTAACATTTATTAACGGATGATTTTTATTTCTTATTTTTGAAGGATTCAATTTTATACAATGAAATTACATAGATTTTCTTTATTGATGCTGGTTTTGGGCAGTTCTGCAATCGCGCAGACCCAAAAATTTACAATGGCGGAGGCAGTAAATGGACTCAGAACGAATCTTGCCGTAAAAAATATATCCCAGTTCTCATGGGCTGCAGATGGTAAATCATATATTCAGGCTGTAAAAGGCGGTTATCTGATTACTGATCTGAAGACTAATAAACAGGATACTTTAGTTTCTTTGACCCAACTGAACAGGTCATTTTCGGATGCTAAGCTAAAGGCAGTTCCTCAAATCAAATTTATCGGCGGTTCAAGCGGTTATTTCAACGCGAACGATAAAATGTTCTGGATCGAAAAATCGGGAAACGACTGGAAGATAAAGACAACAGCTGCAGTTGATGAAAATGCTTCCAATATGAAAATGTTCGGAGATAACCAGACCTTTGCCTTTACCATAAAGAATAATTTATATATCAATAAAAACGGTAAAACAATTGCTGTAACCAATGATTCTGATGAAAATATCATCAATGGAGGTGCAGCGGTTCACAGAAATGAGTTTGGAATTGATACAGGAATTTTCCCGTCTCCTAATTCTGATGCTGTAGCATTTTACAGAATGGATCAGACGATGGTGGCAGATTATCCTGTTATTGACTGGTCGATAACGCCTGCTGTAAATCATAATATCAAGTATCCTATGGCAGGGCAGAAGTCCCATGAAGTCACTTTGGGAATTTATAATATCAAAAATCAGTCAACTACTTTTCTAAAAATTGAAGGTGAAAAAGATCAGTATTTAACAGCTGTTACGTGGAGTCCGGATTCAAAATATGTTTTTGTAGGCGTTCTGAATCGCGGACAGAATCATTTAAAGATGAACCAGTACGATGCTGTTACAGGAAATCTGGTAAAAACCTTATTTGAAGAAACCAGCGATAAATATGTGGAGCCTCAGCATCCGCTTACTTTCTTCCCGAACTCCAATACAGACTTCATCTGGCAAAGCCAGAGAACAGGTTATAATCACCTGTTCCATTACAGTCTTGAAAAAGGTCTCGTTGCCCAAATCACGAAAGGAGACTGGCTGGTAACTGACATTCTAGGCTTTAATGAAAAGAAAAAAGAGATCTACTTTACATCTACCAAAGAGACACCGCTTGAAAAGCATTTATATAAGATCAACTGGACAAACTTTAAAATGCAGCGAATGGATGATGCATCTGGTGTACATACAGGAATCCTGAGCAGTGACGGGAATTATCTGTATGATACCTACAGCAATGCAGGCACACCAAGGTCTGTGAATATTATCAATACCAATACTGCTAAGTCAATCAATATTCTTACTGCAGAAAATACATTAAAAAATTATCAGAGGCCTGAAATTAAAAATGTGGAATTAAAAGCGGATGACGGAACACCGCTTTACGGAAAGATTATTCTCCCTACAGATTTTGATGCCACTAAAAAATATCCGGTAATTGTTTATCTGTACAACGGGCCACACCTGCAGCTGGTAACCAATACATTCCCTGCATCAGGAAACCTTTGGTACGAATATATGGCCCAAAACGGGTACATCATTTTCACCATGGACGGAAGAGGTTCTGCCAACCGTGGAATGAAGTTTGAGCAGGCTGTTTTCAGAAACCTGGGAACAACAGAAATGAACGACCAGATGAAAGGAGTGAACTATTTAAAATCTCTTCCTTATGTAGATGCCCAGAGAATGGGGATTCACGGATGGAGCTTTGGCGGATTTATGACGACAAGTTTCATGCTTCGTCAGCCTGATGTTTTCAAAGTGGGGGTTGCCGGAGGTCCGGTGATCGACTGGAAAATGTACGAGATCATGTATGGTGAAAGATATATGGATACACCTCAGGAAAACCCTCAGGGGTATGCCACGGCTAATCTATTGGATAAAGTTCAGAATTTAAAAGGAAAATTACTGATGATCCATGGTGCCCAGGATGATGTGGTGGTATGGCAGCATTCCATCAAATTTATAAAGTCTGCGGTAGACAATGGAGTTCAGCTGGACTACTTTGTTTATCCCGGACATCCGCATAATGTGATCGGGAAAGACAGGGTTCACCTGATGCAGAAAGTGACAGATTATTTTGATCAGTATCTTAAGAAATAATAGTGAAATCCAGCCTTTAGGCTGGATTTTTTATTGGTAACACTATTCTTTAATAGCAAATCCGTTCTTAACAAACATCAATGTTTCTGAGCTTTTTCATCCGTAATTTTGTGTATCTAAAATCTAAAAATATGGAATTAGGAATAGGAATGTTTGGGGACCTGGCTTTTGATCAGGCTACCGGAAAATATAGAGATGCAGGCGTGAAGATCCGTGAAATACTGGATCAGGTAAAATTAATGGATGAGGTAGGCATTGATGTTTTTGCAATGGGAGAACATCACCGTCCGGATTATGCAGTTTCGTCACCGGAAATGGTATTGGCAGCAGCAGCGAGCATTACCAAAAATATAAAGCTGGCAAGCGGAGTTACGGTGTTAAGTTCTTCAGAACCAGTGAAAGTATATGAAGACTTTTCAACTTTGGACCTGATTTCAGACGGAAGAGCTGAAATATTTGTCGGAAGGGGAAGTTTTATCGAATCGTTTCCGTTGTATGGCTATTCACTGAATGATTACGAAGAACTTTTTGATGAGAAACTTGAATTGCTGCTAAAGATCAACTCAGAAGAAAATGTAACCTGGTCAGGAAAACTTCGTGCGCCAATGCAAAACCAGACTGTTTATCCGAGAGCTAAAAACGACGGAAAATTATCGATCTGGAGAGCAGTAGGTGGAACTCCGCAATCTGTTTTAAGTGCAGCAAAATTAGGAATGCCTTTGGTGGTAGCCATCATTGGAGGGATGCCGGTACAGTTTAAAAATCTGGTTGAATTTTACAAGCAAGAGTATCAGAAAGCAGGGCATGACGTATCCAAAATGCAGATCGCAATTCATTCACACACGTTTGTAAGTAATGATCAGGCTGTAGTGGACGGATATTTCAATAATTATAAATCTCAGATGGACAGAATCGGGGCAACCAGAGGCTGGGCTCCTTATACGAAAATGCAGTATGACGGCGGAAGAGCTAGAGAAGGCGCCCTGTTCATCGGAAGCCCTGCAGAAGTGGCTGATAAAATTACCTACATGAAGGAGATTTTTGGCATCACCAGATTCATCGGGCATATGGACATCGGTGATCCTGCTCACGATATTATGATGAAATCTATTGAACTGTTCGGGGACGAAGTAAAACCGGCTGTTCAGGACTTATAAACTATAAAAATCTCTCCGCTCATTGTTTGGCGGAGTTTTTTTATTGTCAACAGACAAATGATTATTCATTGAAAGGTATTACCTGTTTTTCTGTTATTTAATAAAGGAAAAGAAAAATAATTTCAATTCAATTCACAGTTTCTGGTGTGGGATATACAGGAGGAAATTTCCATATCTACTTATAATATTCTACTTTTACAAAAAAAACAATGCAGGAACCGTCAAAAGATCCGTTACACGGGAAAAGGCTAGATGCTATTCTAGAAGAACTGGTAGAATATTACGGAGGCTTCGAGAAACTTGGCGAGCAGATCAATATAAAATGCTTTACAGATAATCCAAGTATTAATTCTTCTTTGAAATTTCTGAGGAAAACAGATTGGGCCAGAGCAAAGATAGAAAGCCTGTATCTCTATGTATTGAGACAGAAAAAGCGGGATGAAACAAAGAACGGGAAATAAAAAGGTGCTCTTTTTGATATTTTTGTTTTAACATCTTTTCCAAAGTCAATCATTTCAAAAATAGTATATTTGTGCCGTTAATCGTGAAAAAAATCACGAAAAAAAAGATAAAATATGACAATTGAAAACAACCATGTTGTAGCAGTAAGTTACGTACTTCACACGATCGAAGAAGATGGAAGTAAAATTCTTGTAGAAGAAACAACAGCAGAAAACCCACTTACATTTTTATATGGTGTAGGAATGATGATTCCAAAGTTTGAACAAAATATCCTTGGCCTGAAGGCAGGTGATAAAGCAGCTTTTGTTATTCAGCCTGAAGAAGCTTACGGAGAAAAAGATCCTAATTCAATCGTGCAGTTGCCTATCGATATGTTTCAGGAATCAGGAACTCCGCCTTTAGGCGCTATTTTGCCTTTATCAGATGGGCAGGGAAATAATTTCCAGGCATTTGTGTTAGAGGTAACCCCTGAAGCAGTAGTGGCAGACCTTAACCATCCAATGGCGGGGAAAGTTTTAGATTTCCAGGTAGAAATTGTAAATACTCGTCCTGCGACGGAAGAAGAACTGGCACATGGTCATGTTCATGGAGCTGACGGAACAGAAGCCCACTAAACTATAATCAATGTCCGGATTTTTTCGGACATTTTTTTATTCTAAAAATTCCCCACTCACATAAAACCAACGGTTTTGAATCATTTTGAATTTTGATAATTCATGGTGGATTTGCTCATGTCCTTCTTCATCAGTATAAAAGGCTTTAAACTCAACTTTGCTGACAGAAGGTTTATCTATAATTTCCAGTTTTGTCCATTCGTTAATCTCTCCCCATTCCTGCAGATCTTCTATGTTGTGGAATTTTCTTTTTGCCGGAGATGTAGTTTCCATCAGGTATTTTCCGTTCGGAATGGCAAATGCAGAAAATCTGGAACGCATCAGGGCTTCTGCAGTTGGAGCATATTTTTCTCCGATGTGATAAGGTCGGCAGCATTCTTCATAAAGTTTTCCTGAACAGCATGGACAATCCATTTTTATTTATTTTTTTTGAACAGCAAAAGTAAAAATTTTATCAATAGGAATGAGCTTTAGCCCATTTACATAAAAAAAGAAGCACCCAATCGGATGCTTCTCAATACAATTTATTTAATAAAACCTCTGTTTCTCAATAAAGGTTTGATATCAGGATCATGTCCTGTAAAATCTCTGAATGCCTGGTTAAGGTCTACAGAGTTTCCTACAGAAAGAATATATTTTCTGAAACGGTCGCCATTTTCTCTTGTCAGGCCTCCATTGTTTTTAATCCACTCCCATGCATCATTATCAAGGGTTTCAGACCATAAATAAGCATAATATCCAGCTGAATATCCTCCGCCCCAGATATGGGCAAAATAAGGAGTATGATATCTTGGTGGTACTGTAGCTAAAGTAAACCCATGGCTGGCTAACGACTGTTTTTCAAAATCCAGAACAGGAATCAACTGACTTTCATTCGTCACGGTATGCCAGTCCATATCCAGAGCTGCTGCAGAAACAAGTTCTGTCGTCATATATCCCTGGTTGAATGTAGCTGCCTTTTTAATTTTTTCAACTAAGGCCTGAGGAATTGGTTGTTTTGTTTCGTAGTGAAGCGCATAATTTTTAAGAACGACAGGATCTAAAGCCCAGTGCTCATTGATCTGTGAAGGGAATTCCACGAAATCTCTAGGAACACTTGTTCCTGAAAGTGACGGATATTTCTGACTTGCAAACATACCGTGGATTGAATGTCCAAACTCGTGGAACATTGTAGAAACATCATCGTAGCTAATTAGTGACGGCTTTCCTGGAGCCGGCTTCTGATAATTATAACAGTTTACAATCACAGGTTTGGTTCCTAAAAGATAAGACTGCTCAACAAAATTGCTCATCCATGCACCTCCGTTTTTAGAATCTCTGGTATAGAAATCAAGATAATAAATCGCGATAGATTTTCCATCGTGGTCAAAAACCTCATAGGTTACTACATCCGGATGATAAACCGGAAGATCGGTTCTCTTTTTAAAAGTAAGTCCATAGAACTTTTCAGCAGCATAGAAGACTCCTTTTTCCAAAACAGTAGTTACCTCAAAATAAGGCTTGATCTGGTTTTCATCAAGATCATATTTTGCTTTTCTTACCTGCTCAGCATAGAAATTCCAGTCCCATGGCTCTACTTTGAAACCACCTTTCTGCTGATCGATCAGATCCTGAATATCTTTTGCTTCACGTTTTGCCGTTTCTACTGCTGGTGTAGCAATTTGGTTCATTAGTTTTGTAGCTGCTTCAGGTGTTTTGGCCATCTGGTCCTGAAGTTTCCATTCAGCAAAGCTTACTTTTCCTAAAGTCTGAGCTTTTTTAAGTCTCAGTTTAGCTAGTTTTTCAATCGTTTCACGGGTATCGTTTCCGTCACCTTTTTCAGCTCTGAGCCACGATGCTTTGAACAGTTTTTCTCTTGTAGCTCTGTTCTTAAGATTTTGAAGAAGAGGCTGTTGTGTAGTATTCTGAAGGGCAAGAAGATATTTTCCCGGTTGTCCTGCAGTTTTAGCATCCGTTGCTGCGGCTTCGATTTCGTCGGCTGAAAGTCCGTCAAGTTCTTTAGCATCAGAAAAAAATACACCTCCCTGCTTTCTGGCTTCCAATAGCTTATTGGCATATTGAGTGGAAAGTGAAGCGAGTTCCTGATTGATCTGCTTTAGTTTTTCTTTATCAGCAGAAGAAAGATTGGCTCCTGCAATTTCAAAATTCTGCTTATAATACTGAACCAGTTTTTTGCTTTCAGGATCTAAACCGTCTTCTTGAATAGACTTAATTCTTTTATATAAATTTTCATTCAGGTACATTTTATCAGAATGCGCTGCAAAAATAGGAGCATATTCTTCATCCAAAGCCTGAAGGGTAGGATTTGTATTAGCGCTTGTAAGATTAGAAAATACAATAGTGGCTCTTTTTAAAACTTCACCGCTTTTTTCAAGGGCAACAATAGTGTTTTCAAAAGTAGGAGCTTCCGGATTATTTGCGATCTTCAGAATCTCAGCATCATGCTGTTTAAGTCCGAAATCAAATGCAGGTTTGAAATGTTCATTTTTAATTTTATCGAATTCCGGAGCTTCATACTGAAGCTTACTTTTCTTCATAAAAGGGTTTGAAGATAAGGATGGATCGGTAACAGGAATCTCCTGTTGAGTATCGGTTTTCTTCATTGTAGTACAAGATTGGTTAAGTGCCAGGGCAGAAATTAACAATACCGATGAAATATTTTTCATAAATTAGTTGTTATTAAAGTATAAAGATATTAAAACTTAATTTATAAAAGCAGTAAACATGAAATCGACAACTCTTTTTGTACTTTCAGCCTTCTCGCTGATAACCTCATGCAATGAAAGGCATGATAAAAGAAACAATGAAAATAATGACCGTAATAACGATAACGGTTGGGTAGACAAAGTGATCGACAAAGACAGTGGTCCGGTTAAAGAAAAAGTATTTAACGGAGATTTTGATGAAATAGAAGTTTCCCAGGCTATTGGTGCTGAGATAATCAAATCCGAAACTGAAAAGGTTGTTATTTCTGCGCCTGAAAATATCCTCAATGAAATTCTTGTGGAAAACAGTGGCGGAAAGCTTCATATCCATTATAAGCGTGGTATCAGGGTTATGAACAGCCATAATGTGAAGGCTAAGATCTATACCAAAGATTTTTCTAAGCTCGTTGCTAATTCTGCTGCAAGTGTTACCATAAAAGATAAATTCACACAGGAAAAAATGAATGTTGAAATCTCCAGCGCATCAAGCGTTTCCGGCGATCTGGAAGCTAATGATTTTGATCTTTCGGCAGACAGCAGCAGCAGTTTCAGCGGTAAAGTTTGGGCGGTGGACCTTGATGTTGATGCCTCATCAGCAGCAAGCATTAATATTTCAGGAAAAACTAAAAATGCAGAGATTACTTCTTCATCAGCCAGCAGTATTTCAGCAAAAGAAGTTATTGCCGATCATGTAAAAGCTGAGGCGTCCAGCGGCGCAAGCATTCAGATCAGTGCTGTTTCTTCACTGAATGCAGAAGCTTCTTCTGGCGGGAGCATAGATGTTTCTAAAAAAGGTGAACTGAAAAGCATAACCAAGCAGGAAAGCAGTGGCGGAAGCGTCAGTATTCAATAAATTAATTAGGAGGTTCCTCGTCATTTTCTTCACCTACTGACGAGGAACCCTCCCAATTCTTATTATCAAAATTAAGGTTATCATAAGCCAGTAATTCCTCCTCACGCTGGAGGATTTCTTTTGTGGTGAACAATAAAATCTCGTCATCCTCCTTTGCTTTGGCCAGCCTTCTGATAGAAGCTTTGTCTATGGCCATAAACCTTTGTCCGAGTCGTCTTGCCGCATATTTTCTCATCCCGGTTTCATGAAGGACATCTACAGCCATATCTACTGCGGTTCCCAATGTTTCCCGGTAAATGTTTTCAATACCGTTGTTAAGGTAATTATAAGCATCGATTCTGTTTTTAGCCCTTACAAAAATCCGCACTTTAGGATAATGTTCCCGCACCAGTTCCGCTATGAACTTATTGTCATCAGGATCATCAAGACAGAGAACAAGAATTTCTGCATCTTCAATTCCTGCAGCCCTTAAAATGGGAATTCTTGTGGCATCACCGTAATAAACCTTGAAACCATAGCTTCTCAGCAGTTTTACACGGTCAGAGTCTCTGTCCAGAACTGTTGCCGATATTTTATTGGCTTTTAAAAGACGCCCTACCGTACTTCCAAAATGCCCGAAACCTACAATAATGATCTTCTTTTGGCTTACATTATTGTCCAGGATATTAAAATCATTCTCTTCGTCAGGGATTTCTTTAATAAATTTAGGAGTAATGAGCCGGTCGTTAATGATCAGGAGAATAGGAGTGATGCACATTGTGATTGCAGTAACGGCCATCATTTGTGCATTGAGTTCAGGACTTAAAAGATAAAGATCTGAAGCATAATTGATCAGGACAAAAGCAAATTCTCCCACCTGCGAAAGAGCAAACGCATAAAATAAACTCTGTGATGTATCAATCTTAAAAAACTTGCCAATAGCATACAGAACCACAAATTTTACAGTCAATACTGCAAAAACAGTAGAGAAGATAAAGATAGGATCCTGCTGAATGATGTTAAAATTAATTGTAGAGCCTACGCTCACAAAGAATACAGCTAAAAGCAGTCCTTTAAAAGGATTGATCTGCGCTTCAAGCTCATGGCGGAATTCACTGTTGGCAAGCATTACCCCGGCTAAGAAAGCACCCAGTGCAGGAGACAGACCAATGGCAGCCATAAGTTCCGAAACTCCAATCACTAAGAATAAAGAGGAGGCGGTGAGGAGTTCCGTCATTCCCGACTTTGAAACATATCTTAAGAAAGGAACAAATACATATCTTCCCAGAAGGATCAGAATAGCAACCCCTAAAATCACAGTTCCGGCCTGCATCCATTCCGGAAGTTTCTGAATAATAATTTGGATTTCGTTATCGTGATGATTTGCTTTATAATTAGCAATAAGTGGAAGGATAGCCAGGATAGGGATCACCGCAATATCCTGAAACAGCAGGGTAGAGAACGAGGCTTCTCCAGCCATAGTTTTAAAATTGTTTTTTTCCTGAAGGGTTTGTAGCACGATGGCAGTAGAAGAAAGAGCAAAACACATCGCGATAGCAATGGCTTTGTCTATTCTCCATCCGGCACTGATAAAAACCAGAAAAAGCAGTGAAATAGAAAGAAGCATCTGTGTAAGCCCAAGGCCCATAATTTTCTTCCGCATTTCCCAGAATTTCCGGGGTTCCAGTTCCAGCCCTACCAAAAAAAGGAGCATGATCACTCCAAACTCACTGGCATGCATGATGTCGTTAACATCTTTCCCGGTAAGCCTTAGAACATATGGGCCGATGATGATACCTCCTAATATATATCCGATAACTGAACTCAATCCAAATTTTCTCGCCAGCGGAACCATAATAATGGCTACACCTAAGAAAAGTAATGTATTCATTGCTAAGCTGGACTCCATATGCTATTGGTTGAGTAGTTCTGTAAATTCTTTTTTATGTAGAATAATCTCTTTTTTGCTCAGTTTATTGGCTTCATAAACGATTTTGATATGTTTTATATTCGCTTTGAAAACCTTTAAAGATACGATCAGCCCGCTGATCAGTTCTTCCACCGTATACTGATACGTTCCGTTTTTACTGAATGATCTTTCCTTTCCACCGGTCGTTATCAGAATATAAATTTCTTTTCCTTCCAGTGGATTGGTTTCACCTTCTCTGAGCCAGTCCCTGTCGAACACTTCATCGATCCATAATCTTAATAAAGGGGGGATTCCGAACCAGATAAGCGGAAACTGAAAAATAAAACGGTCATAGCTTCTTAATCTTTTCCTCTCCCTGAATGCGGCAATGTGAAAATCCGGATATTCTTCGTAAAGATCTCTAAGGGTAAAGTGCTGGTGGCGGACATAGAAATTGATAAGCTCCACATTTGAATTGGAGTGCTCTAAATAGGGATGTGCAAAAACTACCAGCGTCTTTTTCATAAACCTGTTTTCAGTAAATATAATGAAAAAAAATTGGATAAAAGACGGATTTTATATGGTTTTGTTAATTTTTTACTATGAAAAATTGAATTTAATGTTAAAATAAAACAAAGAAATGACAGGATTTTAGTGTTTTAAATAAAAAATCGGGCACTGGGCCCGATTATATTGAATTTTTTGTTATCTTTTAAATTACCATCCGCCTGAAGCGCCACCGCCGCCGAAGCTTCCTCCGCCACCAAAACCGCCGAATCCACCGCCGCCTCCGGAACTTCCGCCTCCAAAACCGCCTCCACCGAAGCTGCCAGGGAATGGAAAGAATCCACCGGGGTAATTTCTGCGTCCTCTTCTGGTAATGATCACGTCGTCGTCATCATTATTACCGCCGCCACGTCCTCCGCCTCTGCCTCCAAAGATAAAGGCCAGAATGATAAAGATGACAAATGCGATAATAAGGATCTTAAAAGCACTTCCATTACCTGAAGGTGCTGAGGTTTCCATAGGTTTGAATTTTCCCTGAACAGCCTCCATGATCGCTGAGGTGCCACGGTTGATGCCGTCATACCATTGCCCCTGTCTGAAATTGGGAGTGACAATATAATCAAGGATCTGTCCTGCAACAGAAGCGGTAAGGTACTGTTCTACAGCTCTTCCCTGTTGGATAGACATGGTTCTGTCTTCTGTAGCGATCAGGAAAACCACGCCGTTATCCACTCCTTTTTTTCCGATTCCCCACTTTTCTCCGAACATGGTTGCCAGAAAGTTCACATCTTCTCCTTTGGTAGAAGGGATAATAACCACTTCGATTTCCGTGGAAGTAGAATCTGCAAATTTAATCAGCTTATTGTTCAGTTCGTCTTTTTGCTGCTGTGTGAGCAGGCCTGCCTCATCAAACACAGGATATAGAACCGCCGGTTTGGGCGGGATTGTATACTGTGCCGATACAAAAGTGTAAAAGCAGAAGAGTATAAATGAAAATACCAGTTTAAGAGAACGTAATTTCATTAGACAGCTGATTGGGGTTTTCTCCTTCTACAGGAAAATGTTTTTTTAATTCAAGACCGGTTTCCAGAATGCCGCTTTTTAAAGCTTTATAATAATTTCCTTTGGCAAATTCAGCAGTGATGTAATCGTGCAGATGATCCCAGTACGATTGGTGTACTTTGTCATGGATTCCAATGTCGCCAATAATGGTCAGATATTTCTGTTCAAAATTGACATGAAAAAGCACAGCGTTTCTGTCGGCAGTTTTATTCATACACAGTTCTTTGAAAACCTCAAATGCAGTCTGTGCATTCTCCGTTTCTGTGTTCGAGTCAATATGTACTCTGATCTCGCCTGTAGAATGTTCTTCTGCCGACTGTATCGCTTCCACAAGGGAAGTGATCTGCTGATTTGTCAGAAAACGGCTCATTATTTAAATACTTCTGGTGCTTTTTCTGCACCGGCTTCAGCCTTGAAGAAAGGTTTTTCTTTAAAGTTTGTAAAATTCGCCAGAATATTATTCGGGAATGTTTTGATTGTTGTGTTGTAATCTTTGGCCGCATCATTATAATAAACCGTTTCGGTTCTGATGCTGTTTTCTATCGCCGTAAATTCTCTCTGAAAATTAATATACTGCTGGTCCGCTTTTAAATTCGGATAAGATTCCACTACAGCCATTAACCTGCTTAGTGCTCCGGATAATTCTCCCTGTGCTGCCTGGAATTTAGCCATATCAGCTTCTGTCATATTCGTAGGATCGATGTTGATAGAAGTTGCTTTGGAACGCGCCTCAACAACTTTAGTCAATGTTTCCTGCTCAAATTTTGAATACGATTTAACGGTTCTTTCCAGATTCGGAATAAGATTGGCTCTTTTCTGATATACAGTTTCTATATTAGACCATTTGGAGTTTACGTTCTGTTCTTTCGAAACAAAATTATTATACCCGTTTTTCCCCCAGAAGAATAGTACACCTACAATAATAAGCAGTGCAATACCGATAGTTCCTGCACTAAGGCAGCCTTTATTTTTCATAGTTTATTTTTTTTTTAATTTTTTGTGCTAATCAAATATACAAATTATGTGCTAATTTTGTAAAAAATTATTAGAATGACAACAATAGTGGTGGCCATGGGAGAGAAGAACGAGATCGGTTTTGAAAATAAACTGCTGTGGCATCTTCCTAAAGACCTGAAACACTTTAAAGATATTACTTCCGGACATCCTGTTATTATGGGAAGAAAAACCTATGAAAGTATAGGGAAACCGCTGCCTAACCGTACCAATATTGTAATTTCCAGAAAGAAAAACTGGTTTCAAGAAGGAATCCTGATCGTTGGAAGCATTAAAGAAGCAGTAAAATTTGCCAAAAAGATCGATGAGGAAGTATTCATTATCGGTGGCGGAAATATCTATGAACAGACTATAGAAATTGTTGATAAACTGGAAGTTACTTTAGTTAAGGCTGATCTTGATGCCGATACATTTTTTCCAAAGATAAATCCGAAAGTCTGGAAAAAAACTGAAGAGACCTGTCATGAAAAGGATGAAAAGAATGAATACGATTTTTGCTTTCAGACATTTGAACGAATCAAGAGCGAATAGTTGTGAAAATTCTAACTTTTTACCTCTAGCTTCTAACCTGTAAATTTTCTATCTTTGCACTTCTAAAATTGAACAATGAATAAGTACATAAAAATTGTAATTGCAGCAGTTCTTATCCTTTTAGGACTTTATATGATGATTTTCACAAGAAGTCTGGGCTGGGGAATCGTAGTTTTCCTTCTTGCAGCACTGCCTATTATACTTTTCATCAAGAATGAATACATTCTCCTTGCCTTCTGGCAGCTGAGAAAGCAGAATATGGAAAAAGCCGCAGAATGGTTAAACGGAATCACCAATTACCAGGCGCAGCTTCATAAATCCCAATATGGATATTTCCACTATTTACAGGGACTGACCCAGGCTCAGGAGCATCCTGCAAAAGTGGAACCGCTGATGAAAAAAGCTTTGGAATATGGCCTGAATATGAAGCACGACAGAGCGATGGCAACATTGAATCTTGCAGCAGCAGCCATTTCTAAAGGAAGAAAACAGGAGGGGCAGAGGCTTCTGGACGAGGCTAAAAGATTGGACTCGGCAGGAATGATGACGGATCAGATCAAAATGATGAAAGATCAGCTGAAAATGCCTTCTATGCAGAAGCATATGCACAACCCGAATATGAGACAGAGAGGGAAATTCTTCTAAGACAATATACGAAACTGAAAAAGCACCTGATCCAGGTGCTTTTTTTGTTATGTGAATACATGGCCGCTACATCTCAGAATTCTGATCATAGCCATAGAACTTAGGTATTTGCCAGTGATATTTTACAGCAAGAGTTCGGATGGTGACAATTAATATAATAGTGAATATCTGTATAAATGTATAGGAAAGCGGGATAAACTTTGTCATCAAGAGAAATGCAGATCCGCCAACAATACATGCTGTAGCGTAGATCTCTTTTCTAAAGATCAGTGGAATCCTGTTGAGGAGGATATCCCGTATGATTCCTCCGAAACACCCGGTTATGGTTCCCAGTGCGATACATATAAGCGGATGAATCTCAGCATTGAGCCCTTTCTGAACCCCGATAATGGTAAATAACCCCAGTCCGAAGCTGTCAAAAATAAATAAGGTTACCTTGAAGTTTTTTTCAATAGACTTGAAGACCATGGCAAAAATGCTGGTACCCAAAATCAGTGCACACGTTAAAAGATCATGCATCCAGAAAACCGGAATATCCAGCAGGAGGTCTCTTACAGTTCCTCCTCCCACAGAAGTGACGAATGCAATAATCAGTACCCCGAACGGATCAAGGCGTTTCTGCATCGCTGCAAAACTCCCTGACATCGCAAAGGAAATGGTTCCGAGCACCTCTATGGCAAAATTGAACTGTTCGTGCATAATTTATGAGTAATAGGTAATGGGCAATGAGTAATAAAAATTATGCCATTTAAAGCTGGGATAATCTAAATTTATACTTAGTCATAACCTTTACAAGTTCTTCACATTCTGATTTTAAATGAATCATTTTTTCAGAACTTAGGTATTCCAATTCTTCAATGATCTCAAGCCAAAGTTGAGTCTCATCAATTTCTTCTATAACAATGCAGGGCTTAGCAAATTTTTCCTTTTCAGATCTTGCTCTTGAAACAGCTCTTTAATTTGCGGCTACTGAAGTAGAAGATCTTATAATTTGCTTTCTTATGACCGATACATCATCTGAATAAGGTAATGATGAAAGAGATTTAATCACAAGAATAGAAAAATTTTTTAGCTCTTTCCCGAAAAATTTGATTGTAATCCATATTTCCCAAATTCTCATTACCTATTACTCATTACTTATCGTTGTACCCTGACGGCTTCCGGGACCAGCAATTCATATTCTCCGTTGTGGTTGATGATTTCCCTTACGATACTGCTGCTGATGAAAGATTTTCCGGATGAGGTTAATAAGAATACGGTCTCCAGCTTTTTATGGGCCAAAGTTCTGTTGGTGTGGGCTATTGCTTTTTCAAATTCAAAATCAGCAGGATTTCTTAAGCCTCTCAGGATGTATTGCGCGTCCTTTTCAAAACAGTAGTCCACCGTTAATCCTTCAAAAAAGTCCACTTCTACATTGGGGAATTCAGCGACGGAGTTTTGAATAAATTCCATTCTTTTTTCCAGGGGAAACATATATTTTTTTTGGGAATTCTGCCCGATCGCAATAATCAGTTTGTCAAAAAGCGGAGCCGCTCTTTCAATAATATCATAATGTCCCAGAGTAATAGGATCAAAGGATCCGGGGAAAACAGCAATTTTCATGTTTTACGTGTTATGATGAGTTATGGGGTTACGAGGTCTGTGTTTTGGGTTTCGGTTGCGAGATTTAGGTTGCCGGGGTGAACTATTCACCGGGTTTTCTTCCATCTTCAAACTTCCATTCATTAACAACTAACTTCTAACCTCTAGATTCTAACTTCTATTATTATTTATTCAATGCTTTTTCTACTTCGTTTCCGCAAAGATCTGTGATGGATATTCCGTAAATTTTGGCCTGTTGCGGAAGAATACTGGCAGGTGAGAATCCCGGATTGGTATTCATTTCAAGCATATAAGGAATACCATCCATAAGGATGAATTCACTTCTTGAAAAACCGCTCATGCCAAGGGAATTGTAAGCTCTTTTTGAAATTTCTTCCACTCTGATTCTTGTTGCATCGTCAATTCTTGCCGGGGTAATTTCTTCTGAAGCTCCTTCGTATTTAGCTTCATAATCAAAGAATTCATTGGTCGGTACGATTTCAGTGATTCCTAAAACGATGGTTTCGCCTTTAAAATCTATGACCCCTACAGAAACTTCCATTCCGTCCAGGAAGCTTTCGATAAGAATTTCATCATCCTCTTTGAACGCAATTTCCGTTGCAGCAATTAATTCTGACTTTTCCTTTACTTTTGAAATTCCCAAAGATGAACCGGACTGGTTGGGCTTAACGAAAACCGGAAGGCCAAGACTTTCAATAATTTCGTCTGTATTGATGTCTTCTTCTTTTCTTAAATAAATGCTTTTGGCAGAAGGAATTCCATACTTTGATAAGACAGCCAATGTATCTTTTTTATTGAAGGTTAAAGCGCTTTGGTAGAAACCACAACCGGTATATTTCTGTCCGATAGCGTCCCAATAGGCCTGCAGGATTCCATTTTCACCCGGAGTTCCGTGGATAATGTTGAAACAGGCATCGAATTTCAGTTTTTCATGATTATCTAAAGTCACTGAAAAATCTCCGCGGTTGATTTCATATTTTTGATCGTTTTCTCCTAAAAAATACCACTCATCTTTAAGAATGACTACTTTATATACATCATATAGATTTCTGTCCAGAGAATCATAGATCAACTGACCGCTTTTTAAGGAAACCACATATTCATCCGAATAGCCTCCCATGACAACGGCAACACTTTTTTTGCTCATAACCATTATAGTATCAATTAAGGCAAATTTAATCATTTTATGTAATGCAATAAGGGAAATTCAGAAATTTTAAAATTGAAATGAATTGTGTTAAATAAAAGCACATTTAAAATTATTAGCTATATTTGCCGTTATAATTAAAGTATTTTTAAGTATGCTTAAATCACTTTTCAATTGGAAAGTTTTACTGAATTTAGCAGTAGCCATCGGTATTTTTGTGGGGTTAGTGTGGCTTACTTTCCGCTGGCTGGAATACCATACCAATCACGGTCAGGAAATTCCTGTGCCCAATGTTATTAATAAATCGGTTTATGATGCCGTAAAAATATTAGAGGATACCGGACTGGAATATGAAGTAGACAGTGCTGAATATAACCCTAAATATAAGCCTTTTCAGGTTTTGAAGATGCACCCTTTATCCAGTTCACGTGTAAAACCGGGATCGCTGGTAAGAATTGTAGTTAATCCCAGAACATGGGCTCCTATTACGGTTCCGGATGTGATCAATAAATATTCAGGGCTGGCTTTTCAGAGACTGGATCAGGTTGGTCTTAAGATCGGCGATACCATCTATGAACCGAGTATTCAGAAAGATGCTCTTTTAAGAGTGTTATATAAAGGTAATGCAGTTAATCCCGGATCGCGTCTTCCGAGATTCTCCGTGATTGATGTTGTAGTGGGTTCAGGACCTATGAGAAATATTTCTATTCCTAACGTGGTAGGGCTTTCGGTAAAAGAAGCAAGAGCTGTAATCGCCAGAAGCTTATTTGAGGTAGGTTTGGTAGAACATGAAGACGGAAGTAAAGATGAATCTGATATTATCTATTATCAGGATCCGGCCTCCGGAGATGTACGAGATCAGGGAATGCAGATTGATCTTTGGGCAAGTAAGAGAACACCTGCCGAGCTTAGGGCCAAAGTAGAACAGCTGAATTCTATCTACCGAATGAAAGTAGATACATCACTGCCTCCGGTACATTATGATGAAGTTCCCAACTATCCGGAACCAAGTTATAATCCACCTGCAGCAGTACCTGTACCCAAAAAAGAAGTTCCTAAATCTGAACCTGCTAAAACAGAGCCGGCAAAGACGAGCAGTGCAGCAACTGGAGCCAAACCTGCCGGAACCGGAACAGAAAAACCTAAATCCGCTGTAACAAACAGCCAGAGTTCAGGAAATAAGCCGGCAACAACGACAGGAAATGCAACACAGCAGCCGGTCCAAAAGCCAAAGGCTAAAAAAGTAGTGGTAGAATAATCACAGTTTATTATATAAAATATAGGCTTCAACTGCAAAATGTTGAGGCCTTTTGCGTAAAAAAATAAAATAATGGCAGAAGATAACGAAGACTTTTTAGATGAAGAATTATTAGATTCCGACAGTTTGGAGAACATCGATATTGATGAGGAAAATAAAGGACTGTATGAGCATCTTAATATCAAAGTCGATAAAAACCAGGAGCCGTTAAGAATTGATAAGTTCTTATTAATATACAGACAAAACTCTTCACGGAATAAAATTTCACAGACCTGCAGAGCCGGAAATGTGGTTGTAAACGGTGCTCCGGTAAAACAGAATTACCGTGTAAAACCCGGTGACCAGATCTCGGTGCTTCTTGCCCATCCGCCGAGGGAAAATGTAATTATTCCTCAGGATATCCCTGTGAATATCATTTATGAAGATGATGATCTGGTAGTAGTAGACAAGGAACCGGGGATGGTTGTGCATCCAGGCCATGGAAACTGGGACAAAACATTGGTGAATGCATTGGCCTTCCATTTTGAAAAGAGCGGTGAGAAATCTGATCTGGACAGGGTAGGACTTGTTCATAGGATTGATAAAGATACCTCAGGCCTTTTGGTGATTGCAAAAAATGAATATGCATTGAGCTTTTTAGCCAAACAGTTTTTTAACAGAACTACAAAAAGATTATACTGGGCTTTCGTATGGGGGAATCCTCAGGAAGATGAAGGGACCATAAGAGGGCATATCGGGAGGCATCCCAAAAACCGGATGCAGATGTCCGTTTACGAGGACGGAAGCCACGGAAAGCATGCGGTGACGCATTATAAGGTTCTTGAACGGTTTAAATATATGACCTGGGTGGAATGTAAACTTGAAACAGGAAGAACACACCAAATCCGTGCTCATTTCAAACATATCGGACATACTTTGTTTAATGACGAAAGATATGAAGGTCATACGCCTTTAAGAGGAGTGAATCTACCTAAGTATAAGCAGTTTATAAAAAATGTTTTTGAAATTCTGCCAAGACATGCACTCCATGCCCATACTTTAGGGTTTATACATCCAACTACTAAAAAGGAATTATATTTTGAGAGCCCAATGCCCAAAGATATGGCGGATGCTGTAAAAAAATGGAGAAATTATTTAGAAAACTAAAAATATATTGAGAATTTTTTTATATTTGTTGAATTGAAATCAAGATTTGTTATGAGAAAACTATATGCTATCGTATGTTTAGCTCTTTTGTCAAATGCATACAAAGCACAAGAATCACTACCATACTATCAGCAATATCTTTTGGATGGTGAATTCCTGTTCAACCCAGCTCAGTACGGAAAGACCGATTACGTACAGCTTAATGCTAATTACCACAAACAATTTGACAAGTTCAGCGATTCTCCAAATACGCAGTCTATAGGAATCAACGGGAACATTTTCGACAGAGTGGGAGCAGGGCTCTCTATTTTCAGAGACAGCAATGGCCCTATTTCTGCAGGCGGTATTACAGCGGGAGCTTCATACTTTATTCCACTAAGTAGTGAGGGAGACAGAAAAGACCAGTTCTCTTTCGGTACCAGTGTTTCATTTTATAATATGAACTTCGACTATACTTCAGTGAACGTTGAAGATGGTTACGATCCATTGTTGATTGGAAAAGAAGGGAATATTTTTATGGCTTACGCCAACTTTGGTGCAGCTGCTACCTATAGAAATATCTTTGCAGGAGTATCTGTAAACGATATTGCACTAAGCAATGACAAGGCTATAGTAAACGGAATTGAGCCTTCACCAATTAAATTTTTCTTAAACCTAGGATATGACTGGCATTTTGCTGACAATATCTTCGTAACGCCATCAGCGTTGATTAACCTGAATACCAATTCAACAAGAATGATCGACTACAACTTAATGGCGACTTTCTTTAATGACATCAACTCATTCTCTGCCGGGGTAAGCTACAGAACGGTACAGAACCGATTTGACAGCCAACAGTTACAGGTTGCACCAGTTGTTAAAGTGAGAATTAATAAATTAATGATCGGAGCAACTTATAACATCGGAATGTCTGATATCCAGACGTATGGTGGAAACAGCTTTATGTTGAGCTTAGGTTATAACTTTGATAACTTTATTAATCATAGAGGATATAGATATTAATTTGATTTAATTTAAATAAATTTGAGCTCTGAAATTTTCAGAGCTTTTTTATGATATATATTCACATTCCATTCTGCAAGCAGAAATGCAGCTATTGCAACTTTCACTTTTCTACCTCTTTGAATTTTAAAGATGAGATGATCCGTGCTATGAAGACCGAAATCCGGCTTAGAAAAGATGAACTGCAGAATAAAAATCTGAAATCCCTGTATTTTGGAGGTGGAACACCATCCATTCTTTCAGCAGATGAAATCAATTCTTTAATCGATGAAGTCCTGAAATACTTCAGTTTTGATACTGATATTGAAGTTACCCTGGAAGCCAATCCCGACGATCTGGATAAAAACTTTTTAAAACAACTGGCTCAATCTCCGGTCAACAGGCTTTCCATCGGTACCCAAAGTTTTTTTGAGGAAGATCTTAAACTCATGAACCGTGCCCATAATGCTTCTGAAGCAGAGAGTTCAATCAAAAGAGCACAGGATTTTGGGTTTGAAAACTTAAGTATAGACCTTATTTATGGCTCTCCAACCTCGAATCTGGAGATCTGGAAGGAGAATTTAAACAAAACCATAGCCCTTGAAGTTCCGCATATTTCATCTTATGCATTGACAGTTGAGCCCAAAACAGCTTTAGAAAACTGGATTTCAAAAGGAAAAGTTGCCAGTCCTAGAGAAGAAGAACAGAATAAGGAGTTCTATTATATGTCAGATTTCTTAAAAGGCAACGGATTTGAGCATTATGAAGTTTCCAATTTTGCAAAACCTGGCTTTTATTCAAGGCATAATTCTGCATATTGGAAGTACAAAGAGTATCTTGGAATCGGTTCTTCCGCACATTCGTACAACGGATTTGATGTCAGAAGCTGGAACGTGGCCAACAATCAGCAGTATATTAAGAAGCTTCATGCCGGAATTCTGGCCAAAGAAGAAGAGATTCTCTCACAATATGATCAATTCAATGAAATGATTATGATTGGCTTGAGGACAATCTGGGGAGTAGATCTTGAAAGCCTGAAAAGTAAATTCAGTGATCAAATTCTTGAACATTTCCAACACGAGGTAAAATCTAAAATAGAAGAAGGTATTTTAATCCAGGAGAACAATCATCTGAAAATACCGGAAAAGCATTGGTTTATGGCGGATGGAATTGCTTCAGATTTATTTTTGGTGTAACGTTTATTAATGTATATTTGAGATTATACTCTAAATAAAAACCATGAACTATGAGAAAAAACTTACTCCTATTTTTTCTTTTTTTAAGCGCTTTACATTTCTCTCAAAAACCAATCTTTACAAAAGCAAAAGTTAATGCTGTAAATGTTTACAGAACTTCTGCTGAACTCCATAATTCTGTGAGTGTTTCACTTCCTGCAGGAACTTCTGAGGTTGTTGTGACCAATATTTCGGACGAAATTGTGGAGAAATCTATACAGATTAATACCAACAATAAAGATGTCTCAATTCTTTCTGCGCAATACAGAGACAGCTACAACTCGAATTATTTTGAAAATAATAATCCTAACGGAAAAAGAATTAAGGACAGCATCGCTATTTTAGAAAATCTCAGTACAAAAATCAATATCGAGCGTCAGACGAATGAAAAAACATTGGAACTTTTAGACAAGAATCAAGGACTTTTAATTGGCAGTAATACTTCCAGTGTGGCCCAGCTGATGCAGCTGACAGAATATTATAAGACGAAAAGAAATGAAATAAGCATAGCACAGCTTGATATTAATAAAAAATATACACAAACTGTGCAGAAACTTGAAGCTTTAAAAAATCGTTTGAAAGCTAATACAGAAGCTGAGGAAACTTTTTCTGATGGCGTTCTTGTTCTGAGAATTGCAAGCAATGGGGGAGGAAATGCAAAAATGGATCTGGGATATCTGGCAGAAAACGTTTCCTGGGAACCATTTTATGAAGTGAGGGGCAATAAGCTTACTGAACCTTTGGATGTCACTTTTAAAGCAAAAGTAAGACAGGATACAGGACTTGACTGGAAAGGAGTGAAGCTTTCGCTGATCAATTCAAGATCTTCAAGAAATAACGAAGCTCCAGTTATGAATCCTTGGTTTTTGAATTCTTATAAGAATGAAGAAAGGACAAACATTGGCTATTCTGGTAAAAGAGATACTATGCGCACGATGGAGATTGAAGAAGTTGTAATGACAGGTTATGGAATTAAAATTAATGAAAATCAATTGAATGTAAGTTTTGATACAGATATTCCTTATGATATTCTGTCAAATGATGAAGATCATTTTATTAATCTGAAACAGATAAAGCTTCCGGCTGAATACAAATATTACACCGTTCCAAAATACAATACCACTGCCTATTTGGTTGCAGATATTAAAGATTTTAATAAATATAATCTGATTTCAGGGGCTGCCAGCGTGATCTTTGAAAATATGTATGTAGGCGAAACAAGGATCAATCCCAACCAGACGAATGATAAAATGAGCATTACTCTTGGTGATGACAAAAAGATTAGCATCCGCAAAGAAGTGGTAAATGATAAGGCAAGTGAAAAATTATTTTCTTCCTATCAGGAAAAAACCATTACTTACGATCTGGTTGTCCGGAATAACAAAAAAGAAGCAATTAATATCGAGATACGGGATCAGATTCCTTTGAGTAAGGATGAAGCTGTAAAAATTGAGCTTCTTCAAAGTGATAATGCTGAACTCGATAAAGAAAAAGGATTCTTACTGTGGAACGTTAAAATCTCCTCATCAGAAACCAAAAAATTCAGGGTAAGCTATAAAGTAAGATATCCAAAAGATTTTTCAATAAGTAATCTTAATTAAATATCCGATTATTCACTATTTTTGTATAAAATTTCAGTTCACTTGAAAACTAAAAAGCAAGATTATTCACATCTTTCACCAAGCCAGCCTATCGGTATTTTCGATAGTGGGGTGGGAGGACTTACCGTAGCTAAAGAGATCAAAAGACTTCTTCCCCACGAAGATCTGATCTATTTTGGAGATACCAAACACCTTCCGTACGGTGAAAAGTCGAAGGATGCGATTATAGAATATTCTACCAAGATCACCAATTTTCTGCTTCAGCAGAACTGTAAAGCCATTGTCATTGCCTGTAATACGGCTACAGCCAATGCTTTAAACGAAGTGATGCAATCTGTGAATGGAAAAGTTCCCGTCATAGACGTTATTAATCCTGTTGCTGAAAAAGTAGCGTATGAGATCCACAATAATGTTGGAGTCATTGCTACAAAAGCAACCGTCAATTCCGGATTGTATAAGAAAAGCATCAGGAAACAGAATAAATGGATCAAAGTTGATGAGCTGGCGACTCCGTTATTGGTTCCTGCTATTGAAGAAGGATTCAAAAACCATCCGATTACGCATGCCATCATTTATAATTATTTAAGCAATAACAAGCTCAAGAATATTGAAACCCTTATTCTGGGGTGCACTCATTATCCTTTGCTGATCGATGAGATTAAGCAGTATTACGGAAACAGGGTCCGTGTGATCGATTCACCCAATATTGTTGCCAATCACCTTAAGATCATCCTGGATAAATACCATCTTCTGAATGACAATAATCCAAAACCGAATTATCATTTTTATCTTTCGGACCTGACGAAGAACTTTGAAAAAATCTCTAAGAAATTCTTTGGAAAGACAATAGATCTGGAATTGAAAGTACTATAATACAAAAAGCTGTTTCGCCCGAAACAGCTTTTATTTTATGAAAACTTTTGAAAAAGTTATGGCTCTAAAATAACCATTTCACTCTTCAGCCTTCTTTTAGGAGTCGTTTCAGGATGGTTGCTGTCGTTTTCATCTCTTTTCCCGATGGCTACTGCAAAAAGTGTTTCATAAGAATCATTTTTAAGGATTTCGTCATATTTTTCAGTTTCAATACCTTCCATCGGAGTGGAATCTATTCCCATAGCAGCGCAAGCAGAAAGAAGAACGCCCAGCGAAAGATACACCTGATGCCCCATCCATGCCCGAATGGAAGCCTCGCCGTGTGGTTTTACCATAGTTCTGTAGTAATTAACGGAACCTTCAGGAAGATTTTCTTCGATCTGTTTTTCAAAGTCTTCGGGATTCTTTATCACCTGGAATACAATAATATGGCTGCTGTCTAATACTTTTCCCTTATTGAAATATGATGCTTCTGCCAGCTGTTCCCTGAGTTCAGACTTATTAATGAAAATAAAATTCCATGGCTGGCTGTTGATTGAAGAAGGGCTTAGATTAAGGATCTCTTTCAATTCTGCAATCTGTTCTGCACTGATTTTTTCCTGTGGGTTATACTTTTTTACCGTATACCTTTTTTTCATTTGTTCTAAAAAGTTCATAATTTATATACTATCAATTTTATAGTTACAAAAGTAATTTAAGTTTAATATCTTTGCAATAACGGTAAAAAAGGATAGTATAAAAATGTACACGATAGATAACAAAGAATACCCGTGCTGCACCAGTGTCACCATGAAGTTTATAGGAGGAAAATGGAAAGCCGTTATTTTATTCCATCTTACAGATGGCGCCAAAAGGTATAATGAACTTAGGAAATTAATTCCTACCATCACAGAAAGAACATTGAGCCTGCAGCTGAAACAGCTTGAGGAAGATCACATCATCAACAGAAAGGTATATACCGAAAAGCCTCCACTGATGGTAGAATATACGCTGACGGATTTTGGAAAGACTCTCCAACCCGTTATAGAAGCTATTACAAACTGGGGAAAAGCTGCACCGGGTCTTTCCGTAAAAAAAATAATCAGGAATTAAATTTCCTGATTATCTTCTTTATTTGCTTCGAAAAAACTGAAACTTACATTTCCGTATTTCCGGGTATCTATTAAGTTAGGATGTTCCAGTTTCATTCTGCTCTGATGTTCTACGATTAAAACTCCGTTAGGTTTAACAAATTTATTGTTTAAAACCAGAGACAGCAGCTCATAGTATTTCTTCTCTTCCATTTCAAAAGGAGCATCGGAAAATACAATTTCAAAGCTTTTCTTATTTCTGAATTTTTTAAGCCAGTCAAAAACATCACCTCTCTGAACATTGATCTGCAGTGACATATCAAGCTCTGAAGCCGTAGAATTGATAAAACTTGTATGCTTTGGATTCAGTTCAACCGAAGTAACATCCTGGCATCCTCTGGACGCAAATTCGAAAGTGATAGAGCCAATACCTGCGAAAAGATCAAGCACAGAAACCGACTGCATATCATATTTGTTTTCCAGGATACTGAAAAGCGCTTCCTTGGCAAAATCTGTAGTAGGTCTTACATCAAAATTTTTAGGAGCGGCTATTTTTTTGGCTTTCCACTTGCCTGAGATTATTCTGAACATATTTTTTAGGGTTTAGGTGGTAGGAATTAGGGATCAGGGAAGTATGTCGGGCCTAAGCCCTCATCCCTAATTCTTGGTCCCTTTTAATTAAGTATAAAATTCTTATTGGGAATATTGTCAAAAATAATTCTCATATTTTTGACGAATTTCTGAAGTTCGGAAATAAAAGTTTCATTTTCAGTAGTTTCGCCATAGGCGTAAAAATTGGTTTCATTGATTCCAAAGCCTATTTTACTGAGCGTAAACATCACGAAATACAGAAAATCAACCTCAGAATTCACATCCAGGTTGTTGTATAAAATAACTTTTTTGTTATCAATAGCAAAAAACTCACACTGGTTATGGTACAGGTTGATGTGAATCTCCTTACTGTTTTTATTGTTGAGTGAATTCAAAAACTTTTCCCCTGAAAAATTAAAATGAACCGGAATGGCCAGCTCCTTTATTTTTTTGTAAAAGTTTTTAGGGAATGTATAATAAAACTGTACCCCGAACTTTTTATTGACAGAAAGCATGAGCTCCTCTTTTTCCCTGTCAGCCGGAGCATTGAAAGCAATCAGCTCAAATCCTGCCTCATGCTCAGAAAATCCTTCAGGCATCAGGGTAAAGTGATTCAGTGCCGAGATCACATGGATTTCGTCAAACCTCTGCTTAAGAAGAATTTCATCAAGCTTATCTTCAATAAGATTCTCTGGAGTTTCTTCAGTAACGAAATAAGACTTTTCTTCCTGAATGCCTTTGTTTTTTGCAATCTGGTAGATTAATCCGTCTTTGGTAAAAAGTAAATTAAGTACGTTCATATTTCAATTGCTGCAAATTTAGTGAAATTCTATCATAACGGCACCGGATTGATGGTGAAGTATTTCCTTATTATAAAAATCGATATCTCTCTGGCTTTCCAAAACATCCATAACCATTCTCTGCAGCGTTCCGTCACCAATACCGTGAACAATCTCCAGCCTCTTCAGATGATGCTTTCTGCAGAAATCAAGAACTTCCGTTAATTTCGCTTTTTGGATAAAGAGTCTTTCGAAACTGTCATAATCACTGGGATTTCTGACGAGATTGTGAAAATGCAGATCCAGAACCATATGATTTTTCTGATGTTTTTTGGAAGTCACTTTCTTCGGTTCTGCTTTTCTCACTACCCGGATATTTTCATAAAGTTCTGCGTTTTTCGGAACCAGTTTCTCTTTCGGATATTGGTAGGTAAAACCATACTCATCTTTGAAAACAACAATATTGCCGTTCACGGAAGTAATGATCCCGCTTAAATCCTCATCTACTACAGAAACTTTGTCCCCGATTTTCATGTATTGTACTCCTTCTTTTATTGTTTTCAAAATTAAATCTTAGGTCCCAGTTCAATGATTTCCAAATCTTTGATCTGTTCACCTTCCACTACGAAACGCATCATGGTCCTCGTTTTATGCCATCCCTGTTTTCCACAGGCTCCGGGATTCAGGTGAAGGAGATTATTCTTTTGGTCAAACATGGCTTTTAAAATATGGGAATGTCCTGAAATAAACAGCTTTGGAGCTTTTGCAGAAATTTCTCTGTTTGCCAGCGGCGTATATTTTCCGGGATATCCACCGATATGGATCATTAAAACTTCAAGATCTTCGCAGAAAAAACGGTTCACTTCAGGAAATTCAGCTCTGATCTTCGCATTGTCTATATTTCCGTAAACACCCTTTAAAGGTTTTATTTTTTCCAGTTCTTCAATCACTTCTATACTTCCGAAATCCCCGCAATGCCAGATTTCATCAGCCTGACGGGCATATTCTAAAATCCTGTCATCTATATAGGAATGGGAATCGGAGAGAAGAAGAATTTTCGTCATGAAGATTTGAAATTTTTACAAATTTAGGAAAGATTTATTTTCTATTAAGGGTCAGATTATTTTTAAATACACAAAGTTTTACAGGAGAAGCCTGCATCGCCTAATATTTACTAAATTTGAGAAAATTAAAAAAATGAAGCAGAAATTTTCTCTTTTACTTTTTCTTTTAGCCGTAGGGCTTTTCAATGCCCAGGTTGAAGAAAAAAAATTGGATGAACTGATCCAGAGTACTTTAAAAACCTTTGACGTTCCTGGAATGTCAGTAGGAATCATAAAAGATGGAAAAGTGATTTATTCCAAAGGTTTCGGACAACGTTCTTTAACCACCAAACAGCCGATGGATGATAATACATTGGTAGGAATTGCATCTAATTCAAAAGGGTTTACCTGCACTGCACTGGCTATTTTAGCCGATGAAGGAAAATTGAGCTGGGACGATAAAGTTTCAAAATACATCCCTGAATTTCAGATGTATGATCCCTATGTTTCCCAAAATGTAACCATTAAAGATCTTGTAACCCACAGAGCTGGATTAGGCTTGGGACAGGGTGACCTGATGTTCTTCCCTGAAGGTGGGAACCTGACGGTAAATGATATTGTTCACAATGTAAGATATCTGAAACCTGAAAACCCTTTCAGAACGACACTGGATTATAACAATATTATGTTTATTGTAGCAGGAGAAGTGATCCACAGGATTTCCGGGCTGAGCTGGGCCGAATTTATTGAGCAGAGAATTATGAAGCCTGTCGGAATGACTTCCAGTTTTGGAAGCTACAGCAGAGCTAAAGCCGTATCAAACAAAATTGATGCCCATGCTCCTGTAGACGGGAAAGCTGTTGCCGTTCCGCACGATTGGAATGAAACAGGGAATGCAGCAGGAGGAATCATGAGTAATATTAAGGATATGACCACCTGGGCAGATTTTCTTTTAAATAATTTCACAACCAAAGACGGTAAAAAATTAGTTTCAGATAAAAATGTACAGCAGCTATGGAGTCTGCAGATCCCGGATAAAGTTGCTTTAAAAAATCCTTACGATACGAGCTTTTACGGATATGGGTTAGGATGGTTTTTAAGCGATGTGAAAGGACACAAGCAGATTCAGCATACGGGAGGATTAATAGGTACTGTTACCCAATTTACACTGATTCCGGATCTGAAATTGGGAATCGTAGTATTAACGAACCAACAGTCCGGAGCCGCTTTTAATACAATTACCAACACGGTAAAAGATTCTTACCTGGGAGTAGCAGACAGAAACTGGCTGAAAACCTATGGTGAAAGAATGGCAAAAGTAAATGCCGAATATAATAAGCAGAAAAAAGAAGCTTACGCCAAATCAGAAGCCTTTAAAAAAGAAAAAAATCTTCAGCCGAAAGCCGAACAATTTGCAGGAAAATACAGTGACCAATGGTTTGGCGATGTAGAAATTTCTCAACAGGGAAATACATACAGAATTTCCTGCCAAAACTCTCCAAGACTGAAAGGAGAACTGCTTCCCTATTCCAGTAATTCTTTTATTGTAAAATGGGACGACAGAAGTTATGACGCTGATGCTTATATTATTTTCAGCTATGATGAAAATGGAAAGGCAGAGTCTGCAAAGCTAAAGCCTATTTCAGATGTTACAGATTTCAGTTTTGACTTTGATGATCTGGATCTCAAAAGAAAGTAAATTGGGATAAAATACAATTGCTGAACAAAATTATAAATCACAAAAAATATAAAATTCAATAGGAGCGGGCTAAAGCCCGCTTTTTATGAATAATACATTTGGCTTTAGCCAAAACATTATATCAGGATTTTTTTAGATTATCTGAGCAAATTAAAATCCTCTTTGGCAAGTGAATATTCAGAATTCAAATGCTGTTTTTCAAAAAAGTCTTTCAGATCCAAAAGTCGTTTCTTATGATCATAATGGAGGCTTGAATTTAATTTCTGCTGACAAAGTGAACATGCTCTTGCAAAATGATAATCAGTTTCAGAAAGGCTATTGGTTCCATTCATTACACAATTTGCATTGAGGCAATGACTGATTCCGAACATATGCCCGATTTCATGTGAACTTATTTTGATCAGTCTTTTAAGGCTTTCATTGAAGTTAAGATCAGACAGATGACCATCAGAAAACCGATACATAGAAGTTACTCCAACACCGTCTTCATAAGAAGCCTGCCCAAATACATAATTCCATTCAGGTTTTGGAAAAAGATCTTTCTCAGTAATTCCCATAACAACTACCGCATCTTTAGGTTTTTGTTTAATCAGAATACTGTTCAGTACATAACCTGCCAGAATCTGTTCCTGACCGTCTTTAAAGATTCTTCTTGCTGCTTTTGGAAAAATACTGTTGGGTAAAACAGGAAGAACCCTTGTTTTAAGCTGAAAATATTTGCTTAAATATTCTTTGGTAAGGTCTATCTCCTTTTTCTGCAGCTCATTGAATTCTCCGATAGGCTGAAGATAAATTGTGTTTTTTTGGGGCTCCGGCTTTATTTTTTCTAGTTTCTGAAAATCCTCAAAAGTCTGGAATTTTTCATCACGGGAATATCGCCAGTCACCAGGTCTTGCCTTGGGAAGCTTAACATCATTTACCGCAATAGTTTCAATATAGGTCTTATCCTTTTTAGCACATGAAAAAAGGAGTAGGATCAGACAAAAAAAGATACAATTAAATTTTCCCTGGCTCATAAAAGAACAGGAGTTTCTTCTTGGCGCCATCAAATTCAGACCATGAATTACAGTCTATTTCAAAACCGGCAACTCCACAAGTGGGGAAATGGAAAATATCTTCTGAAATGGAATTCGCAAAATTGGAAATTCCATTGTTATGAGAGAAAAAAGCCACAGAATTCACATTGTCATCCAGGTCGTAGATCACAGATTCAAAATTTCTTTCCGAGGGATTATAAAGCTTATCCTCCGTAGAGACATTAAGCTGATAGGCTTGGTTAAAGATTTTACACGTATTCAGGGCACGCACAGCCGGGCTGGAAACAAACTGGTCAATAGAAATATTATTGTTTTTCATGAATCTAGACATGTTCATAGCATCTTTCAATCCTTTGTCTGCCAAAGGTCTGTCGAAGTCCTCCGTTTCTTCCGGCCAGTCGCTTTTCGCATGTCTTACGAGGATGAGTTTCTTCATATTTTCGTTTTTTGGAAGATTAAAATTATAAAAAAAATAATGGAATAAAACATGATTTTTATAAAAAAACTGCGTTATGAATAAAATCATTAAATTTTACTAAATTTGCACACTTATGGGACAGATCCTTGCAATAGACTATGGAAAGGCACGCTGCGGTATCGCTGCAACAGATGATATGCAGATTATTGCAAGCAGTCTGGATACTATCGAAACCCGGTTTTTGATGGAGTTTCTGAGAAAATATTTCACAGAAAACAAAGTGGATGATGTGGTAGTAGGCCTTCCTACAGATTTGAAAGGAAATATTTCCGAAGTGGAGACAGATATTTTAAAATTCATTGAAGAATTTCAGAAGGAATTTTCCGGTATCACGGTCCACCGTTTAGATGAAAGATTTACCTCTAAAATGGCTTCTTTTTTTATCTCCCAAAGCGGGAAAAGTAAAAAAAAGAGACAGGAAAAGGGATTAATAGATAAAGTAAGTGCAACAATTATATTGCAGAATTTTTTAGAACAAAGAATAAGATGATTTTACCGATAAGAGCTTTTGGGGATCCTGTTTTAAGAAAAGTAGGGAAAGATATAGACAAAGATTATCCCGGTTTACAGGAACTTATAGATAATATGTTCGAAACGATGTACAGTGCGAATGGCATAGGGCTTGCAGCACCACAAATCGGTTTGGACCTGCGATTGTTTGTGATTGATGTAACGCCACTTGCAGATGACGAAGATTATGAAGACATCAAAGACGAGCTGGCTGAGTTTAAAAAAGTTTTCATTAACGCAAGAATCCTTGAAGAATCTGGTGAAGAATGGAAATTCAATGAAGGATGCCTTTCTATTCCGGACGTAAGAGAAGATGTGAAGAGAAAAGGAACAATCGTTATTGAATATTATGACGAAAATTTTGTGAAACATACAGAAACTTTTTCCGATATTAGAGCCCGCGTAATTCAGCATGAATATGATCATATTGAAGGCGTGCTGTTTACCGATCATCTGAGTATATTGAAGAAGAAACTCGTAAAAGGTAAGCTGGCAAAAATCTCACAGGGTGATGTAAGCATCAGCTATAAAATGAGATTTCCAAAGTAATTTAAACAAGGATTAAAAAACAAAATAATAAACAGCAAAAAGCCCCGTGCCTATTGCAGAATTTACAAAAAATAAAATTATGCTGTTAGAAAAAATAATTTCAATTTCTGGAAAGCCAGGACTTTTCAAATTAGTTTCTCAACTAAGAAACGGTTTTATCATTGAAGATGTTACGACTAAGAAAAAAGTAAGCATTGGAAACTCAAGTCAGGTGAGTTTATTGGATAATATCGCTATGTTTACATTTGATAAAGAAGTTCCTTTGTTCGAGGTTTTTGAAAATATTGCTAAAAACTACGATTATAAAGAAACGATTTCTCACAAATCTTCTGACGATGTTCTGAAAGAATTCATGACGGCTTCTCTTCCTAACTATGATACAGAAAGAGTATATGCTTCAGATATCAAAAAATTGGCTCAGTGGTATAACCTTCTTCAGAAAGCAGGATACATTACTCCTGAGAGCTTCGTAAAAGCAGAGCCTGAAACACTGGATGGTGCAAAGGAAGAAGTGAGCATTGAAAAAGAAGCTCCTAAAAAAGCAGCGTTAAAAGCAGAAAAGCCTGCAGCTCCAAAAGTAAAAGCTACTTCTGCAGCTAAAGCCGCTCCAAAAAGTACACATACTAAGAAGGGATAATTTATCCCGATTGTAAATACAGAACCCTGTCAAAAATCTTGACAGGGTTTTTATTTTAAACACAAACTCCTAAGCTTTATTTTCCGTTCTTTTTGTTTCAAGACAGAACTTAATTAAATAAAGATTTACCCTAAATTTGCATCACTTTGAATCCTCAATTATGAATACCAGACAAGAAAAATTAGAAGCCTTCGGAAGATTATTGGACATCATGGATGATCTGCGCGAAAAATGCCCATGGGATCAGAAGCAAACCCTGCAATCCCTTCGTCATTTAACCCTTGAAGAAACCTACGAGCTTTCAGATGCTATTCTGCAGGAAGATTTGCAGGAAATCAAAAAAGAGCTGGGTGATGTTCTGCTTCATCTTGTTTTTTATGCCAAAATTGGTTCTGAAAAAGAAAGTTTCGATATTGCAGATGTCATCAATTCTTTAAACGAGAAACTGATTTTCCGTCATCCCCATATTTATGGTGATACAGAAGTGAAAGATGAAGAAGAAGTAAAGCAGAATTGGGAGAAGCTGAAGCTGAAAGAAGGGAATAAATCGATTTTAGGTGGTGTTCCGAAAAGTCTTCCAAGTTTGGTAAAGGCCTACAGGATTCAGGATAAAGTAAAAGGAATTGGGTTTGAATTTCACGATGCAGAAGATGCATGGAAAAAAGTAGATGAAGAAATTCAGGAATTTCATGCAGAAACCGATTCAGATAAAAAAGAGCTGGAGTTGGGCGATGTATTTTTCTCACTCATCAACTATGCAAGAATTTCAGGACTGAATCCGGATTCTGCATTGGAAAGAACTAATTTAAAATTTATCTCAAGATTCCAGAAAATGGAAGTGTTGGCAGAGGAATCAAATCTAAAGCTGGCCGACCTGTCTTTGGAAGAAATGGATGTATTGTGGGAAAAAGCAAAACTGCTGTCATAAATAAAACCCTGACATAGAAGTATTCCGAGAATCCTTATTGGAATAGGTTTTGCATGGCTCATCGTGTTCTTTGATCCTGCAAACCGATTAATTCTTATTACGATTGATGGAACCCAAAAACAAGTCTCGTTATCAACAAGATTATTTAATACCTTAGAGAAAAATATACGGTATCCGTATTTTCAGTTTTAAAAATTAAAAAAATAGCTATGCTGCGCATTCTTACCCTATCTGCATTCTTATTATGGAGTTGTAATCCAAAAGCACAGGATTCTCCTAAAACCGACGAAATCAAAGTTGAATTTTCCCTTCCGAAAAAATTGAAAGAAGTTTCAGGAATCGTTCTGTCTCAGGATAAAAATACCATTTGGGCGATAGAAGATCAGGGAAATAAAAATGTAGTTTACGGTTTGGATAAGCAGGGCAAGCTGGTAGCAGATGTTTTGGTAGAAAATGCTGAAAACAACGATTGGGAAGATATTACCAAAGATGCCCAGGGAAACATTTACCTCGGTGATTTTGGAAATAATGATAACAACAGACAGAATCTGGCTATTTTAAAGCTGGATTTGAAGGATGCTTCCCAGAAAACAACAAAAGTTGTTCAGACAACAAAATTTCATTACGAAGGGCAGACTGAATTTCCTCCAAAGAAATCAAACTGGCTGTATGACTGTGAAGCTTTCGTAGAAATGAACGGAAACTTCTATCTTTTCACCAAAAACAGAAGCAAAGGTTTTGACGGAACTTTCCTTGTATTTCAGATTCCTAATAAAGAAGGGGATTTTGAAGCCAAATTGATAGGGAAACTTAAGCTTGCAGGGAAATACAGTGATGCTGCCATCACTTCTGCCGCCATCAACAGTACCAATGATAAAATCGTTCTGCTTACCCATAAAAACATTCATGTACTTTCCGGGTTCACAACTGATAATTTTAATACTGCGAAAATTGAGAAAGTATCTTTAAATCATAATTCGCAGAAAGAAGCTGTTGTTTTCCTAGATGATAAAACTCTGCTGATCGCGGACGAAAAAGATAAGGAAACAGGCGGAAATGTATATAGGTTTGAATTTGACTCCAAAACTAAATAATGACAGCTGCAAAAGCTTAAATCCGGCATTAATAAAAAGCAAGAGGGACAAAAAATTGTCCCTCTTTTGTATAATTAATATAGAATGAAATATAAGAAAGCGATAAAATTTAAAAAGTCATTCCTACTCCGGCAGAAATTCTTCCTCCGTCAGAACCATAGAAGTAATTCAGTCTTGCAGAAAACATTTCTACAACGCTCAGCCAGAATCCTGCTCCTACAGACTGATGCCACTTTTTAGAATCCTCACCATCGTTCCAGACGCGTCCAAGATCATATCCAACCAGTACACCCATATTGGCAGGAATAATATTGTTTCTTACTCTCCCAAAATCCCAGCGGATCTCAGAATTGTTGGTGAAATAAGATTTACCTGAAAACCTGTCATTCCGGAAAGCCCTCATCCCATTATTGCCGCCTATGCTTGCTGCCTGGTAGAATTCGAAATTATTATTGCTGATCCACATGGCATTGCTGGAATTCGCAAACACAAAATTTCCTCTTTTGTCAAGTCTGTGGTCTATCGTCAGTGTTCCGTTCAGGGTGAAGAAGTTTTTCTTGGTATCGGACAGATTGGTTTTCCAGTCTGCATTCATCAGTAATTCCAGTCCCAAAGTCGGGAAGGCATTATTATCAAGGTTTTTGAAGCTGAAGGTATAATTGGCCCCTGCAAACTGCTGGCTTTTGAAAACTTCAGGTCTCACGTCCGGTGACTGATCTATAAAACGGTCACCGTTTCTCTGTACCTTATTATCTTCAAAGGTCAACTGAAACTGATGCTGAAGGTTCATCCAGCTCTTCTTAGAGATAGAAGGGGCAAAATTGAATTTAGAAATCCTTGCCCGGTTGTATTCCCTCTCCGTATTTTCCTTGTCGTATTTACTTTCATTGGACAGTCCGAAGAAATTTTCGGAAAACCGGGGTGTTGTATAAGCCGCATCAAGATTGAAATCCCATCCGGATATTGCTTTTTTGAAAATTCCTTTATAAGCTGCATTAAATCCTCCGGTTGCAGTATAAAAATTAACTTTAAGACTATGCTTTTGGGTATAAGGATCACGGATGAAATTATTCACCGTATAATTAGCCAGAATTCCTAAGATCACACCGTCATCCGGGTTGTAATCTGCATTTGGATAGCCGGCAAAGAAATTATATTTCGGATGCTTATAATTGTAGGTGTTGATATCGTAATCATCAGAAATATTTTTCTTTCCGAAACCGTTGTAAGTATTTTTCTGACTTTTAAAATCATAAATCTTCACACTTTTTCCGTCTGCAATATTGTAGACATCATGGTTGTAACCGCCAATCAGCCTGATATTCGTTTTAGGTCTTCCTTCTCCTGATACTTCATAAATATCATCATCTTCAAGACCATAAATCCAGAGCTCCTTTGTTTGGGAATCCTCGTACGTTTTTTCAAAAACCAATTCAGGGTTCTCTTTGTTTTTGTCTAATTTATACTGCTTTACATTGATGGAATGTGCCGTTTTTGTAATGACGAACTTATCTGGATTCACCGTCCCGGCAAGAGGAACTTTTTCCTGCAGTACATCATAATATTGGGCGGCGTAATCCTGCAGCTTTGTTTTTCTGATTTTTAATTTACGTTGGATATCGGCAATGGACTCATCTTTTACTTCTTTAGGAAGATTGCTGAATGCATCATCAATATCCGAATCAGTAAGATGTTCCTGGATATACTTTGCCTGCGCAGTCCATTCTTCCTGTGAAGCGCCCTTTAAAAAGATAAGGTCCAGCGGATACGGTTCCATATTGATCCACTTTACATTTTTGATCTCCTCTTTAAAAGTCTTCATATGACGGATAGCCGGAACATTCATAATAAGCTTGAAGGCGGCACCGTCATACCGGCTGAAAGCCTGATCCCTGTCCTTCGGGATCGGTTTATAAACTACATTATCGCCATCCTGATATTCCGCCCATTTCCATTGATCTGAATGCCTGTCCCAATCACCGATCAGCATATCAAATATCCTTGCTCTTATGTACGATTCACGGTCTACGGAATACTTATAATTTTTGGTGAAATTTTTCAGAACATCATCCGTAGAAACAATATCTTTAGCATTGTCCAGCGAAGCCAGTGTTTTAGGGTCAGAAGAAAAGCGTTCTTCAATCATGTACATTTCATCGCCATAATTTTTATTATATTCTCCTAAAGCGTATTGCTTCGGAATGTAATATAATTTCGGATTACTATGGAAGATACCGAGCTTATCAGCCATATTTCCTACTGAAAAAGGGGTAAACGGATGATTGGTCGTATAAAAATCGAGCAGAAATTTTTCAGGAAATGTATTGTTCAGCTCGTTCCCGAAAGTGCTCTTTTTGAAAGCCATATTATTCAGAAAACGGACGGCGCTTTTTTTCACGCCCCGCATTACAAATTCCTGTCCGTCTGCCGCTTTCAGCCTTAAGCTGTTCGACTGATTGCCTCCGCCTTCTCTGAAAGGAGTAAAACCACCATTCAGGGAAGCCAGATCTGCCGTAGGTGCCTCAATTGGAATGCCATAATATTTCCGGTAATGCTCGCCCCACAGCCAACGGTAAACAGGTCCTTTTTGGGTAAGCTTTACCGGATAGATACTTGAAGTGGCAGTGGCCGGAAAATCTTTCGGATAATTATTTACAAAAACATCCGGTTTTGAGATCACAGAAATATGGGCAAGCCTTTTAATGTTGTTATCTTTTGTTGAAAAATATTCTACATCTGTACTCTGGTCTTTTCTGATATTCAGAACGGCAAATCCACTTCCTCCGTAAGAAAAATCGGTTTTTTCAGCAATAGTGGCAGGATCCGTTTTAGAGCCTGCACCACTAATAATTTGCCTGATATTCCTTTCTTCATGATATTGCAGATTATGATCATGTCCGGAAACAAAAATAATATTTTCCTTATCCTGAACAATGCTTTTTAAACGGTTGGCAAGATCTGCATAGTGCTGATTATTAATATCCTCCGGATTTGCTCCTGAAGAACTTCTTAATATATTGATGAAACTTGCTCCAATGGGAAAAGGAATCTTACTTTTCAACGGGTAAAGATGTGCTTTTGCAGAATTGAATCCTGCATGCGTTCCGCTGCTGATCACAGGATGATGCAGGGCAACAATAATCTTTTTATCCTGGTTTTTGGTAACAAGATCTTTAAACTCTGTGAAGAAATCTTCACGTGTTTTAATTGTACAGTTTTTATTGATCCCGGGATATTGATCCCAGTTTGCAAGCGCCCATTCGGTATCTAAGACAATAAGTTTAATATCTTTTGATAAATTGATGTCATCAATTCCGCAGGAATTTTTAGGAAGAAAAGCTTTCTTATCATTGAAATAGGCTTTCACCAGATCTTCCTGTCCTTTTAATCCGTCCAGGCCGCTGTTCCAGTCATGATTTCCCGGAATAACTAATGTTTTCCCCTTGAAATTTTTGGCAATGGAAAGCTGATTTTCCAGTTTTTGCTTAGCCAGTGCATACTCTTTATCAGATTCTTTAGGCAATCCATTGGGATAGATATTGTCCCCCAGGAAGATCAGCATGGAATTGCTGTCTGCTGAATCCAGTTTGTTTTTGAGTAAATTTAAGGTGTTCTGCGCCTGAGGCTCATCTGCATTTCCGGCATCCCCGATCAGAAAAATTTTAAAATCATTTTCAGATTTTACATCAGAATTGTTTATTTCAAATAAGTTTTTACCCTTTTTTACGTTATATGTTGCGCACGAATAGAGAACTCCTGCAGATAATACTGTCCGAAAGGCAATAGAGGTTTTTTTTAAATGAGTTTTAAAGGATAAATTCATAAATTTACATTAACAAAAATTCAGGGATGAATATTTTACACAAAGCTAAAGATTATGTAGAAATCTTATTCAAAGATAAGTTATCTTCTGTATACTTTTATCATAATTTTATTCACACGACCTATACGGTAAACAAGGCCGAAGAGATCATGCGAAATACGCCTGTTTCCAAAGAGGATCAGGAGAAGGTGCTTCTGGCACTCTGGTTCCACGATACGGGTTACGTAGAATGTGCACAGAATCATGAAGAAAAAGGAGTAGCCATCCTGACTGATTTTCTGAAGAAGGAAAATTATCCTGAAAGCTCTATTCAGGATGTTTCTCAATTGATCCTGGCCACTAAAATAACCTATGAACCGCAGAACCTTCTGGAAAAGATTGTAAAAGATGCGGACTGCAGTCATTTTGCCAGCCACGATTATAATGATATTTCCGATGCGCTGAGAAAAGAATGGGAGCTTACCAATGTAAAATGCTTCTCCAATGATGAATGGAACGCCGGAAATCTTGAAATGCTTAAAAACAAGCATCATTATTACACAGAATATGCAAAGGAAAACTGGGAACCTCTGAAAAAGAAAAACATCAAGAAAATAGAAAAAAAGCTTGAAAAGGAAGAGGATAAAAAAGAAAATTCAGACAATAAGAAAGAGTCCAAGGAGACAAAGCCTGACCGAAGTGTAGATACTTTGTTCAGGGTAACATTGAACAATCATACTAGGCTGAGTGATATTGCTGACAGTAAGGCGAATATTCTTCTTTCGGTTAATGCTATCATTATTTCAGTCTGTCTTTCCGTGCTGGTTCCTAAATTGGATACCCCTAAGAATGCACACCTTATCATTCCTAGCTTTGTATTGCTTACTTCAAGTGTTCTGACTATCATATTTGCGATCCTGTCCACAAAACCGAATGTAACGAAAACCAATTTTACGGCGCAGGATATTACAGACAGAAAAGTAAACCTGCTGTTTTTTGGAAACTTTCATCAAATGATATTTGGAGATTTTCAAGATGCCATGAAAGATCTCATCAAGGATAGAGATTATATCTACGATTCTATGGTGAAAGATCTCTATTTCCTGGGGAAAGTCCTTGACAGAAAATACAAGCTTTTATCTATAACGTATAAGATCTTTATGGCAGGAATTATTATTTCCGTACTTTCTTTTGCCTATGCTTTTCTTTCACTTTAAATCTTCGCAAAATAATAACGATATAAACCGCTGAAAGGCGGTTTTTGATTTCATAGATTAAAAACTATTAGTCTATTTCTTTTAAAAACTCACTTACTGACATTCCGAGAGCATCAGAAATCCTCATAAGGCTGAGAACAGAAGTATTGATGACGCCTCTTTCTATTCTGGTAATCTGTGAAATTTCTATGTTTAATATAAAAGCAAGCTCCTTTTGCGTGAGATTTTTCTGTAGACGCAATTCTTGGAGCCGTTTTCCAATATTTTGCAGTCTTATGAAATCCAAATTTCTCACAGGATAAAATTTGGATTTTGTAATTAGTTAGAGGTAAGCAAATTTGCCTACTTTTAGTTTTATATTTATTCATACGTTTGTGAAAATTATATATATTTAACAACTTAAAACAAACAAATGATTATGAGAAAAAAAATTATTCTCCGACTGTTGCTGCTGACAGCCTTTATGTCCCTGCTATGGTCCTGCCGCAGTGAAGATTTCCTTCCGCAGGAAACCCCTGCCGGATCATCTGCCCAAACTTCGGCCAAATATGCTTCCCGAAGTTTCTGGAAAGAAGACGAAGTATACATTAATAAGGTACAGCAGGTATTTTTGAAAATTGCCAATCCGGAGCATGTAAGGTCCAAATATGGAGACCTGCATTGGGACTATGCCATGAGCTTTGGAAACTTTAATGAAACTTATCTTCTAGTACCCATCACTAAGAACAACAAAGTTGTTGTTCTGATGGAAGCAGTAAGAAGAGGAGACAGGTTGTTTCTTTATGAAAAAGACAGCAAGGACCTTATTGAATTTTTCAATCTTGTCATCTATTCAAAGGTTACCCAATATGGTGAAAAAATGAATGAAAAAGGAGATACAGCATCCAAAACTTCTGCTTTTGTCTGTACTACCAAATGGATTACTATAGGATGTTCTGATGGTGAACCGAATTGTGTGCCTTATACAACACACGTTACCAATTGTGTACTGCAGGGTGGAGGAGTCCCTCCAAAGACATTTGATCCTATAGGACTGGATGGCGGCGGTGGCGGAGATGATGATGGGTATGAATATCCAGATCCACCGGAGCTAAATCCTTGTGTAAAAATAAAAAGTAAATTTGAAAATGCTAAATTCAAAGAGAAAATAGCTGCTATTGATAAACCAGAAGTTTTCAATTATGATCATGAAATGGGCTATGCAGCAGGGTATCCTCCCCCAAATACGGGGATTACAGAAACACAATATCAACCAATGGAGAATGGATTAGGAACACATAATGTCATTCTTCCTGAGGGAGATCAGTATTTTGGATTTATTCATTCTCATAATAATGAGAGTAACGGTGGAGATCCTGTGAAAATATTTTCACCTGGAGATTTAGCCACTTTTCTAACAAGTTGTGTTGCTAATGCCGATACACATGGTAATATTGCAGATGCTTACGCAATGGTAATAACATCTGAAGGAAATTATATTCTTCAGTTTACGGGCTTATCTTCAGGTTTTGGCATAGGGCCAAATACCATAAAATTTTGGAATAAATGGTATGACAGAGAAATGGGTAAATTAATTCTAGAGAATGAAGTAACTCAATCCAATGTAGAAAAAGTATTTTTAAGATTTTTAAAAGAAAAAGTCCAAATAGATAATATAGAACTATTTCAAGTTGAAAAATTAACTGGAAATGCAAAAAGATTAGATTTGGATACTAGCAATAATGTTATTCCTACCCCTTGTCCACAGATATAAAATTAAATAATAAAAAAATGAGAAAAATACCTATACTATTAATCCTGCATTTTGTTTTTTTAAGCTGTGCACAAGTGTATCCATTAAATACTAATACAGATGTGCCAAATAATGCCTATATAAAAGATTTAAATAATGAGCTTATTCCCTATGAAGGAATTTGGAAAGGAACATGGGACAATAAAACTTTTTTTCTTAATTTAAAAAGGGTTAAAAAATTTATGGATCATAAAGAAAATAATCCTTATTATAAAGATATTTTAGCAGGCCGATTCAAAGTTTTAGATTCTTCGGGTAATATTTTATTTGATAATACGAGTCTACCAGATCAAGACACTAAAATTGAAGGATTAGGATTTATAAAAAATACAAATAAATATATGTTGTCTTACATTGATCCTGATATTTGTAATATTACAGGGAATATTTATTTTAATTTTCTAGATATTACTAAATCAAAATTAGATTGGAAGTTTATAGATACAACAGATATTATAGACTCTACCTGCCAATATTATAATTCCAACCCCTTTCCCCAACCTCTTCCTAAAAATATTGTTTTAACTAAACAATAAGAGAAATAACGAATATGCTACAGAAAATAATTTTCTCTCTATTACTTTTCTGTGCAATCATTTGCAAGTCCCAAACAATTACTGTCCAAGGAATTGCTAAAGATTCCTTAGGAACAATCGGTATAGGAATTAGTGTTAATGATACAATTAGAAAATTTAGAGACAGAGCATCTAAGGATCAGGAATTTAAAGATAAAAACTGGGATAGACCTAGCAACTTAATTAACGATGAAAAATTTATCACTCATCCTGACTCAATTGGAAACTATAGAATAACAGTGAAAATTACCGATACATTGTATTTTTTTAAAAGAAAATATATTACACAGAAATATAAAGTTGCAGATATAATAAAAAACAATATTGAGGTTATCTTAAAACCTGTGCCTTGTATTCCTTATAAAAAATGTGATCAGACAATTCCTGCAAAATTATATATTTTCGTTGGAAAAAAAATAAACGTTACATCTGTGGATAGTTCTAAATATTGTGGAGAGAGTATGGATAGTGAATATAAAGCTGAATATAAGATTGAACAGGAACTTGGTGATCATTACCCTAATTCAACAATTACTTTTACGGCTTATGATCATAATAGCATGTATGAATATGATTTTAGAAATTATGATAATGTTTTGATTTTTATCGGAGAATATTGTGGTGATTTAATTCAACTCAAATATCAGTTTTTCCCGGTGTATAAAACAGTAGATGGAAGATGGGCAAGTTCTATAATTTCTAGAGACGAATATTTTTACAAACCCGAAACATTTGTGCCAAAAAATATAGTTTTTGATAAATCAGTCAGTTTCGACTTATCAAGAAGTAATAATAATCCGTCTGAAGAACAAATTGCTCAATTAAAAAAGTATAGATTCCCTGAAAAATATTACAAAATAGAAAATGGTAAGGCAATCCCAATCATGGGAAGATATGTTGAAGATTTAGTAAAACTATGGAGAGAACTGTATGAAAAAAAATAAAAAGTATTGATAGCAGAATAAAATTCTGCTATTTTTATTTTAAGCTAAAGACACCCTTAATGCCAACAATCCCGTAATTCCCTGCAAATCCTCAACTTTTAAAAACTCTATATCATTCTGCAGAATTCCTTTTTTCTGAAGCTTATTGATGTATTCCAGGTATTCTTTCTGGTTTTCCATACCGAAATAAACGATGGTAATTTTTCCGGGACAGGTAATTCTTTCTGAAGAATCTTTGACATGGGCTTTATCCAGACGTTTTTTTACAATCTCATAATACGAATTGTAGGCACCATCTACATCAAAACGTTTTTCATCCATTCTGAAGCGGATATCTATCTTTTCGTTATAAACAAAAAGCAGTGAGGCAATATCGAGCTGTATCGGCAGATCTTTTTTAAAGGTCTGGAATTCACGTTCCATACTGCAGATCGTCTTCAGCTGCCAATATCTTAATTTGTGGACTACTTTTGAAGTATAACTGAGATCCGGAGCAATATTATGTCCAATATATAGATTGTGCTCTACACCATCAGATTTAAACCTCTCATAATAGTGCGGAAAAATTTGCTGGGCTTTGACCTGGCTTTCATCTAGCATGTCGGCAAGTTTTCTGTTGACCAGCGTTATGGAATCATCTAAATTTTTTCTGTTGGCATAAAACAGATCGGTTTGAGCAAAAACCTGCACAAAATAATCTTTGATTTTATTTTTTATTTCCCTGTCGGTTTTCAGTTCCAGCTTTCCCTGCAGATAAGGATGGACTTCCTCTCTCAAAAGTCTCTGAAGGCGTTGTTCCGTATCAGCTTTGATTTCGTTGTTCAATTCATTTTCAAAAACATCAAGAGCCAGAAGGTATTTTTCTGAATCGGAATTGATGAGCGTGAAAATATCATGAAGGCTTTCAAGCTGTTGGTTGAGGTCTTCAAGCATCAGATTAAAGCGCTTCTCTGAAGAGGAACGGATATCCGAGAATCCGAATAGTGGTGTTAGGTTTTTGAAGGAGATCTGTTTCAGTGTGTACATTTTTTTCCCCAGTGAAGCATTGAAATATTTTTCGGCTTCATTTCTGAATTTCCACACTACACTGTCGTGGATGGAGGTATATTCACGCTGGATGATAGCTTCTATCTGGTAGTTTTTTTCAAAGCTGAATCTGTTCAGGGAAAATAGGATCATATCCGTGAAAAATTCCATTTTTTTCAGCTTTAAACCGTTGAAACTGTTGGCTTGCGGAGATGTAAATTCCATGATGGCCAAAAGCTCGTTATCCTTCATGATAGGAATTACCATGAAGCTGTTGATATTGTTGTCCCTTAAAATACTGAAAGAAGGAAGTTGTTTGATGCTGTCATCCAGGTTATCAACATTCGAGATGACGATCGGTTTGGAATTGTGATTTAAATTGGTAAAAGTGTTTTTCCGGGTTTCCTCGTCAAATGCATTGATCCAGAAATCCAGGACATGATGGGTGAAAACATTTTCGTAGATCGGAAGTCTGCCGAGTTTCTGATCTTTCTTATCGAAAAGCATAAGCCCGAAATTAAGTTCCGGGACATCGAAGTAAGATTTGAAAATTTCCACAAGATTTTCATCCGGGCTCAAATCCTCCGGATCAATTTCTATCATGCTCGATTTAAGATCGGACAGGGCCACCTCAGAAGTACAGTCTACCAGGGAAACAATAGTGAAGCCTTTTAAAACCCATGATTTTGAAGGGAAATATTTTTTCCACAGTTTAAAATCGTCCAGATTTTCAAGCAGCATATCCAGGACATCATCCGTTGGAATTTTTGCCTCTTCAGTAGGATAAATCTCTGTAAAATCTGAATTGACCGTAATTTTATAATGTTTCATGATTCCCAGCCTGTTGGGGATATCATAATAAAGAGGCATGGTACTTTTGATGTCTTTTTTGAAATAACTCTGAAGGATAAGACAGCAGCAGAATACATAAAATTCATCGTCCCCGATATTCCTCAGCTCTATTTCAAAGTCCTTTCCGGCATCTTTAAGTATACCCTTAAATCTTTCGGTATAGTTGAAAGTAGTTTTGGAAAGCGGAATACTGGCCGCTTTGATTTCATTGTGTGTAAGACCAGTGGGGAAGAGGTCTGCAAGAATTTGCCTGATGAGGTCTTCATGTTTTTCAAGAAGGGCTTCATCCAGGAATCCATCTCTTAGCTCAGGAAATTTTTTTGTTCTTTCAATTAAAGATTCAGCATAATTAACCCTGTACTCCAAACGGTCGTTATAACGGATATGTTCCAGTACATCCAAATATTTTTTGAATGATATGAGAACCTGAAATGGAGCGTCTTTTTTGTAAAGATTAGCCAAGAGCTTGAATTTAAAGTAAAGTTATGAAAAAAACACCACTTTCAAGTGCACACTAAATGGATGAAAACCATCTTTATAAGAGCTTTGCTTATTTTTCTTAAATAAAATTCAGATATAGATAAAGCATTATCTGTTACTTCTTTTCTTTTTTGAAAAATCCTGCAGTTTTGCGAAAAAGATTAGGATAAAACTCTAAAGTTCCAATTTTTAATTCCCTGGTTATTGGAAACAGAAATTTCATAAGCGGAACTGTAAATATGAGGGCGAAAGCTGCGATAAGCATTCGATCATTTGCCATGTCTGTTTTATCCTTGCTGACGAAAAAAACAATTGCAGACATAAGTAAACCGATAAATAAGGTGATCAGGATTTTTTTCATGATGGATTATGGTATTCAAATTTAACTGTTTTCCGGGATATTTAAAATAAAAACTCAATTTTTATAATAAGGGAGCAATAGTATTTGGCACCGACATAAAAAAGCACAACCGAAAAAGTTGTGCTTCCGTATATTTTATGTTGAGATTTTATAATCCGAACTGTCTAGCAAACAAATCAGGAAAAACTCCTAATATGATAATTGATGCAATTACAAATACCGCTACGATATTGTAAGTAAGGGTTACTTTTTCTGAAGATTTGAATGTTGTTTCTTTGAAGAAGAACATTGAAATAATCAGTCTTAAATAATAGGCAATAGATACTGCAGAACCTAATACAGCTACCAATACTAAGAAAACTCCGTGCGTTGAATTCATTGCCTGAGAGAATAAAGCAAATTTCCCCATGAAACCGGCTGTTAGCGGAACTCCTGCCATTGAAAGCATAGAGATCGCCGCAGCTGTGGCCAATAGAGGTTCAGACTTTGCCAATCCTTTGAAAGCTCCAAAAGAGGTTTCTCTTTTTAATTTTTCAACATAAATCAAACACATGAAAACTCCTACCGTTGATAAAGCATAAGCAAATAAATAGAACGCTAAATTATAAGTAGAAAGGCTCGTCATTCCAAAGAAAACCAATCCAATGTATCCTGCGTGGGAAACAGAGGAGTAAGCGAGCATTCTTTTTGCATTGGTCTGGGCAAGACCCATAACGTTGGCTAAAAGTAATGTGATGATCAGGAATACGCCAAACACATTGATCCATTCTTCAGTAACACCTCCAAATCCGATAGTCATTAATCTGAATAAAGCAAAGAATCCTGAGATCTTTACCACACTCGCCATAAATGCAGTGATGAGTGAAGGGGCTCCATAATATACATCAGGACTCCACATGTGGAAGGGTGCCAATGCCACTTTGAATGCCAGTGCGCAAAGAATAAGAAGAACTCCTAAAATGAACATAACGTCTTTAGGGTTTTTAACTCCGAAATCCTGGATCTTATATAAATCAAAACTTCCGGTACTTCCGTAAATAAATGCAATACCAAACAGTAAGAAACCTGTTGCAAATGCACCCATCAGGAAATACTTGATCGAAGCTTCATTAGATCTTAAATCAGTTTTGTTGGCACCGGCCATTACATACAACGGAATGGAAAGAATTTCTACTCCTAAGAAAAGAGTAACCATATTCTGGAATCCAAATAGGATAATTCCTCCGCATAATGCAAAAAGCATCAGTGCATATAATTCTGACTGGTGGCTTCTGTGGTTGCTGAATGCAAAACCTCCCAGGAAGAATAACAATAAGGTTGTTACAATAGATATTTTGGTGAATAACGCTGTATTTGCAGTATACTCATACATGTGTCTGTACTTTTCGAAGAAAGCACATTCAGGTAAGAAGCTTACATATAAAGCGACGATCAATCCTAAAATCCCAATGTATCTTGCGAATTTTCCCTGTTCAAAAACTCCTGAAAATAACGCAATAACTGCCGTTAGGAAAACAATAATTAAAACACTCATAATATAGATTTGAGATGTGAGATTTTAAGTTGAGAGTTTAAAGTTTAAGGTTCAGAGTTTAAAGTTCAGTAGAATAATCTCCCGTCTCTAATCTCCTTGTTTCCTTTCTTTTTACTCTTCTCTAATCTCTTAATTTTTTAATTTTTAAATCTTTTAATTTTTTAGCTGGCCATCGCTGTGTAGATAAACGTCAGCGAACTATTCACCATATCGATTATCGGTTGAGGGAAGATACCAAATACAATTACAAAAACCGCTATGCTAGCCAATACGGAAAACTCTACTGCAGATAAATCTTTTACAGTACTTAAAACAGCTTCATTTCCTTCACCAAACATTGCTTTTCCGTAGAATCTCAATAAATATACAGCAGCAAGAATTACCGTAAGACCTGCGATCACTGCAGCCAAACCGTTAAAATCATATACCGATTTCAACAGGATAAATTCTCCGATGAATCCGTTAGTCAATGGAACTCCCATTGAACCTAATATAATAATCAGGAACAAAACGGCAAATTTAGGGGCTACTTTCGCTAAACCTCCCATTTGTCTGATATCTCTTGATTTAAATCGTTTGTATAAAATATCACAGCAGTAGAATAATCCAACTACGTTGATACCGTGGGCAAAAGTCTGTACCAATGCTCCTTCAGCTCCTTCGATATTGAATGTTCCTCTTAAAGTGATCACTGCAGAAGAAAAGATCCCTGCTACCATTAATCCTACGTGAGAGAAAGAAGAATATGCAATGATTCTCTTCGTATCGGTCTGGATGATGGCAATCAGTGCACCATGGACAATTCCTACAATAGCCAGGATAATTACAATCTGTCCTGAAATGCCGGCAATAGGAAGCGGGGTGATTGGAAGAAGGTAACGGATAACACCGTACACCGCCATCTTCAGCATGATCCCTGATAAAAGCATGGATCCCTGAGTAGGAGAGTAGGTATACGTGTCCGGCTGCCATGTATGGAAAGGGAATACCGGTAATTTCACTGCAAATGCAAAGAAGATAAACCAGAATACCACCGTTTGTTGTGCCTCATTAAGCTGAGCATTATATAGATCTGTTAAAGCGAATGAGGCAGAGTGGTTGTACACATAGATCAATCCGGCTAACATAAATAATGATCCAACGAATGTATAAACGAAGAATTTCGTAGTGAATTCAAATCTTTTGTTTTCCTGGCCCCAAAGTCCGGCAATGAACCAGATCGGGATCAAAGTTACTTCCCAGAAAATATAGAATAATAGTCCGTCTAAAGAAGTGAACACTCCAACAAGACCGAACTGCATCAGCAGGATCAGGCCGTAGAATGTATTTCTGTAGCTTACATTTTCGTTGAAAGAAGATAAAATAATGATGGGCGTCAAAATATTGGTCAACAATAAAAGAAGCAGACTCATTCCGTCAATTCCGAAATGAAGTGAGCTTTTAATAAACTGCGACCAAGGATAATTGATTTCGTGCTGCAATACACTGTCTACCGTTGGATTAAAATTAAAATCCGCTGTGATGTAGAAAGTAATAAGCATCTGGACTAATGCAATTCCCAACGCCAAATATTTGCTGGATTTATTTTTCCATGCAAAAACTAATCCCGAACCTACTAGAGGTAATAGTAATAATGTTAATAATAAACCAGACATTATTGTAATATAAAGTTAACAATCAGTATAATTCCCACTGCTAAAGACATGATAAGAATATAAGTCTCTACATTTCCGTTTTGGATACGCTTCATCGCTTTTCCGCTGTCTTCAGCGCCTTCGCCTACGAAGTCTACAAAACGGTCTAAGATCCCTTTATCAAACATCTTTCCTCCGCGTCCTAATCCTTCAACAGTTTTTACAATCAATGCATTGTAAAGTTCGTCTACATATAATTTCTTAGCAGAAAGCTTTTCCCATCCGGTATAGCTTTCTTCTGCCAGCGCCATCTTTTTCTTTTTTACGTAGGTATTTTTTACGATAAACCATACGGAGAAGAACATCAGCACTGTAGCTCCCAATAATATCATTTCGGTACCAAACGGAACTCCCGAAAGAGTCGCTTCCATCTGGTTATAACTTTGCTCAGTAAGAACAGGCTTCAGCCATTCCATTAATTTTGCATAATGACCGTGTCCTATGAAGTGAGGAAGGTTAATGAAACCTCCAAGTACTGAAAGGATAGCCAGAACGATCAACGGAAGGGTCATATTGGAAGGGCTTTCGTGTAAGTGATGCTTTTGATCTTCCGTACCTCTGAACTCTCCGTGGAATGTCAGGTAGTACAGTCTGAACATATAGGTTGCAGTCATTGCCGCTAAAGCAAATAAAATTACCCAGTAGACAGGGTTTTTAGCGAATGCTGCTACTAAAATTTCGTCTTTTGAGATCATCCCTGAAAGTAAAGGGAAACCTGAGATGGCTAATGTTCCGATAAGGAAAGTAGCGTGTGTAATAGGAATGTATTTTTTCAGACCTCCCATGAAACGCATATCCTGCTCGTTGCTCATCGCGTGGATCACAGAACCTGCTCCAAGGAATAATAAAGCCTTGAAGAATGCGTGTGTCATTACGTGGAACATCGCTGTAGTATAAGCTCCCAATCCTAAAGCAATGAACATAAATCCAAGCTGTGAAACGGTAGAGTAGGCCAATACTTTTTTGATGTCGTTCTGACGAAGTGCATAGAATCCAGCCAAAGCAGCTGTTAAGAATCCGATGAATAAAATTCCTCCCTGAACCGTAGGTGCCAAAGTAAATAAGAAGTTTGATCTTACTACTAAGTAGATACCCGCAGTTACCATCGTTGCCGCGTGGATTAATGCTGAAACAGGAGTTGGTCCGGCCATCGCATCCGGTAACCATGTATATAAAGGAACCTGAGCTGATTTACCGGTAGCCCCGATAAATAAACTGGCTGTAATAAAGATAATTACTGTTCCGTCTAATTCAAATTTTGAAGCGTTCTGTGCTACTGTAAGGTAATCTACAGCATTGGTCTGAGAAGCGATCATGAAAATACCGATCAATAATGCAAGGTCACCAATTCTGTTCATGATGAAAGCTTTTCTTGCCGCTTTACCGTATTCTTCGTTGGTATACCAGAATCCGATCAACAGGTAAGAACAAAGACCTACACCTTCCCATCCGATGAACAGGATCAGGTAGTTGCTTCCCATTACCAAAAGTAACATAGAGAAGATGAAAAGATTCAGATAAGTAAAGAACTTATAGAAACCTTTGTCGTGGCTCATATATCCGATAGAATACAGGTGAATTAAAGATCCAATCCCTGTAATGATCATTACCATCATCAAAGAAAGCTGATCAATCTGGAATCCGAAATTGATCTGAACTCCGTTTACTGTAAACCATTCAAATGCTTTTACGATAACCGGCTGGCTTTCAGAATTCATATTCAGGAAAAGACTTACCGCGATACAGAATGATCCGAAAACCATTGCTGTAGCCAGAGAGCCTACGAATATTTTTGGAAGATTTTTCCCGAATAAACCGTTAATAAGAAACCCTAAAAGTGGTAAAAGTACTATTGCATACACTAAATTTTCCATTCCTTATCCTCTTAATTTATTAAATATACTAACATCTACAGAACGGGTATTTCTATACAGCATAGCAATAATTGCCAGACCTACCGCTACTTCAGCGGCGGCTACCACCATAATGAAGAAAACTAGAAGCTGTCCGTCTCCGTTTCCTTTATATGCTGAAAAAGCAGCCAATAAAAGGTTTACAGAATTCAGCATAAGCTCTACACAGCCCAAAATAACAATAGCGTTTTTTCTCAGCAATACTCCCAACACTCCCAGACAGAACAATACTGAAGAAAGAATGATGAAATAATTCAGAGGGACGCTTTGTATAAATGTATTTACTTCTCCCATAATTTTATAAATCTTTTTTACCGATTAATACCGCACCTACAATACCTGCCAAAATAAGGATGGATGCAAGCTCAAACGGCAAAACATATTCGTTAAACAAAAGCCTTCCCAGATTTTTCGTAAGACCCACACCTTTGTCTACATTGTCAACAACAATGTGGTTGTCCTGAACACCTCTGAATACGCCTAAAACCCCAATTAATAAAAGACCGGCTGTAAAAACTCCGACAAATTTTAAAGTATTGCCCTTCTTACTTTCGTCTTCTTTATTAAGATTAAGCATCATCAGGATATAAAGGAATAATACCATGATGGCTCCGGCATACACTATAATCTGGATGATGGCAAGGAATTGTGCATTCAGAAGGATGTACATCCCTGCAATGGAAAACATCGTAACAATTAATGACAAAACAGCATAAAGAGGATTTCTTGCAAACACAAAGTAAACCGCACTTGCCACTGCTAAAAACGCCACCAAGAAAAATAAAATCTGATCCATTATTTTACCGCATTTTTTTGTTTCTCGGACTGTCTTGTCGTAATGTCAATCCTTTCATTTATTTTTTCAACCAACTTATCTTTTCCGTAGATGAAAGAACCTCTGTTAGTTTCTACATCTACCAATCTGTCTGTAAGATAGATGGCAGATTTCGGACAGGCTTCTTCACACATTCCGCAGAAAATACATCTCAGCATATTGATTTCATATACTGATGCATATTTTTCTTCTCTGTAAAGGTGTTTTTCTTCCTTCGTTCTTTCAGCAGAGGTCATCGTAATAGCTTCTGCAGGACAGGCTACAGCACAAAGACCGCAAGCTGTACATCTTTCTCTGCCTTCCTCGTCTCTTTTCAGAACGTGCTGACCTCTCCAGATAGTAGTTCTTGGCTTTTGTACCTCAGGATACGAATATACTGCGGGAGCTCCTTTTATCACGGTTCTTACAGCATGCTTGAATGTAATCCCCATCCCTGTAAAGATAGCAGGAAGGTAGATTTTTTCAGCAAGGGTCATTTCTTTATTGGAAACAACTTTTGATCTGTTCGTAAGTTTCATTTAATTATAGATGTTAGATGTTAGACGTTAGATTTTAGACTAATCTTGCCTGTTATCTTAATTTTTAATATTTAATTTACACAAACCTTATAGGTTTTTAAAACCTATAAGGTTTAGATACGGTTTAATTAATTTCCAAACGCTAAAATTACAGCACCTGTAATTAATAAGTTTACCAATGCCATTGGAATTAAAGTTTTCCATCCTAAGTGCATCAATTGGTCATATCTAAATCTTGGAAGCGTCCATCTGATCCACATGAAGATCAGAATTCCGATTACCGTTTTTGTTAAGAATGCTACGATACTCAAAATTCCTGCAGCGTTTTCACCCCAGTTCTGAGTTACCCATTCAATTCCCGGATAGTTGTATCCACCGAAGAAAAGAACGACCATGAAAGCATTGGAGATAAACATGTTTACGTATTCACCGAACATGTATAAACCTAACTTCATTGATGAGTATTCTGTAGAATATCCTGTTACAAGCTCAGATTCACATTCAGGTAAATCGAAAGGGTGTCTGTTGGTTTCTGCCAAAGCTGCCACAAAGAATACAAGGAAAGCGATTGGCTGATAGAAAATATTCCAGTTCAGTCCGGAAACCCAGGGAATAACTCCCCAAAGTTTTCCTGTCGTTTGGCTTTCAGTAATTTCTTTTAAGTCTAAACTTCCCGTCATCATAATGATAGAAAGTAAAGCTAATCCCATCGCCAATTCGTAAGAAATCATCTGTGAAGAAGCACGGATAGCTCCTAATAATGAATATTTGTTATTCGAAGCCCAACCTCCGATCATGATTCCGTATACACCGATTGAGGCCATTCCGATGATGAAAAGTACCCCAACGTCGATGTTGGCAACCTGTAAATCAAAAGAAGTACCTGCAATATTTAAACTTTTACCCCAGGGAATAACTGCTCCTGTGATTAGTGAAATAAACATAACCAATGCCGGTCCCAACACGAAAAGAAATTTTTCTGCATTGGCAGGGGTAAAATCTTCCTTAAAGAAAAACTTTCCACCGTCAGCAAGAGGCTGCAGCAATCCGAAAGGTCCGGCTCTGTTGGGACCAATTCTATCCTGCATGATAGACGCTACTTTTCTTTCTGCCCAGGTAGAGTAGGCGGCTATCGTAAGAGACAGCAGGAAAAGTGCCAGTACAAGTATAAGTTTAAATGTTAGTAAATCCATTTTTTATTTAGATATTAAGATGTCAGATGCTGGATATCAGATTTAAAATCTATTGTCTGAAGTCTGGTGTCTGAAATCTGATGTCTTATTAATTATTTTTCGTCTTTTTCACTGATTTCTTTTGCCATAGGATTGTCTAATACTCTTAGCTCATCCTTTGGTTTTTCATAGTGGTTCAATGAAATTACTGAGTGTCTGTCGATATGTCTAGGACCTTCGATGTTCCAGTCAGAAAGTTCTTTTCTTTCGAAACGACAAGTGTCGCAGATGAATTCTTCCACCTCTCCCCATTGGTCTTTTCTGGCAGTAACTCTTATGATTTCATCACCTTTCATCCAAACTACGGCTTTTCCTGAACATTTATCACATTTGCAGGTAGCATTCATTGGTTTTGTGAACCAGACTCTGCTTGCAAAACGGGAAGTCCTGTCTGTTAAGGCTCCAACCGGACAAACATCAATAATGTTTCCGATGAAGTCGTTATCCAAAGCTTTATTTAAATAAGTAGAAATTTCAGCGTGATCTCCTCTGAAAAGAATACCATGCTCTCTTTCACCTGTTAACTGGTTGGCAGCCAATACACATCTTGCACAAAGAATACAACGGTTCATATTCAGCTTGATATTCGGACCAAGATCATCTGCTTCGTACGTATTTCTTTCAAATTCGGTTCTGGTTTCAAGGTTTCCATGCTCATACCCAAGATCCTGAAGGTGACATTCACCGGCCTGGTCGCAGATAGGGCAGTCCAAAGGGTGGTTCACCAATAGAAATTCGGTAACGGCTTTTCTGCCTTCCTGAGCTTTTTCGGAAGAAAGATTCTTCACTTCCATACCATCCATCACGTTAGTTCTGCAACTCGCGACTAGTTTTGGCATAGGGCGCGGATCTGCTTCGGAACCTTTTGAAACTTCAACCAAGCAAGTTCTACATCTCCCTCCACTGGTTTCCAATTTGCTGTAATAGCACATTGCAGGAGGTACAGATTTTCCACCGATTTGTCTGGCTGCTTCCAAAATAGAAGTTCCAGGCAAAACTTCAGTAGTCTGTCCGTCTATAGTTATTTTGAATTTTTTAACCTCTTCGCTCATATTCTATGCTTTCGCTTATGCTTTTAAGGCGTTAAGCTATATTTTAATTATACTTCTTCGTGTTAAATGTATATCCGACTCCTGCAAGGACCTGTCCGAAAACAAAATCCTGACGGGCTTTATCCGGCTTGTTATTTAATGTAGTTTTAATATCCCACATATTGATATATCCTGCTTTTGCCTCTGCCCTGATCATCCAGTTTTTCCAGAAAACCATGTTAAGGCTGGTTCTAAGATCGGTTCCCATACCTGCAACGTGAAAACGGTCGCTCCTTTCATTTCCAAAAAGCTTGATGTTACTTTTAGGAAACATCACCCCGATTCCTGCTCCATAAGACCATACCAGATCTATATTTTTCTTATGAATAAGGTTCCTGTATTTCTCAAGACCCAAATTTTCATAATTTAATCCGTCTGTATGCTCGAAAGTAAGAAACTGTGTATCAGCTAAATTAACCTGTCCGTTCTGTACCATTCCTGCATATTTAGGATCTGAAATTGTACCTGAAAAATCAACTGTCTGGTCCTGTTTCATTACATATTTCATATGATCTATCCCTAAAACAAGGGCTAAATTATCTTTGATAAAATATCCCAGTCTGAAATTGTACTGCGTTACGGTAAACCAGCTTGGATCGATATAAACGATTCCGAACTTGGTAGGTTTATCTCTTGCCTGTACGTTATTCAGCTGGAAATCATAACCGTTTCCTGTAAAATGGATATCAGAATTGCTAAAAGCTCCTCTGTTCCATCCGTAAAAAACAAACACCTGACCTTTCTTGCTCAAAGGATTGGGTTTCTGCTTTTTCTCTTTCTTTGGAGCTACCTCCAGTTTATATTCTTTGTCTAATGTATCCTGTTTTACCTGCCCGAAAGCAAACCCCGACATCATTAAGCCGACAACCAATAACTTCTTCATTTTTTTAGCTATGCATTTTTTTCAACAGCCGGAATCGGATCAGCATAATTAGCCAATCCATAATTTTGTGTCTGAGACAGCTCAGGGTTTTTAATATGCCATTCAAATTCATCTCTGAAATGGCGGATCGCTGCTGCAACTGGCCAAGCTGCTGCATCACCCAACGGACAGATCGTGTTTCCTTCAATCTTTCTCTGTATATCCCAAAGAAGGTCAATATCTTCCATTTTTCCTTCTCCTTTTTCAATCTTCTTTAAAATTTTGTACATCCATCCTGTACCTTCACGGCAAGGGGTACATTGTCCGCAACTTTCGTGATTGTAGAATCTTGCCAAAGTCATGGTATGTTCTACGATACACTGATCTTCATCCAAAACGATGAAACCTCCTGAACCCATCATGGTTCCGGTAGCAAAACCACCGTCTGCCAGTGATTCGTAGTTCATGTATCTAGGTTCTCCGTTTACGGTTCTCAACAATAAATTGGCAGGAACAATCGGAACAGAACTTCCTCCAGGAATACAGGCTTTCAGCCTTTTCCCGTCTTTGATACCACCACAGTATTCATCAGAATAGATGAATTCTTCAACAGTGATCGTCATATCAATTTCATAAACTCCAGGTTTGTTGATATTTCCGCAAGCAGAAATTAATTTTGTACCTGTAGATCTTCCAACTCCTATTTTTGCGTATTCAGCTCCTGTAATATCAATAATCGGAACGATAGCTGCAATAGATTCCACGTTGTTTACCACCGTTGGTCTTTCCCAAAGTCCTTTTACAGCCGGGAATGGTGGTTTTAACCTTGGATTTCCTCTTTTACCTTCAAGGGATTCAAGCAATGCAGTTTCTTCACCGCAGATATAAGCTCCTCCTCCTCTCTGAACGTAAATTTCACAGTCAAAACCGGTTCCTAAAATATTTTTACCTAAAAATCCTGCCGCTTTAGCTTCTTCAATAGCTTCCTCCAAAATATCAGGAATCCATGAGTATTCTCCACGGATGTAGATATAAGAAACATTGGAACCTAAACAGTAAGAGGATATAAGCATTCCTTCGATCAGCAAATGAGGAAGAAACTCCATCAGATATCTGTCTTTGAAAGTTCCCGGCTCAGATTCATCAGCATTGACAACAAGGTGTCTTGGCACGCCTTCCGGTTTTGCCAGAAAGCTCCATTTCATTCCTGTTGGGAATCCGGCTCCACCACGTCCACGAAGTCCTGAAGCTTTTACTTCTTCAAGAATTTCGTCGGGGGTCATTTTCAAGGCTTTTTCTGCTGCGGTGTAACCTCCCTGTTTGCGGTAAGTTTCAAAGTAGCGAATACCTTCTATATGTGCATCTTTAAGTAAAAGTTTTTTACTCATCGTATATTTTAATTAATCTAAAGCAACTTGTCCCTGTCTGCAAAGATCAAGGATTTCGTCTACTTTTTCTATCGTTAAATTTTCATGAAAGAATTTCCCTAACTGCATCATTGGTGCATATCCGCAAGCTCCGAGGCATTCAGCAGGTTTTAGGGTAAACATACCGTCTTCAGTAGTTTCTCCGTCTTTAATGTTCAGCTTGGTTCTGATATGATCAAGGATCTTTTCGCTTCCGCAAACCATACAAGGCCCTGTTCTGCACACTTCCAAAACATATTTACCAACCGGCTTCATATTGAACATGGTATAAAAAGTAGCTACTTCATATACTTCAATTGGCTTAATACTTAATAATTCAGCAACATAATCCATCACAGGAACGTCTAACCATCCTCCGAATTCTTTCTGTGCTAAGTGAAGTACAGGAAGAAGAGCAGACTTTTGTCTTCCCTCAGGATATCTTGCGATAATTTTGTGTACCTGTTCTAAACTTTCCGGTTTAAAAGCTATTGTTTCGCTCATTTTTTATCTAAGATTAAAGAGTAAAGAACAAAGAAAAAAGATTCTGAAGTCCGTTATTCTAAATTCGTATTTATATTGGGTTGAAGAAAGTCTTTTATCTTTCTTCTTTTATCTTTTTGTCTAATGTATTATGCGTCTAATTCTCCCGCAATAATATTCATACTACACATCGTAACGATCGCATCTGAAATTACAGAACCAGTGATCATTTCGGGATATGCCTGATAGTAGATGAAGCATGGTCTCCTGAAGTGAAGTCTGTACGGGCTTCTTCCTCCGTCGCTCACTAAATAGAAACCTAATTCTCCGTTTCCACCTTCTACAGCATGATAAACTTCTCCTTTTGGCACATCGGTTTCTCCCATAACAATTTTGAAATGGTAGATCAAGGCTTCCATTTTCTGATAAACATCCGCCTTTTCAGGAAGATAGAAATCCGGAACATCCGCATGGAATGGTCCTTCAGGAAGATTGTCGTATGCCTGATTGATAATTTTAAGTGATTCCCAGATTTCCTGCTGACGAACCATGAAACGGTCGTAAGTGTCACCTGCAGTTCCTACCGGAATGATGAAATCGAAATCTTCGTAAGAAGAATAGGGCTGTGCAACTCTTACATCATAATCTACGCCTGCTGCACGTAAGTTTGGACCTGTAAAACCGTAGCTTAATGCTCTTTCAGCAGAAATTGCTCCCGCTCCAATGGTTCTGTCCATGAAAATCCTGTTTCTTTCCAATAAAGTACAGAATTCTTTAAATCTTCCCGGGAATGTTTTCAGGAAGTCTTTTAATAACTCATGGAATTTTGGAGTGAAATCTCTTTCAAAACCTCCGATTCTTCCCATATTGGTCGTCATTCTTGCACCACAAATCTGCTCGTACATATCGTAAATACGCTCTCTTTCGATGAACATATAAGTAAGACCTGTAATGGCTCCTGCATCCATTCCGGTTACCCCGTTACAGATCAGGTGATCACCGATTCTGGCCAATTCCATTAAAATCACACGCATATAATCTACACGTTTTGGAACTTGTACACCGATCAGCTTTTCTACTGTCATGTGCCAGCCAAGGTTATTGATTGGTGCTGAACAGTAATTCATACGGTCGGTAAGGGTAGTGATCTGAGCATAATTTCTTCTTTCAGAAATTTTTTCAAATGCTCTGTGGATATAGCCTACTGTTTGCTCCGCGTGAAGGATTCTTTCTCCGTCCATCGTTAAGATGTTCTGGAAGATCCCGTGGGTTGCAGGGTGGGTAGGTCCCAAATTGAGGGTATAAAGCTGCCCGTCAATCTGCTCCTTACTTTCGTATTGGTTAAGTATATTAGATAATGAGTTATCTTTCATAATATATAATTGATAATCGATAAGCGATAATTGATCATGAACCAACCATCATTAATCATTTATATTTTTTTATCTTCCGAACATGTTATCGTCCTTATCTGTTCTGGTTCCATCTTCAAGACGGTATTCCTTCAGCATAGGGTGGTATCCGAGATCTTCCATATTCAGGATAGGTCTCAGGTCAGGATGTCCTTTAAATTTAATTCCGTAGAAATCAAACGTTTCTCTTTCCATCCAGTTGGCTCCGGCAAATAAATCTACAAGAGAATCCACTTCGATATTTTCTCTGGCCATAAAGATCTTCAGGCGTAATCTGACATTAGCCATCATATTGTGCAGGTGATACACGACACCGATTTCCTTGTCCGGAAATTCAGGGTAATGGATACCGCAGATATCGGTAAGAAAGTTAAATTCCAACGATGAATCTTTCAGATAATGAATAATCTTTTTGATATCATCTTTTTTTACTTCAATAGTTAACATTCCATAAGGCTCTGAACTAGAGATTACAGACTCCGGAAATTCTCTTGTGATTGCTTCTAATACAAATTCGTTCGTCATTTCCGTTTTAGTTGCTAATGTTGTAAGAATCTAACAATTTTTGGTATTCAGGCATATCTCTTCTTCTGATGCTTTCGCTTTCTGCCAAAGCCTGAACCTGCATTACGCCTTCAATAATCTGCTCCGGTCTTGGAGGGCATCCCGGAACATAAACGTCAACCGGAATAATTTTATCAATTCCCTGTAAAACAGAGTAGGTGTCAAAAATACCACCGCTGGAAGCACAAGCTCCAACAGCAACCACCCATTTTGGCTCGGCCATCTGAGTGTACACTTCTTTTAGGACAGGTCCTAATTTTTTAGATATAGTCCCGCAAACCATTAGCATATCCGCCTGTCTTGGTGAGAAAGAGTTTCTTTCCATACCAAATCTTGAAGCGTCATACGTAGGGTTCAGGGTAGCCATAAACTCGATACCACAACAAGAGGTAGCAAATGGTAAAGGCCAAAGAGAGAATTTTCTGGCCATCCCGATTACACTGCTCAGTTTCGTTGCGAAAAACCCTTCTCCTTCAAATCCTTCGGGAGCAGGTGCATCTGTTCTTATTACTGGTTTGTTATCTGACATTTGATTGATTTAAGATTTAAATTTAGATTCTAAATTGGTGTTAATGTTAACTTAACTCTAATTTTCTGATCTAAAATTGTCATTTAAAATTTCTATTCTTTATTTATCCCAATCTAATGCGCCACGCTTCCATACATAGAAAAACGCCATGAAGAAAATTGCGACGAAGGTTAAGACAGCAAGGAATCCTTCCATTCCGAATTCTCTGAAGTTTACAGCATATGGATAAAAAAATACGATTTCAATATCGAATAGCACGAATAATACTGCTGTCAGGAAATATTTGATGGAAAACGGTGTTCTCGCATTTCCTTCTACAGGAACTCCACATTCCCAGCTTTGGTTTTTTACAGAATTTCCTTTTTTCTGTTTTGGTCCCAGAAAATGGGCTCCAAGCAAAGAAACGGCTACGAATGCGATAGCTACACCTGCTTGAATAAGGATTGGAATATAACTTTCAGGTAAATTCATTTTTGCATTATTATCTCAATTTGCAAATTTAGCGAATAAACAAGAAAGCATGAAATTAATAAGCTTAAAAGTGGGATTAAAATAGGGAAAAGCGGTAATTTAGAATCAATAAAAATAGCGCTTATTTCTTCATTTTTTTGAGGAGAGAGTAGGCCATGAACGATATGTATCCAAAAAGAATGCTGACCAGTGTTATATTGACTACGGTATTCATTCGGTCATCTTCGATCCGAAAAAACAAGTTGTAAGCGATAAATGCTGCAATCAGAACAGCGAAAACAATGAGATGTGGTTTCATAGGATAAATTTACGAAAAGAATTCAGGTTTTTAAGGGAAGTTTTCTGAAGTGTAAAGTATGAGTTATCAGCTTTCGGTTTAAAATAAGTCACTAATAACTCATCATTTATCACTGATGATTAATTGCTAGTGAATAGGTTCTTCTTCTTTTGTGATTGACGGGATTGTAATCCTGCCAAAGCACCTGAACACTTTTATTTTCTTCCAGTTCAGGATTGGTTTCTGCAAAATCAATTCCCATGCTGGTAAAACGCACAAAAATTTCTTTGAATATAATGGCTGTAACGCCTCTTCTCTGGTATTCGGGATGAATTCCGATCAGATAAAAGTTCGCACGGTCGTTTTTCTTTCCTGCCTGTAAAAAATGCCACCATCCGAAAGGAAACAGCTTTCCTTTAGATTTTTGTAGGGCTTTAGAATAAGAAGGCATTGTAATGGCAAATGACACGAGTTCGTTATTTTCATCCACTACACAGATCACATAGTTTTTGTCTATAAAAGGGAAGTATTTTTCCCTGTAAGTCTGTATCTGTTCGTCCGAAATAGGGGTATAGGTTGAAAGGTGCTTATAAGTTTCGTCAAGCAATTTAAACATAGGTTCTACAAACGGGAGAATCTCCTGTTTTGATTTGAAATTGAGAACTTTAAGTTTGTATTTCTGAGCAATCAGACCACTGAATTTTTCTACTTTTTCAGGTAAAACCTTTGGGAAATTCATTTCATACTCCACCCATTCTTTTTCTTTGATCAACCCAAGATCTTCCATGTGTTTTGGGTAGTATTCATAATTGTAGATTCCAATCATGGTGGCCAGCTTATCAAAGCCCATGGTAAGCATGCCTGCTTTATCAAGATTGGTAAAGCCCATTGGGCCCTCAATCTTGTCTATATTATTTTCCTTGGCGTAATCTATTGCTTTTTGGATCAGCGCCTGAGAAACTTCTTTATCATCAATAAAATCAATCCATCCGAAACGTACTTTTCTGATGCCTAATTCCTTTTCTTCCTTGTGATTGATGATCACGGCTATTCTTCCAACTACTTTATTGTCTTTCAGGGCAAGAAACTGCCTGGATTTTGAATAATTTAAAGCCGGATTTTCTTTTGCGTCCCAAATTTTAAATTCGTCTTTAATAAAGGAAGGAACATAATAGGGATTGTTTTTATAAAGATCCATTGGAAATCTTACGAATTTTTTTAATTCGTCTTGATTTTTCACTTCAATAACTGAAACTTTAGACATAGATAAAGGGATAATTAGAGAGCAAATATAGATAATAAAATGTAATACTTTGGCACAGTTTTTACATCATTATGTTTAAAATTAAACACAAAAAATCTATATAAAATGATGGGTTATTATATTATTATCGGTGTTTCAATGCTGATAAGCTGGTGGGTTTCGTCCAGATTAAAATCGAAATTTGAATACTATTCCAATGTACATCTTAGAAATGGACTTTCAGGGAAAGAGATAGCAGAAAAAATGCTGAGAGATAACGGAATCACTGATGTACAGGTAATTTCTGTTCCCGGCCAGCTGACGGATCACTATAACCCGGCAGATAAAACAGTTAACCTTTCAGAAGGAGTCTATATGCAGAGAAATGCAGCTGCTGCGGCTGTGGCTGCGCATGAATGTGGGCATGCAGTGCAGCATGCTGTAGGATATTCGATGCTGAACCTGCGTTCAAAGCTGGTTCCTGTTGTGAATATAAGTTCTAATCTGATGCAGTTTGTCCTTATCGCAGGTATCGGGATTATGGCAGCAACAAGATCTATTGATGATCCCAACGGAAATACGACGGTTCTGGCGATAGGAGTGGCAATGTTTGCATTGACTACACTTTTTGCTTTTGTAACCCTTCCAGTGGAATATGATGCCAGTAACCGAGCAATGAAGTGGATTAAAGACACGGGAACAGTTACCCAGGAAGAATTTGTAGGAGTACAGGACAGTTTAAAATGGGCAGCAAGAACGTATGTTGTGGCAGCCCTTGGATCACTGGCTCAGCTTCTTTATTGGGGTTCATTACTCCTTGGTGGAAGAAGGAATTAATCTTTAAATTCAAATGAAACATACTGCATTTCGGATAATTTATCTGAAATGCTTTCTTTTTGGGCTAATTTTAAAGATGCAGTGAGGATGCAGTTTTCATTAGCATCAAAATTCAGAACCCTAGCATCAAATTTGGAAAGCAGGGTAAAAATAGTATTCTGCTGATTGAAGTTGAACTGGATTTCAATTTCTGTTTCAAGCTCTCTTGTGATGATATTGGCCTCTTCCAATGTGATCTTTGCACATTCTTTATAGGCTTTTACAAGCCCTGAAACCCCGAGTTTTGTTCCGCCATAATAACGGACCGATATAACCAAAACGTTGGTGATTTCGTGTGCTAAAAGCTGATTGTAGATAGGAAGACCTGCACTTCCTGATGGCTCACCGTCATCATTTGCCCGATAGTTTTCACCTTCCAGGCCCATTCTGAAAGCGTAACAGTGATGGGTAGCCTTAGGGTGTTCTGTCCGGATTTTTTCCAATGCTTCTTTCAGCTCCCTTTCGTTATTGACCGGAAAGGCAAATCCAATGAATTTGCTTCCTTTTTCTTTTAATAAAGTATTTTCTATGGGTTTTTCTATGGTTTTATATTCGAACGTCATTATAGCCGGCTTTATCAATGCAAAAGTATAAATACAACATAAGTTACGCAATCATAAATAAAGAAGCCATCAATATTTTGACAGCTTCCTAAATCTTTTAATGTGATATTGAATCCTCCCTATGATCCGCAATAATCTAAAGGAAGTAGACACATATAGCTTGTCGGTCCGCAATAATCCTGAGGACACTTGTCTCTGCATCTGGTAGATTCCCCGGTAGGTAAAGTACAGTCTACAAATACAAATGCACCACCGCTAATATTTTTTAAACCGGTTCTTGAAATTTTCTTTAAGTTTTTCATGATAATTTAGAGTTTAATTATTTAATTCACCGTTAAGTTACTTAATTAATTTCAACTGAAAATATAATTTTGCGGGAGTTTTATTATGTTAAGTCAATCTTTTGAAGATATTGTTGGTATCATGTTACATAAATGACTTAAAAATATTTTAAATTATATGATGCTAATCTAAGTTATCGGGCTGGTAAAATAAAATGGTATTATCTCTAATGGTTTTACTCTCGTAAGGCCTCAAATCTAGTTTAGGTGCTTTAGTCCCATTCTCCAGTTTCAGGTTTTCGTTTTTGATTACAATAGCTTCATCCCAAAGTTCTTCATTGATGAATTGTAATAGGGTATAGCTGCCTCCTTCTATAATGATGGATTGTATCTGTTCCTTATAAAGTGTAGCCATCAGATCCTGCAGGAAATTCTCTTTTCCTACTTTGATAAATTTAATGTTGTTTTCAGTCCCTTCTTTTTTGCTGTTGATTACCAAAGTTGTTGCTTCATCATTATAGATTTTGAAATTTTCCGGTACTTTCAGATCAAAATCAATGAGTATTCTTATAGGATTTACTCCTTCAGCATTTCTTACGGTCAGGCTTGGATTGTCATTTAAAGCGGTTTGTGTTCCCACTAAAATAGCATGTTCGTCGGCTCTTAGTTGATGTACAAATTGATTGGCCAGAGAATTTGAAATGGCTGTTGGTTTAAAATCCTTATCTAAAAACCTGTCTCCTGATTCGGCCCATTTCAGGATAATGTAAGGTCTTTTCTTTTCATGATAGGTGAAAAATCTTTTATTCAGCTCGATACATTCTTTTTCCAGTATTCCTGAAACCGCTTCAATACCTGCATCCTGAATGATTTTTTTCCCTTTCCCGTTCACTTTGTCATGAGAATCCATGGCGCCAATGACAACTTTCCTGAAACCAAGTTCTTTAATTTTTAAAGCACATGGTGGCGTTTTACCGTAATGGGCGCAGGGCTCCAGTGAAACATAGATCGTAGATTCGGGTATAAGATCTTTATTTTCTACAGAATTGATCGCGTTAATCTCAGCGTGGTTTTCTCCGGCTTTATGATGGTATCCTTCCCCGATGATTTTTCCGTTATGGACAATCACGCTGCCTACAAGAGGGTTGGGGTAGGTTTTGCCCAGTGCTTTCTGAGCAAGCTCAATGCATCTTTTGATGTATAATTCGTCGTTGTTCATAAAGTAAAAAGAAAAAGCGAAGACAAATTTCTTTGCTTCGCCTTTTTTATATTATTTAATAGATTAATCTCCGGTAATGATATTGTGAAGATTCTGCTTTAAGGTTTCCAGATGAGCCTTCTTCTCGTCGATTGTATTGAATGTATCTCTAAGAAGAGGATTTTCTCTTGAAGGCTTGTTAAAGAATGCCAGGTTATTTTCCAGTTTTACAATCTCACCCTCAAGGTCAGAAATCTGGCTCTTGATCTTTCTTGCCTTGTCTGTAAGCTGGTTTTCTGTTAAACCTTCTTCTTTCAGCTCAAGTTCGTTGATCTTATTCAGCTTCAGCTTTTCTCTTAACGTTCTGTTGAACTCGGTATTGATTGAGATTTTGTCTCTTGGTACTTTCCCGATGTTGTTCCAGGCGGTTTTTATTGCTTCTATTCTTTCAATACTGCCTTCGTCATTGGAAACGGTTTTCAGATCCTCGAGAATTTCTTTTTTCTGTTTATAGTTCTCTTTCCAATTATCGTTAGAAGCATTGTTTTTCTCTCTGTAATTATTGAAGAACGTATTACAGGCATCACGGAATTCGTCCCAGATTTTATTGGTCATGCTCTTTGGAACGTGTCCGATTTTTTTCCAGTCTTCCTGAAGCTTTTTGAACAGAGGAACGGCAATATCCCATTCTTCATTGTTCATATTGTCCTGTGCAGTCTGGATCAGTTTTAATTTCTCTTCCAGATTGGTTTGCTGGGAACCTTTGAGAGATTTATAATAATTATTTTTTGTTGTATTGAAAGCTCTGAGTGTTGTTTTGAAATCATTCCAGTTCTGGTTGGATAATTTTCTTGGAACACTTCCTGTTTTTAAGAATTCAGTACGAAGGTCTTCAACTCTTTTGATAGAATTCTGCCAGTAGCTGTGGTTAGGAGTTTCGGAAGGCTCAGACAATTTTTTGATCTCTGCGATGATCTGGTTTTTCTTTTCAAGATTATCATTCTGTTCGCCTTCAATAGCTGCAGAGAGCTCAGATTTTCTTTCGTGGATCTTGTTGGAGATTTCTTTGAACTCTTCCCATGTTTTTTCACGGAATTCTTCTGCTACAGGCTCAGCTTCTTCTTTCCAAAGCTTGTGAAGATACTGAAGCTCGTTCAGGGCTTTCTGAATTATAGGCTCACTTTCCAGTTCTTTAGCACGCGCAATGATATGCTGTCTTTTCTCTAAATTATGGCTGAATTCCTGCTCCAGAAATTCTTTATTCAGATCCAGCATCTGATAAAACTGGTTCAGATGGTGGAAGTAATTATTATTAAGGATCTTGAATTCGGATTTTGCAACCTGGCCGGCTTTTGACCATTCTTCTTTGATTTCACGGATGGATTTGAAAAGATTGGTTCCCGGTTCAGAATTGGTATAAAGGTTTTTAAGTCTTTCTATGATATTCTGGCGGTGCTCAAGGTTTTTTTTCTGTTCTTCATCCTGAGATTTCTGGTAGCTGTCATGTTTTTCCCTGAAAATATTAACCAGAGCGGAGAATTTGGACTGTAAAGGATGCTCGTAGCTAAAGTTTTCAGGAGGATTCCCGCCTTCTACATACTCATGCTTTTTGTCTTCCACTTCATCATGAATGTAATGACCTGCTTTTTCTTTTAACTGATTGAATCTTTTGAAATTCTCGCCTGCATTAGCCGAGTTGATGATGGTTTCCATTTCTTTTAAAGCATCGGCCAGGGAAATATCATCAGCATGATCCTCTTCCAGGTGTTCTGCGTCATCTTCATGAGCGCTTTCACCATGAGGTACAGGTGTTTCAGATGTTTCTTCTTGAGATACTTCGTTAGAATTTTTGTTTTCTTCGTTTTCAGAAAGATTGTTTTCTGTAATCATAGCAAATCTTTTATGTGAGTGGCGTTAATATCCTTTTGTATATAGCAGTAAAGCCAATTAAGGTACTAATTTAGTTTATTTTTTTTGAAAATTCCAAATTTCCCAAGCTTTTTCTGCTTGCTGCTCAAGCATATAATAACCATTCACTGTTTTGGCTCCTTTTTCGGAGGCTTTAATGATGAACTGGGTGTAGTTCGGGTTGTAGATCAGGTCAATAATCAGGTGTTCCGGGGTGATTCCTTCAAAAGGGAATTCCAGGCAGTCTTCTACATTTGGGAATGTCCCTACAGGAGTACACTGGATGATGATCTTATGGTCGCGGACCGTCTCCCTGTCCAGATTCATGAAATTGATTTCGGAATTTCTGGAAATAGTAACGGATGGAATTCCATGCTTATCCATAATATATTTCACAGCTTTTGCAGCACCTCCGTTTCCCAGAATCAATGCTTTGTCCTGATGGGATTTTTTGTGGAGCAGAAGTGTTTTTTCAAAACCAAAAGCATCAGTATTGTAACCTGTTTTTTTACCATCTCTGATCAGAACACAATTGACGGCACCAATCTTTTCTGCTTCGTCGCTAAGTTCGTCGAGATAGTCAACGACCCTTTCTTTGTAAGGAATAGTAACATTGAATCCTAAAAGTTCAGGATCATTCAGAAGGGTTTCTACTTCATCAATTTCATTTAGGTCAAAAATATCGTAGGTAAAGTCTTTCAGCATCAGCTTCTGGAACTTGTCTTCAAAGAATTTTTTGGAAAAGGAATAGGAAATATTCTTTCCTATCAGTCCTAATTTTTTATTGGAATCCATGTATCAAAAATAAAAAAAAGACCGAATAAATCGGTCTTTATTATCAAATATTTTTACGGTTTAGTCTACCATGAATTTTGTAGAGAACCGGTCTGTTTTCAATATATAGTTTCCCTTAGTAAGTCCTTTAATATTGATCTTATTGGAGTTTTTGAAAGGATTTGCAATAACTTCTATCAGTTTTCCAGAAAGATCATAAATCTCAGCTTTTGAAATTTTGCTTAAGTTTTCACCTTTTACAAATAATTCATTGTTTTTTACCGGGTTAGGGTAGATGATGAATTCAGAATTGTCTTTTTTAATGTCAGAAGTTCCCAGTGAACCGAAACATGTCCATGTAAGGTCATCTATGGCAACTCTGTTTGAACCAGGGTTAGTGATCTTAATAATTGCATTTCCACTGATATTTGCGTTAACTGTTGTTGTAGTTACTGTTGTGCTGTATGGAACAGTTCCTATCACAGTTCCATTAACTTCAATATTTAAATTACCATTTGAACCCGTAGTGAATTTTCGTTGAGTGGTTATTGTTATAGACTGTACTCCTCCTGAAATTGTAGAACTTGTCAAATCTCCACCTTGAATAGTAATTGCTCTTCCGTTAATGGTCTGATCTGTTCTTGCGAAGTTAGCTGTCCATGAAATATTATTGTTTGTCCATGTTCTTGTTGAATATTGGGAATCTGATGCCGGAATATTCTCAAAGTTTTCAGTTCCACAGCTTGTATTTCCGCTAGGCTGCCCTGCGAGAGTTGTTCCGTCTGCAGAATTACTTTGTGGAGAAGAGTTTCCTGAAGCGTCTTTAGCAATCACATAGAAAGTATAGGTAGTAGACGGAGATAGTCCCTGAACAGTAGCTGTAGTTCCTGCAACTGTAGTTTTCAGTATTCCGTTAGCATAAACATCATAAGCTGTAACACCAACATTATCTGTAGCAGCAGTCCAGCTTAAAGAAATCGTATTCGAAGTTGGGTTCTGGGTAATAAGATTGGTCGCAGCAGTTGGAGCCTGTGTGTCTATAACCGGTGTTCCCCAGATCTGCTCAGCATAAGAAGGATTGTCTATAAATGGATTTCTGTTTCCCTGATAAGTATAAGATGCATTATTTCTGGCAATTTCTTCAGATGAAACGGGATCCATTATATGCCACGCCAAAAGCTGATTCAATTCCCATGTCTGAAGCCCAGGATAGGTAGATCCACCCAGCATATTTCCGGTACTGAAACCTGGAAGTCCAGCTTCATATCTCGTTACAAAATAGAAGATCATTCTAGCTACGTCACCTTTAAAAGCATCAATAGGCTCAAATACAGTCCCTCCATACCCTGGTGATACTGAATTTCCGAGTTTAGATCCGTTTTCTGATGTAAAAGAGGCAATTTGTACTTTACCAAAAGGGTAGTTTGACCTCATCCCATTCACTTTTCCGTCGGTTGCGCGGATGAAATGAATATCTGATACCATTGGACTGGCTTCATCGAATAAGCTTTGAGGTACAATATGTTCTCTGTTGTAGCAGTCTCCTTCGCTGTTATACCCACTGCTGCCACACTGGTTTGTACCCAGAGTGTATGTGTAAGGATCAGAGCTGTTTGGCTTTTCAGAATAAATATCCAAAATAGTTCCGTCATTTTCGTAAAAAAAGTCACGGTCAGTTGTTGCATAGCCTGTCCATAGGCCACCGTAGCCATGATCCTGATGCCCTTGTTCAATTATGCCTTTAAGTGCAGTTTTAAGTGGAGCACCCGTAAGCCCTGCAGCGTTATCATAATAACCTGCAGGAGCCTGAGCTGAGGCGAAAATAAATGTGACACTCAGTAAGAAAAAAGATAAAATTCGTTTCATTTAAAAAAAATTGGGCCGTAAAGGTACAAAAAATTGAAAATGAAGCTGATTTTATTTCAAATCGGATATATTAACTTTTAGTAATATAGTCTTTGCTGATTTTGGAAAAAAACCAGGAGATAATGATCCCAAACAGGGAAGCAGTGAAAGCTACGATAAGATAATTTTTTCCAACGATTTTTACAGGGAAAGGGAGCATTTCATTAGCTCTGAAGAATTCCGTATAAAGTTGGAAATAGCAGAGTAGGGTTCCTGCGATCAGGCCAGAGATTACTCCGGAAATCACGATAAGCAGCCCGGTATAGAAATAGGTCATTCTTAAATGGCTGATTGGAAAGCCCAGTGAAATAAGGGATCTGGACTGTTCTCTTTTATCAAGCTGAAGAATAATGATCGCTCCGGCCAGATTGAAGGTCGTAATGAAAATCACCAGGGCAAAGATAAGATAGATGAACATCTTTTCCGTATTGATCATTTTCCAGAACGCAGCATTTTCTTCTTCCTTGGTTTTTATTTCAATATTTTTTCCCAATGAAGTAAGAAGGCTCTGTTTTACGGCATCAGCATTTTCCGGATTTTTTAATTTGATGACAATCTGATACGCTGATTTTTTTGGCAGGCTGAGTAATTCTTCGGTAAGCTCTATTGGGGCAATGATATAGCTGTCCAGCTGTTCTTTTCCCGGGAAAACTCCTGTTACCAGAAAATCTCTTTTATTATAGATGTCTTCCTCTTTGTTAATGATACCGGTTCCCGGCTTGGGCATAAAGATTGTAGCGTAATTGCTTGTAGAATCTATAGGAATTGAAAGCCTGTTGTGCAGGTTTGTTTCCATTAACACTTCATTGGAGTACTGGAAACTTGGATAAGTTCCATAGAATACATCTTTATCAATGGGATTGACTTTTATATAAGCGGAATCAACTCCTCTTAAATAGGCAATATCACCTTTACCTTTATAATTGACATATACTTTTTCCTCAATGACGCGGGAAAAACTGCTGATTGCCTTATTGTTTTTTAAAACTGTAGTGACCTTATCCAGATCTTTCACTGTTTTTCCTGAAATACTTTTCAGGGTGAGATCAGCATGAAGATTGGAAATCAGGTCTTTGTTCAGGGTTTCAAGGCCTGAAAACACTGAAATGATCACAAACATTGCAGTCACAGCAACCGTCATAGCCCCTACCGAAAGCCACGTTATAAACGTCACGGCCGTGCTTCCCTTTTTAGCCAAAAGGTATCTGGATGCTATGTAAAATGCAATATTTTTCAAGATTTATAAAACCGGATTGTCGCCTTCGCCTCTTAATTCTCTTTCTAGTTTTTCAACATCATCAAGAGCGGTGTCCAGATAAAAGTTAAGCTGCGGAATTATACGTACCTGTTTTGCCATTTTCTGGCCAATAAAATTTCTGTACTGAGGTTTGTTTTCTTCAATTTCCTTCATCACCGCGGAACGGAATTCCTGCGGGAAAATACTTAAATAAATTTTAGCAATACCCAGATCTGCCGATACTTTTACATCTGAAACGGATACCAATATGCTCTGCTTGCTTTCTGAAGCCTGTTTGCGGAAAAGCTCTGCGAAGTCTTCCTGGATGATCTGTGCTACTTTTCTTTGTCTGTTACTTTCCATAAGTTATGCAAATTTAGTACTTTTGTTTGAATTGATACCTTTGAAATTCAGCTCCGGTATCAAATTTACGATTTAATTATATTTATTAGTATTTATGAAGCTAGAACATATCGGTATTGCCGTAAAATCTTTAGGAATTTCTGATGACCTTTTTACCAAACTGTTAGGAAAAGAATCTTATAAAAAAGAAAGTGTGGAAAGGGAAGGGGTTGTCACTTCTTTTTACGGAGCGGGAGGAAGTAAAATAGAGCTGTTAGAAGCCAGTAACCCGGAAAGCCCGATCTCGAAGTTTATTGATAAAAAAGGTGAAGGTATCCATCATTTGGCATTTGGTGTAGAAAATATCCTTGAAGAGATTGAAAGATTAAAAAAAGAAGGATTTCAGTTTATCTCCGAAGAACCTAAAGAAGGTGCTGATAACAAATTAGTTGTCTTCCTGCACCCAAAATCCACGAACGGAGTGTTGGTAGAACTTTGTCAAGAAAAGCAATAAAAAGTTTTGTAGTGAAAGAAATTTTGCTATTTTTGCAATCACAAAATTTAACCAAGTTTTGAGGTCCTATAGCTCAGTTGGTTAGAGCACCTGACTCATAATCAGGTGGTCCCTGGTTCGAGCCCAGGTGGGACCACTACAAAAACTCGACAAGCCCCTATTTATGGGGCTTTTTTATTTCCCAAAACCACAACGCTGAAATATACGCTTAAACTTCCTCGGAAAAGCCTTGCTGGATTGACTTCGCAAGAATATGGTTCTATTTTAAAATAAAAATTAAAATGATTTTGTGATTATAAAATTGATCAAATCATTTCTCCATTTTATATCTCTATCCCTTTTGCCTAAAGAGATTGAGAAAATTTCCATTTTCGTCAATCTCCGATATTCCCTCAGATTCCACCAAATATTTTTATCTTAGTTCTTCCGAAAGTCTTTATATGAAAAGAAACGATATTATTACTCTTGAATTAACTGATTTACCATTAGAATCACTTCCAAAAATATTTACATTTTTGGAGAATACTTTAGAAGAATTTCTCGATTTGGATGTATTTGAGGAGAAAATAAAAAGGTTTACTATTTTGGAACAGTACTTTATCTGTAAATATGGAGTTGAATATTATTCTAAACCTAAACTTACCTCGTGGTTAAACAAACAAAAAGATGATTGGGGAATGGAAGATGAAACTGTAAGAAGAATTCAGGAAAATTCAGAGGAATTCTTATCCAGTGTAGAGGGAATGAAGAATTCGTTGGAGAGAATCGCCAAAAACCACAAAAGAAAGTATAAAAACTTTAAGGATCTGCAATTTCCTTATGAAGAAGAAATTATTGATTACAGAATACCTCTCTATTTTGTTCCTCAAACTATAGAAGACTTTGAAAGTAGACATAAAACATTTTCACAAAATAAAAACAGATTCAAAGAGGAAGTATTTGAAATTTTCAGAGATATTTTTTCCGATCATGATATAGAAAGATTTTTTAATAATTCTTTCGATTTTCAGTTCAATCCTTACCTTGTTTCATTACTTTATATAGAAGTTCACAATGTAGGAGATTTCAAAAGTAAGGCTTATACGCTTTATGATAGTTATAATAAATTTTATAAATCTGAAAAAGCTAAATATGAAAAGTACTTTGCCAATTACTGTGAAGATCTTGCTAAGGGATTAAAAAATGGTGTAATTAAAGAAAAACGTACTGACAGCAAAGGATTACTTATTGAAACAGGCAGAACGATAGAAGTGAATGAAAACCGTAAGAAATTTTATCCCACACCCGAAAAATTAGAAGAGTTAAAAAAATCTTTCGCATTAAATGAGGTTGGCAAAATAGATTTTACAAAAGTCCTGTATAATTCATTTCCTTTCATCAGAGAGGATTATATTGAAAAGAAAATAAAAAATATCGATTATACAGTAGATCAATTCATTGATACTTTTTCTACAAGTATTCGCCCTGCTAAAAATTAAAAACTTATTCCTGATGTGTAAAACGTATAAATACGGTTGAGATTTTACACATCGTACTACAAAAAATTCTTCGCTATTCTACTTTTGATCCGTCAAATTGAGACAGGATCATGGATAACAACGCACTAACATATCATCTAACAAAAGTTTTTTCGGAGCTGGAGGTTCGGATAGCAGAGAGAGTACTATCTCTACTGACGGAGCAAGGCTTGGGACTAGCAGGGACGCCTGTGGGTCAGGAAAAGCTTTTGACAGATAAGCAGTTATGCGAACATCTTCAAATCTCAATTTCACACCTCTACAAATTTAAGAAAGCTAATCCCGATTTCCCTACTTATCCGATGGATAAGAATATTCGGTATAAGCTTTCTGAGGTAGAGGAATTCTTGAAGTCTAATCAATTAAAGTTGAAAAAATAAAATGGAGAATAGCAAAAAAATAGAAATTCCATTTGAAGTTACTGATAAGGGTAAAGTACGGTTTGATACGTACGGTTATATAGAATATACCGAAGATTTGGGATTCAGAAGAGCCAAAATATTTGGAGTTGAACATCTTGTCAGAATACAGGATAATATTGTAAAAATTGTTAATAAGTCGGACATCATACAGACAGCACTTGAATATCTTGATGAAAACTTCGATCAGGAATCAGAACTCGAGTACGGAGTGACCAAATACGAAATCAAAAATGCTTGGATCAATAAAGCACGGCAGATTTCAGAAGATGCGACATTATCATTTTTGCGACATGAAGAGCTTAATCCACTTAGGGATACGCAGGAAATAAGTTATTTCTGCTACCAAAATACAGTGGTAAAAGTACAGGCAAAAACTCTTAAAACTGTAGATTATGAGGATTTAGAACATCATGTTTTTTACGATCAGATCATTCAGAGAGGTTTTAGTTATAATGAGCCTTGTTTGGAAGAGTTTATTCCATTTAGAACGTTTATACACAATGTTGCGGGAAATATAGAAGAGAGAATCCTTTCATTCGAGGTAATGATTGGCTATATGCTTCATACATTCCAAAATCCTGCACTGGCAAAGGCTGTGATACTGCTTGATAGTATTGTTAATGAGATCGGACTGATAGAGGGAGGAACAGGAAAATCTTTGTTGGTAAGAGGCTTGAGCTATATGAGGTTTCTGTGCAATATTTCAGGGAAAGATTTTTCCAGCAGTTCCGGTTTTGCATTCCAAAGGGTAACGCCTTTCACCAGTATTGTAGCCATTAATGATATTAAAGAAAATCAAAACTTCGAGGGATTCTTTGGCAGAATAACAGACGGGTTTACCATAAGCAGGAAGTACAAGCATGATATTTTTATTGCATTTGAGCATGGTCCGAAAATGATTATCACAAGCAACTACTATGTAAAATCTCCGTCAGGAAACAGTACAGAAAGGAGGAAACATGAAATTGAATTATCAACCCATTACGGCAAGGATTTAACAGTTTATGATGAATTCGGACATCATTTCTTTGATGAGTGGAACGAGAATCAATGGTTAGGATTTGACCACTATATGCTGTACTGTATTAAGCTGTATCTCGAAAAAGGATTGGTCAAAGCGCCTCCTATCAACTTAGAGTTAAGAAAACTTATCAGCGAGGTAGGATTGGAACTGATGGAATTTTTAGATCAGATATTACTGACCAAAACCAGGCTTCATAAAAAAGAATTATTTGCTGAATTCAGGAAAGAATCAATAGGATCACGGTATCAGTTGAGTTTGAGAGGATTTACCATAAGACTTAAAAAATATCTGGAATATAAAGGTATAGGCTATGTAGAAACTCCAAGTAATACTAAGGTTTTTATTGAAATCATTACCAAAGAAACGGAGGAAAAACAGACCTTTTTGACAATTAATGACATCAAAACTGACTACAAAACCGTAGATACTCCTAATAAAATGACCCGATTAGTCAATCACTTACAGAAATTTTTCAGTACTGGTGATAACACCGAAAATTAATAATTAAAATTAAACAAAATGAATAAACAAAAGATCTTAGTCATAGACTTGGAGACAACAGGATTAGACCCATTTACAGACCATATTGTGAGTGTTGCTATATCTGTTGAAAAAGGAACGGGATTTAACATTGTTCTCCCTTTTTATAAAAATAAAGCCAAAGTGAAAGAATTCTTACAACCGATTTTATGGGTACTAGAAGATGAAACGATTACCAAAGTCTTTCATAATGCCAAATTTGATTTAAAATTCTTTCATCAGTATGGGATTGATATTAAAGGAGAAATTATTGACACAATGATTTTAGATTATCTCTTTGATCCTAACCGTAAAACTCACGGATTGAAAGAAATTTCAGAACTCCACCTCCATTATCATCAGATTTCTTTTGATGAAATGAGGAAAGGCAGGGATATTACCGAAGTTCCAAAAGAAGAACTCACGCAATATGCCTGTGAAGATGCAGACCTAACCCTGCAATTGTATCATTATTTAACTCAACAATTAAATCAAAACTAAAATGGATATAGCTATTAATCAGTTAGAACACAATTTAATCTGTGTTCTAACTAAAATCGAACGCAATGGTGTAAAAATAAACACGAAGAAATTAGAACGTGTAGAACATCAGTTATTAAATCGACTACAGACGACCACCAAAAAAATAATGGAGGTTGCAGGAACTGAAATCAACCTTAACAGCAATGAACAGCTGAGTACCCTGCTTTTTGAAACTCTTAAACTTCAACCTAAAGTTACTTCTAAAGGTAAATCGGGATTGATTTCTGTTGATAAATCGCACTTAGGTAAACTTGTGAATGACCATGAAATTGTACCATTAATCTTAGATTACAGGAAAACCAATACTCTGTTAAGCTTCTGTAATCAATTGAAAGAAGTTAACCCGAAAACGAAAAGACTTCATTGTAACTTAAATCAGATAGGAACAGCTACAGGACGTTTCAGTTGTAGTAATCCGAACTTACAGAATATACCAAATGTAAAGCTAAAGGACAAAGAAAATGAAACTGATGAAATTAAGATCCTTGCTTCGGAACTGCGGGAGGTTTTTATTGCTGAAAAAGGTTGTGTGCTGATTGGTGCAGATTATTCACAGATTGAGCTTAGGGTAATGGCGGAGATGAGCCAAGACAGCTTTTTACTTCATGCTTATTGTAATGATATAGATATTCATCAATTAACAGCTTCCAAAGTGTTCAGTTGTAAGGTTTCAGAAGTAACGGAGGAACAGAGGAAAATTGCGAAGACAATCAATTTCGGTTTAATCTATGGAATGTCAGCAGTAGGATTAGCAGAATCTCTTACATCAATTACAAAGAAACATCATTCTAAGGAAGATGCCGAGAAAATGATGTCAGATTATTTTGCCGAGTTCAGTGGTGTAGAATCCTGTTTGGAGGGATTAGTCGATTATGCTGATCATCATGGTTATTCCAAAACACTATTCGGACGCACCAGACCAATTCCCGAACTAGCTTCTAATGATTTGAATATTCGAGAGAAAGGAAAACGCCTTGCGATGAATTCTCCTGTACAGGGCAGTGCAGCCGATATAATCAAAATGGCAATGGTAAAATGTGATAAAGCTATTATAGAGAAAGGTTTGCAGTCAAAAATAATACTCCAGATCCATGACGAACTGCTTTTTGAGGTTCCTAAAAGTGAAGTGGAAATCATGGAAAAGCTTATAAAACATGAGATGGAAAACGTCGTAAAATTATCTATTCCACTAACAATAGAACTCGGTAAAGGGGCTAATTGGGCAGAAGCTCACTAAATAAGAATTACTAACGATTAAATATTTGTAAATGTCAAAAGTAGAATTCACCAGCAGTACTTCTGAATTAACAGGAAACAAAACAATTATAATTAACAAAAATTTTTACGAAATGAAAAACTCAATGTCTGAAACTTCACAAAAAAACCAAGTAAAACTTACCAATTTTCAAATAGACTTTTTAAAATTAGAAATCCCACTGGAAGAATTTGATATTCCATTTGAAGAAATTGAGATAAAATGGGAAAATCTGACAGAGCACCCCACCATTAAAAACCAGTTTGTTTTGAAAACTGAAACATGGCAATACGCTAAGAATTTTAGTATTTATTTTGGTAGAAAATCTATTGTTTTACGGTTTAGTCTACCTTACTTATTGCATGGACATAATTATTGTACTACTTTTTTGGAAGATTTTTATAAAGTCAAAATGTTAATAAAAGATTTGACTGGTATTGATATAACGTTTTCCGAAATCAAAGAACTGGAATTCGGAGCGTATGAAAAAGTGAATGTAGATGCCAAAGATTATATCAATTCTATTGTAGGAATCTATGATTACGAACTGGAAAAATCAACACACGGCTTTAAGATGTATGGCGACCGAAAAAGAAATTTTCACTATAAAATCTATGATGCCGTTGCAAATGCCAAAACTAAAAAAACGTTTACACTTGGGAATTATCCGAAAGAAGGATTGATAAAACACGAAATCAAGTTGACTAATACTTACCCTTATTTTGACAGTATTTTTTATCTTGATTTGTATGAGCCGTTATGTTCATATTGGGATGAACTGAAAGAGGATTTGATCAGTTCCCGAAAAGCCTTAATTCTAAAGAATGAAAATCCTGTACTACTTCATTGTACAGACCTAACTCACATCCTCTACGCAGGACTTAAACAATATGAAAGCGGTGTTGCTTCTGAAAATGTTGTCAAATCACTGTTTGATGTGATTGAAAATTCGAGGTTAACCCCATCACAAAAGAGCAAACGCAGAAAAGCAATCAATCTCTTAGAGGATCAGTACAATCAAATGTTTTAGCATTTGATTGAAAATTGAAAAACTTTAGCCCTAACCGTTGTAGCGCATTAGGGTTTAGGGCTAAAGTTATAACGACAAAACTATGTCGTAAAGTTTCACAATTAACAATCTAAAATTAAAACAATGGCAACATTTAAATTTATCCTGAGTAAGCTTGACTATCAGAAGAAAAAGAAAAGCCCTGAATCTCTACTGATGCTTAGATATACTCATAAGAAAAAAACTACCCATTTTTCAACACATAAAAATATTGACGAAAAATACTGGGATGAAAGAACACAAATGGTAAAGAGGAGTTATCCTGGCTCTGACAGGTTTAATATTTACATAAAGGGAATTCGTCAGAAAGTGGAAGATATTGTTAATGGTATGCTGATCGATGGCAATGATCCTACAACAGATTATGTAAAGTCTGTTTACAATGCTGATAAGAACGGAACGGAGAAGAAGAAGCACTACACTTTCTTTGAATATGCTGAAAAATACTTAGAAAATGGTAAGAATCGCCTTACAGCGAGTACTATTAAAAGTTATCGTACTGCTTTGCATAAGCTTGAAGATTATCAAGACTATAGCAGAAACAAATTAGACTGGATGAGCTTTGATATTGATTTTTATTATGACTTTATGGATTTTTATACAGGAATTGAAGGGCTGACTAATAATGGTTTTGGTAAAATCATTAAAAATCTTAAAGCGATTTTAAACTCAGCAACTGAGGACGGTTATAATACTTTCACAGGCTACCAGCATAAGAATTTTAAGACAGTAAGAGAAGATGTCAATAATATTTATCTCAGCGAAGAAGAGATTTCTAAGCTTTTAAAATTGGATTTAAGTAGTGATAAAACAATGGAAAGAACGAGGGATTTATTTGTCTTCGGTTGTTATACAGGGTTGAGGTTTAGTGATTTTAGCCAAGTAAAGCAGGAACATATTGTTGGTGATATTCTTAGAATCAAAACCATAAAGACGAGTGAATGGGTAAATATTCCGATTCTTCCGGCAGTGAGGGAGATCATGGATAAGTACAAAGATAATCCGAACAATCTTCCGAAGTCTGTATCTAATCAGACAATGAATAGAAATTTGAAAGTGTTGGGCGACTTGGCAAAAATTAATGATAAAATTCTAAAAATCAGAAATAAAGGGAAAGAAAGGATTGAAGATCATCTTTTAAAATATCAGATGATTTGTACTCATACTGCTAGGAGATCATTTGCAACGAATATGTTCAAGAGGGGTGTTCCTACTAGAGTAATTATGAATATTACAGGGCATAGAACTGAGAAGGCATTTAACAGCTATATCAAAATATCACAAGATGAGAATGCGGAACTGTTGAAAGAATATTTTAGTAAATCTGCATAGTTTAATTTCCTAGTTATGATTTGAAACCTGCTTTTTAGCAGGTTTTTAATTGTTGAATAGTTATTTTTGATAAATATAAAATTTTATATAATTATGCAAGAATACTACTATTATATTTTCGTTAATGGTGTTGATAGTGAATCTTTGAAAAAAAGCGAACTACCACAAATTCGTAAGCTGAGGAAAGATTTTGAAATGATTCCCCAACTTACAGACAGTGATGAAGGAGAAGGACCATTTGATTCAGTAATAGATTTGAAGAAAAGATCAATAATTTTTTCCAAAATAAAATTACAAAAGCATAAAGAGCGTGTCTTGGCAAATAAAAATATTAAGGAGATTGCGAACTTTATTAAGATTCCCTTTGAAAAATCTTATGAACTCACTTTCATTAAAGCATTCCACCATATAAATGTTGGAAAAATACATAAGAAAGAAGTTAAGGGGGTACATTTTTTCAATCCTGAGAGAATAAAAATATTAGAAATTTTGGATAAAAATGAAATAACAGGGGTTTATTGTGCCAGAATAAGCAAATATGACAATAATAGTGATCAATGGGTTGAAAAAAGCGAACCAACTCATTTTTTTCCTGATGATTGGACCTTAGAAAAGCTCTTTTCAGAACTCAATTATGCTTATGAGAATAAGATTCATCAAGATGGGAATATATATCTATCAGAAACCAGAGATCATATTAAAGTTAAATTAATTATAAAAGAATCCGAGATTATAACTATTTATCCATTGTTGGATTAGTAATAGTTATTGAATATAAGTTTCTTTCAGTGTCTTTTTATTAAAGAGGAAGGCACTCAAAGAAACGTGGGTCTATTTGTTTATCATGTAAACATTACACTTAGAAAGAAATACGACATAACCTCTTGTTAGATATAGTTTGCAAACATTTTATTATTTAACAAGGTGAAGTCCACGAATAATTTTAAATGATACAACAGAAGTCAGTTGTAGTTCCATATATTGGAAAAAGAATTTGTGTAGAAATATTAAGAAAATCCTTTGTAGTAAACATTTTCAAAGGTGTTCTACATAACTGATCATAAAAACTGATACGGAATACCAATTTAAAATTTTCAAGTTGAGAATAAGGCTAAAAATCGTTCACAATAGTTATTTGTTTAAATTTTTCCTTAATTCAAAGGAATAGAGAAGAATTACTATTTTAGATTCAAAGGATAATTTAAGTTATTCAAAGGATTAATAAATGTATGATAGTCCTTTTGAAAAAGAAAGCGAAGCGGTTTACCGCTTCTGGTTATCTCTTTAATTAAAGTTTTTAATTAAGTCTTTAATTATGTTATTAAATATAAGTGCAAAATTGGTGATTTTGAAGTGCATTTTTGGTGATAATGAAATGCAAAATTGGTTAGATTGAAATGCAAAATTAGGTGAATTAAAATGTACGATTGGTGATAAAAAAGTACTGTTACTTCCTGAAAATGTAGTTGTGGTAGTCATTTTATCAAACAATAGTGGAGGATACCTTCCGATTCCAACAGAAAAACCGAGTGGTACAAAATTAAAAAAGGACTTTAAAAGTAGTCGACCACTCTTGTAGTCCGTAATGGGGCTAATAGCAGAAAAAATAAAGAGGAAAGCTAAGTAGCAGTCCGAAAAAGTAGTAGTAGTAAAAATCAGAATGCGGTACAGTGAAAAAAGATACTAAAAAAGATAATATTGAGTCAATAGAACCTATGATAGAACGAGTTCCAGCAAAATTAATGATAGAGATCCCTTTTGAAATCCTAATGAATTCGGAGTTATCACTCAACGAAAAATTATTATTAGGATTGGATTTTTCTCTCAAAAGTAAACTCGGATTTAACCAAATAACAAATAAAGATGTAGGAGGACTTTTTAATTTACACCCCAATATTATTGGAGATTGCAGGAAAAGCCTTATAGAAAAAGGATATTTAAAAAAAGAGGGGCGACAATATTTTCTCTCTGACCATTATAAAACTGCTGAAAAATCAGAAGAAAGTAACGAAAACACTAAAAATAAAGATCAAAGAAATATTAAACTTCCTTTTGAAATTTACTCTGATAAAACGTTAAAAACAGGTGAAAAGCTACTTTGGGGAGAGTACAACTCAATCAGCAAAGGAGAAAAAGAATATTTTGCTAAAAGAGAATATACTGCAGATCGCCTGAGTGTAAGCGTGGAAAGTGTTTCCAATTGGACGAAATCTCTGAACGAAAGAGGGTTATTCAAAAAGTATCAGATTGTTACAGGATACCACAAACATCAACGAAAGATTATCACCTGTCGTTTTGATGAAAGGTAAATTAAAATGTAAAACTGGTGCTTTGAGGTACATTTTTGTATAACACTATTTTTAACAAAGTAGATAAACTTTAAATCACTTTTGGCATCAAATATCCAAACTGAAATGATAAACTATTTTTGAACAGAATATACTACTCAATCTAAGTTTTATTTAATGTGGATGAAAATATTACATTAATATTTAAGTCAAAAAGTAAAAATGTTGTTTGAGACTATTAAAATTAATAGCTTTACAACAGTAAATAAACAAAAAAATATATAAGAATATAAATATTTAAAATTAGATAAAAACATATTGCATTTCGCAAACTGATTTCTGCCTTTGAAAAGTCGAAAATTAAAAGTGTAACAGAAAAAAGTTTAGCAAAATGCTCAGGCTTAGGGCTTGAGCGTTGCTTTACTTTGTTACACAGGGCTTCGACTCCCTCAAAGGCAGGTAGAGATAATGTCTCAAGCCTGTTTTGTTTTCATACATCATTACGGGTTTCAGTAAGAAATATCAGATAAAAGTCTATAAAATTGAAAACCTAATAAATAATAAAATGAAAACGAAATTTTCTACACTACTACTTATTCTATTTACTTCATTAGTACTCATCAACTGCAATAAACAATCAACCAATAACGGATTAGATACCTCATATCTTAATGAAGATGGAACAGAAAAATTTTTAGTCGAAAAAAATAAGTTCAGTAATTTCATTGTATTAAGCAGTTCTATAGGAAGAAATAACAATCCGGTATCTACACTTTATGTATTCAAAGGCATTTTAAAAAATAATACCAAAAATATTTACAAATCTACCACTATTGAAGGAGAAGTTGTTCTTGTTCTTGTTAATGGGAATGAACTTAATTGCAGAAGTACATCTGATTCTTTTGATCCGGTTTTGAGTTCTATTGCAAACTCCAAAACTAAATACGACTGGAAACCGAATGAAAACTGGGTAATAGATGAATTGAAATCGTGTACTATTCCTGTAGAATATTTCAGTTATCCAGTGAAACAGGTATTTACCCAGTACTATATCAGTACAGAAGACCAAATCAATAATACCTCCGAAAAAATATTAGTGTCTCAAAGAGATGTGACAGATCGATGGTTAAAAGCAAAGGAAAAAGTTGAAAACAATATTGCAGATTCTAATGATTACTCTTTTAACATCTCCAAATATCTTGAAACCAAATAATATTATCAAAACGCAACCAATAAAATATAAACTCAAAATCGAATAAAATTATGACAACAAAAACTATGAAATTCTTAATCTTAGGATTATGTACACTTTTAACCGCATGTTCAAAAACTACTGACGAAGAAGTCAATGAATCGCAAACACCGATCACAGAAAAAATATTTGCATTTAAATATGTTGATAATGGAACAAATAGTGTTGTTCAACTTAATCCTAACAATGGTAGTGAAATCAAAACAATAGCTAATCTGGGAAATCAGTATTTAAGAATAGCGAAATATTATAGCAATACAGATGAAATACTTGGAGAGGTGAACGAAAATAACGCTAAAAAGTTTTACAGAATAAAAGTTTCTGATGGAACAATTTCTAAGTATAACTATAATGGATATGATGATTTTGTTATTGGAGGAAATAAGTTATATGCCTTTAAATACAATAATAACAATAACAGTATTGTAGAATTGAATCCAACCAATGGAACAGAAATTACGACATTAAAGTCTGTTGGTAGTAATTATCTTAAAAATTTTGTTTTCTCACAAACTACCAATACCATTATTTGTGAAAACAATACAACAAAATCTCTTTACAAAATCAATACTACAAATGGGAATACAGAGTTTTTTAACTACTTTGGGTATGATAATTTAGCTATTTCAAAAAACGGACAGTTATATGGATTTAAGTACACCATTAACAATAATCAGATTGTAGAATTAAATACATCGAATGGTAACGAAGTAAAAATAATTAAATCAATTGGAAACAAATATTTAAAGAATATGTTTTATTTAAATTCTACGGGTGAAATTATTGGCAATCTAGAGAATTCTTCTACTCAAAATTATTTTAAATGTAAGGTTTCTGATGGTGTTTCAAATGAAAACAGCTTTGGAAAATATGATTATTTTATTTTGTAATAAACTTAAATAACTTAAATCATTTAATGAAATTAATTCTTTATCTATATATGAAAAGCCCTCTTTAAAAGGGCTTTTTTGATTAATCTAGTAATAGTTATTGTTACTCCAATTTTAAATATATGTTATTTGTGTAACATGATTGTTATATTTGATAATGAATAAATACTTATGTTTATATGGATATAACAGAATTAAAATTGAAATTTGAAGTACACTTAGCGACAAATGTATCTGAAATGGAAAAGATTCGTTCATTCAGACAATTAAAGCTTCTATTAGATAAGTATGGTTATTTTGAGGGAGCGAAGAGATTAATAAATGGTAAGGAAACGTTAGGACTAAGGGACTTAATTTTGGCTGATAGAGTAGATCTGTCAATAGAGTATTTGGCTTTATTAGAAGAATTTCAACCTTTATTTAGTGAAGATGAATTGAAGAAATGCAGAAGAAAACTAGGTGTTTTTTAATAAAATAATAAATAATCACAGTTAACTAAAAACATGCTAACTAAAAAAAATGTAATTGTAAGAGAGGAAGCTTTTAGGTATTTTTTCTATTTTATGGAAGAAAGAATGAATATATTTTGGGAGAAGTATTATTCCCCTGAAAATCATTTAACAAAAGATAAAGTATTTATAAAACATAAATTTACTAATGTTTATAGAGCAAGTGATAGGGTAAGTCAATACCTAATTAACAATGTCATTTATAATAAAAACTATATCAATAATTCTGAAGAAGATATTTTATTGAGGATACTTATATTTAAAGTATTCAATAAAATTGAGACTTGGGAATTTTTAACTTCCAAAATAGGGGAAATTTCTGTTAAAAATTTTGACTCGGAAAAAATTTCTTCCTTGCTTTCTGAGAGAATACAATCTACACCTATTTTTAATTCTGCTTATCTAATGACAGGATCTCATAAAGATTTTAATAATATCATCTCAAAGCATGCCCGATGGCTAAAAATGATCGAGAAATATTTTATTAAAGATAAATTATTCTTAAAAATTAGTAATTCAAAATCATTAGAAGATATATATTTATACTTAACATCTTGTCCTTTTATTGGTGATTTTTTAGGCTATCAATACACAATAGACTTTAATTATTCTGAAGTAATTAATTTTGATGAGAATTCTTTTGTAAAAGCTGGTATTGGTGCCGTTAGAGGGTTGAAAAAATGTTTTTTAAATTATAATGATTTCTCACGAGAATATTTAATAGAATATACATTAGACAATAGTGAGAAATATAGAGAAAAATACGGTTTTAACAATTTTAAAAATTTGTTTGGAAGAGATCCTAAATTAATTGATATTCAGAATTGTTTTTGTGAAACTGATAAATATCTCAGAGCTGTTATGCCAGACTTAAAAATTGATAATGTAAGGATTAAACAAAAATACAAACGCAGTAATAATAATATCGCATTTTTCTTTCCTCCTAAATGGGGAATTAATGATAAATTGAATAGGGAATGTATACAGCAGAATTTACAGGGATTAACTCTTTTTTAGTTGGAGTTTCCAAAGCTATATTAGAGCATGGTGTAACAAGAAATGTAAGGGGGTATGAATGTGTTGAGTTACCAGAACCAGTAATGTTTAAAATTACAGACCCAACTGCACGTTGGATTAATATTGGAGAAAGGAAATGGAATATTTTCCTTCCGTATGCTGAATCTCTATGGTTGGCATCAGGAAGAAATGATTTGAAATTTATTGAATTTTACCTCTCTAAATTAAAAGAATTTTCTGATGATGAGAAATATATAAGGGGAGGGTATGGTCCAAGAATGAGATTTTTTAATGGAAATTCTCAAGATTATCAAATAGCTTTAAATTCAGCTGAACCAATTTTTGAAAACATTATCACTGATCAATTTGTTTATATTGAAGAATGTTTTAAAAATGATCTTTACAATAGACAGGCAGTATTAACATTAAGTGATCCGCCAAAAGATTATTTAAATGTTGATAAGAGTTTAAAAATAACAAAAGATCTCCCTTGTACTAGGTTACTTCAATTTATGTGTACTCCAGACAAAAAACTTAATTTGACAGTTTATATGAGGTCTAATGATTTAATATGGGGAGCTACTGGAGTTAACATCTTTAATTATACATTTTTACAAGAATATTTTGCAGCAATATTAGGACTTGAAATAGGTAGTTATTACCACATAGCAAATAATCTACACTATTACAAACATAGACATCAAAATATGATCGAGTGTATTGCAAATACGGTTCCAATTGATAATGGCTATACTTACAATAAGACTTTTAATTCACTTCAGACCTTTGATGCGTCAATCAAAAAATTATCTCATTTCGAAAATGAAATGAGATTGGGCAGGCTAGATCAATTGTTTGATATGGAGGATGATTTTTTTAACGATTGGGTAAAGATTTTTTATAGAAAAATATCGGGTAAAAAGGTTGATTTTATTAATCCGATTTTAAATGAAATTTTGAATTAAATATTTTGTGGCCAATTTATAGGGTCACCGTAAATAATTCCAGGAGTATATTTATTATTTAACCAATTTACGAAATCTTCTACTATATCGTTTTTTAGTTGTTTAGAGCAAAAATTTCTTCCTTTACATGGAATTTCAGATACAAATTTTTCTGGAATAGGAATGGCTTTATTACCAAAGTAAAAGAAATTTTTAGAGATTAACACATATTTCCCTCCTGTATCTCTTGTTAAGTGTTCTGTATTTGTTTTGTCAATTAATGAGTGTGCGGAATCTTCTTGAATCCATTTTCCACTATTTTGATGATAAATATTATCACCATACATAACTTTTAAAGGACCATTTAGTACAGGCTTTTTACATTGAAACCTAGGATCATTCCAATACTCGTTAAAAGTAATCCTTTCTTCTACTTTCATAGCATATATTAAATGATTCTCTTTATTTAATTTTTTTGATCCTGTTCCAAATATCCAACTGCCAATTTCAAGTTCAGAGTTATTTCTAATTTGAGATTTACAAACTGCCAAAGTACAATAACCCCAAAATGGATTAGGTGCTAATCCAAAATCATGTTCAATTTTGTATGAAAAATTCATATTAACAGTTTATTCTAGTTATAGGAAATATAGGAGATGATGGTTTAGAATCAGGACATTCCTGAGGAAAGCTCTTACCATCTAATACGTCTGTTAATTTGTCTAATGAATTCCAACCTATAGTAGGGCCTCCATTTTTTTTAAATTCCTTTGGAAGTTCTACATTGTTGTTACACCCATGCTTATATATACCAACAATATTTTTCCCATATTTGTTTGCCTGTTTTATTTCATAATTGACCCAAGGGCGTGAATGAGTTTTTTCCCCAATTAAACAAATGAATGTTCCTGACCATCTGACACAACGAGATAAATGACGCTGAATGTATTTTGTGCTAGGTTTTGTATTTTGATATTTTGTACTATCTACTGACGAATTTCGTACATTATATCCAGCATCTTTCAGTCGTTTTTTCAACTGTTGGACATGTTTGTCATCTTTGTGATAATGGCTAATAAAAATATTTTTAGTTTTACTTTTTCTCATCTTTTTGTTTTTTTGAAATAATTAACCCAATAACAGCATATCCGATAATGTCTTTTAATGTATCATCTATTGTTTCAAAATTAGGAGCTTTTCCCCTCATAGCATTTTCTACAAGTGTTCTGTATCTTCTAATTTTATCCCATAAATGAACCATATTTCCATTTAATCCCAAATCAAAACTAGCACCTCCGTAATCTTCATTTTTTTTCAGTAAAATTTGAGTTACCTCATTTGTAATCTCTTGTATTTCTTTTTCTTGCATAGTAATTTGAGTTAAAATTAGTATTAGTTTTATTTAAATTTTTAACTCAAATTATATACCTAATAATGATAATTCAGATTAATGAGATATTTGTATGTCAAATTGTCGTAATTTAATGTTTTTTATATTTGTTGTTTGTTTTAAATTATTGAGTCTGTTAAATTATTAATAATCTCTATCGTTGATTATTTGTATAATATTAGTGGATCATATTTAATTTGAAATTAGAATGATCTGAAGAAGAGTATGACGAAGTTGTCTTTTTATTTGGGTGTGAGACACATTTATTATAGTATTTATAAATATTTTTCTACAGATCAGCCATATTGTCCATTAAAAATTTTTGAAAAAGGGACATATAGCCATAATCTTTGACAAACCGTTCATTTTTTTTATGCTCAGGGAAAATACTGTCATATACAATTTTTGTTGCTGCACCAGTACTTGCGATTGGTAGAATCAATGCATGAGGATATTTTTCAATGAACATTCTATATTCAACTTCGATACCATCCATTCCTCCTATAAAAACAGCTGCATCATATTTATAGTCGGATAACATACGCTCCCTCATTAAGTGAATACTATTTTGAATATCACCGGCGCTATCCGTATAAACTATATTTTCAAACTTATCATTGTCTGCAGGAAATTTATCTTTAAAGAATAGAGATTGGTATAATATAACATGCTTAGATATTGTTGATTTAAGTTTTTTTTCAACTGCTTTTTTCTCTTCTTCTAAATCTAATTCTTCAAAATCTTTCTCTAAAAATTCATTTTGAATAGTCCGTTCAATTACATAATAAATTAAAGGTGTGATTGAGGGGTGTCCTCCCCAAATAATCCTGTGCTTTGATAGAACCAAACTTGCTAGTGCTATTACAGCATCTCTAATTGCAATAATATCTGCTGTATTATAATATTTAGGATGTCTTTCAGGTAAAGGAATACTTGCTGATAAAAATATATTTTTCATAGCTTGTTTAATTTGAGAAGTGTTTATTAAAATCTAATTTTCTAAGTGTTTTAATTTCCAAATATTTATTTAACCATTCTAGATGTTCCAACCAATAATTTCTTATTGACATTTCATCATATATTAATGTGATCGATTCTATTTCCTTATTTTCAATTTTATTGATAAGCTTTTGAGAATTATGACAATTAATAGATTGAGGAATACCAATAGTTGGAATGTATACTTTTATTTTCCCATTATCTAATAGTTGAGTGATATATCTACTATATTGGAGATTTACTTCGACTTTATTATTGTGAGCCGCTTGAGTAAAATCTGTAATTAAAGCGTCTTGCCTTGATGCTAAATTTCTTGCTCTAGAACTTTCAACAAGATCAATAATATCTTTTAATTTGTTTTGTTTTAATTTTCCTTTGGTTAAATCTGAAAAAATTGGTTTTTCAAAATCTGAATTTTTTAATTTTAAGGAAAACCCCAAATGAGCAAAATCAGCAAAATCAGAATCTGGCCATAAAAGATGCACTATTCCTATTCTTTTTACGTGGGCTTTGTCCAATTCTTGTTTACACCAATCACTATCCAAGAATCCTTTGGTATTTAACATTAGAATTAAATCACAATCGGTCATTCTGTGCCAAAGTTCCTCTTGAAATTCTTCTCCTTTATCTATGGAATGAGTATCTATAAATACATCAAAATTATTTTGTTCTAAAAATTCGTAAAGCTGAATAGCTATATTACTAGATTCTGATCTTTTATAGGAAATGAATATCTTCCTATTTTTTCTTAATAATTCGAACCCTTCTAAAATAATATTGCGTATTTTACTAACATTATTGTTGAATTTTAGACCATTTTGGTTATATAATAATTCAGGCATTTCTTCATAGAAATCATTGTAATAGATCGGCAAAATAACATTTCCATCTAATTTCTGATGTTCTATAATTTCTAAAGTTTTTTTGTCTAAGTTATTTTTATTACCTGAATAAATAACAAAAGCAGGCTGACCTCCAGAATATTCATCAATATTATCTGTAGTTATTATTTTTAATAGATCAATAATGATTTTTAATTCATCAAATGATTTTTGTAAGGATAACTTTATTTCTTTAAAGAGCTCCTTATTTTCTCCTAATAAAACTAATTGATATTTATATAACATTTCTTGTTTTTTGAAGTTATTTTAAGCTAGATTTGTCAATTCTTTTATAAAATATATTAATTATCTGGATCTTAACCATTCAGAGAGGGTTATTACTTTGTTGTTACCATTAATGTTGGGGAAAACAACATATGCACCAGAACCTCTATAATGACCATTTATATATCTGGATGTTTCCAAGTAGTCTATATATGGATATATTTGTAAATATTCGCTTCCTGAAAATTCAGAATAATCTTTTTTAATTGGGAAAATGGCAATATTTTGAATGTATTTTGATGCATCACCAAGTCCTAATTCCCAGTTACACCATTTAGAATTAATCGCAGCTTCTGTAGCCAATAAAATAAACTTATGATTTTCCTTTATTTTTTCTTTGATTCTAACTGCAGTTTGCCCCGAAGTAGTTTTAGGCATCCCTTCATCAAGCCAATCAACATATATGTCGACACCAAAGTTTTTAAGAAAAGCAATCGCTCCTTCTAGTTCCTGCATTTCATCATGTTTGTGGGAAAGAAATATTTTTGTTTTGAAAGACTTAGTTTCATTTTTAAAATCTCTTAATACAGAGCTTGTAGTTTTATATGAAGAATGTATGGAGGGTCTATAAGATTTTAATTTTGATTCGGTTATATAACTCATAATTATTTCACGATTTTAGTTATATTATAGTCATATTTTTTATCTCGTAATTCAATCGCTTTATTTAAATAGAAATTTGGATTCTTTTTAAAATCTTCCCATGTTACTGATTGAATATAGCTGCTGTCACCGTAATAGATTGTTGATCCATTTGAGCAGCTCGCAGTTGTAGGAGATTTTGCGTTGAACATATTGTCTTTTAATATTTGAAACAGAAATGATGTATCTAAAGATCTGCAATTGCAAATATTGTCATTGGTAATATAATATTCATAGCTTCCCCATTCATCTGGAAGAACAACTACTATAATACCATTAGACAAACTTGTACGTCCATTTCTTGTATACTCTTTCAAAGAATATGAAATTTCCCACGGTATCCATTGTTCTCTTTCCGCTTCCCAAATTTTTTTCATCCCTTTCGAGACCAATACAATTGTTATCGAGCTATCATAAATTTTATCTCGAAGGGAGGATTCGATATATTCATCAGAGAAGTCAGCTAAACTTTGACCATCATCTTCACCTTTAAATATATGATCTTCATTATCTAAAATCTTAGCTAATTCATCGACATAGTGCCTTGCTTTTGTCTGAATCTTAGTTTGATTTCCGAACCAATTCTCTTCGTATATATTTAAATCTTGAACTTGTGTATCTGCATATTTATATGACACAAAAACTTTTCTTCCCATTACTTAGCTATCTTTTTTATAATCAAAATAATTTCTTTTACTGATGCCTCAATGTTATCTTTTTGGATTGTTAACCTTGAAATATCTGTGTAAATTTCTTCAGTCAAATTGTATTCTGTAGGGTTTTGTGATATCTTATCAAAAATTTCTTTTGCCATATAGCCAGTGTAAGATAAAGGGATGGGAATCAAGCCTTTTTCAACTGCAATCTCAAATTCTCTTCTTACACCATCCGCATTTATAATATCATCACCTTCTTGTTTATTACCAAAAACAATCAATGATATGCCAGCTCTTGATATCATATTTTGCCTATATTCCTCCCATAATTCTCCTAAATTTTTACCACCTGAAGGAAATTGAGGAAATGGTTTCAAAATTAATTGGTTTTCTGAAAACTTTTTAGGATTTGAATATATAGCGTCTAAAGCTCCATTTATTACCGCACTACCTACACCTAAGCCAAAGCCATTCACAATATTTAAATTATTGTTAATAATTTCTTTCGATAATAAATGAATAAAACTTTGAGCTTCTTGTTGTGTAAAATCACCATAATTTATAGCACTACCGGAAATAAAAACTGAATGCGAGTTGTATCTCTTTTCGATTTCTTTTAATAATAGTGTTAAATCTGCATAGTTTTCAATTAAAATAGTTTGAACTCTGTATCTACTTAGCTCTTTAATAAATAGCTCTTGTTTTATTTTTTCGTATTCGAATTTTTCTGTGTTATTATCCCAGTCACTCAGTGCTGTCTTTTTCATAATGCAATAGTGATCTTTGCTTTTATCACTATACCTATGTGTAAGACGCCCAAATATATAGTTGATGTTGGGATCGGTAAAACTAAAGCCAACAAATAAAAAAGATTTTGTTATAAGCTCTGAATTTAAAATAGAGATAAATGGTTCGTGTGTATAATAGTATTTCTCGTAGTCTTCTTTTAATAGAACAGCTTTACTTGGCTTATCTTTATCACCATGCATTTTATAAAGAATACATGATCTATTGCCTTTGTTTATGAATAAATCATCCACCTCGCTTTTTACATCTATTTTTTTATGTATTTTTTCATGGGCATCTTCAATTAAATCATCATAATTTGTTGTCCAAATTGTTGAAAAGGGCAGTCTGGCTATAATACGATGATTTTCAGTTTCGACATCAGAATCTGTAAACTCATCTACTATTTTTTCATCTATTTTGTTTCTATTGTTATTTTTATTTTTATGAAACTGAGCAACAGAAATTAAATCTGTTTCTTCATCAACCCGTAAACCAAGTTCTGTAGCTAAGTCTCTTAATAAACCTTTCCAATCAACGAACCCCGCAGCTTTTGACATACCTGCTCCCAAAAAAATTGTTGCGGTCCCTTGTCTTAATTTAGAAACATAATCATTGATAAATGCATTAATTTCAGTTGTGTTAAAATCCATAGTTTATATTATTAGTTTTTTTTAATTTTCAATAACTCAGTAAAGAGAGATTGTATGTCTCTTTTATATGTATACTCTATCAAAAATAAAAAAAGTATTGTAAGTTATGATACGGTTTTCCGTAATTTAATGAGTTTTCCCTGAACACGCTTAAACCCATCTACATCCACAGCACTCTACACAACTCCAATATTTTTATAGATAGCTGATATAAAGTAAATATAACTCCCTCTAATCCCACATAAATACACGGGGGACATTACAGGTGGGACCACTAAAAAGCACTCAAATAGAGTGCTTTTTTTATTTCTATACTAAAGTTCAGTCTTTCATAGTATTTTGGAAAAATATATGAGTAGGTGAAGCTGACTTATGTGTAATTAATCAATCAAGAGATATTAATTGACTATTCTTGATCTTTGCCATAACCTGCTTTTTAGCTAAGTTATTTCTTAAACATTAACAACACACAACAGGTTTTAGTCGATCTTTTTGTTTTAGTTATTACTTATTGAAGTTTATTTTACCAACATCTGTTTAGTGTCAGTCACAGTTTTATTGAGTATTAATGTACAATAATAAATTCCTGAAATTAATTCTTCTGCAGTAAATTCAATATTTCCTGTTCCTTTTTTAGGGGATAAATCTTTTTCGGATACAGATCTTCCCAAACTGTTATAAATTATAATTTTTGCATTGCTGTAATCATTATTCAGATAATAATTAATAACAATACTATTAGAGGAATTGATTGCGATCTGTTTAATTCCGGAAAGATTGTTACTATTTCTGGCAGCCGGAGTGGCAATGTCTGTAACTCCACCTCTTTGAGACCCTGTATAATCCCATCCATTAATTGCCAAATCATAACTGTCCTGTGAATAATCGATATTCCAGTATCCCGCATCATTTTTAATGCTTAAGTCGGCTTTTCCATCACCGTCATAATCAGCAGGAACAGGATGATTGGTTGCGTCTCCATAACCGGAATAGTTCTCATCCCAACCATTAAAGCCGTTATATGCATAATCGATATACCATATTCCGCTGGCTGTTTTTACTGCTATATCTGTTATTCCGTCACCATCATAATCAACAGGAGCTGGGATGCTTGTAATTCCACCTCTTTGAGACCCTGAATAATCCCAGCCATTAGCTGACAGATCATAACCGTCATGTGAGTAATCAATATTCCAGTATCCCGTATCATTTTTAATGCTTAAGTCGGCTTTTCCATCACCGTCATAATCAGCAGGAACAGGATGATTGGTATCATCTCCATAACCTGTATACGTTTCTTCCCAACCGTTAAATCCATCTTTTGCGTAATCAATAAGCCATGAGCCACCGGCTGTTTTTACTGCCATATCTGTTATTCCGTCACCATCATAATCAGCCGGAGCAGCAATATCAGTAACTCCTCCTCTTTGAGCCCCTGAATAATTCCATCCATTGGTTGACAGGTCATAGCCATCCCCTGAATAATCAATATTCCAGTATCCGGCATCATTTTTAACGCTTAAATCAGCTTTTCCGTCACCGTCATAATCAGCAGAAACAGGATGATTGGTATCATCTCCATAACCTGTATATGTTTCTTCCCAACCATCAAATTTATCAACACTGTTTTTATTATAATAATCAATAAGCCACCTGCCATCAGCTGTCTTTACTGCCATATCTGCAATTCCGTCCCCATTATAATCAGGAAGGAGTTTCTTTTCGTGTCTGTTGATTTTAATAATTATTGGTTCTGCGGGTAAAACATTTGATACAGTGAAAATTGTAGAATTTGACACAGCATCATAAATTGCATTTGATATATTGGTATAGCCATTATCATTAGTATCAAAACGAGGTCCTATTGATATTTTATCAACCAGATATCCATTTAGGGTAATTTTCAGATTACTAATACTTGTGCCGATACTTTTGTTTACAATCCATAAATAGATGGTTTTAGTATTATTGGTAATTTTCGATTCAAATATTCCGACAAGAGTATTATCATTATCAATATCTTTTACGATCTGTTTATTATTTAGCAAAAGCTCGTCATTACTGAAAGGATAATTAGTATTCAGAGTGGTATTAGTCTTATGTAGTGTTTTAGTATTGAAAGTCGTGGATATAATAGGCTGTATATTATTTCTAAGATAGGTATTGATCTTTTTTATGTAATTATATTTTTGGCTGTCATCTTTAAATCCTTGTCTGTAAGGCCAGTATGTAATTCCGTTAACTCCATATGCAATGGGAGAAAAAGCCAGAAATCTCAATTGATTTTCAATGGGAGAAAACAAGTGATCTTTATCAGCAGGAATCACAGCCCAGAAAGATTGATTTGTAATTCTCTTTTTAACTTCCGATAAATTATAAAAATAACTTGTTATAAAATTACCATTGCTTTCAAATGGATAATGGTCAAATGAAATGATATCTGTACTATTAGTATTTATATAAGCATCAAGATATTCTTGGTATTCTGTATCATTTTGAAAAGCACCATATCTTGGAAGAAGGTTTAAAAATAAAGGCTTTTCGCTGTAATTGCTGTGCAGGTAACTAATCCACTGGTTTATATTTGCTGCATCGGTCAGATTAGGTTCATCTTTAAAATCAACTCCAAAAATACTTTCTTTAAGGGATGAAGATATGTCATTTTTAAAATGGTTAACAAATTTCTGATTATCAGCAGTAGAAAGTCCAGGATCTGAAGCTTCATATAAGTTATGATTGGTTATAGTAACTTTCATGGCGTTCATTCCTGCAATTTTAAGATAATAATCCTGCATAAAGAAACTATTTGTAAACATTATTGTTGGAGTAATGAGTAAATTAATCCCGGCATCTTTTACTTGTCCGACAGCATTTATATCTTCGGTGGTTTCACCAATGTCATCAATAGTTGTGTACAGGTTCATATCATTGAATACTTCCCATCCTCCAAAATAATTATTTGTGTTTGCAGGATCACAGTAATCTATAAGCCACAAATTACTTGCTGTTTTTACTGCTAAATCTGCATATCCGTCTCCATTATAATCAGCCGGAACAGGAATGGCTGTGACATCTCCTCTTTTAGCTCCGATATAATCCCAGCCATTGAAACCGTTATGCGAATAATCAATATTCCAGTATCCTGCATCATTTTTAATGCTTAAATCAGCTTTTCCGTCATAGTCATAATCAGCCGGAACAGGGTGATTGGTTGCGTCTCCATAATCTGTAAATGTTTCATCCCAACCGTTAAATCCATTTTTTGCATAATCAATAAGCCATGAACCACCAGCTGTTTTCACTGCCATATCTGCTATTCCATCACCGTCATAATCAGCCGGAGTAGGGATATCTGTAACTCCTCCTCTTTGAGTACCTGAATAATCCCAGCCATTAGTTGATAGGTCATAGCCATCATGTGAATAATCAATATTCCAGTATCCCACATCATTTTTAACACTCAAATCAGCTTTTCCGTCACCATCATAATCAGCAGGTACAGGATGATTGGTTGCATCTCCATAACCGCTGTAAGTTATTTCCCATCCGTGAAAACCATCTGCTGCATAATCAATTATCCATAATCCTCCTGCTGTTTTTACTGCCATATCTGTTATTCCATCACCATCATAATCAGCTGGGGCGGGTATATCTGTAGGACCACCCCTTTCCGGACCCTTATAATCCCATACATTATCATAGTCATTGTTAACTGTACTTGTATTTTTATTTACAAGCCAAAAACCACCATCTGTTTTCAGACTTATCTCTGCTTTCCCTGTACCATGATAATTTCCTGGTACGGGAACAAATGAATTTGAAAGATCAGGAGGCCAATAAATACCGATAGTAAACTGCTTTTGAGAAAAAACAGTTACAAAGCAAAATAATGCAGATAATGTAAAGAGTTTCATAATTGTATTTTTATACAAACATAATAAAAATAACCCGTCTGCTTAAATACACCAGGGACATTACAGACGGGATTACAACAAAAAACCACAATACTATAAAAGTGTTGCAGTTTTTTATTATTACTTTTAAAGATACTCCTATTAGTATAAGAAGCTCTAACTTTTCATATTCAATCTTTCCTCCTGAAGATCAAGCAAGCGAAGATGTTTTCTAATGATTTCTTCATCTAGTAAAAGTTCTTCGCGGTTTTTATTAATAAGCCAGATTCTTTGAGTTTCGAGAATATCAATATAAATATTCCGGTATTCATTGTAATTAATGATGATTTCTGAACTGCTCAGTTGTTTTTCGTATTGCTGTAATTGATCTTTTAATGCCGGGAAGCTTTCTATTTTGTGAGCATAATCACTATGGATTTTATCAACTGCCACCTGAGCAAGACTGTTCTGAATTTCATAATCAATTTCTTTTTCACTTCTCACAAAATCCCGGTCGATTGGCGGGAATTTTTTTAATAAAAAAGGAAGTGTAAGTCCCTGAACAAGCAATGTTAAAAGAATCACGACAAATGTGATGAAAAGAATCAGGTTTCTTTGTGGAAAAGGCGTCCCGTCATCTAAAGTCAGGGGAATTGAAAGTGCTGCGGCCAGAGATACTACGCCTCTCATTCCCGTCCAGCCAATGATCATTGGCGTTTTCCAGCCAGGAGATTGTGCGTCTGCAACGGTGATGAAATTTCTCATAATTAAGGTCGTAACCACCGCTGCATAGCCGGCAAAAATTCTTACAATAACCAGAACTGCGGTAACCGCAACTCCATAACCGATTGCCGTATAAATATCGGTGTCACCTAAACCGGAAACAATCTCGGGCAGATCTAAGCCGATGAGCATGAAAACAATTCCATTCAGTAAAAAACAAAAGCTCTCCCAAACCGTTACGGTACGTATTCTGGAGGCGCTGCTCAAAAAATCATGACTGCGATAAGAGAGGAATAAGCCGCCACTTACCACCGCCAGAACTCCGGAGGCGTGAAGCTGCTCTGCTGCCAGATACATCGAAAAGGGCGCAATAAAAGTCAGTAAAATATCAGTGTTTGAATCAGTGGGTAAAATCTTGTGCATTTTCAGAAAAATATATGCGATGATAAGTCCTATTCCTACACCGCCAATGCACATCCATACAAAACTTCCTGCTGCCTCATGCCATACAAATTGTCCGGTTGCTGCAGCAATCATGGCAAACCGGAAAATGATTAAAGAAGAAGCATCATTCAGCAAACTTTCGCCCTCTAGAATGGAAGCCAGTCTTTTGGGTACTTTTACAAACTTTAAAATCGCACCGGCACTTACTGCATCGGGTGGAGAAACAATTCCGCCCAATAAAAAGCCTAGAGCTAAAGAAAATCCCGGAATAAAATAATTAGCGAAGACAGCAACCGATAACGCGGTGAAAAATACAACGACAAAAGCAAAACTGAAAATAATTCTCCGCCACCGCCAAAGTTCTTTCCATGAAGTTGACCAGGCTGCTTCATACAATAAGGGCGGTAAAAAAATGATAAATATTAATTCCGGTTCTATTTTTATGGGTGGTACGCCCGGAATGAAGCTTATTAAAAGCCCCGCCAACACAAGCAAGACAGGATAGGCGACCTTAATTTTTTTCGCCAGCATAATAAGCATGGTGATGAGCAGAACCAAAAAAAGATAGAATTCGAAATTTTCTAACATGTATAAATTTTAGATAAATATATATCAAATTTTTAAAAACATTTAGAACCTGCTTAAAATTTAAACACACTCTAAATGTTGGAGATATAGAAATGGTACCGATTAAATTTAGACTGTTTCTATCTATCATTTACATGGGCTCTTCTCATGAGTTATTAAAATCCCTAATTAGTGATATATATCATATTGTTTTACTTTTTTCACCATGTGTTGAATATTACTTTTGTTGAAAATTTTAATAACTATGAAAAAACAAATTTTACTTTGCTTCAGCACATTGCTGTTGCTTTTCATGGCTTCATGTTCTTCGGAGGAGTTGAACACTGAAGTGACATCTGAGAACCTTGGAAAAGAGAGTCGTATAGCCGCCGGAAAATTTGCAGGTGACGGGCAGTATGATGTTCTGGGACATGGTTATAATGCCGCGGGTGAATATGCAAATGCGAGTGCAGCAGGTTTTAAAGTAATTGATATTGACAGATTCAAAGCTGAGCAAGGTCCCAGATTGGTTGCTGAAAATACACTTTCACAAGATTATGTAGAAGAGTATGGTGAAAATGCCGAAACCTATTCTAAAATGGTGTCGACCAAAGTGGATGTAACGGCTGGTATCCCATTATTTAAGAAAACACTTTCAGTGGGCTTTAATTCTGCAGTGACTAACACCAATAAGTTTGATGCAAAATATATTTATGGAAGCTACAATCTTTTAATCAAACAAAGAAGATTGAGATTCAATGCAACAACAGGTATGTTGGGAGACTACCTGACTCCCGAATTTGTGCAGGATTTACAGACAAAAACACCTCAGCAAATTGTCCAGGATTATGGTACACACGTAACGGTAGACATTTATACGGGTGCTAAAATGGATGTTATATTCCAATCTGAAACAACTAATGAATCCCGTGACCGTGCAGCCAGAATCGGTGTGAAAGTCGGAATGAAAGGTATTTTTGATGTCAATGTAGAGAACGATGTAAATACAGCGGAATCACACAAAAACTTCTCCAGAAAATTATCATATAGAACAAGAGGGGGAGATCCTGCAAAAGGCCTGATCGGTGAATTGAACCTGGACCAATCCAATCCTAAAATCAATATCGCCAACTGGCAAAACAGTTCTACTGTAAATAATGCTGTTTTGGTAGATTTTGGAAATAATGGACTGGTATTTATTTATGATTTAGTAAAAGATCCGGTTAAAAAAGCTCAGCTTCAGGCATATGTCAATCAATATTTGATTGATAATAAAGTTTTCTTAGATTATATTCCTGTTCCGGTCTACGGTTTTTATAGTCCTGGCGACAGAGATCATTACCTAGCAACTTCTCCTGGGACACCTTATAATTATCAGGCTGAAGGCGAGCAGTTTAAAGCATATACTTATAAAGCTCCGAATACCGTTCCGGTTTATCAGTTCTACAGTGGAAGCGAAAGAGACCACTATTATTCTACTCATTCTGGAACGCCTAACCAATATGCCTATGAAGGAATTGCATTTTATGCAACAATGGACAGTTCAAAAAAACCTATTTATCAGTTCTATAGCGGAAGTGAAAGAGATCACTATTATTCTACTTATCCCGGAACTCCAATTAATTATGTAGCAGAGGGCATTCCTTTTTATGCCTATTAATTAAATATATTTGTTGATACCTTTACAGGAAGCCGTCTCACATGAAAGTTGAGACGGTTTTTTATTGGGTTTCAATTTCAATAAGTTTTTATTATGAATTTTTGTTTTGATTCTGTGGTGAAAAAAATGATACACTTATATGATGAGGTAAATAATTTCAAATCCTTAACTTTGTCGTTTTCAAAGGGTATTAAACTCGTGAAAAAAAATCCATATAACCAAAAGAAACAACAATGTCAATAACGAATGAACATGAATTGGCAGGAATGCAGAAAGTGAGTGAAGCTGTAGCCTATACCTTAAAAGAAATGATGAATTATGCCCAACCCGGTATGACGACAAAAGAAATTGATGAATACGGGGCGAAGATCCTTTCAGATTTTGGTGCAAAATCAGCTCCTTATTTAACGTATGGTTTTCCTGGTTGGACCTGTATCAGTGTGGATAATGAATTTTGTCATGGTATTCCGACCGATGAGCGGATTTTAAAAGAAGGAGATCTGATTAATATTGATGTTTCAGCAGAACTTAACGGATATTGGGCAGATAACGGAGGTTCTTTTGTTATTGGAAAAGATATTAATTCCCACCAAAAACTGGTAGATGCTTCCAAAGATATTTTACAAAAAGCCATCAATTCTATAAAAGGAGGTGTAAAAATAGCTGATATTGGATTTCTCATGGAAACTGAAGCTAAGAAAAGAGGTTTTAAAGTGATTAAGAATCTTGCCGGGCATGGTGTTGGGAAAAGCTTACACGAGCAGCCTGATGAGCTGTTTAATTATAAAAACCGTTTCGATTCCAGACGGTTCAAAAAGAACTCTGTGGTGGCCATAGAGACATTTATTTCAACATCTTCAAACCTTGCTGTAGAGCTCAATGACGGTTGGACTATGGTAGGAAACAAAGGCGGTTATATGGCACAGCACGAACATACCATTGTGGTAACGGATGGAAAACCCATTATTTTAACACAAATGAATGAAATCCTGAACTAAGAATTTACTCTTCATATAGAATAAAAAGACACTTACATCAATGCAAGTGTCTTTTTTAGCTATTATTTTTGCTTGTTTATTTCGTTTGCAAACAGTCTCTGCCGGCACTGATTTTTTATTTTTATTTTCCGCCGCCGCTGTTTTTCTCTACATCCGTCTTCGTATTTCCTTTTACTTTCTGATTTCCGAAACGTTTCACAAAAGTAAGTGAAAATCCATACCAGTCGGATCTTGTAGAACTTCTGGTGGTTCCGACCTGGCTGAAGGTGGTGGAATCAAAATTCGGTCTGCTGAAAATATTCATCAGCTGAAGGCTTACTTCCATCTGTGTTTTAGGGAATATTTTGGTGGCAGAGATATTGTGGAAAATATTCGTTTTATTCGCATAGGAATTTCCGTTGTTCTGGTTGGAAAGCTCTACCCATGCACTCAGGTTAATGTTTTTATCAAACAGGTTGGTGTACGACAGATTAGCTGAAGCACCCAGATAGCTTATATAATTTTTACCTTTCAGATCATTGACTTCGTTGAAATCATGATTGTCGATATAATACCATCCAACTCCTACATTCACATTCATTTTATTTTTCAGGAAAGTCTGGTTGGTATTCGCAAACAGATAATACTTCTGCACCTTTCCGTTGAAATTAGCAGGTAGGCTAACCGTTCTTCCATTTTCCTCTGCAATAGATGTCCAGTAATCCCTGTCAGTGTACATATATCTGGCCGAAAGAAAATACTTTTTCAGGATCCCGAATTTCATATAAAGCCTGTGGCTGGGGTTAGGCTCCAGGTCCATATTTCCGCGTGAGTACGTTCCGTCATTGGTAGGAACAAGAAAAGGATTAAATTCCGAATACCACGGACGCCAGAGATTACGGTTATAGGTCAAGCTCAGATCATATTTATCCGAAAAAGAATATTTCACCAATAGATTGGGAAGAAGGGTACTGTAAGAATCTTTTCTTTCCGTACCGGCCACATCCTGTCTCATTTTATAATCGATATGTTCATAACGGACTCCCACTCTTGTTTCCAGCTTTTCGAAAAAAGTTTTGCTGTAGTTCACATACAGGGAATTGATATTATCCTCATAGTGGAAAACATCGTTCGAAGGGAGATTATCTGCATTGTTTCCGGATACATTATTGGGGATCACATTGTTATTGAAATCCATTTTTCCACCCACTTCAAAGCTTCCGCCCTTTCCAAGCGGTTGCGTATAATCTACTTTTAGATAATAGTTTCGGGTCTGTTCATGAGAATCCAGGCCTAACAAGCTCACAGCCGGTGTTATATTGGATGTTTTTAAAAACCAATTTGTATTTTCCTGAGAATTGTAATTGGACCCTAAATTGACATCCAATATCCTGTTTTTCTCTTTATCATAATACTTATAAAAAAGATTTGTTCCCAGTGTTCGGTAGTGCCCTGTTGCATCCTGCTCCTGATGGTAAGAATCAAACAGCACATCATTTTTCGATCTGATGAAGTCAGAATCCGAGGTTGTGGAACTTTTGCTTTGATAATATTCAAGGATAAGTCCTATATTATTTTTATCATTCAGTTCATATTCAGAGGTTGAGGAAAGGGAAGGACTTTTATTTCTGCTTATGTTTTCATTGTTGGTTTGGGTAACATCATTATCCTTGTATAAAGAGTTGATGTATAGGCTCTTTTGTGCCCAGGTATTGTCGCTGTAACTTCCGACAAGAGTCTGGGTGAAATTTTTCTTATGGTAATTAAGATTAAGATTCGTATACTGAGAATTTTTAGTATTCTGCCTGTTATTGAAGGTTACGCTGCCCTTCATTCCTTCATCATCTCTTTTTTTCAGTACAATATTGATGACCGATCCGGCTGTTTCATAACGGGATGACGGGCTTGTGATCACCTCAATTTTCATCAGATTATCTGCAGGAATGGTTTTCAGATATTCCTTTAATTCCTTCCCAGTAAAAACAGATTTTCTGTCGTTGATGTAAACCGTCACCGATTCACCTTCCGCTTTTATAGCATCATTATTATCAATACTCACCAAAGGGGTCATTCTAAGAACATCCCATGTTGTATTTCCTGCAAGGATAGAGCTGTTGGACACATTAAACACCGTTCTGTCCACCTTAGATTCTACAGTAGGTTTTCTGGCCGTTAATGTAACCCCTTCAATCTGGTTTTCCTTCTCCTTGATGGTGTCATTTTTTACTTGTGCAAATGTTAAAGAACCGATTAATAATGCAGCTGAAGATATAATTATTTTCATTCAAAGTGATATTTCACCAATAAGACAGTTATTGCAGGACATTTGTTACATCACATTGGGAAAATAAATAAAAAATTCATCGATACTGTTATTTTTATTGAAAATTATACTCCATAAGAAGTATTGGGGCTGATCCATTTACTGTTTCATATCAAAAGTTACAGAACTATGTGCAGAAGATATTAGATCATATAAAGTAAAACGCTCCCTTTATTCGTTGATTCATATAAATAAGAAATCTATTCTTATATTTATTCATCTGATACATCTTAATGATCAGGATTCAGAGCATAAAAACAGTGATAATGAATTTAAAGAAACAAATGGGGCAGTTTCCCAACGAAAAAAGAAAAACCTATTTCAGTACGCTGACCAACTATACCAACGGAAAATTTCAGAATATACTTCCCACACCTGCATTACTGGAAGGAGAAAGCATGACCAAATTACTCCTGCAGGCCCTATGCAAAGTTGAGAATACAAGCCCGAAATCATCTCTTCCCTTTGTGATCACAGATCTGAAAAACCTTAAACCGGAAGAAAATGTTCTCGTATGGTTCGGGCACAGCTCTTACTTTATCCAGATCGATGGCAAAAAATTCCTTGTAGATCCTGTCTTCAGTGGCAACGCTTCACCAATGCCGGGATCCATAAAGGCCTTCCCTGGATCAGATCATTACAAACCGGAAGATATGCCGGATATAGACTTTCTCCTGATTTCCCATGATCATTGGGATCACCTGGATTATTCCACTGTTCAGACGCTTAAAGACAAAGTAGGTCAGGTGATATGTGGACTGGGGACAGGGCAGCATTTCGAGTACTGGGGCTGGGATTCAGAAAAAATTATTGAGAAAAACTGGTGGGACAGCATTTATCTGGAAGGTGGCTTCACCATTACACTGACTCCTGCAAGACATTTCTCGGGAAGACTCCTGAACCGGAATATCTCACTGTGGACTTCCTTTGTTTTACAGACTCCATCTAAAAAATTGTTCTTAGGCGGTGACAGCGGTTACGGAGACCACTTTCAAGAGATCGGGGAGAAGTACGGACCGTTTGATCTTGCGGTAATGGAATGTGGCCAATACAATGAAAAATGGCCTTACATTCACAGCCTTCCGGAGCAGATCATCAAAGAAGTACAGGAGTTGAAAGCTAAAAACTTTATTCCTGTCCATAATTCTAAATTTAAATTAGCTCAGCATCCCTGGTTTGAGCCATTGGAACTTGTTTCAAAATATGCAGAAGAAAACAGTATCCCTGTGACACTTCCTATGATTGGAGAAAAAGCAGATCTCGATCAGCTGGGAGAAATAACCTGGAAAAAATGGTGGAAGGAATTGATGTAATTCAGAGCTTTGTAGAAAATCTTTATTCTGTTATCAATCTTATAAAATATCTGTAAATGGATATGTTTAAATCCTGTATTTCATTAATTTCAGATCCCTGGAAAGAAAAATATCGGGCTGTTCTTGCCAGAGAGCATCTACAAACTATGAAAAATAATATCGTGAAATTTCAGAACAAGAGTCTGGAATGGGAGCAGCCATATTTTAATGAAGAAATTAAAACAGACAGAAAAGAAAGTTTTGAGCTTTTTATCAATATATTTCAAAACAAGGATACAGATGAGGTAAAAGCAGCTCATCTTGAAAAAATACCTTTTGAACACTGGTTGAATATTTTGGGACAGCGCCTGACTTCTGCCAGCGTTCGTGATGAAAATGCTGTTCCACCTTTGAAAGATACTTTGCTTGAAGCCTGCCGGAAACCTTTTAACAGCGAAATTACCATTGCGCAGAGAGCCTGGGAAAAACATATCGGAAGAATGGATGATGAGTTTTGGGGCGAGATCAAAGGGAATAATCTGCAGAAACAGGAAAAAGTCATGGAAAAGATCAGCTATATTCTGGACAACAGAACCTGGTGGAATGTTTTCTATCATTACAAACATGAACTTGTTTTTGAAGCCAGGGAAAAAGAAGGTCACGGGATCCGATGGAGCCACGGAGGAAAACAGTTAATCGGTTTCCTGGAAAAATTTATCAATGAATAGCGTATAAAACTTTACTTGCGTAAAAAGATTGCGTACTGTGCAGATAATTTTGTATTGATAAAGTTTCAGATCAAAAATTTAGCAATACAAATCAATCTTATCTGTCCTTTATACAAAACAAAAACAAATGAATACATACATTGATATTGGCATTAACCTGACCAATAAACAGTTCTATAATGAACACGAAGAAATTGTTAACCGCGCCCTGGATAATGGAGTGGAACAAATGATCCTCACCGGGACTAGCGTACGCGGAAGCAAAGAATCTGCTGAAATCGCAGAAGAATATCCCGGGATTTTATTTTCTACAGCAGGAATTCATCCCCACGATGCCAAATCCTTTAACCAGGAGAGTATCCGGGAACTTCGGAACCTTTTGAAATTGAATCATGTGGTATCGGTAGGAGAGTGCGGACTGGATTTTGACCGGGATTTTTCTCCAAGACCTATTCAGGAAAAATGCTACAGAGCCCAGCTGGAATTGGCCGTTGAGGTTCGTAAGCCTCTTTTCCTTCATGAAAGATCAGCTTTTAAAAAATTTAATGAAATTACAGATGAATACCTTACCAACTTGCCGGAAGCTGTTGTCCATTGTTTCACAGGAACGCTGGAGGAAGCTAAAATCTATCTGGACAAAGGGTTTTATCTGGGATTTACCGGAGCTATAAGTGATGGCAAAAGATTTAAACAGCTGGAAGAAGTAATAAAATATACACCGATAGATCGCATGATGATAGAAACTGATGCCCCGTTCATGCTGCCGAAAAATATGCCGAGAATGCAGAACCGCCGGAATGAACCTTCCTTCCTGCCGTATGTAGCACAGACAATCGCACACCTAAAGAAGATAAGTATTTCAGAAGTCGCACATGCAACTACGGAAACCACTAGAAATTTTTTCAAACTATAAAAAAGAGCTCTACTCATCAGGTAAAGCTCTTTTTTTATGGCGAAACTGCGAAACAGCAGCTTAACTTCTTTTCTATTAAAGACTTTTTATCGCTGATTCCAGAGCCAGCTCCATCATTGGTTTAAGGGCTTTTTCTCTCTCATCAGCAGAAATCTTTTCGTGGGTAGGAATAATATCGGTTACCGTAAGAATCGTAGCTGCATTTTTTCCTAAATGTTGTGCATTCGCGAATAATCCGAAAGCTTCCATTTCTACGGCCGGACAGTTGTACTTAGTAGCAATAGCAGGAACATTCGGGTCTTTTCTGTAGAAAATATCGCTGCTGTGTACATTGATCGCTTTGGTTGCTAAAGAAAGCTCCTGAGCGGTTTCATTGATCGTTCCGAAGATATTTCCCTGATGAGGAAGTATCTCATCTTCAATTTCCCAGGCATATTTTGCATACGTACTTTCACTCGCTGCATTTTCAATATTTAAAATATCAAAAAGCTTAAGGTCTGTTGTATAGGCTCCACATGTTCCGATCCTGATGATGGTATCTACTTCATATTCCGTAAATAATTCAAAAGAATAGATCCCGATGCTCGGAAAGCCCATTCCGCTGGCGCCTACAGTGATTTCCTTACCTTTATAAAGACCGGTATAATAAAAGATTCCTCTTGTTTTGCTGACCAGCTTAGCATTTTCCAAATAATTTTCAGCAATATATTGTGCACGAAGCGGATCCCCCGGCTGCAATACTACTTTGGCAATTTCTCCTTTTTTTGCACTGATGTGAATACTCATAATGTTATTTTGAAGCGACAAAGATAACAACTTTTAGATTGTAACATCTCAACGGTCGTATTTCAATACCCTAAGTTTTCTAAGTACAAATTCCCCTTCTCCGGAGAGGTGGCAGATCGAAGATCTGACGGGGTGGTTAAAAAAGGAAAAAGCTTCTCCGAACAAACCTCATAGATTTCCAAAACCTATGAGGCTTAATCAGAAGCTTAATATTTAGTATTGCCAATACAGTTTCAAAAAAGAATAACACAGAAGAAGTATTTGAGGAATCTCCTCCTTACTTTAGCAAAGTAAAAGATAATCATAATGAAAATTGAGCATGTTGCTTTTTGGGTAAAAGATCTGGAAAAGATCAGAGAATTCTATCAGAAATATTTTGGAGCCGTTTCCAATGAAAAATATCACAATTCTCTAAAACAGTTTCAGTCTTATTTTTTAAGCTTTGACAATGGCTGCCGTCTCGAGATCATGACCAGACCGGATATTCAGGAAAGCAACATTTCTTATGATGTTCAGCAATATGGGATTATTCATTTGGCGTTCTCGACAGGCAGTAAAGAAAAAGTAGATGAACTGACAGAAACTTTAAGAAAAGACGGCTACACTATAGCCGGAGAGCCACGTACAACAGGTGACGGCTATTATGAAAGTGTTATTCTGGATCCTGAAAACAATATTATAGAAATAACAGATTGATTTGTAATCTGAAAAGAGGTCTTCACAGGAGCAAAATATCAGATCCACCTGCTAAATCTGCGAGAGTAAAAATACAACATCAAATATCTAAGTCATAATTAATAGGCATTTTGTGAATTATTTATCATAAAGATTATTTAGCTGCCAATCACTCACATAAAAAATTTTATTCTCTGCAAAATAGTTTTATTTTTGTTAGATGACGGAAACCAAATCACCATTTTTAGATACTATTTTTCTGCTTCGGAAAAGCGGCTGCATTACCGTTTTTTCAAATTTGCATGAAATTTCGAAAAAAGAAGAACAGGAAGCCGGTGATTATTTTGAAACAGAATTTGAAAAAGAAAGACTGGAATTTTTATCTACAGAAATTTATTGCCATAAAGAAGCTGCAGTTTGGGCCGCGAAAGTTCTGTATTACAGTGCACAGCTCTACCTCATCCGTGAAAACACGGCAAAAGATCTGGATAAGCTGATCCCAAAACTGAAAATAACATCCGATACTTCCTCTATTTTGTCTGCAGATCTGTCACTAAGATTTCTTCCCCAGATCATAACTTTAATGCAAACTGCTGATCCTCATGATCCTTTGGTTAAAATTCTGGAAGATATTCTTACACAGTTTCATTATTCCGGAATTGGATATCATCTTAATCTGGAAAAAGTCAATTGGGAAAAAGAGCTGAAAGACAAAATCTACAGGAAATTATATCTCGAAAGGATTGTTGAGAAGAAAGCCTATGCTCTTGCAGAAATCCCATATATTAATCAACTCCTGTTGGCTGATTTTGGGCTGTATAAAGATACGTACTGGAGAGAATTAAAAATAATAACCGAAGAAAATTAATGATACAAAATATTACAAAACTTAATACCGTTCTCAACTACGTAAAAGATACTTTCGTAGGAAAAAATGATGTTGTAGACCTTTTGGGAATATGCCTTCTGGCCAAAGAAAATGCATTTCTGTACGGACCTCCGGGTACCGCAAAATCCGCTATCGTAAGAACACTGTCGAAAACAGTAAAAGATGGAAAAAACTTTGAATATTTATTAACCAGATTTACAGAACCGAACGAAATTTTCGGACCCTTTGATATCCGTAAATTAAAAGAAGGAGAACTTCTCACCAATACCGAAGGCATGATGCCCGAAGCTTCATTGGTTTTCCTCGATGAGATCTTCAATGCCAATTCTGCAATCCTGAATTCACTGCTGACCGCTTTGAATGAAAAAATATTTAAAAGAGGAAAAGAAACAAAACATTTGCCGGCCCTGATGTTCGTTGGGGCCAGTAATGTTCTTCCGGAAGATGAATCTCTGAATGCATTATTTGACCGTTTTCTGGTTAGAATTAATGTTGATTACGTAAATCCTGAACTGCTTCAGCAGGTACTTCTGGCCGGAAGAAAACTGGAAAACCAAACAGAGGCCAATATTCCTGAAATTCAGGCAGATGAAATCAGAGAACTTCAGAATCTGTGCAAAACCATAGATCTGAGGCCCATCTACGAAGTTTATTTAAATACAATTATCAGCCTGAGAAATACAGGAATTACCATTTCCGACCGTAGAGCCGTAAAACTTCAGAACCTGATCGCGGCAAGCGCCCTGATTTGTGGAAGAAATGAAGCTGTGCTCTCCGATCTTTGGGTACTGAAGCATATCTGGGATACAGAAGAACAGATTGAGATTCTGGAAGGCATCATCAACAGAACCATTGAAAAAGACGATAACCCGAAATCCCATCCACAGGCGATGCAGAACAAAACTCCTAATCCGGAGGAAGTGATGAAGGACGTAAAAATCCTCGTGGAAAAATGGAACAGCGGAATGCTGAGTTTTGAAGAACAGAACGTGATCAAAGATAAATTGAGATACCTGCAGACCCGTTGCGACTGGATCAGAAATCCGGAGCAGAAGCAATATATCCAGCAAGAAATTGAAAGCTTATGGCAGAAGATCCTTCAAACGGTGTAAAAGAATTCTGGGCAGAAATTCCCCGGGCCGATGAAGATTTTCTGGGTGCTATCCGGGACTGGAAAAATGTACAGATTGCAATAGATGACGAGACGGTTTGGCTGAAAGGCTTCACTGAGGAACAGGCTATCTCCTCAGATATCCAGCAGCTGCCTAATTTCATACTGTACGAATTGCGCGATGGACTTTTGTTCAAAAAAGAGGCACTGGTACCAAGTAAAAAAATGAGAACGGCCTTACTTTGGTCACCGATAGATAAAGCTTTACGCCTTACTTTTCCGGCTTCGAACAATAATTATTTCGGAATCGGTGAAAAAGTGGAGGTGAGATTAAAACCGGGTAATGAAGAACATGCTGTCATGGCTTTATTAAGTATAATTGAGGAAATAAAAGAAAGTATTCCTTTACTGCCGAAATTTAAGCTGGAAAAGCTTGAATGGACAGTTATTGATGATAAAGCATTGTTCCTGGGAACACCGTTGCTGAGTTTGCCCGGAAAAACATATTGGACCAGAGATAGCCACCTTCTGCCTGCAGGTTTTGACTTTGAATTTAAAAATTTGAGTTCTCTTTTACAGCAGCAATATAATAAAGAGTCAGACAAATGGTTACTATGGAATGAAGACGGTACTTATCTTTCCCTTAAAAAAGAAAACTTCCGCCCATTGTCCGTAAGTTCATTCCGTCTTACTGAAAAAACGAAAGAATGGATTTAACCGAATATTTCCAGTCATACGAAAACTACTTTTGGGAGTGGGTAACCGACGAGGATATCGCCGGAGATTCCGGATACCATGATTATAACCTCATCTCCATTCCCGGTGTTGGGGCTATAGCCTACAGGCCTTACGTCATGGAGATCCTGAAAGAACTTCAGCCACAGGGATGGCCTCCGTTTGGAGCCTTGCTGATGGTTTTGTATGCGATGCAGGACGGTTATACCGATTTTGCAGGCCCTTTGAATCATACAGCCAATTTTCACAGCATTGGAAATTTTGATTTTACTGCTGAAAAGAGTATTGAGTTCCTTGAAAAGTTGAAATCATTAAATAAAATCTATAAACAGGGACAAAACAGAATTGTACTACTCCAGACAATTTTCCAGGATTCCCACAACAGGATAGCTCCCGGAAAGGCAGAAATGATTCTGACCACCTACTACAAAAGACCCCATATGCTGGCAGCCAGTGCAGGGAAAAAGTATGCCGGACCGTCAGCTATTAACAGGGACTTGAGTACACTCAATCTCCTGAATGAAAAATTTCCGACAACCCAGTCTATTGTTGATGCCATGCGGGATCACATAGATGAACCTGAACTGGATGACGAAGTCGTAGAGGAAGAGACAACTGTAGAAACCGATAAAGATTTTATTCAACAATTAATCGAGGAGCCCAAAACATTTCAGGTAGGAAGCCTGATCAAAAGGATTTGGAGCGGACTGAGAATTCCTATGCGTCACCTTTCTCCCGGGGAGCAGCCCATTGGAGGGATCTCAGATATGGCCAATAAAGGTGACCTCCACAGAATGCTTCTTTCTGAATTTGCCAATGATGATGAGGTTTTCATGAACCGTGTGGCCAATAACGAAGCTCTGTATATCCAGAGAGAAATTCCACCGGAAGAAAATATTTTTGAACGTATTATTTTAATTGATACTTCCCTGAAAAACTGGGGAACACCTAAAGTATTGGCTTTTGCATCGGCTATTGCGGTGATCAGGCATCCGAAAGCCCATTCGGAGTGTAAGGTTTTTGCCTTGGGGCAGGCAGGTATACCGGTTTCTCTTGATAAACCGGAAGATGTTATCGAGGCTCTGAATCTGGTCAGCCCCATTCTGGATGTTTCAGAAGCACTTGGGAAATTTTTTAATGAAGAGCATACCGAAAAAGAGCTTGAAGTTTTCTTCATTACTCACCAGGAAAACCTTGCTGATGAAAAGACAAGGAAAGTGATCCACGAAAACAGGGACAGGCTGAAATTCCTGATCACAACATCTTCAGATGGCGAACTGAATTTTTATAAACATCATAAAGGAGCGCGCAAGCATATTCAGAAGATAAAGCTTCCGCTTCAGGAATTATGGGCCAATCCGCCACAGCGCAAGCAAAAGGTTCATAATGTTAACGGTAAAAAAACAGATCTGCCGCAGAACTATCCGATCCTGTTTCCGACTCCATCCAATAAAATTGCCCAGTTTCTCTATGAAGGCGAATTTTATATTTTAAGTTCAAAAAAACAGCTGTTGAAAACTTATCTTTCTGATAATTACTACGACCGGAATTCTTATGATTACTATAAAATCTATCATGGATGCGAAGTTTTAATAGAAGATATTTCTGTGAAACCAAGAGGCGAGTTTGCTCTCGCTAAAAACAAACAGCAGCATTTTATTTTATGTCAGTATCAGCCGGATAAAAAACTTATTTCAAAACTGAATCTCAACACAAAAGAATATTCCGAACAGAATGTTACCGGACTCAATATCCCCAGTTCATACCATCTGATCTATTTCGGAAGAAACTTTTACCTTCATCAGCCTATGAATTCTTCCCGTTATAAGATCAGTTTAGAAGGAAATATCTCTGTGGAATCCATATTTAACGATGATAGTGAAATAGATAAAAATATAGCAAAAGCAGAAACAGAAGTTGCCAAACTGAATCGAAGCGGCATGAAAATAATCAGTAACTTCAATAAAATAGGAATCAATGAGAATAACAATCTCGTCATTTCCGGAAATGAACTGTGCAGGCTGTATGACAACTCATTAAACCTTTATAAAAACAGATTTACGGTTAAAATCCCTGCAGAGCAGAACAAAAATAAGTTTACATTTCAGGATGGCAGCGAGATCATTACGGATTCCCGCGGAATGCTTACTTTTAAAAGCAGCAATACCGGTATTCCTACATTTTATATTCCTTCCACGGAGTATGGATTTTTGGCCTTAGCAACCCATACAGAGTATGGAGGTTCGGAATATTACTTTCCGAAACAGACCCTGCTGAAAGTGAAGACTATGGAAGAAATGTATGCTCAATATTTAACAGCGTTTATTGATCAGATCCTGGATTATGGAGCTTAGAATAAAACCTTTTCCGAAAAACAACTATCCTAAAAAAGGGCTTTTGATCAAAGACCCGTCGCCTCGCGTATGGCTTTATGAAATGGAAGTATTGGGAATAGATCTCAATAAAGTAAAATCCTATGCTATTCCGGCAGACCAGCCTAATGTTTTATACGGATGCCTGCTTATATTTTATGATGAAGTTCCACAGGAAATCGGGAAAAATGCTTATTTCCAGTGTGTAGATGACAGACTTTTTATTCCTGAAAATACCATATTTTATCCAAGGATCAATCCGGAAGACTGGCAGTCTGTCGGTTCACGGTATGTCGTTATGCATCCCGACTTTGGTCTAGTGAAGCTCTCAGAAGAAATAGACTGGCTCTCTGTGCTGAAGGAACCTGAAATAACAGAAGGCAGGGCGAGAAAACCATCCAATGGGGTGAAAACCCCTCAATATATCGAAAGCTTTGCTGTTGAGATGGATGATGAAAAAGTTCTGGCAACCCTTCAGCAGCCAAGAAATGAAGAAGAGTGGATGAAAAACCTGCCTTTTGATCTCAAAAAAGTGATGGCAGGAAATAAAAAAGAAATTGAAAAATATTTAAAATATATAGAAAAGTATCCTGACCGAGCTGTAGAACTGGGCGTGCCTTTAGATATTATGGGGACTTCTCGTGGTGATGGCTTTGGAAAATTCACTTTCGGAGACAGCTGGCTGAGTGCTCTGTTCGGAGGTCCGGGCAGTAAAAAAGAAACAGCAGGAAGCCGGAATTTCCGATGGATATTCTGGGGCGTTGTCGTGATGGCTATAGTCTTCAGAATTTTTATACCTTCAGATAAAGACAGAACCGTGAAAGAGGATTTTCTCGTTTCATCCGGTAAGATCATGAACGGAGCTGAAAAAGCACAGGCAGATATGATCGCTTATCAGTCAGGTGTGACGGATATTGACATGAAAATTGACTCTATTTACGGAAAAACAAGAAAAAAACTTTCCAGTGAATATGTTGCGGCTGGTGCTGCCATGTCAAAAGACAAAAACGAAAGGGAGCAGTATAAAAAATCAGGTGGCAGAAACCTTGGAGAGGTTGGAAATGATATTGAAAAACTTAATGCCAGAGAACAGAGCAGTAGGGACTCCCTGAAAATTATTTATTCGAAAAAAATAACGAAACATCTGGTTCAGCAGGAAGCCACTATGAAACGCAGTATTTCAGATTCCCTCAAACAATATAGTAAGGGAAAGCCGGTTAATGGCGAAGTGGTAAAATTTGTTTTAAAGAAAAAACAGGCACTCGTAGCGGATTCTCTTGGAAAACTGTACGGAACACTTGATATAATGGATCTTCCACCTACTCCTGTTAAAGATTCAAAAATAGGACAGCTTGAGTCCGGGGACAGTAGTTTACCTGAAAAAACAAAAGTTTCAGATATCCTGTATCTTGTGATTTTCATGTTTGGAGCTGTAGGAATCTATTCTTTCATCTTCAGAAGGAAGTCGCTGAACCTTGGCGGAGATAATGTACCTTTATGGGTAAAGCTGATTCTGTCTGCTGTTCTTGTTTCCATGCTGGTTTATCTATTCTATCCTTTGATAAAGATGTTTGGGTACAACTGGTTTGTATGGATTCTGGTGATCTGTGTCATCCTTCTTCTTTACCGCCTGTTTAACGAAGATAAAACCATTTTAAACCCTGAAGATGATGAATAAGCAGAAATTTATAGACAAATTCCTGATTGCATTTATGATCCTGGCGGTGTTTAAGATCATTGGTATTGCAGCACAGTTATTTCACGAAAGCTTTTGGAGTGTGGTGGGAACGTTGGTGATTTTCCTGGTCATAGCTTTTATAATCATGATTGTGATCACTGCTTTAAAAGATAAAGAACAAAACCAACAAAACTCTGGACGAAGAGGCTCCGGAGGCGGAAATTTTTATCTGGAAACCTCCTTATTTGATAGGATCAGAAATAAATACGAAGAACTTGCCGAAAAATATATCGCTGAAAAGGACTATAAAAAGGCAGCAAAAGTATATATGAATCTTCTTCAGGATAATTTTAGGGGTGCAAAAACACTGGAAAATGGGGGCTTCTACAATGAGGCGGCCGCAGTCTATCTAAAAAAACTAAACAATAAGTCAGAAGCGGCATCCTGTTACGAAAAAGCAAAGCAGTACAAAAAAGCTATCGATCTGTATAAAGAAATGCAGCAGAAAGAGAAAGTAGGAGATCTTTACAAAGAACTGAATGATCTTAAAAATGCCCACAGCTACTATCAGATGATGGCAGACGACTATACGGCCAACAGCCAGATGGTAAAAGCTTCTTTGATATACAGCAAGAAAATGGAGCTGCCTGAAGAAGCTCAAAAAGTGCTATTGAAGGGTTGGAATGAAGATAAAGATGCATTCAATTGCCTGAATAATTATTTTGCCAATGTTTATGACATCAAAAAACTCGAAACTGAAATTCAGAATCTTTATCAGAAAACACCTTCCTACAAAAAGATGATTTACCTTGAAGCCATGAAGCATGAATTTAAAAAAGATACCAAATTGCAGGATGTAACCCGAACTATCGCCTATGAAATTATTGCGGAAAAAGTAGGTACCCGTTCAGAGATCATTAACGAGCTCAAATATTTCAATCCTGATGACAGTGTGATATTAAAGGATATTTCGAGGTTTAAAACAGGAAGGAACAAAATGTTGAGGAATTAAGATTGTAGCATTTAAAGATTTTAATAATTTAAAGATTAAAAATTTGAACAAAATTATGTTCTGCCGGCAAAATTGAGTTGGCTGAGGCCCTCGAAGTCAACTCGGTTTTATCCCTCCTTCCAGCGGACAGAAGGAGTAATTTCCTTGCTGAAAAACAATTTTTCATATCTTTGCGCCAGAAAAATTATGACAATACAAAGAGCACATATCAATGTAAATCTATGCGATAGCCCTTCAATAAAAGGATTATTCGGATACGAATGGATGATATGGAATGAGGCGAAATGTGCTTGCTTTGAAAATTATTTACAATAAACCCGTAAAAATTTAAACAAAATACCGCAGAAACGCCTCGAGTTATCGAGGCGTTTCTTGTGTTTTAGGCCATAAATTATTTAGAATGAAAAAAAATAACCATAAAAACAAAAAATTTTTAATTAACAATGAACATTTAATACAATAAATAAGAGTGATGAGTAACCCGATGAGAGACAGTCATTTAGGTATTTAACAGATCTGCAGGATATTGCGGACAGATATTTCTTATGCTAAAAATTAAATTTAACTTATTGGTTTTCAATAGTTTGAGTAAAAAATAAATTTGTGAGTTAAAAAATTTCATACTTACTTTGCAACCGAAAATTGAAAGCAGCAGGTTTTCAGGATTCAAAAACTTTTTAAATAGCAGGAATATAATGAAACAATTACATAACATATCTAATCAATATTCGAGATTACACGGACAGGAGCCGAAAGGATATGCATGTATCATTCTCGATAGTGAATTTATAGTTAAAAGGTGCTTATATATGTGGGTCAGCTAATGATCTCTTACGTCAGAATATATACAGCACCTCCCGAAAAGAGGTGCTTTTTTTATGGTTTCTTTAGCTTATTTGGTAAAGCGCCGGTCTGTGGAACCGGAGAACAGGGTTCAATCCCCGAAGATACCCAACACATGTGAATGGTTAATGATGAATCTTGTTAAATGTGAAATGGTCAATAGTTAATTGTGAATTTAAATTGACACGCAAAGCAAATTGACAATTCACCATTCACATTAAAAAACAATCTCATAGCTCAATGGGTTAGAGCACCGGTCTTTTAAACCGGGGGTTGAAAGTTCAAGTCTTTCTGGGATTACAATGGTCTCGTAACTCAATTGGATAGAGTATCGGTTTTCTAAACCGTAGGGTACAGGTTCAAATCCTGTCGAGGTCACAAAAGGTCTATTGAGGTAAAGGCTAACCTGCCCGACTGTCTCTTGGGCACTGCGGGTTCGATTCCCGCATAGACCGCAAGGTTCATGAAACGTTTTATTCCGGCTGTCTCCCGGAAAAAATGGAAACGGAACCTGAAAACTGGAAAGATAACGGTGGTTGTTTACCCGTCTTGGACGCGGGAGGTCGCAAGTTCGAATCTTGCTTTCCAGACTAAAAAAGTGAATGGTAAATTGTGAGTTTGCTTCGCAAGTGAATTTAAAAATTGACAGTAGCGGATTGACAATTCACCATTCACATCAAAAAAGATTTCGTAGCTCAATTGGTTAGAGCGTCGGTCTGATACACCGGAGGCTGAAGGTTCGAGTCCTTCCGAAATTACAAAAGATGATAAGTGAATGGCGCATTTGCTTCGCAAGTGAATTTAAAAATTGACAGTAGCGGATTGACAATTCACCATTCACATCAAAAAAGATTTCGTAGCTCAATGGTAGAGCGCCGGTCTGTTAAACCGGAAGTTGAAAGTTCGAATCTTTCCGGGATCGCAGATAACTCAATGTTAATTGTTTCAAAAGAAGAGAAAAAAGGTATGTCAAGAGCAGAAGATCTTTACGCCAAATATGGAAAATACCGACAGCCTTTTTCTTTTTTATTAGAAGTTAGATGAGAGAAGTTAGAAAATAGAAGTTAGAAGTTAGAAGTTAGAAGGGTGTAAATTCACTATTAACTATTAACTATTAACTATTAACTATTAACTATCAACTATCATTGATCATTTGTGTCACATCTGATGGTTCGCCGAAGTGGAAGAGTCGGGACGGTCTGCAAAACCGTTGCATAAGCTGAGTGGGTTTGAATCCCATAACCATCTCAAATAACTAAAATGAGATTAGTTCCGGAGAAAAGTAAAAGTTTGTCGAGCGAAGAAGTTCTTATATCAAACTAAAAATACAGACAGGCTTTTGTTTTCTTCACAAGAGGATTAGAGGTTAGAAATTAGAATTACTCTTTATCATGGAAGTACGCCGGAGTTGGAGAGCCGGGGCAGACTGTAAATCTGTTGCTTCATTGCTGAGCAGGTTCAAATCCTGCTACTTCCACAAAAACCGCTGATAATGTAACGGCAGCATGCAGGAAAAGTACTCTTGTTGTTCAGGTTCGATTCCTGGTCGGTTGGTTAAAATGCTCCATTAGCATAGCGGTAAGTGCATCCGGCTTTCTACCGGACGACAAGGGTTCGATTCCCTTATGGAGTACAGACGTGAATGGTCCAAAGTCAGTTATGAATTATTAATACCATGAAAGTTCAGATCGAGAAAATAAATTGGCTGATCATTCACAGAAAAACAGGAAAGAGAAAAGTTTGTCCAGCGCAGAAGATCTTACAAACACTAACAGGCATAGTTTTAAAGACAGGCTTTCTCTGACCTTAATTATATAAGTAACGAATAATAGCAATAAGTAATTTGACTGGTAATGAATAGTCAATTGTGAATTGTAATACATCAAATGTGAATTAAAAACCATGAAAAAATTGACAGCTGACCATTGACAATTCACAAATATTACAGATTACTCATTATTCATAAAACCCGCGGGAATGGTGGAAATGGTAGACACACTTGATTTAGGCTCAAGGTTTTGGGGGTTCGAGTCCCTCTTCCCGTACAAAATGCCTCTCTATTCCAATAGGCAGAGAAAACGGCTTTAAACCCCGTAAAGTCCCAGTTTGAATCTGGGGAGAGGCACAAAAAAGGATCAGTGGTGTAGAAGGTCTGCACGTTTGTCTGAAAAGCAAAAGGGAACCGTTCAATTCGGTTTTGATCCACAAAAAATGATTCATAGTGTAATGGGTCAGCACACAAGACTTTGACTCTTATTGTTCAGGTTCAAGTCCTGATGAATCAACAAAAACTACTCTGATGGTGTAATGGCAGCATCTCAGTCTCCAAAACTGATGGTATAGGTTCGAGTCCTGTTCGGAGTGCAAAAAGTGAAGGGGCAATGTGAATTTGCTGCTCAAGTGAATATTAAAATTGACAGCAAAGCGAATTAACAGTTCACAATTCACAATTCACAAATTGATTTATAAACAAAACAAATTTAAAACATGTAAAAAATGGAAACGCAACAAGAAGTATGGCAGAATATGAAAGGAAATTTTTTCCAGAAACCTATCACCCAGCTGGTAGAAGAAGCCATTATCCGCGAACAGGCTAACGGTCACCGCCTGAAAGTATGTGTGGGCTCAGATTCCCATGTTTACGGCGAAGCGATCAGCTATGCTACGGCAGTAGTATTTGTACGTGAGGGAAAAGGAGCGTTTACCTTTATCAGAAAAGAAAGACAAATACAGAAGATCAGTATCAAAGAACGAATGCTGAACGAGGTCAACAGATCCGTAGAAATTGCTTACGCTATCTGTGCCGTTCTGGATGCTTATGGTGTGGAAATGGAGGTACACGCAGACATTAATACCGATCCGGATTTCAAGTCAAATACTGCATTAAAAGATGCTATGGGCTATATTCTGGGAATGGGATATGTGTTTAAAGCAAAACCCCACGCATTTGCAAGCTCCAATTGTGCTGATATGATGGTTTAAAAAAATAAAATACACAATCATGGAAATGACCAAAAGATTATTATTTCTGGATGATATCAGATATCCCATTGAGGCGTATCATTATACCAAACAGGATATTTTCCTTAGAAAAGACTGGCATATCGTTCGCAATTACGGGCAGTTTGTCAACAGAATTTTGAAAAAAGGACTTCCGGAAATGATTTCTTTTGACCATGACCTTGCAGATATACATTATCTGAAACCTAATTCTGATGAATATGCTGAAAAAACAGGTTACGATTGTGCCAAATGGCTGATAGAATATTGTATGGATAACTATTTAGACTTACCCAAATTCTACTGCCACTCAATGAATCCGGTAGGAAAGAAGAATATATTAAGCCTTTTGGAAAACTTTAAAAACTATTAAAAAAGAAACCAAATATATTTTTTACAGCTGATCACCATTTCACAATATTAAAAATTGAAATCTGATGACTCCCTTTTTTAAGGGAGTTTTTTTTGTATAAAAAAAATATTCGGAATATTATTTATTTTACATCATCAAATATAAAAAGCCTGGAAAATTAAAAAGAAATTTTTTAACTTTTATTCAGAAATGCCCCTTAAACTGTCATTGAAAACATAATTTTTTGTTAAAAAAAATCACTTTAAAAGGTTAATTTCATGTCTGTCAGACATTTTTTATTATTTTAGTCCCTAAGTTTGGAATTATACTTATTGAAGATGAACGAAAGGCGATTTATTTACACTATAAAATCAGGAAAATTATTCCTTTTTCTTATAAAGTGAACCTCAAAAGAAAAAAAAGAACTTCAGTAATTCTAAAGAAATTCTTAAATAAAAATTGGGGCATGACAACATTTCTATGCTTGCCACAGTACCAAAGATCTTATGATGAATTATATGACCAGGCTGTAGCCGGACGGCTAAACGAATGCAAAAAACAAAAAATAACCTGAAAAAAATTATTATCAAATTAAAAAACAAATGAAAGAAAGACTTTATGAGATCCTTAATGAGGAAAGAGTACATGAGATTATTCCACTTCTGAAACAGCTTACAGAAGAAGAAAAGAAAGCGCTGGTCCCGACCATAAAAAAACTGGACCGGGAGATCAGCAAGATTGTAATGACGAAAAACTCCTATCACACTGCCGGTTCTGCAGATCAGCATTCTATTATTGATATCGCATCTTTTGTCTGTATGGATCAGAAGCATTACGGGAAAAATTACTGGAGTCTTTTCAGAGATAAAGAGCAAACCGAAAAAATACTGGAGTGGGGATGTCCGCATTGGTTTTCGGATTTTATTAATGACTCCATAGATGCAGAATTTACAGCATTTAATTACCATGATATTTTAGGCTGGGCAGAAAAAGGCTATGTACAGCCCAGACCCGAACTTCTTGGGTACCATTTAAGCCTTCATCCATATGATCTGGAAAAATTTCCGGAAACACTGGAAATCCATTTCTGGTACCTGTGCGAATTTCCTTCAAAATCATTGCCTTTTAAAAGAGAATGGCTTCCATTGGTTCAAAAACTGATTGCTGAAAATAAAATTGAAAGAAAAAGATTCCTCAGAGAATGTCTTCTGGCTGCAAACAGGAATTTTAATAAAAATGTGACAGGATGGTTCATGGATGCATTCAATATTCTGAAACCTTCTGATGAGGAGCTGATCATTCTGCAGGACGAACTGATGGCAGGGCTGGCTTCCGTACAGTCCAAAGCGGTTAATACTATACTTGCTCAATTAAAAAAAATAGTTCAGTATCCGGCATTCAGAACCGGTGAATTTTCATATTTTCTTCCTAATCTGTTAAGTTCAGAAGTTAAAACAGTTGTGGCAGCCAGCCTGGCAGTCACTGAAAAAATCTTTCAGAAAAAGAAAACTGATACACAAAATCTGGCAACAGCCTTAAGTGCAGCATTTGTAAACAAAGACGAAAGTATACAGACCAAAGCAGCAAAAATTATTATTAAATATATCCCTGTATCAGAAGGAATAAAAGAAGCTCTGTCTCATTACGAAGATAATATTTTGGCTAATGTAAGGCCGGGGCTGGTTCAATACATAGAAAACAGGAAGCTGGAGCTGGATGCTGTTGAAACAGAAACGCTGGAACTCATCAATAAAGAATGCAAAGTTAAGGAACCCGAAAGCTTTGAAGACCTCATGTTTCTTCTTCCACAAGCCATAGAAAATCCCGGAACGCATTATTACGATATTTCCCTGGCAGCACTTGTACGTTTTGCTGATGAAGCTGATGCAAATTCTGTAAAACTGTTTGAACCCGTATTTCAAAAAGCATGTAAAACTATTGCCAGATGGGAAGTACACCATTTTAATGTATTACTGTGCAATCTGATTATTAATTACGGACTTTCATTATTAGAAAAATTTCCATTTCAGCTTAAAAGCCTGGAAAAAATATATAAAAAAACCCGTGAAGACGAAGCCACAAGAGAGGCTTATTCTTCCTATCATAAAAAGCTGAGACCCATCAAAGATATCTATGCCGGAGGATTGGCCATGGAGCCATTCAAACATATTGCAATACATATTTTTGATAAGATTACATCAGGAGATCAAACTCCTCTGCTATCTACAGTAACCCATGAACCATGTTGGATAAGCCCCGAAGCATTGGTAGAAAGATTTGAAATTTATCAGAATAAAAATATAAAGCCCCATGATTTGGATGTACAGCTTGCATTGCAGCGCTGTTCACTGGAAAAAACCTCAGACGCCTTACAGCAGGCTGAAGAGAAATTAAAAGGAGAATATAAAGAGCTTCTGCTTTTCTTCTTTAACAAAGACTCTGCTCCGAAAGGAAAAATTGAACATCCATCATGGTGGATGACTGCAGGAATTACACGCTCTCCGGAAAAAGTTTTTGAACAATTCAAAGGCTTCGGGTATGATGATATTCCTAAAGAATTCCTTACCGGTAATTATAAATGGAAAACCATAGACAGCAAAAAGAATTCCTATTATCCTGTCGAGCTTAATATCAACGTTCCTAAATATCACTTAAAAAAAAGAGAACATCAGCTTTTCTTAGAATACTTTATCTCAGAACAGAAAAATATTTCTGAGACCCCGTCCTTTATATGGAGCTTTCCCAATACGCCTGGAAATGTTTTTGCCAGAATCATTAAAAACTGTCTGTTTTATTCAGGGATCGCAGAAGTTTACGAAAGAGGACTTGTTCTGAGTACGGCACAGGCACTGCATCAGATGAAAAAGCCTCTGGATTCAATGGGGTACCTGTTTCTGGGAACTGTTTTCCTGGACGGAGACAAAGTGATCCGCGGAACTGCTGCTGAAATCTGGCTGGAACATGTTTCCCATAAAGTAATGGATAATGCCCGTTTGGGACAGGTTGTCGGGCTTCATGAAAAACTGGAATGGGCTCCTGTAAAGAGATTTGCAGATCTTGTACAACACCAGATGCTTAACGTCAGTAAAGATCACAATCTCGCGCTGGAACAGCTTCTCACTCATATTTTGCTGCAGATGGAGACCCCGGTTACCAATCTTAAAAAAATATTGGATATTTACAACGAGGTTTTGGCTTTGAATCAATCAGAGCCTGATAAAAACTTAAAAGAAAAACTGAATAGCTGGAAAGATAATTCCAGTCTGAAAAAAACCTGCAATCTTCTTCTAAAAAAATAAATTAATGGAAGATATGCTCATTTACAACTATCATAGGCCCTCGTCTCTGATAAAAAAAGATGTATCCGAAGAATTATTCCTGTCTAAGTATAGCGAAATTCAGAAAAATACAGATGCTCCCTGCTTTTTTTGGGGAGATGTTAGCCAGCCGTTTATATTGGCAAGATGCCTTATCACACTTTCTAATATTGTGAAATCAAGCTTTAACCTGTCGCCGTTTCATATGGCTTTGCTTAAAGACCCTATCGTTACTGCCGGAAACAGCAGGTTGCGTTTTGAAGGATTTTCACACTGTGCCGGTGTTTACGCCAGAGTAGATGTACTGCCGGATGGTCTGCATGGTGAATTTCTGGAAAATGGAACTACCAATGTAGATTTTAACCAGTCGATGATTACTGCTTTAGGAAGTATACGTCCCAATGAAAAAATAATGCTTTCCGTGGGAGAAAAAGAAGTCGGACTTTACAAAGAAGAGGAAAAAGTGATCGAACGGAAGGTTCCGTTGCCTGTAAAATGGATCAAAGGATTGAGTACTGTTCAGATTTATCTGTCCGAATCGGAAAAGCTTCATTGCTTTAATAAAATCCAGACCCAGCAGCTCTTCAGAGGAATACCGAAAGGATCTGTAAAATCAGATTACTACCTAATCATCAGAGGAAATAAACCCATGTTTTCGCCGGTAAAATCGGCCGATTCAATTTGTATTGGCGGACTTCACAGGTTGCGCCTGCTGGAACCTCTTCTTCCTTATATTGACCAGATGCAGGTATTTCCACATGTTGACATGCAGTCTACTACATGGCAGCTTTATATGGGAAATATAAAGTTCAGCTTTTCATTGTCAAGAGAAACCTGGCGGGGATTTTCCGGGGAAGGAGCAATACTGGACAGCCTGATCGATAATATTTCTGATGAATGGATCAATGCACTGGATAAATACGCTTATGCCAATCAGTCTTTTAACCCTTCGGCATTTGCCTTAGAAGAAAATATAAGTCTGAAAAAAACAGAAAATCTTACAGGAAGATTGGCTGCTATGGGACTTTTGGGTTATGATCTGGATGATAAGGGATTTTTCTATCGAAGGCTGCCATTTAAGCTCAATAGAATTGCAGGTTTAAATCCACGGATGAAAAATGCAGAAAAGCTTATTGCAGAAGGAAAGGTAGAGATTTTAAATAAAATTGCAGCCAGAACCGAAGCCAGAGTAGAAGGCACCGACGTACATCACACGGTGATCATAGATCATGATAAAGAACGGTGTACTTGCGAATGGTTCAGCAAATACCAAGGCGAAAGAGGACCATGTAAACACGTTCTGGCCGTAAAGAAATTAATATATGACTAACTAAAAGGACAGCTTCTGAAAATAAGTCTGTCCTTTTTATTCATGGATCTTCATCCATTCTTCATAGGAAAGTACGCCCAATTCCGGTCTCCCTTCGCCTTCAAGGACTGAAATAAATTCAAGCTGATTACCGTCCGGATCATTAAAATAGATGGCAAGTGCTGGCATCCATGCAAAGACCATAGGCTCATCTTTGCCGTCTTTTAGAAAATTATAAGGCTTCAGTTCTTTTTTCTTCAGAAAATTTGCAGAATGATTTAAGATGTCCTCCTTGCTGCTTGAAAAAGCAAAATGTCTTATCTGAAGGTTTTCCTTCTGTTCCCACAATCCCAACATGAATTCTTTACCTTCACCGATCCACAAAAATGCAATGGGACGTGTTTCATCCCTATGTGCCAGTTTCAATCCCAATACCTCAGTATAAAATTTGATAGATTTCTCTAAATTGCTTACCTGAATGTGGGTTTCATATAATCCTTTGATCATGATTTTATTTTTATACCCACAAAGCTAGGCAATGCGTCTCCAACAATATAAGTTCTGTGATTCCTTTATTTGAATTGAGTAATAGAAAAATTTTATTTAAAGAAAAAAGAACTTATTATTAAAATTCAATAGGAGTGGGCTTTAACCCGCTTACAAAACGTAATCATAACTATTGGTTTCAGCCAAAACTTAAATTTTCAAGTATAAATTTCCACAATCTGTGCAAGAAACCTATGAGAAATATTTTCTCTCAATTAAAAAAAATCACATAAATATTTACTGCGCAAAAAGACTGCGTAATACTGTTTTTACTTTGCATCAGAAATCAGAGAGGAAGAGGATCCTCTGTATGCTTAACAAAAAAAACAGTAACTTATGAAATTTAATTTTTTAAAAAAAGAGAAAAATACCGTAGTGAACTACGAAGGTGCAAAAGCATTTAGTATGACCCCTGCCGAAGAACTATATAGTGCTGTTGTTACAACAGGATTATCCAATACATCTTATGAGAAAGGAAATGACAGATTGGAAAGAATTCAATCTCTGATCAAAAAAAATGACCCTGAATTTGTTGCTAAGCTGGCGGTTTATGCGAGAAAAGATATGTATTTACGTTCTATTCCTCTGGTGCTGACTGCAGAACTGGCAAAACAAGCCTCAGGTACAGACTTAGTGAGCAAAACAGTAGATGGTGTTGTTCAGAGGGCAGATGAAATCACTGAACTCTTAGCTTACTATCAGATTGCTAATGAAAGAACAGAAACCAAAAAGCTAAATAGGCTTTCCAAGCAGATCCAGAAAGGCCTTGCAAAGTCTTTCAATAAATTTGATGAATACCAGTTCGCAAAATACAACAGAAAAGCAGAAGTAACGCTTAAAGATGCCTTATTTTTGGTTCACCCGAAAGCAAAAGATGAAGATCAGCAGGCAGTTTTTAACAAAATTGTGGGTGATACTCTGGAAGTTCCCTACACATGGGAAGTTGAGCTTTCCGTTTTAGGTCAGACAAAATTTGCTGATGAAACCGAAAAAAAGCAGGCATTTAAAAATAAATGGGAAGAATTGATCTTCAGTAATAAGTTGGGTTATATGGCAACCTTAAGAAACCTGAGAAATATTATACAAGCAGGTGTTTCTTCTGATGCGATGTATAAAGTCTGTACCTATTTATCTAATGAAAAAGCTGTCATGAATTCAACACAGCTTCCGTTCAGATTTTTAGCTGCTTACAGGGAACTGAAGACTCTTGATTCACCTTACCTGTCATCCATTTTGGAAGCATTGGAAGATGCTGTGATGGTGAGTGCAAAAAACATTAAAGGTTTTGGTTTTAACACTTCGGTGGTTATTGCAGCGGATGTTTCAGGTTCTATGCAACAGCCTGTTTCTCCTAAAAGTAAAGTATTGCTTTACGATATTGGATTACTGTTGGCTATGATCTTGCAGTCAAAGTGTAAGACTGTAATCACCGGTATGTTTGGTGACAGCTGGAAGAGAGTGCCGATGCCTAAAAACGGTATTCTGAGAAACGTGAATGAGTTTTACAAGCGTGAAGGCGAAGTAGGTTATTCCACCAACGGTTATCTGGTGATTGAAGATCTGATCAAAAGAAGAGAGAGAGCAGATAAAGTAATGGTGTTTACCGACACTCAGTTGTGGAACAGCAATGGGACCAGACATTCTTTTGAAGATTCCTGGAACAGATACAAAAGTATTGCTCCGGATGCAAAATTGTATATTTTTGATCTGGCAGGTTACGGAAAACAGCCGTTGGATATCAGAAAAAATGACGTATATCTTATTGCCGGCTGGTCAGACAAGGTTTTCGATGTACTGAATGCCCTGGAAGACAGAGAGTCTGCCGTTCAAATCATTAAAAAAGTAGTGCTGTAAAAGGCGCTGCTTTCATCAATGATCAATGATTTTAATCTTACAATAACAGAAATAAAATTAACTGCGTAAAAAGAATGCGCACTTCAGGAATAGCTTTGCATTGTTATTAATCCGGTGCCGTAAGGAAAGAACTTCTTCGACTTCGACTTGAAACAAAGTCTTTCCGCTTAATCGCCCGCTTAAACAAACCAATGTCGTACAATAAGAGTTTCATCGTCAAACTTCCAATTTGAATACATTCAAAGACTCTTATGGCTAGTTGCTTGGTTTTTATAAAATGGAAAGTAAAATTTAAAAACAAATAACCATGAAAATTTATAAACCATGTCTTAAAGAAGCAGTGTATTGAGGTTAATTCTCAATATATGAAAATAGAAAAAGTATTAAGGCAAGCTTTTGGAGTCAATGAATATGGTATTATTGATTTTCCAAAGAAAATTTCCGGCATACAGATCTCAAGATTGCTGCATGGAGATAAAATGGGATGTTCATATTGCTTTCCACATGGCTTCGAAACGGTGAATTCCCGTCAGGAAAAATACCAGAGAAACTGGAAAAAATATAGAAAGGTTCACTATAAAAATATAAAGCAGGTGCCGTAAAACAGAATTGCTTCGTTGGGGGCAGCAATACAGGTTCGAATCCTGTTCTGGAAACAGATGGTGTAAGGGTATCACTCTGCCGTAAGTTTCTGTTTGAACTGAATGCCCTGCTTAAAAATAATCAAGTGTCGTTTTAGGATCATACTTCGGGATTTTGAAACATTGGGTCGCAGGTTCGATTCCTGCCTTTTCCCTCGAAAAGGAGAGGTAGCTCAGAAGGTAGAGCAAATGCACGGAAGATCCTTTCATTGTTACCTTGATTTAAAAAAAAGGAATATCATTTAGATAAATATGACATCAATTAAAATCAACCATTAAGTAAAAATAAATAATCATGAAAATTTAAATAATCAAGTGTCGTTTTAGGATCATACTTCGATTGTTAAACGTTTAGGCCGCAGGTTCGATCCCTGCCTTCCTTGTTGTAAACGGGATTGTAGCTCAGCAGGTAGAGCAAAACGCAGAAGATCCTTTCAGTATTACCTTGATTTATAAAAATCACTCATTTAAATGAGAGTATAAATTAAAAGTAAAAAAGGTTAATATCAAGTGCCGTAGAACAGTGTTACTTCGCTCATCACGACGGGGTCACGGGTTCGAGTCCCGTCTCTTCCACAAAAAAAACACAGTCTATCAATAGGAAGAGTAGCTCAGTTGGTTAGAGCACGCTTATACACTTTCAGCTGTTGCCTTGTTTTAAAAAATTAAACGACAGGAAGATGGAAGAAGGAAGATGAGAGTTAACTATAGGTTATAATAATTTCAGGCAGTTACCAGAGAATTTTATGGAGTTGTCTTAAAAAATAATATAGTTTGGTTACAGTTGTAGTTTTCAACTTTGATAACTTCCCTCTTCTTGCATCAAGCTTCCTTACTTATTGCAATTCATTACCTTTTACAAAAATGCCGGTGAATTATTCGCCGGCATTAATTACTTGTTCTATTTCTTCTTCGAAAGCTTTCTTCCAGTTCATGATCGTTGTTCTGCTGATCTTATATTTTCGTGACATGTAGCTGGTAGAAAAACCATGCTTATTCTGATACTGTAAAAGCTTGAACATGGTTTCCTTATCATAAGTTCTAAGCTTCTGATTGTTGACCTGGCTTTCTTTCGACTGCTCAAAAATCTTTTCGTTGAAATTTAACACATCTTCTGTGGTATTCAGCTTTCCTAAGAGCTCTTTGATCTTTGGATCTTTCAGCTTTTCCGGATGCTCCAGCCTCAGCATATCATAATATATCTTTTTGTAATTGGGACGCATAAAGAATTTCTGTTTATCCGTTATTATTATCATTATTTTTCTGAAGCCATCTGTGAAGCGTGCTTTTGGGGATAGAATATTCTTTGATGACCTCACCGTAGGTCATCTCGCCGGATAGAATCCTTTTCAGAATAAAATCTTTGATCTCCTGAGTATAAATATTCTTCCTGAAATAAGGAATCTTATCAGATTTCTTTTGATTCTTATTTACTGCAGATGGAGGTGCATAAAGGATAAGATGCGAGCTGTAGAGTCTGAAAAAGTCATATTCCAGTAGCTTGCTCCATCTCAAAAGTAAATCCGTATCTATGGATTTGCTTTGGTATACATTTTCAATAAATTTATCATCCTTATTGAGAAAATTGCAGATCCTTTCCATAGATACCTCATTTTCATCAACCATCTCCTTGATAAACTTTCCTATATGAATTTCTTTATATAACATTTATTGAGTACTATTTTTTTAATTCATGAATTAAAGAAAATAGAAAATATATTACATTCCGGCGAATGACAGCACATTTAAAATACGGGTACGTCGAGAAAATCTCAGCGGCAGCAAAAAAGAAATTTAAGCTTAGTACCATACTTTGATATATGTACAGTCGACAGTCAGAGGGATGACCGGCCGATATTGTTTCAGGCTCTATGTCTTAAAAAATATTTTATACCTCAATTTTTCAATTGCTGTATTCTTAGTCATTGATTCATGTGCCTTTATCATGTTCTGTAGGAATATGTCTTTAAAACTTTTTCATACAGTTTTCGTAATATTTTCAACTATTAACCTTAGTATGGGCAGATCATACTATCCGTAAAATGTTAATTGATAGTGAATAATCTGCCTGTTAGTTTTCAAATTTAAAGAAAAAATAGAACCTAATTCCTAAAAATGCATAAAAAATCTCTTTCAGAATGAATTTTAAATAAAATTAACATATTAATTATACGGGGATGTGAATTATTTCAATCAAAAAGTTTAAACATTGTAATTGCATTCCATCTTTCAAGTATATACCTTTGCAGCTCAATGAAAAATACCATAAGCTTATTCGATTTTTCGAAAAAAATAAATTATAAAAACGAACTTCTGGCAGGTTTTACAGTGGCTATGACCATGATCCCTGAATCACTTTCTTTTGCGATTCTGGCCGGATTGTCCCCGCTTACAGGGCTTTATGCTGCCTTTATGATGGGACTTATCACGGCAATTTTAGGAGGCCGCCCCGGAATGGTTTCGGGAGGAGCCGGAGCCACTATTGTTGTATTGATCGCTCTGATAAAATCTCATGGAATAGAATACCTTTTTGCCGCCGTTGCTCTTGCCGGAATTTTTCAGATACTTGTCGGAGTTTTTAAGCTTGGGAAATTTGTAAGGCTCATTCCGCAGCCTGTAATGTATGGCTTTTTGAACGGTCTCGCGGTCATTATTTTTATGGCCCAGATAGAACAGTTTAAAATAACAGACAGCACAGGAGCCATCAGCTGGCTTCAGGGAATGCCTTTATATATTATGGCAGGACTCACAGCTCTTACCATTGCTATCGTATACTTTTTTCCTAAGATTACAAAAGCTGTTCCTGCATCTTTGGTGGCAATTATCGTAGTTTTTGCGGTGGTTTTTGGTTTTAATATTCCTACAAAAACTGTAGCAGATATAGCACACATCAATGGAAATCTTCCAAGTTTTCATATCCCGCAAATTCCTTTTACCTTAGAAACGCTGCAGATCATTTTTCCCTATGCTTTGGTGATGGCTGGGGTTGGTCTTATCGAATCTCTTCTTACGTTATCCATGGTAGATGAGATCACCAATTCAAAAGGAAATGCCAACAAAGAGTCTGTAGCACAGGGAATAGCCAATATTACCAATGGTTTTTTCGGAGGAATGGGAGGCTGTGCCATGGTAGCACAGACATTGGTCAATCTCAATGCAGGTTCAAGGGCCAGACTGTCCGGGATTATAGGTTCGGTAATGATCCTTGCTATCATCTTATTCGGAGCTCCGTTTATTGAAAGAATACCAATGGCAGCATTGGTGGGAGTTATGATGATGGTTGCCATAGGTACATTTCAGTGGGTTTCTATCCGGATCGTCAATAAAATGCCGAAGTCCGATATTTTTGTAGGGATTACTGTAGCCCTGATAACGATTATCCTTCACAATCTTGCACTGGCAGTGCTTGTAGGCGTTATAATTGCTGCATTGGTTTTTGCGTGGGATAATGCCAAGAGAATCAGGGCAAGGAAGTCCATCGACGAAAATGGAGTAAAGCATTATGAAATATACGGCCCCTTATTTTTTGGTTCAGTAACTGCATTCATGGATAAGTTTGATCTGATGGATGATCCGGATGAAGTTGTAGTAGATTTCAGAGAAAGCCGCATTGTGGATATGAGTGCTATTGATGCTTTGGATAAACTATCTAAAAAATATAGTCAGCAAAACAAAAAGCTTTATCTGCGCCACCTCAGTGAAGATTGCCGTGCCATGCTGAAAAATGCGGAGGCCATGATTGAAGTCAATATTCAGGAGGACCCTACTTATAAGGTGATGCCGGAATAAGGGGGGGAGACTGAAAGATTTAAAAATTTAAGAATTAAAAGATTTAGAGATTCAGAAATTTAAAAATCTGTTTCAACTGAGAAATCTGTGGGAAGCAAAGCATCAACACAAAAGTCACAAAAGTTTTTTTAAGTTGAATATATCATTCGCATAAAGTGCACTACAGTTTTATGAAAATCTTTGATTTTTCACTTATGTGATCTTCTTGTTTTCAGGATGGTAAAACTTTTGAAACTAAAGCTAAAGTGTTTAGAATTAAAATCTTTTGTGACTTTTGTGGTTAAATAGTACGCAAAAATTCACAATTGACCATTCACATTTCACTCTGCAATAACCAAACAAGGACTGTAAAATCATTTTACAGCCCCCGTTTTTTAGGTTACTAATGTATTGGCAATGAAATCCAGCGCTAAAGCATAGTGCGACAGTTTCATGCTGGTTTTTTTCGCTAATGAATTTAAACAAATTGTTAAGCCCAACTGAAATCAATAGAAAAACAGGTGAAAATTCATAAAAATTTCTTAAAACAGAGAAGTACATCATGCTTTTCTAAGAAAAATTTTATCTTTGGGAAGAATACCCAAAGAAACACTTGTTGATGATTAAACAATTTTAAATCTTTTTCAAGAAAGCTAAATAAAACTTTTAACTTAAAACTATTGAAAACGGATATCGACATTCACAACCACTGTCATTTTTCTTTTGACCTGTGGCTCACCTTAATCAAATCTCACCCTGAATTTAAAACAAAAAGAGTTGAGCTGTTCACCTTGTTTTTTGATATTAACAAACCTGTAGAGGAAGTTGCGAAGACTGTAAAATATTATGATGATCTCTGCAATACAATTAATGAAGTTACAGGTGGAAATATTGATACTTTTGAAATGTATTTACTGATTCTGGGTTCGCTGGATGTAGATGTAAAACAATTGGATAAAGAAATACTGAACGGCTTTTATCTGAAAAGTGAAGACCTGTTTTTAGAATATAAGCCTGTTATCATTTTCGAAAACATAAAAGAATTTTTTGATCAGATCAAGAATGAAGGAAAGACGGTTAATATTCTGAGCAATACAGGATTTATCAAAGGGAGAACAATGAGAAAGTTTCTGATTCAGGAAGAGCTGGATCAGTATATAGACTTCCATATTTATTCCGATGAGATCAATATTTCCAAACCGAATCCTCTTATTTTCCAGGAAGTGAAAAATAATCTTAAAGACCGGGACCTTCCGATGCACCGTATCCTGCACATTGGAGACAATCCCGTGGCAGATTATAAGGGCGCAAAAGATTTTGGCTTCAGTGCCCATTTACTTAAACACTAAATTACTATGAATAAAAGATACAGCTTACACCACATTCATTCGGCGGATGAGTTCAGTTTCTCACCCGAGGAATACAGCTATTTCAAGTATGGCGATAAGTCGTATGCTGAAAAGTTTGCTAAAGAATTATTCAACGGATTTATTGCAGAACATGCAGACCTTTTAAACACAGAAAAAGAGATTGTGGTTCTGCCAAGTCCGTATATGGCCATTCCTACGGCTTCTAATTTTTTATGTTTTTTCTTTAAAAAGCATCTGGATCTGTACCTGTTTCAGAAAGGAATGAGATCCAGTATTATCTCCAAAATCAACCGTAACCATACCTATATCACGGATTATGGGAACCTTAATTTTGAGGACCGTAAAAATCTGATTGCGAATGATACTTATTATATTGATAAGGATTTTTTACGTGGAAAACTTTGTATTTTTATTGACGATATAAAAATCACAGGAAGCCACGAATATACGGTGAACAGGATTTTGAATGAGTATAATGTGGAAGCAGATTTTATGTTTCTCTATTATGCGGAACTGATGAACTTTGATATTGATCCGAAAATCGAAAACCACTTCAATTATTACGCCGTGAAAAATGTAAAACACGTCGCAGAAGTAATGGGAAAGACAAGTTTTGAATTTAACACAAGGATCGTAAAATATATTTTAGGCCTGGATTCAAGTAATTTTGACTATCTTACGTCTAAAGTAAAAAAGGAGCAGATGGACCTGCTGCTTGAGCTGGCCATCAGCAATAATTATCATTTAATAAAAGAATACGAAAATAACATTAATACTTTAACACAAACGGAACTATATTATGGCTATTAACTTACAAAAAGGACAGAGAGAAAACATTAACGCACCTAAATTCACTGTAGGTTTAGGATGGGATATCAATAATACTTCTACAGGAACAGCATTTGACCTTGATGCTTCTTTATTTTTGCTTGGCGAGGACAAAAAGCTGGTTTCAGACAATCACTTTATTTTCTATAATAATTTAGAATCTCCGGACAAATCTGTGATCCATACAGGGGATAACCTTACAGGAGAGGGTTCAGGAGATGATGAACAGATCAAGATAGATCTTACAAAAATAGATTCAGCAATTCAGGAAATTACGGTAGTGGTGACGATCCACGATGCTGATGCAAGAAAACAAAACTTCGGACAGGTAAGAAATTCTTTCATCAGAATTTTCAATACTGATACCAACGAAGAAATCCTGAAATATGAATTAGACGAGGATTTCTCTATTGAAACTGCAGTGGAATTCGGAAGAATTTACAACAGAAACGGAGAATGGAAATTTGAAGCTGTTGGAGCTGGTCAGAGAGACGGCCTTGACAAATTCGTATCAATTTATCAAAAGTAATTATGGACAACCAGGACAATCAACCCATAGATCCAATGGGATCAATTGAACCTCTTAAAACATTCGAACCCACCCCAATGGCTCCACCGAGCCAGCCTGTACAAAATACGGCACCTGCGGTTCTTGTGGATAAAGAAGGAAATGTAAATCTGAATCAGCTGCAGGTAGAAGAACGCCAAAAGTATGAGGTTCTTGCCAATTCCATCGATGAGACCAATCCGAGCTCCATCGTGAATTACGGAGCAGAGCTTCAGAAAACCTTATCCAACCAGAGTGACAGCTTTTTAGGAAATGTAAGAAGATCCAACTCAGGAGAAGTGGGAGTGCTTATCAATGATCTGTTGGTAGAATTGAACTACGTAGATGTTGATGAACTTCAACAGAATAAAGTGAAAAGTTTCCTCAGCAAGATCCCGTTCATGAAAAAAATTGTTTCACAGGTAGAAAATCTGTTCGCGAAATATGATAAGATCATCAACAATATCGAACAGATTGCTCATAAAGTAAACGCAGGAATTATAACGTCTACCAAAGACAACGCTGTTTTACAGACAATTTTTGAGAGTAATGTGAATTCCATCAAGCAAATTGAAGACCTTGTGATCGCGGGAAATGTAAGAATGGAAAGAGCCGCAGGGGAATTGGCCCAAATGGAAGCTGACCCGCAAAGCTACCAGGATTATCAGATTGCTGATAAGAGAGATTTCATCGCAAGATTAGACAGAAGAATGGCTGACCTTAAAGTAGTGCGTATCATCATGATGCAGTCACTTCCGCAGATCAGACTGGTACAGAATAACAATGTTTCTATTGCTGAAAAAGCACAGACAATTCTTACTACAACACTTCCGGTTTGGAAAAACCAGCTTTCACTGGCCGTGGCCATGTACAGACAGCAGCAGAATATCGAGATCCAGCAAAAGGTATCTTCCACTACGGAAGCGATTCTGAAGAAAAATGCAGAACGTCTGGGTCAGAATTCAGTGAATGTAGCGAGAGCGAACGAGCAGACCATCGTATCGGTAGAAACATTGAGAGAAACGACTTCCATGTTGATCAATACATTGAATGAGGTGAAACAGATCCAAAAGCAAGGTGCTGAAGGAAGAAGAAAACTGGATCAGGATCTTCAGACACTGGAACATGAATTAAAAGCAAACGTCAGAGGTTAATAACAGAATACCAAGGTGGGGGATGATGCAGCAACCATAATGTCTCAGAGTAAAAGAAGATTAACAAAGCTTAAACTTCTTGCTAATTTTTTTGAACATATTGATATCATATCTATTTACATCAAAACAGATATTATACACAATTTATTTCATGAAAATAAGGCTTTGGACTACAAGAAGCTGGAACTGTTTCACCTGCAGTATACCGACAGCCTCATAGAACTTCTCACCAAGATCAAAAGGCAGAAGGAAAATGATATGCTGGCTGTGATTAACGAAATTGATGTCAATAATAAATATATTGAAGGTTTTGAAGAAAGGCGTGGAGACAGCTTTCAGACCGAACGGAAAATGTACAGCGGCGTATTTTCCCAACATCTGAAAACGCTCTATAAAGATCTTACCGAAAATATCTTTACGGCAGATTGGAACAAGGTTCTGTATTTCCATAAAAAATACGGACAAGAGTTCTACAGGACTAATGTAGATGAAGAACAGCTGAAGTCCCAGCCTTTTCCGGCCTATCAGTATAAAGATTATGCAATAGAAAGGAAACTTTTGGGAAGACTGAATATCCAGAATTTCAAGGTGCGCTTTGTTTGCGGTTATCTGATCGGGACTTATGAATATGAGCTCTTCAGAATATTTCAGTCGGATGATTATTTTATTTTTGGTATTGATGAAAAAAAACTTTACCTGTTTGACGGTGATCTGGAAAAACTAGATATTTCCGAGAACCAGTCGAACCAGACAACGATCATCAACCAGCTGAAAAATAAAAATGAGCTGTTGGAAAATTCCATCAATGAAAGAAAGCGAATGCTTCCTACAGAAGTGGAAAATGTACTGAAAGACTATCTCAAAAACCTGGAAAATATAGATATTATGAGCAAAATATTTGATTTCGACGAAGAAACGAATATCCTGCGTGCCATGCTTAATCTGAATTTAAATAATAATTAAAGCGAAAGAAAGCTATCATTTCGCCCAACAATAAAATAACAATACTAAACCATAAAAAAATGGCTATTAACTTACAAAAAGGTCAAAGAATAAACCTGAAAAAGGAAAACGGTGCCGAGCTTACCCAAGCCTGTGTGGGAATCAACTGGGGAGCAATTGAGAAAAAAGGACTTTTCGGAACTAAAAAAGAAGCAGTAGACTTAGACGGAAGCTGTATCTTATTTGATTCAAACAAAACGCTTACAGAAGTAATCTATTTCGGAAACCTGAAATCTAGAAACGGTTCTGTACGACATAGCGGGGACGACCTTACCGGAGACGTAAACGGGGACGATGGACTGGATAATGAAGTGATCACAGTGGACTTCAGCCAGCTGGAGCCGAACGTGGAACATGTTGCACTGGTACTGAACAGCTATCAGGGGCAGGATTTTGGAACAATTCCTTTCGCTTCTATCCGTATCTATGAAGGAACTCCTACCAACGTAAGAGAGGTTTTCGCTAAATATGATATTGCCAACGATGCTTCATTCAAAGGACATGTTGCCATGGTCATGGGTGTTTTCTATAAAAGAAACGGTGAATGGAAGTTCAACGCGATCGGAGACCCTACCTCAGACAGAAAGCTGGAGCAGACGATCCAGACTGTTCAGGCCAATTATTTATAATCAATAGGTAATCAGTTAGAATGGGCTTTGGTTCATTCGAAAAAAATGAATAGTTTTACGGCTTGAGCCAAAACTTACATATTGAATTTAAATAATTAAAAATTAGCAATATTTGTGCATGCCGTACATCTATTGCTTTTATCATATAATAACATAAACTGAAGTGGAACATCAAAGTATTTTAGAATTGCACCCGGGCTTGGTGTGGGGATTTGCGATAACAGTCGTTATCATGCTGCTCCTGGATTTAGGAGTATTCAACAAAAAAAGCCATGAAGTATCGTCCAAAGAAGCTACCATCTGGTCTATCGTATGGATTTCATTATCCATGATATTTTCCGGAGTAGTGTATTGGGTTTTCAATACAGACGGATCTCCTGAGAGCCATGCCGTGGCCGTAGAAAAATTTACGCAGTATCAGGCCGCCTACTGGATTGAAAAGGCTCTCTCTGTGGATAACTTATTCGTATTCATCCTTGTTTTCGGGTTCTTTAAAGTTCCGAAATACCTTCACCACAAAGTTCTCTTCTGGGGAATTATTGGAGCACTGATATTCAGAGCAATATTTATCTTCGCAGGAGTAGGACTTATTAACCTGACGTATCTTCCTGAAATGAATATTTTCGGAGAAGCAGTGAAAATTAATGTGGTGATGACCCTTTTCGGTCTCTTCCTTGTGTATGCCGGAATCAAATCCTGGGGTGAAGGAGATGGTGAAGATGATGAAGATTACAGCAATACGGCCGGTGCAAGACTGATCAAAAGTTTCTGGAAAGTTTCCGATAACTATGATGGAGATAAATTCTTCACCATTCAGAACGGGATCAAGATGGCAACACCTCTTTTAGTAGTGGTAGGAGTAATTGAATTTACCGATGTTCTTTTCGCGGTAGATTCTATTCCGGCGATTTTCGCCATCTCCAATGACCCGTTTATCCTGTATACATCAAATATTTTCGCGATCTTAGGATTGAGATCATTATATTTCCTGTTGGCGAACTTTATATATATGTTCAGCAAGCTTCCGTACGGACTGGCTATTATTCTGTCATTTATCGGGGTAAAAATGCTGATTGCACCTTGGATCCATATTCCGTCTCCGATTTCATTGGGAATCGTTGGAGGAGTATTGGTGCTTTCCGTTCTTGTTTCTGTTCTTTTCCCTGAAAAGAATGAAGATGAAAAAGAAAAACTGGAAGATCAGTAAATTTTAAGAATTTTCTTTAAAAATAGAAGCCCTTGATATTAAATTTTCAAGGGTTTTTTTTATGTGAAGCCACAAGTTTTTTTAAATTAAAATAATAGTGTTAAAAATAGACAGACTTGTCTGTATGTATTGAATTTTATTGTACATTTGTCCTATAAATTAAAACAGATGGCATCACCAAGAGATAGAATTGTTCAGACAGCTTCTGGTTTATTTGGTAAGCAGGGGTATAATTCCACAGGCATCAACCAGATTATTTCCGAAGCTAAAGTAGCAAAAGCAAGTTTCTACCAGTACTTTAAATCTAAGGATGACCTGTGTGTAGAATACCTCAATGTACGACATCAATATTGGTTCAATGAATTGAATCATTTTTGCGCACAGGAAGAGACCACGAAATCAAAAGTCCTGAGATCTTTCGATTTTCTGATCCATATGAATCAGAAAGAAAACTTTCAGGGATGTAGTTTCCTGAATATTCTGTCAGAAATACCTATGAATAATGCTGAAATTTTAAACGTCATCCAGCATCATAAAACAGACCTTAGACATTATTTCACAAAACTTTTGAAGGATGATATTCTCTCAGATCATATTTATTTGCTTTTTGAAAGCAGTATTATAGAAAGCCAGCTTTTTAAATCCAATGAATTCATAGAAAGTTCAAAAAAAATAATCAATACTTTAATTCCTTAAAAATATGGAACAGAAACACCCACTTCCGCCCTTCACCCTTGAAACGGCAATAGAAAAAATACAGATGGCAGAAGATGCCTGGAACAGTCAGGACCCTGAGAAAGTATCCAAAGCTTATACAGTTGACAGTGAATGGAGAAACAGGGATACTTTCATTAACGGAAGAGAGGAAATCGTTATTTTTCTACAGAAAAAATGGCAAAAAGAACTTAACTATAAGCTTAAAAAAGAATATTGGGCCCATACAGACAACCGTATTGCTGTCCGTTTCGAATATGAATACCAAACCCAAGATGGAAAATGGTTCAGAGCATACGGAAATGAAAACTGGGAGTTTGATGGGAATGGCCTTATGCAGAAAAGATATGCAAGTATTAATGATGTAAGCATCCGGGAAGAAGACCGGAAATTTAAATAACGGTATAAAGACTGCTCACCTGAGCAGTCTTTTATTGAAAATATCAAATCCAGTTAAAAATAAAGCCCTGATTTATTGATGCTTATTCAGCAGCTTATTAATTTTCCTTCTCGTCTGCAAAGAAACCTTATACGCCTCATCACGCAGTTTCTGTATCTTTCCCACAGGCTGAAAAAAAGGTTTACTTTCAAATGGGTTGAATGAAAGCAACTCATTGGTACAGTCTCGGGGATCAAGCAGTGCTCCCTGGTTGATGATCACTTCCCCAATCTTAATGTAAGGAGAATTTTTCCATTCGACATTCAGCCGGTTGATTGGTTGGCTTTTCAGGTCATAGCAAAACTGTATAAAGACCTCTGCTGTATAATTGTTATCCTGAAAATAGCTTTTCAAGGCATCTTTCATCTTGAGTTTCCTGCCAAATTTTTTATTGACGGACTTTGGAACCAGCTTTATCTTAATCATATTTTCACCGAGACGGTAGGCGCCCACAGAATGATAATCAAAAGAGAGAATAAAATCATTCCTTTTGCCCAGAAGTTTTATAATGTTTTTGAAAAAAGACAGCGTAAAAAAATAAGGAATCATCTTAACAGCCTGAGCGGCCAGCGAGAACATACCTCTCCATTTTTTCATATACAACCGGTTGACCGCAGTAAACAGTTTCAGAAAATGAGAAACCGAATTGGTAGGAAATAAAGGAAAATTAACAAGTGGAAAATTGGCGATCAGATCACCGTTTTCATCCTTTACTTTTACTGCGAATCCATAGGCGGGAATATCTTTTTCAGTCGTATTTATCTTCAGATTAGCATTCGAAATCCTTATGGTCAGGTCAAATCTTTCACCGTCAAAAAACTGAAAAAGTTCTTCAGGAATATTTTTATCAATAATGAATGTGCCATCAGCTGCTGCATACGTTTTTGCATGAGCGTTTCTGGTAGCATAGTTGACATCGCTTATAGAAGAGGACTGTTCAACAAAGTCGGCAATCGACTTTTTATTGATTTCGAGAAGTTGTTTTTCCTCTTCATTTAGCTCATCAAACTTCTTATTATATTTTAGTGGTTGTGGCATTTAGTTTTTAAATCCAATTATAACGCCAAGTTTCCGAATCTGTGTTAACCCAGTGTTAAAAGTGTTTGAATTTTCCGGCAGAGAATGAGATTGGAAAGAGAAGATGGAAGAATCGGGATGGAAATTGTTGTTAGTCTGTGGTTTAGCTGAAAGGAGGGGAGATGGAAGCCTGAAGATGGAAGAACTCTTTATTTACCCATTAGCTGGTGGTGATGTAAATTTTTTCTTCATTATATTCTAAACCAGCAACCAGCAACATCTTAACTATTATCCCTGCCCATCTACCTCCATAACTTCTATCCTCCAGCTTCCCTCTTCCATTCTCCCCAAAACCCTTATCTTTGTAAAAAATATCAATAATGGGAGTAGCAGATATGTTATTTAAAAAGAAAAAAGAACTTGCCGAAAAGAATCTTAATGACGGTAAAGAATATATGGAAGAATATGGTAAGAGAGAAAGTGTTGTACAGTTGCCGAGCGGCTTGCAATATGAGATCATTACCGAAGGAAATGGTCCGAAACCAGGGCCTAAATCCACAGTAAAGTGCCATTACCACGGAACTACTATTTCCGGTAAGGTTTTCGACAGCTCCGTAAAAAGAGGAACTCCTGCATCTTTCCCTTTAAATAAAGTAATTAAAGGATGGACAGAAGCTCTTCAGTTAATGCCTGTTGGAAGTAAATGGAGACTGATCCTTCCTCCGCATTTAGCGTATGGGGATCAGCAGATCAGCAAAGAAATAGGACCGAATTCTACACTGGTTTTCGAAGTGGAACTGTTGGATATAAAATAATCCTGCTTAAAAATAGCTTAAAAAATTACCTGATTTCAGGTAATTTTTTTTATTTGTATTATATTCGTGTTGATCAATTATAAAAGAAAAAGATGGTTGTAATTTTTTAAGGTTTCAGAGAACCCCGGAAAATGGTGTACAAAATATGCAGTTTTAAATTTTATCGGAGATAAAATCTTTGCGCCTTTTAAAAAAGTAAACCATTAATCTCTTGCGCCTTTGCGGTTACCCAACAATACTACCCAAAGCAAAAAATATAAACTGAATGAAAAAACTATTTTACTTTTTGGCAGTATTCAGTCTGTTAGCTTCCTGTGTCTCCAAAAAGAATCAGGTGATTAAGCAAAATATCCTTACGCTGAAGGACAGTTACTGTAAAGCACCTTTCAAATACAATTACAGCAACAGAATCCCATCCTATAATTCGGATTCTATTCTGGCTGCCAATAAAGAGCTACAGGGCCTGTTTTCCGATCAGAGTATCCTTATTCTGAATGCCTTGGATAATCTGGATGAGGTTCATCAAATTATTGATCTTAAAAAAGACTCATCCATTGCTTCCCAGGTTAAAGTATTGCAGCTTAAAACCAAGATCAACAGCAAAATCACTATTGCCCTTACAGAACTGGATGCCGTTGCTGCGGAATTTGACTGTGAAGGAGAAAGAGTGGCGCAAATAGGAAATTATGTGGATAATCTTAACGATTCCAAAAATAATAAGCTGATTCTGCTTTCTATTGTAACAGGAGCGGCTGCCTCTGTGGCCGGAGGAATCATCAGTGATGGAGGCTGGAGCAATGCCGTTGACATCAGTGGAGGGGTTCTGGGAGCAGGTTTCGGGCTTGCAACCCTTAATCCGAAAGGCAAAAAAGTAGAATTTATCCATCAGAGAAACCTGCTGAGAGATATTTGGAGAGGAAAACTGGAATCTCCGAATTTTCCGCCATTCATCTGGTATATGTATACAGAAAAGAAATTTTCCAATAAAGAAGCACATTCTATAATTGGTAATATGAAGGAAAGATGGCTTCATTATCAGTTTGATGACAATAAAGCGGAAGCGGATCAGTCCGTGATTTTCAGTGATGGAGGCTTTTACAGGGCAGATGATCTTCATAACCGTGCTGCCATGCTCAATCAGATGCAGTCTGCAACAAGAACCATTAATCAGAACATCAATTATCTGCTGCTGGATCTGGATAAATTAATCCTTTAAGAAAAATTTAACTGTAATAAAATTTGTTACATTTAAAAATTTGTTTACCTTTGTCCTGTAATTACAATGAACAATACAAGATTTGCTACGGCAATACATATTATGACCTTATTGGCAAAAAGCCCTCAGGAGTGGCTCACTTCTGAATGGATTGCCGGCAGCATCAATATCAATCCGGCGATTGTAAGAAAAGAGATCAGCGTATTGAGAGAAGCAGGCCTGATTGCCAGCAGACAAGGAAAAGACGGGGGAAGCCAACTTGCCAAAAATGCAGAACAGACCAGTATTTCAGAGATTTACAGAGCTGTAAAAAATACAGAGGTTTTAGGCAAAAAAAATCAGAATCCCAATCCTGCATGCAGTGTTGGTAAAGAGATCAATATCCATTTAAATAGCTTATTTGAAGAAACGGATCAGTTGGTTACTCAGTTTTTAGGCGATAAGTCCCTGAAAGAATTTTCGGAGCAGTTCGAATAAAATTTTTTAACCCAAAATGTAACAAGTTTTATTACAATTTAATTTTTAAAATAAAATATTATGAAAAAAGTGTCAGTAATCGGTGCGACCGGTTTTGTAGGAAAAAAAGTAGTTAATGAATTAGCAGAAAGAGGATATGCTGTAGAAGCTTTGGTAAGAGATGCCTCTAAAGTAGAATCAAAGGAAAATGTAACCGCAAAAAGTGTTGACGTAAACAATACAGAAGAACTTGCAGAAGCTTTAAAAGGAAGTGATGCCGTGATCAGTGCATTCAATGCAGGTTGGACCAATCCAAATCTTTATAACGATTTCCTGAACGGTTCCATTAATATTGAAAAAGCAGTAGAGCAGTCAGGTGTAAAAAGACTTATTGTAGTTGGGGGAGCGGGGAGCCTTTACACTCCGGACAACGTACAGATCGTAGATACTCCGGATTTCCCTGAAGCTTACAAACCGGGAGCAACAGCAGCAAGAGATTATTTAAACAAAATCAAAGAAAACAGTACACTGGATTGGACTTTTTTCAGCCCTGCCATTGAAATGAATCAGGCGAATGTAGGAGAGAGAACAGGAAAGTACAGAACCTCTTTAGAAACTCCTGTTTTTGATGAAAACGGAAGAAGCCGTCTTTCTGTAGAAGATGTAGCTGCAGTTTTGGTAGACGAACTGGAACAAAATAACCATATCCGCGAGCGTTTCACAGCAGCTTATTAATTCATTAAAAAATATGCAATGTTAAAAAAGAAATTATTATCACTGCTGGCACTGCTGGGATTTGTAACCATCGTGTTTGCAGGGAATGTAAAGATTAAAGTTTATAATCCCGGCCCCAAGGCTATTTTTCCTATTACATCCACCATTATTTATGGTGACAAAGACGCTGTGCTTATTGATGCCCAGTTTCAGAAGCAGTATGCAGAACAATTGGTGAAAGAAATCAAGGCAACAGGAAAAAATCTGAAAACAGTTTTTATTTCCCACAGTGATCCCGATTTTTATTTTGGTTTAGATGTCATTAAAAAAGCATTTCCCAATGCAAAGATCATTTCAACAGCACAGACTGCCTACCTTATATCCGCATCCAAAGATGAAAAAATGGCCGTATGGAAACCACAGCTAAAAGAAGATGCTCCCTCAGAAATTATTATTCCGGAAGCTGCCAATGCAATTCCGGACCTGGAAGGAAATAAGATCGAGATAAAACAGATTGCCGAAGATCCGGCTCACAGTTTTGTGTGGATCCCATCTTTAAAAACAGTGGCTGGCGGTATTTCTGTTTCCGTAGATTCCCATATCTGGATGGCAGACACTCAGAATATCAAAACCATTGATCAGTGGATAGGACAAATTGATGCGATGAAAGCATTAAAACCTGAACAGGTAGTTCCTTCTCATTTTGCAAAACAGTCTTTGTCTCCACAATCTCTGGATTTCGTTAAAAACTATCTGGAAACCTATAAAAAAGCAGTCACTGAAAACAAAACGTCTTCTGCTGTTGTAGATTTTATGGTTAAAAAATATCCTGATCTTCATGGAAAAGATGAGCTGGGAATGGGAGCAAAAGTTTTCTTTGGCGAAATGAATTGGGATCTGAAGTCTCCTTATCCGGCGATAGGAAACAAAGTGGAAGTTGATTTCGGAACACTTAAATTCATTCTGGATTTTAAAGATAACAAAGAAATGTCCTTTACAGGAGTTTCAGGAATTGGGAAAGGCAATACAGATACCGTACAGTACACTGCTGTAGAAGTAGCAAAGAATGTATTTATGGTATACTGGCACGAACCTAAATTAGGTTCTAATGTTACCCATGTTCAGGATTATAATAAGAATATAATCTACACCAATATTGCAGAACCTAACGGATCGTTCACTCACCTGAAAGGAACCCTTAAAATTCTGAAATAATAAATAAAAAACTGCCGTCACATGATGGCAGTTTTTGTGTGAATCAATCTCCCACAGATTTTAGTCCTTGAATAATATCAAAAAAATGGCCGTCAGAACAGACAGCCATTTTTTTATAAGTTCATAAACAGTTTCGGATTCACCGGAGTATTGTTTTTATGTACTTCATAATGAAGGTGGGGTCCCGTAGAACGCCCGGAATTCCCGGATTTGGCAATAATCTGTCCTACCTTTACCTTATCGTTTACTTTTGAAACCAGCTGGGATAAGTGACCGTAAAGTGTAGCCAGCCCATTTCCGTGAGATACAATAACACAGTTGCCATAACCGCCTTTTTGGCCGGAGAAAATGACTGTTCCTGCAGCAGCAGCTCTTACATCCGAGCCGTAAGCAACCGCAATGTCCAGCCCTTTGTGAAACTGCATCTGATCGGCTTCAGCAGGTGGATTGTTCTTTTCCATTGGGGCTTTCGTTGAGGTATTGCCGGCAACAGCTTTTGTTGATGCAGCAGCTGGAGGTGGTGTGGTCGCAACCGGAGCAGCTTTTGGGGTAACCATCACTTTTACTTCCCTTTTATTTCCGTAGCTGTCTGTTAATTCAATGATTTTCTCAACGGGTTCAGCTTTTACTTCCGGTTTTGGTGCAGCAGCAGCCATAGGTTTGGATTCTGCGGCACTAGGTTTTACAGAAGCAAATACGGTTTTAAAAGGAATTGGATTTTTTCTGATGCCGAAATTAGAGGAGATATATCCATCGGTAGGCATTCCTAGGGGAACTTCCATCAGCTTTTTTTGAAGATTCATCAGATATTGGCTGTAGCGGTTGGCCTGCTTTGCCAGATATACAGAATTCGAGATACTGTCTTTACTAAGGATCATCATTTTTTCGTTGGCGATGTCTTTGGACCTCAGGAATGAATTAAGTTCAGCTACAGTCTGATCTACCAAAGTGAGATCTGTTTTCATTTTTAAATAATCTACACTGTCTTTTTCAGTGTTTATTTTGACAAGGTTCACTTCATACATCTTGTCATCCTTTTCAGAAAATAACCTGGCGATAAAGATGGCCTGGGCAAAAACTACTAGCAAAAGTCCTCCGAGGAGAATGTTTACGTTCTTCTTGCTGTTTAGAAATTTCTTCATTTTTCTTCTCTTAGTATATTACAAAACGGTTTTAAGCGTGCAAATTTAATTAAAAATACTATTTGAGGCATATTTTTAAATAAAACTTAGTTTTTTCTGTATTTAACGTCTGATTAGATATTTAATTGTGTTCAAGTGTTAATTTTTTCAGAAAGTGGTTTTTATCATAGCCTCAAAGTCTGCGTTCCGTCTATGTTTTAATATATTTGCAGTTCACATTCCAATTATGGCTAAAAAGAAAATAATTTCAGAATCTTCTCATCCAAAAAAGAATAAGAAAGACATTTCTGTAGGAGTAGTAGGAAGCGGAAGTTTTGCAACCGCTATCGTAAAAATGCTTGTTGAAAACTGTAAAACAGTACACTGGTGCGTAAGAAGTGAATTTGTAAAAGGAGCTATTGAACTCCGCGGGCACAACCCTTCCTATCTTACAGCAGTTAATTTTAATCTTAAAAGTCTGAAACTTACAACAGATATCAACGAGTTGGTGAGTGCCTGCGACGTGATCGTATTGGCAACACCTTCCATTTACCTGTCGGACACAATGGATAAAATGACCTGTGAATATGGTGATAAGATCTTTGTTTCCGCCATTAAAGGAATTATTCCTAAAGTAAATGATGTGGTAGCCCACTATTTAAGAGATGAATTTAAAATAGGTTTCAGAAACCAGGCTGTTATTGCAGGACCATGCCACGCAGAAGAAGTCGCTATGGAAAGACTTTCTTACCTTACCGTTGCTGCCGTGGAGGATGAAACGGCTGACAAGCTGGAAGGAATTTTCAGTTCAGATTTTATCAAAGTACATTCAAGTAAAGATATCTTAGGAAATGAATATAGTGCCATCCTTAAAAATATTTTTGCGATCGGTGCGGGTATAGCAAGCGGATTGGGTTATGGAGATAACTTCACTGCTGTTTTCGTTTCCAATGCGATCCGTGAAATGGAAATCTTCCTGGAAGCCGTATATGAAGCCCCAAGAGATGTTAACGAAAGCGCTTATCTGGGTGATCTGCTGGTAACAGCATACTCTTTGTTCTCAAGAAACCGGAGTTTAGGAAACCTTATCGGAAAAGGATATACTGTGAAATCAGCAATCCAGTCTATGAACATGGTGGCAGAAGGGTATTATGCAGCAGATTCCATCTATAAAACAGCTAAGCAGAAACATCTGAAACTGCCAATCATTGATACGGTTTACGCTATCCTTTATGAAGGTAAAAATGCAGAAAAACAGTTTAAAAAATTAACGGCAAAACTGAATTAAATCCGGTTTAACCACCAATTTAAAAATAAAAAACCTTCATTCACGCTTTAAGTGAATGAAGGTTTTTATTTTTGTGATCAGACTTCGAAATAAAGATTAGAAATCAAGCTGCCGGAAATGAGACTGAACTTAATAACTATAAATGGGTAACCAAACACCATACATTTGAAACATTAAGAATACTAAAGGGATTAAGGCTCATTAAGAAAAATCAAATAGATTTTTAATTCAGCGTCACTTAAAGCGAAGCTTATCTTAATGGTTCAAAAATATTCTGTTTTTTAATAAGCCTCGCGTCTGATCGATTCGATTTCTTCAGTAGTTAAAGCCAAATGTTTACCCAACATTCTGCTTCCGCTTTCCGTAATCAGAAAATCGTCTTCCACCCTGATGCCGCTAAAGTTTCTGAATGTTTCCAGTTTATCATAATTGATGTATTCAGCAAATTGCTTAGACGCTTTCCAACGGTCGATAAGTTCCGGGATAATGTAAATACCCGGTTCAACGGTTAACACATAACCTGCTTCCAGTGCTTTACCCAACCTTAAAGATTTAAGGCCAAACTGAGTAGTGTTTTTAACAAGGTCATCAGTATATCCTACGTATTGCTCACCTAGATCTTCCATATCATGAACATCCAGACCCATCATATGACCTGTACCGCACTGAAAAAACATAGCGTGGGCACCAGCCTGTACAGCATCTTCTATATTACCCTTCATCAGGCCGATGTCTTTTAAGCCCTGTGCCAGTATTTTGCACGAAGCCAAATGAACATCCAGATACCTGACACCAGGTGCCAAAAGACCTTTTGCATGATGATAGGCACTGAGTACGATATCATAAACATCCTTTTGCTCTGCACTGAATGTTTTGCCTACAGGGAAAGTACGGGTAAGATCTCCGGCATATCCTAAAGCGGTTTCCACTCCGGAATCGTTTAAGACTAATTGACCCTCCCTAAGTTGATTGCCATAATAGTGATTATGCAGGATTTCACCCTGAACCGTTAGAATGACGGGATAAGCCAGATTACCTCCTGAAGTCAATGCTTCGCTTTGTATTTTTGCGGCAAGTTCACGCTCATACATTCCTGGTTTTGCCTGTTGCATTACCATTAGATGAATGTCAGCTGATATCGATGCTGCACGATCCAGCTCTGTAATTTCTTCAGCCGATTTTATTGAACGCTGTGCAACAATAGCTTTTATGAAACTTAGTGACGAACGTTCTTTTAACTGATCAATAGGAATATCAAACCAATTTGCGAGTTTAATTTTATTTTCCGGACGGTAAGGGGGTAAAAAATGAATGGTACGGTTTTTTCCCTGGTATTTTTTGAGGTAAATGTCGAGCTGATCCAGCGGAAGAATATTTGATAAGCCGGAATCTGCACTTTTTTCTGCTAACGTTTTTTGCCTGCCCATCCACACAATATCATCAATACTCATTTCATTTCCGAAAAGAATGGTTTCATCTTCATCCAGGTCGATAATGGCTGCCAGTGAGGGTTCATTAATTCCAAAATAATACAGAAAGGTACTGTCCTGTCTGAAGTGATATATATTATCTTTAAAGTTCATAGGGCTGTCCTCATTACCTAAAAAGAGCAATATCCCGGAATTTAATTTCGATTTTAACACAGAACGTCGTTGAACGTACACTTTCTTTTCAAACATGTTATTAAATATTAAAACAAATATCTCAAAAAGCGTTCATGAATTGATATTTGCAAATTATAAGCTAAAATATAAAAGTTATAATAAATAATAAAGAGATAATCCGATTACTTATTTCGATAGTGCAATATTGACAGTTTCCATAGAATTTTTTTGCCTGTTAGAAAACTGTTTAAGCACAAAAAATTAACGTGTTAAAATCGTTAAACCCATCCTTATTTATAAAACTTTTCCCGAAATTTGAGTAAAATTTAGAATTATGCCACACTCGCTTACAAGCAGAACACCGAAACCAAAATATGACGTTGTACTGATAGGCGGCGGAATTATGAGCGCCACTTTAGCAACGCTGCTTCATGAATTTGATCCAAATCTTGAGATCGCCATATTTGAAAGGCTCGGAAGGTTTGCAAAAGAAAGTACAGCAGCGTGGAACAACGCAGGAACAGGGCATTCCGCATTTTGTGAACTAAATTATACTCCTGAAAAGCCGGATGGAAGTATTGATATCTCTAAGGCGGAAAGTATCGCAGAGCAGTTTGAAATGTCAAAACAGTTTTGGTCTTACCTTGTTACCCAGGGATACGTTAAAGATCCTAAAGAATTTATCAATTCCTGCCCCCACATGAGCTTGGTATTTGGTGAAAAAGATGCTGAATATCTTAGAAAACGTCATGAAAAAATGGCGGGATCTGTATTGTTTTCCGGGATGGAATACTCTACAGATCATGAACAGCTTAAAAAGTGGATTCCTTTGGTAATGAGCAAAAGAAATCAGTCTGAAGTAATGGCAGCGACCAAAATGGATATGGGTACAGACGTTAACTTCGGAACATTAACCAGAAAAATGGGAAGGCATTTGCTGGAAGATTCTAATGTTGAGGTATTCCTGTATCACGAAGTAAAAGACGTTGATCCAAGAGAAGACGGGAAGTGGGAAATGAAGGTGAAAGACAGAATCCACAATCATAAACAGGAAGTAGTTGCTGATTTTGTATTCATTGGTGCCGGAGGGTATGCGCTTCCGCTGCTGGGCAGCTCGGATATCAAAGAAAGCGAAGGATATGGAGGTTTCCCTGTTTCCGGCCAATGGCTCGTGAGTCATAATCAGGAATTGGTAGAAAAGCATCATGCAAAAGTATACACCCAGGCGACAGTAGATGCTCCGCCAATGTCTGTTCCTCACTTAGACCTTAGAATTATTGATGGTAAAAAAGCACTTCTTTTCGGGCCTTTTGCCGGATTTTCTACAAAATTCCTGAAAGAAGGAAGTTATCTGGATTTGCCTGAAAGTGTTAATACAAAAAATTTAAGATCACTATTTGGTGCCTGGTGGCATAATCTTCCTCTGACTAAATATCTTATTCAGCAGGTGGCGATGACGAAATCCCAGAGAATGCAGCACCTGAGAGAATTCATCAAAGATGCCAAAGAAGAAGATTGGGAACTGAAAGTAGCCGGGCAGAGAGTACAGATCATTAAAAAAGACGAAAAAGAAGGCGGAAAGCTGGAATTCGGAACCGAAGTCGTTGTAAATAAAAGCGGAACCATCGCTTCATTGCTTGGTGCTTCTCCGGGAGCCTCCACAGCAGTATATGCCATGCTGAATGTTCTCGAGAAATGCTTCCCTGAAAAATTAAACGGAGAATGGAAAGAGAAGTTATTGGAAATGGTTCCTTCGTATGGACAAAAATTAGCCCAAAATCCTGAGCTTACAGAGAAAGTAAGAAATTATACCAAAGAAAAACTGGAATTAGAATATTAAAAAAGTCAATGGTGAATAGTCAATTGTGAATTCTAAAAATTGACTATTCACCATTGACAATTGACATTGTTATAAAGGTGGAAGAAGTAATTGTAAAGCCCGTTATTGCCAAAGAACTCCTGGAATCTCTTCAAACCAAAATAGAAGAGGAGAAGCAGGTTATTGTACACTGCTGTTTTCCTGCATCACCGTTTTGGGGTAATCTGATCAGGATCTGGAACTCCACTTATCTTCTTGATAACCAGTCTGACCATAAAAGTAAGCTGATCCATGCTGAGAATATTACGATCTATCCCAACTGGACAGCTGTTCCGTTTATGCGGGATTTCTGGTTTACTTTAGTGTTTTCCGGTTTGCCGAGAGACTGTAAAAGTTTCGACCTCAAAGAAGTTATTCCGGAAGAAGGAGGCTTTTTTGTGGAGTCTATTAAAAGAAATTCTCTGGACGTTTACCGAGTGAAAATATCAGAATCGTATTAACAGAAAACATGACAGTACGCCAAGAAAAACTGGAACAGATCATTATTTGGGCAGAAAACAATCCTGATATTCACGTTGTACTGCTGACCAGTTCACTGGTCAATCCTTATGCACCTGTAGATGATTTAAGTGATCTTGATGTAGAGCTGGTTTTTGAAAACATGAAGGAATACGAGGCTGATAAAAAATGGATTTATCTTTTTGGTGAGCCTATTTCCATGGTAGAGGAAAATGAGACTTATTTTGACGGAAAACATGCCATGAAAATGGTATTGTACGCCGATCATGTGAAGGTTGATTTTAAACTTTATCAGAGATCAGAGTTTTTAAAAGAGGTACAGAAAGAGCAGCTTCCGGAAGATTGGGACGTAGGCTATAAAGTTCTGGTTGATAAAGACAACCTTACTAAAAACCTGAAGTCTCCAACCTATCAATCTGTTATGATCCAGAAGCCAACAGAACAAAGATTTCAGCAATTAATGAACGATTTCTGGTGGGATACAACCTATGTGGCAAAATGTCTTAAACGCGGAGATCTGTTTTATGCTAAATTCATGTCCGAAGATGTGATCAGGGCAGATTATCTGGTCCCTCTCATCGAGTGGTATATTGCCAGCTTTCACGACTGGAAAAATATAACGACCAATAAACACGGCCGCCTTTTCAGAAAATATCTTTCTGCGGAACTCTGGGAACGAGTAGAAGCTACATTTTCAGGCAGCAATATTAATGATAACTGGCATGCCCTATACGCTGCTGCTGATCTTGTACATGAGCTGGGAACGGCTTTGGCACAGAAGCTTGATTTTGAATACCCACAAAAACATGAACATGATATCAGGAAGTACCTTGCTGAGGTGAAATCCATGCCCTGATGTCAGACAAATTCATTCTGCGTAATCAGGTTTTCCATACAGTATTCTGCAATAGCAGTGATTGTCACAAACGGATTGACACCAATAGTTCCCGGAATCAAAGATCCATCCAGAACATAAAGATTGTCATGATCTTTTAATTTTCCGTATTCATTCGTAGCTTTACCCAAAACACAGCCGCCCAATGGATGGTAGCACACATCTGCACCGAAACCGTTATTAAATAAGAAATGGCTTCTCGTTCCGCCATTGGCTCTGTTCATCTTTTTTATGAAATAATCAGCATTCTCCCTCATTTTAGCTGTATGATTCTGGTTCCAGTCCAAACTGAGGTTTTTCTTTGTGCTGTCATAAGAAACCTCTCCCTTTTTATCCACCCGGTTGATCAGCAGATACAATGCCGTTGCCACATCCATTCCCATCGGAAGCGGAGCGATTTCTGTAAAAAAAGGATGTTCCTTATCATCCCAGTTATCTATACCACCCACAGGAATGGTCGATTGTTTGGAACCTGTTCCACCCGAAAGTGGTTTTACCCAGTTTCTTCCGGTCATGAAATTACCGTTATTCCCCCAGTTTTTTCCAACCTGTTCGTGAATAGGAAAACCATGAACTGCATGAGAATGTAGCAGCAGTTTTAAAGTTCCCATTGTTCCGGCAGCCAGAATCAACTTTCTGCAATTGAATACTTTATCAGAAATTACAGTTCCTGAAGTATCGGTTTGCTGAACTTCTAAAGTATAGGTTTTATCATCATTAAGCTTAATATTTTCAACACAGTGAAGGTCCAGGATCTCAAGATTTCCGGTTTCCAGGGCTTTTTTAAGATACGTTTTATCCAGACTGTTCTTTCCGTGATTATTTCCATAGATTACTTCCGTGTTAAAAGCAGAGCGGGGGACATCATTTCTGTATTCCTTTTCCATATACTGAAAGTCATAGACATTCGGAACCCGCACGGTTTTAAAGCCTGCTTTATGGGCTTCTGCTTCACCCACTCTCGTAAATTTATAATAAGGACAATCCTTTAAAAACTGCTCACCGATAACATTTACCTTCAGTTCTTTATGTACCAAAGGAAAATAGTGATTATAGAACTTTTCAGCATCCAGATCAGGAAATACTTCTTTAAAATAACTTTCCTTCGGAGTTACTGCCATTCCGCCATTGACAAGAGAGCCGCCACCAACGCCTCTGCCAACCCAGATATTGATATTTTCAAAATCCATCCTGTCCAGGGTTCCTGTAAAAGGAGTCAGAGAAAAAATATTCATGAATGGCGCAATGGTCTTTTTTTTCAGCCATGCAGCACTTTTCCCCGGTTTCAGCATATTTGAAAATGGAATCCCTGATTTTTCCCAGTTGAGGCCCATTTCCAGCATAATGACCTTTTTTCCGGCTTCACAGAGCCGAAGGGCAGAAACAGCACCTCCGTACCCGCTGCCAATAATAAGTATGGGGGCGTTTATAGTTTCCTTTTCCAGTTTTCCTGTTCTGGGCTCTACGGCCTGAAACATATTAGAATTAAGGAAATAAAAACCTGATACCGCGAGAATGCCTGTCTTAATGAATTTCTTTCTGTCCATGTGCTCTGTAGGGGGCAAAAAATATGCTAAAGAAATTGGAGGACGGATTATTTAAAACAGATTGTACGTTTTTATTATAATTTTAACTTTTCATGCCATGGAAAATTCATAGTTTTACTCATAGTTTTTGAAAAAATCATGAAAAAATATATTTTACTGTTCCTGCTGTTTCCGCTTTTTATCTTTTCTCAAAAAATGGTCTCAAAAGAGATCATGGAAATCAGAAAGTTTCAGGAAGATCTCAATGCAGAATATCTTAACCCAAAGGAAACGCCTTTGCGTGGAGATAACTTTACCAATTTTAAAGGGCATCCGTTCTTTCCGGTAGATTTAAAATATATGGTCACCGCTAAATTTAGTAAAACAAAAAATGCCAGACCTTTTGAGCTTCCAACTTCTTCCGGTAAAACGAAATCTTATAAGGAATATGGAAAAGCAACATTTCAGCTGGACGGAAAGTCCTATACACTGACCTTGTATCAAAGCCTTGATCTGATTAAGCAGAAAAAATATAAAGACTATTTATTTCTACCCTTCCGGGACGCTACCAACGAAAAAGAAACCTACGGTGGCGGAAAATATATGGATCTGAAGATTCCAAAGGGAAATACTATTATCCTGGATTTCAATCAATCCTATCAGCCTTACTGTGCGTACAATGCCTACGATTACAACTGTCCGATCGTTCCTGAGGAAAATAAGCTTCCGGTTGAGATCAGAGCCGGTGTAATGTATCAGGATATTTATCATCATTAAGAATATGGTCAGATTAGAGTTTTTTAAAGAACCCGATTTCACGGAACTTGATTATGCTCTGGATGAAAATCAGGAGCAGTATACTTCAACGGTAAAAAAAGCTTTGGATAGGATAAAAGAGAGGAATGATGGTAAAGCATTCGCCGTTACCATTTTTGAAAATGAAAAACCTGCAGGTTTTTTTGTCCTGGATTTCGGGGAAGATAAGCTGGATCTTACAGACAACGAAAAATCTGTTTTACTAAGATCTTTGTCTATAAATCCTGGCTTACAGGGAAAAGGAATCGGGAAAGAAGCCATGCAGAAAGTGGATGGATTTGTCAAAGAAAATTTTCCGGATTGTGATGAAATTGTTCTTGCGGTTAATCAGAAAAATGTTTCAGCATATCATATCTACCTGAAAGCAGGTTATCTGTACGACGGTAAAACCAGAATGGGAAGAAGCGGTCCCCAGTACCTGATGTATAAAAAATTTTAAGAAAATTTTAAATTCAAAAATTCCATCCTGCTGAATTGTTTCCATAACTTTGAGTAACATCAAATCATAAAATATGGAAATATCACTTCGTAATCAGGTAGCTGTCGTTACAGGAGCCTCCAGCGGAATAGGTTCAGGAATTGCAAAATCTCTGGCTTCTGCGGGGGCGATGGTTATTGTCAATCATTCTTCAGAAAGATCAACAGATGAGGCACAGGCTGTCTTAAAAGAAATTACAGATGCAGGCGGAAACGGAATCACTTACCAATGTGATGTCTCCAAAGAAGATCAGGTCATCAAAATGTTTCAGGATACCGTATCACAATTCGGAACGGTAGACATTCTGATCAATAATGCCGGAATTCAAAAAGACTCGAAATTTACTGAAATGACCCTCGACCAGTGGAATGCAGTGATAGGAGTGAATCTTACCGGACAGTTTCTCTGCGCACGCGAAGCCATAAAAGAATTTCTGCGTCGTGGTATAGATCCGTCCCGTTCCATTGCCTGCGGAAAAATCATTCATATAAGTTCGGTACATGAAATTATTCCTTGGGCAGGCCATGCCAATTATGCAGCCAGTAAAGGAGCCATAAGAATGCTGATGCAAACCCTTGCACAGGAATATGGAGCAGATAAGATCCGTGTCAATTCTATCTGTCCCGGTGCTATTCAGACACCGATCAATAAAGATGCTTGGAGTACTCCTGAAGCTTTGAGTTCACTGCTTAATCTTATCCCTTACAACAGAATCGGGCAGCCACAGGATATCGGAAACTTAACTGCCTTTTTAGCAAGTGACCTGGCAGATTACATCACGGGAACCAGCATTTTTGTAGATGGCGGAATGACTACTTTCGAAAGCTTTTCTACAGGAGGGTAGACGCGGTGCAGGCTTCGGGGTTTGAGAGCATGAGAGTTTTAGGGTTTGAGAGTGAAATGGTTGCTAGTTTGCTTGTTGTTAGTAATTAAAGTTTTTATTTTAATAGTTTGAAAATCTGACGTCTCACGTCTTAAGTCTTTCCTCTTTATTCTTATCTCTATTCATCAATAAATTTTACAAAAAAACTACACATGTCCGAAAAACAACGACTTTCAGAAATATTATGGAAGAAATGGGGTCCTTATGTCAGCAACCGTGAGTGGGGACTGGTCCGTGAAGATTACAGCGAAACAGGGGATGCATGGAATTATACTACTCATGATACTGCAGAAGCCAAAAACTATCGTTGGGGTGAAGAGGGTATTTGCGGGATCTGTGACGACCTTCAGCAGTTGGTTTTTTCTATAGGATTCTGGAATAAAAAAGATAAAATGGTGAAAGAGCGTTTCTTTGGTCTTACCAACGGACAGGGAAACCATGGGGAAGATGTAAAAGAATATTTTTATTATCTGGATTCCACACCTACTCATTCTTATATGAAGATGCTGTACAAATATCCTCAGAATGCTTTCCCTTATGAAGATCTTTTAAAAGTCAATGCAGAAAGAAATAAGAATGAACCGGAATATGAACTGATTGATACAGGAATCTTTGATCAGAATGAATATTTTGATCTCTTTATTGAATATGCTAAAGAAAGTGAGCATGATATTTTGATCAGGCTTACAATAATCAACAAATCTCAGAATGAAGCTCCTATTGTCATACTGCCGACATTTTGGTTCAGGAATACCTGGAAATGGGGTTATGATAGCTATAAGCCACAACTGGGCAGCGAAGATGCGCGGCATATTTCGGTTAACCACAAAAATATTGAAATCAAAAATGTATATGCCAGGCAGTCTCTGAAGACCCTGTTTTGTGATAATGAAACCAATACCGAAAAACTTTATCAGTCGGCCAACGAATCAAAATACTGTAAGGATGGAATCAATGATTTTGTTATTAATGGAAATTCCCAGTCCGTAAATCCCCAGAGTACCGGAACTAAGGCTTCTTTTCTTCTTGATGAAATCCTGCAAGCCAGAGAAACAAGAACTTTTGAATTCAGAATGACGGATAAGGACTTAAAAGATCCATTTGCTGATTTTGAAGATATTTTTGATCTGAGGAAAAAAGAAGCGGATGAGTTTTATGCTGAAATTCAGAAAGGTATAGACTCAGAAGATGAAAAATTGGTCCAACGGCAGGCTTTTGCCGGAATGCTCTGGAACAAAATGTTTTATCACTATAATGTAGAAAAGTGGCTGAAAGGAGATCCTGCAGAAATGCCGCCTCCAAAATCCCGAGAGAAGATCAGAAATTTTGAATGGAAGCACCTTAATAATGAACATATCATTTCTATGCCCGATAAGTGGGAATATCCGTGGTATGCGACATGGGATCTGGCATTTCATACGATCAGTTTTTCGTTAATTGACCCGGATTTTGCAAAGTACCAGTTGAAACTTTTCCTGTTTGAATGGTATATGCATCCTAACGGACAGCTTCCTGCCTATGAATGGAATTTCAGCGATGTGAATCCTCCGGTTCATGCTTGGGCGGTTTTTAGGGTTTTTAAAATTGATGAATATATCAAAGGGAAACCTGATATTGAATTCCTGGAAAGTGCATTTCAGAAGCTGCTCATGAATTTTACATGGTGGGTCAACAAAAAAGACAATAATGGCAATAATATTTTTGAAGGAGGCTTTTTAGGTCTTGATAATATCGGAGTTTTTGACCGAAACACAACGCTGCCGAATGGTGAGCAGCTGGAACAATCGGACGGAACAAGCTGGATGGCCATGTTTGCCCTGAATATGATGAGAATTGCTCTTGAGCTGGCACTGTATAACAATGTGTATGAAGAAATGGCGATGAAGTTTTTTGAGCACTTCCTTTCCATTGCCAATTCACTGGATAATATGGGGGATGAGGATTTCAGTCTTTGGGATCAGGAAGATGAATTTTTCTATGATGCTATTTCTTCCAGTGATGGCAATCATATGTATTTAAGATTGAGAACTATCGTGGGATTGATACCTATGTTTGCCGTAGAGGTAATTGATGATGAAATGATCGAAAATCTGCCCAATTTTAAAAAGAGAATGAAATGGGTTCTTGAAAATAAACCGGAACTGGCTTCCCTGGTATCAAGATGGGAAGTGAAGGGACAGGATTCCAAACATCTTCTGTCGCTGTTGCGTGGCCATCGGTTAAAAAGGCTGCTCAAAAGAATGCTGAATCCTGAAGAGTTTTTAAGCGAGTATGGAGTGCGGGCATTGTCGAAAGAATATGAACAGAATCCCTATACCTTGAATTTGAACGGAGCGGATTATTGTGTAAAATATACTCCTGCGGAAAGTGACAGCAGTCTTTTTGGGGGAAACAGCAATTGGCGCGGACCAATCTGGTTTCCAATCAATTTTCTGATTATTGAGAGTCTTCAGCGGTTTTTCTTCTATTACAGCCCCGATTTTCTGGTGGAATATCCTACCGGAAGCGGAAACTATTCCAACCTGGACCAGATTGCAGATGAGTTAAGTAAAAGGCTATCTAAAATTTTTTTAATGGATGAAAACGGAAAACGTCCGGTCAACGGCCAGTATGAAAGATTTCAGACTGATCCGGATTTTAAAGACTATATTTTATTCTACGAATATTTTCATGGGGATAATGGAAGAGGAGTAGGAGCTTCCCATCAAACAGGATGGACGGGCCTTATTGCAAAGATTCTGCAGCCAAGATTCTCCAAAAAAGAAATAGCAGAATCTGAAACGGAAATGCCTGAAGAGGCAAAGGGATAATGGCTGGGAGTTCAACATTCCTTACCTTCAGACTATTCAAAAATCTGTTGGATAACCTCCAGCGATGTCGGTATTTTAAAGTCTGTAATATGATAATGGTAATAGACCAGAAGACTATCCAAAAAATCTTTTCTTAATGAGGGGTGTATCTTTGTTGCATAAAGATTTTCTGAGCAGATGGCTGTTTTCCAGATGGCTGATATTTCTTCGGTAAACAACTGATGAGAAGGAGTTACAGAGAATGTTCCTGTCTCGGGATCTAAATATTGGCCGTCATTGATCAAAGGAGCTACTCCCTGAATTTTCAATACCGTAATTAAGAAAAGAAGATGGCACTGATAATTTTTGCCGGCCAGTTCATTGACAAATTCATCGATACTGAAAAATAGATTTGGATTTTTATTTTCGTGTCTTAAAACCTGATTCAGAAAGTCTGAGATGAAGAATATGACTGTATTGGCTTTGATATCCATATACATATCATAGTTCTTTACCAACTCAAATCTTGAGACTGAAGGAATTCCGTTACCTCTTACAGGATTAATGGTAAAGCTGAGCATACTCAAAGGCTGAAGCAGAGCTTTCTTTTTATTTCTTTTGGAATAAATCCCCTTTACGAAATAGGTCTGAAAGCCTTCGTCTTCTGTAAAACAATGCAGAACTGCATCATTTTCACCGTATTTTATGAATGATAATAAAAATCCGTTTTGTGAATTCATTAATTAACCACAGCTATTTTTGCAGTAGCTTTATCTGAACCGTCTTCATTGGTCATCAATACAAAATAAATACCTGAAGCTACCCTGTTCCCTTTCATGTTGTTAAGATCCCATTCATAATAACCTCCTCTGGCTACTGCAGAATGTATTACATTTCCTGCCGCATCAGCAATTCTGATATTTGTTTTTTCTGCAAGCCCTTTAATAGTAACTTTTCCTTTAAAGTTTGAATAGACTACAGGATTAGGATAGACTACCACATTCCCGAAGTTGGCAGTCACATCTGCTACATCCCCCTGATAAGCTACAATACCGTTAAACGTTACAAAATATACTTTTCCTGTTTTTCTGTCTACCTTTATATCGGTAACGGAATTGGTTGGAAGAGGGGAGTTTTCTTTTGTAAAATGTTTTATAGTCTGCTGTCCGTCGGAAGAAAGGTAATATACACCACCACCGTCTATAGAAATCCATTTATAATCTCCGGCGTCTACTTCTATCTGCTGTATTTGGGCATCTCTGAAAAGTTCTTCTCCAAGTCCGCCCTGTTCTATGATGATAGGTTCCACCTTCGGATCCGGATTTTTTATTCCTGTAGCAGCATTGGGCAATATTCTTAAGCCGCTGTCGGTGCCGATCCAGGCATCCCCTGATTTACTAAAAGCTACTGATAAGCTTCCTCTTGCATTTCCTGCGAATCCGTTGGTATCTTGTAATATGTAATCAGTGTCATCAGAAAGATTGGTCGCGTTTTTATAATCGTAAACTATAAAATTATTGCTTCTCGGGGTTGGGATCCACAGCATATTTTCATAGTAGACAGGAGTTTGTATACCATCACTTGTTATTCCGAATTTTTTTATCACAAAATCATCAGTTCCCCTATCATAGATTCCAATGGACGGACTTCCATCGTTGAAGCCAAAAGAAACAAAAAGATTATTTTGATTATCATGTGCAAATCCTACAGGACGACGGTAATACATACTTGGTGCTCCTAAATCATAATACTTTACTAAATCAAAATCTTTATTGCCAGTATTGTATTTCATTTTATATACACCTTGTGAACCTACTGTATAATTGGTGAAAAAGACTTCACTGTTGTCAGAAGGATTCATTACAGCATCCAGGACATTGATTGGAGCGGAAGTTGTTGAAAAAAAAGATGATCGAAGCCACTCTGATCCGTTAAAATAATAAAATCCGGGTTTTTTAGGATTATCTCCTGGCTGATTGTATCTGTTCAGTCTTGATCCGGAAGACACCAGCATTTGATTATTGTCATACAGATTGATCTTGTATGAAGAATTTGAATATGGACCTGATGGTTTATAAGTAGTACCATTTTCTTCCTTTATTCCCGACAGTATTGTTCCGCCGTATACCTTTCCGTTAGCTGTTATGGCTGTGTTGCAATCTTCCCCCATACTTACAGCGCCTAAAGATACTCCGTTTAGTCCGAATGTATATATTCTGCTGTCTGTTACTATAATGTTGCTTGAATTGATAACAATATCCTGGATGTTTCCGAAACTTGCCGGAAGCGGAGTGCCCGTACCGTTATTGTAGATAAATGCTGAGGTGGCGGATGAAAATATAAGAGAGGATTCAGCGTCAATATGTTTATAAGATCCGGGGATTTCTGTCGACCAGGTAGAGAATACCGGAAATGTAGTGTTCATTTCGTGGCTTTTAAGGCCGGTATTGGTTACAGAATATACTTTGTTTCCAAATAGGGTTGCTTCGTTGCTGGCTTCATATACACCACCGGTTACAAAGAATGCAGAATCTCCGAATTCTTTTTTGTTAATGTTAAATATAGAAACTCCATAGCCTACTGATACTACAGCCTGATCCCCTGTAATTGAAATATGATTGATCCTTTTGCTTCCGTTATAGCCGGTTGCGATAGGAATATCAACAATATATTTGATCTCCTGCGGGGTAATCACATCCATAGAACCGTTTGCATATCCTATTACACCTATTTTAGTTTGTGGATTATAGTCGAAGGCGGATATATTAACGTCATGGAGTCCGTTAGCTTTTGACAGCTTGGTCATCTCTCCGGTTGAAATGGTATAGTAAAATATCCCGTTTTCAGTAGCGGCAATTATTTTCCCATTGTCTTCTTTCATAGCCAAGACATTGTTATAAGAAAAAAGATCCGTCCATTTTTTTGACGAAATCACCTGCGCATTCACGAACTGCAGGGATGCTAAAATACCAAGAGAGATTAAAGAGAGTTTTTTCATATTATACGGTTATGCTGCTGTCTATGATCTGGTTGTTCCAGGAAATATGCTTTACATTTTTATTTGCATCAAAGTAAAAGTCTATTCTGCCAAGAAGAAGACCTGCCCATCCTACCTGATTTACCAGAACATTTTTACCCTGTCTGTTGGTAAACGTCTGCGGTTCAGGTAAAAAAGTATGGGTATGCCCACCCAGGATAATATCAATATTTTCTGTTTTGGCAGCCAGAATTTTGTCGCTTACTTTATTGGGTTCATCTTTATAATCATAGCCGATATGAGAAAGGCAGATCAAAAGATCACATTTTTGTTCGTTTTTCAGAAAATTGGAATAATGTTGTGCTACATCTACAGGATCTGAATATACGGTTTCACCATACTGCTTCTTGCCCACAAGGCCGTCCAGCTGAATACCTACTCCGAAAATTCCGACTTTTATTCCATTTTTATTAAAAATCTTATACTGTGAGGTCTTTCCATCCAGAACTGTATTTTTAAAATCATAGTTTGAACAGATAAATGGAAATTTTGCATTAGGAAGAACTTTCAGGAAACCGTCCAGGCTATTGTCAAAATCATGATTTCCCATTGTTGAAGCATCATACTTCATCATAGACATCAGCTTAAATTCCAGTTCGCCCCCAAAGAAATTAAAATAAGGAGTGCCCTGAAAAATATCACCGGAATCCAGAAGAAGAACATTGCTTTCCTGGCTTCTGATCTGCTGTATCAAGCTTGCCCTTCTTGCAAATCCTCCCTGATTGGGATTTTTGGTATAGCTTGCGTCAAAAGGTTCTATTCTGCTATGTTGATCGTTGGTATGAAGAATGGTGAGTTTATTTTCAGATTGAAAAGGATTGAATTTCAATTCTTCTGCCATCATCATATTGGGAGCTAAAGCTGCTGCTAAAGATCCGCTACCTATTACTTTTAAAAAACTTTTTCTATCCATTATTTCTTACCGATAAAATTTAAACGAACATCTGTATTCGGAACTACCTCAGACGTTTTTCTGAAATATTCAATGAAAAGATCCCTTAATCTGATTCCTGTAGAAATAGATTCCCCTTTGGAAAAGAATTTCATATTATCTCCGCCAAGTGCCAGATAATCTGAAGTAGCGATATAATAATCCTGATCAGGATTTACTGGCTTCCCATTAATCTGGGATTTGGTAAGCTGCCCGTTATTGGTTTCAATATATAAATGAGAAACAGGATTATTGACCTGAGTTTTTGCATAATAATCAAAAAGTCCCTGCAGATCCGATCCTTTCATTTTTACAATGATCACTTCATTTTCGAAAGGCATTACTTCAAAAACACTTTTCAGAAGAATATCTCCTTTTCCAATTGTAGTACGTATTCCGCCGATATTGATCAGAGCAGCATCTACACTTTTATTAAGATTCTTTTTCGTCCATGCATCGGCACCTTCAAAGGTATAGTCGGCCAAAAGATTGCCCAGATTACTGTTATCACCCTGTTTTGTAAGATCTATACTGGTGTGGGAGATCTTTTGATTCATCTCTTTGTCCAGTTTTTGCTTATAGGGTTCAATAACTTTTACAAACTCCTCATCATTCTTCAGCTCATTATTAATAGAAATGTTTTTCTGAGGCTGAACTTGTGCCAACTGCAGTGTAGATGCTGTTTTGCAGGCAGTAAGTGTGGCCAGAGCAATTCCTAATAACAAGAATTTATTTTTCATATGTTGCAAATTATTTTTTTAAAGGTCATATGTAATCACCATTAATTATAGTGTTTTTGTAAACAACTTCGATCATAGCGATGTCATAATATCTTTTAGTATATGCAAATATAATTATATGTATAATAAAACATTATTATTTATTATAAATTCTTATCGTAAATTATTAAATTTGAAAAAAATAATTCTAACAGATGAGCATTTTAAAAGGAGTAGGTGTTGCGTTGGTAACACCCTTTAATGAAGATTTATCCGTTGATTTCGATAGTTTAACAAAACTTGTTGAGTATAATATCGAAAACGGAACCAATTATTTGGTTGTTTTGGGAACTACAGCAGAAGCTGCAACACTTTCTGAAGAGGAGAAGAAACAGGTAATTGAGCATATCATTAAGGTTAATAATAAACGTCTCCCCCTGGTTTTGGGAATTGGCGGAAATAATACTCTTGAAGTAAAGAAACAGATTGAAGAAGCAGATCTTTCTGCATTTGATGCCGTACTTTCGGTATCTCCATATTACAATAAACCTAATCAGGAAGGCCTTTACCAGCACTATAAAATGCTGGCATCTACCGGAAAAAATATTATTATTTACAATGTTCCGTCAAGAACAGGTCAGAATGTTGAGGCTGATACCACTATTCGTTTGGCCAATGAATTCCCGAATCTATTCATGATCAAAGAAGCGGCACCCAATATTCTTCAGTATTTTGATATTTTGAGAAAGAAACCTGAAGGATTTTCATTGGTTTCCGGAGATGATGAATATACCCTTCCTGTGACTTTAGCGGGAGGAGACGGAGTAATCTCTGTAATAGGGCAGGGGTATCCGAAAGAATTTTCTACCATGGTCCAGCTGGCCTTTGATGGAAAAGTGAAGGAAGCTTATGATATTCATAATAAGCTGGTAGAAATTACAAGACTGATTTTTGCAGAAGGAAATCCTTGCGGAATCAAGGTAATTCTTACAGAAAAAGGAATTATTAAAAACTATCTGAGACTTCCTTTAGTTCCTGCTTCAGAAGGTCTTTACGCGAAAATTAAAGCTGAAATGGCGAAAATTTAAAAAAGTCAATTGGTAAAATGTGAATGGTGAATTAGCTTCGCAAGTGAATCGTCAATTTTTAGTTTAATTAAAAATTCACCATTGACAATTCACTATTGACTATTTACCATTAACAATAAAATAACAGGTGAAAAGTTCCGGCTTTTCACTTTTTTTAATCAAAAAATATGAAATTAACAGCAGCAACAGAAAAGGATATTCCGTTGATACGGAATTTGGCCAAAAGATCATGGGAAAGCGCTTATACGGGAATTATTTCTCAGGAACAAATAGATTATATGTTGGAGAAGATGTATTCAGAAGAAGAAATTCTCAGTCAGCTTCAGAATCCGGATTATCATTATTACCTGATTTTTGATGAGGGTAATAGTTCTTTTGAAGGCTTTATCGGTTATGAGAATAATTATGAAGTGGGAACTACAAAACTTCACCGTATTTATCTGGTGCCGGAAAGCAAAGGAAAAGGATTTGGAAAAGAGACATTGAATTTTTTGAAAGATAGAGTTTCTGAAAGCGGAGATGAAAGGATTATTTTAAATGTTAATAAAGAAAACTCTGCTAAAAAATTCTATGAATCTCAAGGGTATAAAGTATATGATGAGGTGGTTTTGGATATAGGCGATAATTATTTTATGGATGATTATTTAATGGAATATGTATTTCACAAATAATTGACTTAAAATTCTGTAACATTTAATTTTAATTCTATAACAAGTGATGTTTTTTTTTATTCCATCTTTGTAACAGAACCAAATCACTTTCAATAATACATTCATATGCTTGGTTTTGAGCTTTTGCAGCTTTTTATCAGTATATTTTTTTCATCCTTAGTGTTTAATTCCTGTATTCAATATGCAGGAGTTTTTCTTTTTTTATATATTATGTTAAAAATTAATAATCTATTTCACTTTTAAATGAAATAAATTATTATATTTACTTCGAAATTTGACACACTTATATCAGGATGAAAATGTATGTAAAATTTGATTTCAATGCTCTCTGCAAGAAAGTGTTGGATGAGAAGCTAAAAGAGCACGGGCTAAAATACCGCCTGCTGAACTTTGGTGAAGTGGAGTTCTATGAACCCATTACCCAGGAGCAGCATAATCTTTTTAAGAAAAATCTTAAAGATTACGGCATAGAGATTATTGAAAGCCAGAAAACGGCTTTAGTACAGAAAATAAAAGATGCGATTGTAGAGCTTGTTTTCTCTGAAAACGCTGTTCCTGTTAAAGCATCTATTTATATTGCTGAAAAGCTGAACCACAGTTATGGATATCTTTCCAATCTTTTTTCTGAGGTTGCCTACACCTCAATAGAAAACTTCATCATCCTTCAGAAAATAGAGTATGCCAAGGAGCTGATTCTGGATAATAAGCAGAGCCTGACAGAGATTGCCCATAAACTGAATTATTCAAGTGTGGCTCATTTGAGCACCCAATTCAAAAATACAACCGGCATCACACCTTCTCAATTTCATAAAACCATTATAAAAAGAAGGGAAAACCAAAGTATTAATATAAATTCAAAAACGCTGTATGAATAAAGAATATCTGAATGTAATCACAGTAGATGATGATGAGGGTAATATTATATTCTTTAAAAATATTTTCAGAGATTTAAAGATAGGGGTGAAATCACAGTTTTTCTCGGACGGAGATGATCTTATGAAATATTTGAGCAGCAATGGTGCAATTATTCCTGAAGTAATATTCATTAAGTATGATATTTCAGGGAAAAGCTGTATGGAATGCCTGAGAGAAATTAAAATAAATCATGGATTCAGCAACATCATAATTGCAGTATATGCCGGCCAGATTTCCGAAAACGAAACAGAAGAAATCTTCGTTAACGGAGGCAATATTTTTATGAGAAAACCTGAGACTTATGATGGTCTTAAAAAATCACTTACAGAAATTATTACCGTAAACTGGCAGTATCATTCTTCAGGTCTGAACAAAGATAATTTTATTATGAAAGTATGATGGATAAAGGTTTTATGATGTTAATTTTTTAAATAAGTGATAATATTCAGCGCATACTATTCACATAAAAGTGAAAATTGTATAATTAATAATTAAAATAATATAATAAGAATTCCACGCAATATCATCAATTTTGTAAATGTAAACTTTGGAACACAAATTAGCTATATAAAAAAGCAATGGATGGTAGAAAATAGATTATTTCATTTAGAAAGTAAGATATAAGTCACAATGTTAGTTTAACAAAATGAATTATGTTTATTTCCAGCTATAAAGCATAGAAGATCTTTAAACAAAACGGTACAATCATGAAAACTTAAGAGAGTTGAAGGGTATTTATTCGTTTCATTCCCACTCCTTCAACTTGAAACAGTTAGTTTTTATAATAAGCAAGTTGGAAAAATAATTCATTTTGTTTTTTTAATTTATTTTAATAGTCAGGGCTGAGAATTTAAATACCTATAAATATTTTCAAACCAAATCAGATATTAGTTCCTACTATTAAAATAAATTTTTTAAGCAGACTAAAAGTAATTTCTTCTAAATAACAGTTTTATAAGGGGGCCGCGGAGAGATTTTCTTTTCGCGGTTTTTTTATGAAATTTTGCTCCACTTATTCTTTCCCCTGTAGTGTTTCAGGTAATAATTTTTGATGATCAGATTGTCTGGATTTATCAGATGTGGATCTGCCTCCAGGATTTTATCAACTGTATTTTTTGTGGTTTTTATAATGGCGGAATCATTCACAAGATCAAGTCTTTTAAAATCTACAACGCCGCTCTGCTGTGTTCCCAGGATATCTCCGGGACCTCTGAGCTGCATATCCACTTCAGAAATCTTGAATCCATCATTAGTTTCCGTCATCGTTTTGATGCGGGTTCTGCTTTCCTTCGATAATTTATCAGAAGTCATAAGTATGCAGTAGCTCTGCTCTGCTCCTCTCCCAACACGCCCCCGAAGCTGGTGAAGCTGCGAAAGCCCGAATCTTTCTGAGCTTTCTATCACCATTACAGAAGCATTAGGAACGTTAACCCCTACTTCAATCACGGTGGTAGCTACCATAATCTCAGCTTTACCCGAGGCAAAATAATTCATGGCGATATCTTTTTCAGCAGGTTTCATTTTACCGTGCAGCATTGTGGTATTGTAATCGGAGAATGCATTCATCACATGATCGAGCCCTTCCATCAGATTTTTATAATCCAAAGTTTCTGATTCCTCAATTAACGGATATACAAAATAAACTTGTCTTCCTTTTTTTATTTCGTCCCTGCAGAAATTATACACATACGTTCTGTCTTTCTCACGTCGGTGGGCAGTAATGATAGGCTTTCTTCCCATAGGCATTTCATCAATCACGGAGACATCCAGGTCAGAGTAAAAGCTCATTGCCAGGGTCCTTGGGATAGGAGTTGCCGTCATCACCAGAATATGCGGAGGAATTCTATTTTTTGCCCATAATTTTGCCCTTTGCGCGACACCAAACCTGTGCTGCTCATCAATGATAGCCAGTCCAAGGTTTTTAAATCTCACTTTATCTTCCAGAACCGCGTGCGTTCCTACCAATATCGATAATGTTCCGTTTTCCAGCTCTTCGTGGATGACCTTTCTCTCTGAAGTTTTGGTGGAACCCGTCAGAAGACGGATATTGATCCCTGTTTCTGTTAAAAGGTCTTTAATTCCATTATAATGCTGCTGTGCAAGGATTTCAGTAGGAGCCATTATGCAACTCTGAAAACCATTATCCATAGCAATCAGCATGGTAAGCAATGCAACCATGGTTTTTCCGGATCCCACATCACCTTGGAGAAGCCTGTTCATCTGAATAGGCCTTTTCATGTCCAGCCGGATTTCCTTTAAAACTCTTTTCTGTGCATTGGTAAGATCAAAAGGGATATGATGATTATAAAAACCATTAAAATGGTCACCCACAACAGGAAATGGATTTCCCGGTGAATGGGTTTTATGATGAAGCTTTTTGAGGGCATACCCTAATTGAAAAAAGAAGGACTCTTCAAACTTCAGTCTGTTATCAGCTTTTTCAAAATGTTTCATATCCTTTGGAAAATGAATATTTAAAAAAGTATGCTGCCTTGATAAAAACTTAAATGCTTTCATCATATAATCAGGGAAATTTTCTTCAATAAGGTTGGGGATCTCTTTGCAGATATTCCTTAAGACAACCTGGAAAAATCTTTGATTCAAACCTCTTTTAGTGAGCTTTTCAGAACTTGGATAAATAGGTTTCAGCCGGGTGTCGCTTTCTTTATTTTCCACGGCTTCAATTTCCGGATGAGGCATGGAGAACTGACGATTAAAAACATTGATCTTCCCGAAAATATAAACTTCACGGTTGATCGGAATCTGTTCTTTCAGCCATTTTGAATACTGAAACCATACCAGATCCATCGTTCCGGTATCATCATTGAATTTTGCAGAAAGTCTTTTTACCTTCCCGGTCTGAATTTCCTGTACCTGTGTGATTCTTCCTTTAAGCTGTAACTCAATACTACTTTCCTCGAGTTGAGAAATTTTAAATACTTTACTTTTATCCAGATAACGGATAGGGTAGAAGTTCAGAAGGTCGTCAACGGTTGACAGGCCCAACACATTCTTGATGAGTTTGGCTCTTTCGGGACCTATGCCTTTTACATATTCTATAGAAGTATCTAAAGTCATTTTAAAAATGAGCCCTAATTTCGGGAAAATAGGCTTAAGATTAAAATTTTTTACCGAAAATATTGAGCTTAAAATCAAAAAAAGCGGCTCTCAATTTTTGAAAGCCGCTGTATAGTTTAATCTTTGATTTTGGATTTAAATTTTTTCTGGTAATCTTCCCACTGTTCCCTGGTACGGATCTTTTTGAAGAGATCTTTCGAAATAAATTCCAAATAAGGTTCAAGTTCTTTGGCTGACAATTCTCCCTGAAGGATTGTGATAGGTCCGCCTTTCTCGTCCAGAAATACAGTACTTGGAACAGCGCCGACGTTCATATATTGGGTGAATTCGTGCAAAGAATTCCTTCCTTTTTTATGTTCAGTATTATCATTGGAAAATGTTCTTCCGAAAACATTAATAGATTGTTTTTCTTCAGCATTAAATTTTACCGGATAGTAATTCTCATTTAAGATTTTGGCGATAATTTCGTGACCGTATGTTTTTTTATCCATGATTTTGCATGGCCCGCACCAGTCGGCATAAAAATCGATCAGGATTTTTTTTGGATTCTCCTTTTGAGCCTTTAAAGCTTCTTCAATAGTCATCCATTTTATCTGAGCAAAGCTAAAGCTTACTAAAAATAAGAGTATTATGCTTATAATTTTTTTCATAATTTGATATTTGCGTAAAAATAAGCATAATATAGCTTATTCTATTTTACACCCTGCATTAATTTTTTTACGAACGGAGATATCAAAATTAATACCACACCGGCAATTACCGCGTATAATCCCAATTGTTTATATCCATCAGTATAAGTGATCAAAGCATCATAGTTAGTAGATCCCTCTTTTGCTGTAGCAAGTCCGGCACCGATAATCCCGGCAACATACTGTCCGTAAGCTGAGGCCAGGAACCACATTCCCATCATCATTCCCTGAAGGTTTTTGGTAGAAAGTTTAGTCATAATAGACAATCCTATTGGTGACAGGCATAATTCTCCAAGAGTGATGATCAATAATGCCAACGTGAAAAAATTCAGCGATGTTATTCCCTGAAGGTCCGCAAAAAGTCTTGTTGCAAATAAAACATAATACCCGATTCCCAGAAAAATAAATCCTAATCCAAATTTAACGATAGTATTGGGTTCAATTTTTCTTTTATTCAGCCATATCCATAGAAGCCCGATAAGCGGCGCAAGGAAAATAATAAAAAAGGCTCCTCCTGAGTTATTTACACCGTTCGGATCTAATCCAAGAAGGTCTTTATTCAGATTTTTAGCTGCAAAAATACTTAATGACCCACCACTTTGCTCGTAGATTCCCCAGAATAGGATCGAGAAAATAATGAAAACTAAAGCTGCCCAAAGTTTTTTACGCTCTGATGCGGTTACTTTTGACATTTCATAGAATAGGTAGATCAGTGTCAAAGGCCCGATGGTCCACATAAAATAATCTGTATATTCCGTTTTGGCAACCATCTTCATGATAATTGGTACGAAAATAAGAGATAAAATATAAACTCCATATTCTTTCCATTTTGGGATTGGAGCAGCTTTTACTTCTGCCAAAGGATGCCCTGGCTGAAGACCTATTGTTCCCATTCTTTTCTGAGTGAAAATGAAATTGATAAGGCTTATTACCATTACCACGGAGGCCAGACCGAAAGCGACGTTCCATCTCATGGCTTCTGAAATAATACCGCTTAGAATTTCTCCTTTACCGATAGCGATACATAAATAACCACCCAATAAAGCTCCCAGATTGATTCCCGCGTAAAAAAGAGAAAAACCTGCATCTGCTCTTGAATCATTAGGTTTGTAAAGCTGTCCAACCATAGATGAAATATTCGGTTTGAAGAAACCTGTTCCTACCACAGTGAATGCAATTCCTAAGAAAAAGAATTTGTGTGGATCAGTTGCCAGAATCAAGCTTCCAACGATCATCAGTAGCCCGCCCCAAAAGAGAGATTTCCTGAATCCGAGGATTTTATCTGCAAAAAGGCCGCCCACGAAAGTAAAGGCATATACGAATGCCTGGGTAGCACCGTATTGAAGGTTAGCTTCTTTTTCATGGAAATTAAGCTGGGAGATCATAAAGAAAACCAGCATTCCGCGCATTCCGTAAAAACAGAAACGCTCCCACATTTCAGAGAAAAACAGGCTCCAGATCTGTCTGGGGTATTTTCCTTTGAAATTTTGTATTTCATCTAGAGTTAAGCTCATAATTGTATATGATTGTTTTAATTAGGGTTGTTTATTGTTGTTTTGGTCCAGTTCAAAACGGATTCTGTCCTGGTCTATGATTTCTTTTAATTCTTCTTCTTTTGGAAGGTAGAGGAGGTATTTGCTCGCAAAGAGATTGTTTTTGTCATTCAGAACGGAATATTTTACAATGGTTTCGTCTTTTTCTGAACACAGTAAAATTCCTATCGTCGGATTATCACCTTCTCCGCGTTTCAGATCATCATACATTCGTACATACATATCAATCTGTCCGATGTCCTGATGGGAGAGTTCTCCGGTTTTAAGGTCAATAATGACAAAGCATTTCAGAATATAATTGTAAAAAACAAGGTCGATATAAAAATCGGATGTATCTGTAGAAATATGCTGTTGTCTTGCTACAAAAGCAAATCCTTTCCCGAATTCCAGAAGAAACTTCTGAATATGATCAATGATGGCGGTTTCAATTTCTTTTTCAGAAAATTTTTGATCCGGTGTTAAACCTAAGAATTCAAAAATGTAAGGGTCTTTTAAAACACTGTGGATATTTTCTGCCGGGGATTTTTTATGTTCCAGAACTCTTTCGTAGGCAAGTGAATTGATTTGTCTTTTCAAATCCCGGTAATTCCAGTTATTCTGAACAGCTTCATTGATGTAATAATTCATTTTATGAGGGTGATCAAGTCTTATCACCAATCTGTAATGGGTCCAGCTCAATTCGTGACGCAATGCGTCACAAATTGGAAATGCCTGATAAAAAGACCGCATATTTCTTAGATTACTCTCATCAAAGCCCTTTCCAAACTCCAGAGAAAGTTTTTTAGAAAGATTTTTTAAGGTTTTCTTTCCGTATTCGGCGCGTTCTTTTCCCTGCTGTTCATCTTCTACGATCAGTTTTCCGATCTGCCAGTAGGTGAGCAGTAAAGTAGAATTCGCGATCCGAAACACTTTTTCGCGCGACTGCCTAATAATTTCCTTTACGGATTGAAATAAAGAATCTTCGGAAATTTCCATCATACGAAAATAAAAAAAACCTCTGACTTTGCAGAGGTTTTGTTGTATTTTATTGATGCGGTTATTTTACACCGTGCATCATTTTCTTTAAGATTGGAGAGATCAAACCTAAAATAACAGCTGCAATACCACAAAGTACTACGAATACCATAAAGAATTCGAATAGGTTGTGGATCTCAAATCCTGCAAATGTAGGATTGTGCAATGGTAACTGAGCTTTCTCAAATGCCGCTGCCTGTTCAGCAGTCAACGTTACTTTTTTATCTAAAACGTCCTGAAGGTTTACGCCTATTTCCTGTGCTTTTGTGAATTTATCACCTGTAGCAGGGATAAGAGCTCCCAATGAACCTGCCAATGCATACCCTGCAGCATTGGAAATAAAGAATACTCCATATAATAATGATGCAAATCTTTTTGGAGCTAGTTTTCCTACCAATGAAAGACCGATTGGAGATAAGCAAAGTTCACCACAAGTCTGGATGAAATAAAGAAGCATTAACCATTTGATTGCTAATAATCCTGAATTTCCAAGATCTTTTACGTTATGCGCAATAATGAAGTAAGAAAGAGCAATTAATGCAAGACCCATTGCCTGCTTGAACGGAGATACGGGTTCTCTTCCTTTTGTTCTTAATTTATCCCATGTCAAACTGAATGGAACGGCTAACAGAACTACGAAGATACCGTTGAAGATCTGAACCATTGAAGGAGGCATATTCCATCCGAAAATGTTTCTGTCTGTTTGGTTGTCAGCAATAAATGTTAATGAAGATCCTGCCTGCTCGAAAGCTGCCCAGAAGAAAATGATAAAGAAGGATACAATATAAATTACCCAGATTCTCTGTCTTTCAATCTTGTTTTCTGCAGAACTCATGATCAGGAAAGCCAGGGAAATACCGGCCGCATAGATGAAAGGATAAATAATTCCTTTGATCAATTGTCCCATCTCTACGGCTTTAAATCCGAATTCTCCTACCAGTAAATATCGGAAAGCGAAGAATAAAACCACAAATATAACTCCGGTGATCCCTAAAGATAAACCTGAGAATTTAGCGGTCTGAGTTTCACCTTCTTCAAAGTCTGCACTTGTATTGTTCTTTGGCAATCCACCGATAGGTCTCCCTTCCGGATTTACCACATATTTATTTTTAAGGATAAAGAATGTTACGGTTCCAATAATCATTGCAATTGAAGCGGCTAAGAATCCCCATTTGAAAGCAAAAATATCTCTTACTCCTGTAGCTGCATCTTTCACATCTCCTACGTATGGGCAGATAAATTGTCCCAGGAATGCTCCGATGTTAATCCCCATATAAAAAATGGTAAATGCAGAGTCCAGTTTGGATTTCTCCTGCTTAGGGTAAAGACTTCCCACCATTGAGGAAATATTCGGCTTGAAGAATCCATTACCGAAAATGATAACGAATAACGCCAGCCACATAATCATTTTGGAACTGCCCAGATCGGCAGAGAAAGTAGAGGCACTGATAAATAATAGAAACTGACCGATAGCCATCAGAGATCCACCGATTAAGATGGCATTTCTGTTTCCTATATATTTATCTGCAATAAATCCTCCCAAAAGAGGTGTTAAATAACATAAAGCTAAAAATCCACCGTAGATAATTGCTGCATCTGCTTCTTTTATTAATAAGGAATTTACCATGAAGAGCGTCAAAAGGGCTCTCATCCCATAAAAGTTGAAACGCTCCCACATTTCTGTTCCGAAAAGAACCCACAATCCTTTTGGATGCCTTGAATTCTTATTCTCTACAAACTCATCCGGTTTCGGACTTAATGCTTCAATATTATCCATTCTATTGTTAATTTTTGTTAAGACTGACAAATATAGTTTTTTTTGAGTTTTTGGCAAGGTTTTAATTTTATATTTAAATAAAAAAGCTGCAGAACGATGTTGCAGCTTGATATTCTTTATGATAAATGAGGATTAATGTCCTTTTTCCCTCATGATCTTATTCAATCTTTTTAACATTGACAGACCTAAAAGTGTCGCAAATATTAGCAAAGCAAAGTTAACCAGGAAGTAATTCATCTTATTGTCGTAGCTGTACCACGTACTTGCCAGGATTCCTGAAAGCTTATTACCAACTGAGTTGGCTAAAAAGAAACCTCCCATCATTAATGCAGTAATTCTTGCCGGTGAAAGTTTTGAAACGAATGAGAGTCCCATTGGAGAAAGGCAGAGCTCCCCAACAGTAATTACTCCATAACCGGCAACCAGCCATAACGGTGAAACTTTTTCAGCCCCATTATCTCCTGCCATAACGGCGAGAACCATTACCAGGCATGATAATCCTGAGATAAATAATCCTAAAACAATTTTTGTAGGAGTAAGCGGTTCTTTTCCTTTTCTTCTTAATAAAGCCCAGAACCCTACAATGACAGGCGTTAAAGCAATTACCCAGAATGGATTGATAGACTGGAATAATTCCGTATTGTATAGATAGACTTTCGATTCCGGATTTCTTTCCAAGGCGGCACGCTGTTCAGCAGAGATATTTTTAAAATAGATATCCTTCCCGGTTTCTTTAATGGCTTTTCCGTCCTTGTCCTTTTGAGACTGGAATTGATTGTCATAAACCGGAACCTCTTTGTCTTCATAGCTTTTCCCCTCCACCATATAAATATCCTCGAGAGGTTTTTCCAGTGACGCAGGAACACTTCTGTCCGTATAATAATTGGCCCATCTTGTTAAAGCCGTACCATTCTGCTTAAAAACTGCCCAGAAGAACATACTGATTAGAAACACTGAAAGTAGAGCTCCGATTGATGGTTTCTCCTCTGGCTTAGCTTTAAAGTATAGTGAAGCATAAAAGTAGATCACAGGAATACAGGCAAAAATAAAGGCGTCTGTGCTGTCGCTACCGAAGATATTTCCGGGAATGAACCATCCAATAGCTCCCACTGCAATGGCAGGGACAAAAACCTTAATTAAAATTTCAGAAAGCTTGGTATCTCCTTCTTCTACAGGCTTCATCTGTGCGGCATGGATATAGTGTTTTCTACCGATGGTAAAGATCACAAGACCAACAAGCATTCCTACTCCCGCAGTGATGAAAGCTTCACCCCATCCGAATTTATTACGCATAAAAGCTGCAATAATATTACAGATAAATGCCCCGATATTGATCCCCATATAGAAAATATTATATCCGGAGTCTTTATTGGCTTTATAAGGTTCCTCAGAATAAAGGTTTCCTAACAGTGTGGAAATAGTGGGTTTAAAGAAGCCATTCCCAATGATGATTAATGCCAGAGAGCCATAAAAAAGAGGCAGCTCTTTGAAGACCCCCATTCCTATATATCCTGCAGCCATCAAAATTCCGCCCAGATAAATAGATTTAATATATCCTAACACCCTGTCAGCCAAAAAACCTCCAAGGAACGGTGTTAAATAGGTCAAGGCGATGTATGTTCCGAAAATATCATCAGCCGTTTTGTCTGGAAGTCCAAGTCCTCCTGTTAGCCCGGTTGGCTCAATGACATAAAGAACAAAGATTCCAAGAATCAAATAATACCCGAAACGTTCCCACATTTCTGTGAAAAAGAGGAAGGGTAAGCCTTTAGGATGTTTAGTCTTCATATAATCAATTTTCAAATTTCCCAAAAATAAGTTTTTAATTTCAATTGATAAAATAAATAATCCAGGCAGAAATGATTAATGAAATAAATATAAAAATCCCCTCCAAAATGGAAGGGATTATCTTATTTTGAATTTTTTTGAAGCATTGGGGGAGGTGGGTCAGATTTTATGATTTCTACAATATCTTTCCTTTTTTCAGTTTTTATTATACCGTTAACAAAGTTTTCCATTTCTTTTTTATTAGCTTCGAACTTATTAGCGTAAGTATAAGTAGAAATACTGGCATACCCTTCGTTGGTAAGGTATAGATTTGCAATGTATTCAAAATCTATGCCTTTAACATTGGCGCTGTATTCTATATGTAGTACTTTAATCCCATTGATTGTCCTGTATTCAGAATTTTTTAATCTGAAATAATCTGCATTTCTTTGAATAGCAGGAAGCAAAATGTCTTTTAAATTCTTCAAACTCTGAATTGGAACTATTTCACTTCCAAATAAGGCATATATTGCAGAATTAGAATTGTTATTGAAGGCATATTCTACAAAAGCTGTAGCACCAGGAGCTTTTACAATTTTCCAACTTTTGGGATTGTAATAAAACCCAGCATTAATATTTTTACTTTTTACCAAAAAAGTGGATTCTTTTGACTTCTCAAATAATTCTTCGTTGGTTGTAATAGTTTCGAGAGTTTTATCATCACTTTCGTTAACAAATTTCCATGTTTTGTTATCGAAGAGAACAACTTCTTTTCCGTCTTCTGTTATTGCTTTTACCTGTGCTTTTACTGAAAATGAGAATATAATAAATACCGATAAAATAATCTTATTCATCATAATGTTATAAATTATTCAAAATAAAATCCGTCATTTTCTGATACAGCTGCGGTCTTGTCTGGCCCCCGTAAATTCCGTGGTTTTTATCAGGGTAAGCCATAAATTCAAACTGTTTTTTATTTTGAATTAAAGCTTCAGAGAATTCCATAGAGTTCTGGAAATGTACATTATCATCAGCAGTTCCGTGGATCAGTAAGAATTTACCCTTTAATAGATTGGCATATTCTGTTGGAGAATTTTTATCGTATCCGTCAGCGTTTTCCTGAGGGGTTCTCATGAATCTTTCCGTGTATACGGAATCATAATACCTCCAGTTGGTTACCGGTGCTACAGCGATTCCGGCTTTGAAAACATCCGCTCCTTTCGTCATTGCCAGACTGGTCATATAACCTCCGTAGCTCCATCCGAACATTCCGATTCTTGTTTTGTCAATATAAGACTGGTTTCCGAACCATTTTGCCGCAGTAATCTGATCTTCAATTTCATATTTACCCATATTCATGTAGGTAACCTTCTTGAACTTAGCTCCTTTATAACCCGTTCCACGCCCGTCTACACAGGCAACGATATAACCTTTCTGTACCAAATGATTAAACCATAAAGCATTGCCATTGTCCCATGAATTCGCAACCTGCTGAGATCCAGGTCCGGAATACTGATACATAAACAGTGGATATTTTTTATTAGGATCAAAGTTTTTAGGTTTCATGATCCATGCATTCATCTGGTCGCCGGCGCCATTTGGAATGGTGATGAATTCTTTATCTGCAAAATTATCGGCCTTTAATTTCTGTAGCTGGTCGTTATTGTTCTGAAGTTCTTTTACCGTTTTACCGTTTCCGTCTTTTAAAACAAAAGTGTAAGGTCTTGCAGCAGTAGAAGATGTTTCAATGAAATAACTGTAGTTCTTACTGAAATTGGCAGAATTGTTTCCTTCCGCATTAGAAATAAGCTGGGATTTTCCGTTTTCAATATTTACTTTGGAAACAACTTTGTTAATGCTTCCTTTTTCAGTGGTCTGAACATAAATTTCCTTAGATTTCGGATTGAATCCGTAATAATCGGTTACTTCCCAATTTCCCTTTGTTATTTGCTTTTTAAGCTTTCCATCCTTGTCATACCAGTATAAATGACGGTTGCCGTCTCTTTCGGATGCCCAAAGGAAAGAATCATCATCCAGGAATTCCAGAGTAGGGCTATCTGTATCGATCCATTTCTCATCCGTTTCTGTGAATAGTTTCTGAACGACTCCGGTTTTGGTATTCACCTTTAAAATATCGGACGCATTCTGAATTCTTTCAGAAGTCACCAGAACCATTTCGTCAGGCTTTGCCGTCTGAATGACATTGGGGATATAATAGTTTTTAAAAGAACTTAGGTTGATTGGCGTTGTTTTTCCCGTATCAAGACGGTACAGCTGGGCAGAAACTATAGAGTTTTTTTCTCCTGCTTTAGGATATTTGTAACGCATTTCCTCAGGATAAAGTTTTTTTCCATAGATCGGAATATAGATCTCCGGAACCTGGCTTTCATCAGATTTTACAAATACAATGGCATCCGAGTTCTTTGTCCATTCATATTGTCTTGCATGCCCGAATTCCTCTTCATATACCCAGTCTGCTAGCCCGTTGATAATGGAATTTTTCTTACCGTCATTTGTAATCTGGGTAATTTTTCCTGAACTCAGGTCCTGATAGAATAAATTATTTTCAGCAATGAATGCTACTTTAGAGGCATCAGGAGAAAATCTTGGCTCCTGAACTGTTTTACCGTCATTCAGGCTGATTGTCTTACCTGATTTCAGATCTTTCACCTCAAACTTTCCAAGAAATGAATGTCTGTAGATGGGCTGGCTTTCTGTTAAAAGAAGAATTTTTGATTCATCATCAGAAAATTCATAGCTTTCAAATTTACCATCAACAATATTTCCTTCTTTTTGTGAAGTTTTGTAAGAGTATTTGGCAATTCCTGTCGGCTCAATGACCAGATAATTTTCTCCGTTCTTCATAGATGCTATACCGGCAATGCCTTTTCCGCGGTAATATCCTGAATATATTTTATCTAAAGTGATTTCCTGGGCAGACACATTATGGAATGCTACAGCCACGGTAAGAGTTAAGAGTAATTTTTTCATTTCTAATTTTAATGGATCTCAAAGATAATAATTTTATTAAATGCATAAAAAAGCTTTTTTAATACGGCTTTTGGCAAAAAAATTGAATGTATTATTATAACAATCAAATTAAATAATAATTATGGAAACGAATGCATACAACCAAAAACTGAACCGTTATGTTTTAGCCGATCAGATTGTTTATACAGGCTTTTCAAGCTTCAAAGATGCGGAAGACTGTGCCAACAAAAAAGGCGGAACTTTGGTAGAAGTTGGGTTTAAAGATGGGAATGATAATCCACAGATTACCAATGAAGCCGGCCTTATTGAGAAAAAACTTCACTATTATGTTTATGCTGGTGATGAATATAAATTTATTCATTCATCTGATCCCGGGTTCAGGAAATACGCAGATGAATTACAGAAAATAAAAGCAAAGATTCGCCAGGATGCACCGGACGAAAGATATCTGGCTAATTTTGAAATTGAAAATGCAGAAGATCCGATTATTGTGATTAAAAATGATCACTTTGAATCGGTAACCTCCAGAGAACGCTCAAAATATTTGAAGCACGCCGAAGTTTATGAACTAGGGGTATCCCTGCCAAAACCTTAAAAATTTTTTATCATGAGCAAAACCAAATATTCAGAAAAAGCTCAGGACAAAGTGGGAAAAGTCATGCACGAATTTAAAGAAGGAAAACTGAAGTCCTCTTCAGGAGAAAAGGTGACCAGTAAAAAACAGGCTGTGGCCATAGGAATTTCAGAAGCCAGAGAAAAAGGCTTGAAGGTGCCAAAGAAGAAAAAAGAATAACATCAATAAAAATTCCGTGAAAGTATTTTCACGGAATTTTATTATAAATCAGTTGATTGAACCTTTTTTACCTTTTATCTATTTGTAAAGCACTTTGTAATATTCATCTGCCATTCTATCACTGTTAAATTGGTGCTGAACATCATTCATGGCCTTGTACTGAATTTTTCTCCATTGGTCCGGATTATCGTAATAAGCAGGCAGGATTTCGTTTTCAAGAATTTCGTACAGCTTATTCAGATCATAAGTATCCTGTTCGTAAATGCTCATATTTAAATAATCAGCTTTCGGAACAACAAACGAATTTTCTCCCGGTTCGGCAAATTCAGGGATCCATCCGTCATCGGTAGAAAGATTTACAGATCCGTTCATAGCAGCGGTCATTCCTGAAGTTCCAGAAGCTTCTCTCGGTACCCTCGGATTGTTGAGCCATAGATCTGAGCCCTGTTTCAGGGATTTACTTAAAGAAAGTTCATAGCCTGTAAGTACAGCCATATTTTTATGATTTTTACTTTCCTCTACCAAAGTATTAAAAGTAGAAATAGCGGAATAATCCATAGGATAAGGTTTCCCTGACCAGATAATCTGTACCGGATATTTTTGATTATTCAATAACCTGTAGAATCTTTCCTTATCATGAAGCAGTAAATCTGCACGTTTATACCCTGCAAATCTTCTTGCCCAGACAATAGTGAAAATGTTAGGATCAAATAGATTTCCGGTCTGATCTGCGACAATGGTGAACAGTCTTTTCTTTAAATGTTTTTTGCGGTAATCAAAAACAGTAGCGTCGTTTTCATCTTTGGCATTATAAAGAGGCTTATCCGCCCAGTATTTAAATTCCTGTGCGTTGGTAATGGAAGTAATTTCGCAGATTCCAGGATATTTACTCCACATAGCTCTGGAAACCTCACCATGCAGCTTAGATACGCCGTTCGCCATTCTTGCCATTTTCAGAGCACATAGCGAGTGGTTGAAACGATCATCGGTTGCTCCTTCGATACTTTTTACCTCTTCCATGCTGAAACCGGAAAAGTAAGACATATCATAACATAGTTTCAGATTATGTTTTTCATTTCCTGCTTCTTCGGGAGTGTGGGTGGTAAAAACCAGTTTTTCTTTCACCCGGTTCAGATCTCCATTGTACTTTTTCAGCAGGTAAAATGCAGCAGGAAGTCCATGAGCCTCATTCAGATGATACACTTCTCTTTCAGCGTTCATCTCGTCCAGTAATTTAGCCCCTCCTTTTCCCAGCAAAATATACTGAGCCAGTTTTGTAGATTCGTTGGCATCGTATAATTTGTGGCAGATGGTTTTAGAAACGTGATCGTTTTCCGGCACATCTGTAGAAAGAAAAAACATGGGTGCCGTATTGAAAATTTCAGGATCAAGGTACCATACTTTTACCCAAACCGGGGCACTATGGATCTCGATCTGAAATTTGATTCCGGTATCCTCAAGAAAGCTGTACATCTTCCTTGTCCAGACCGGCTGAAGGGTCTGGTCATGATTTCTGGCCTGATCATAATAGCCAAATTTCCAGAGAATTCCGATCCCTATAAGATCCTGTTTCAGGTTGTATGCACTTCTCATATGAGATCCTGCAAGGAATCCCAAACCACCCGAATATATTTTTAAAACCTGTTCAATAGCGAATTCCATCGAAAAATAGACGGCTTTTTTAGAATATTGTGGATTGATGCTGTAAGGTATTTTAAAATTTTTAAAATCCATATAAATCACAGTTTTATAATTTGAACGCTAAAGGTATTGATTATGAAAATAAACTTTACATTAATTATTTGATAAATTAATTTAAAAGTATCCTGTGAATAGTTTTTTTACTTACCTTTATTATGTAAATTTTTGAAAATCAAAAACTTCTAACGGTGAAACCAATATGGCATGTGTTCTTTGGTCACATAAAAAAATCACCTATGAAAAAGACATTTTCTGATGAAGATTTAATAAAGAATCTAAGCCTATACTATATGAACCGGCATTTGAAAAAAAAGCCGATGGAAAAGTATCACCGTAAAATAGACGAATCTCTTCTTCATGACCGAGAAAAATACAGAAAGAAATCTGAGATTCTATTGCTTAATTCGTTTATGCATCACTTTCCCGATGTCAAATTTGAAGACCTTACCTGCGAAAGTCCGGACTTTATCGCTAAACTCAACGACAAGAAGATTGGAATAGAACTGACCGAAGTGATCAATCATCTGGAAATGAAAAAAGTGGAAAGTACTTTAAATAAGATGTTCCGCCAGGCAGAAATATTATTAGAACAGGAAGACACCGCGAAATATCGTGGTGTTTATTTTTTAGAATTTTACCCGAATATTAAATTTGACAATATAGAACAGCAGGAGGAAAATATTCTCAGTATTTACAGAAGCATTAAAAAGAACAAACCTTTAGGCTGTGTAAAAGGGATGAGAAAATCTTTTCACCGTAGAAATGTTTTTATTACCCATGAATACAGCATGAACCTTTTTGATGAGCTTTGCTCAGAAAAGATCCTTGAGCTTATCGATAAGAAAAATGAAAAATTTCCCTATTACGATACGTCCGTAGATGAATGCTGGTTGGTGATTGTTTCCGATATGAACTCCATTGCCTCAAGATATACGTTTATTCAGGATAAAGAGCATTTGAAGGAAGTGAAGAGTCCGTTTCATAAAATTTTCCATCTTGAAAATCTATGCGGAAATATTACAAGCATAAAATAGTTGGTATTTATTGCATGATATCATAATTATTATGTGTTTTTATTTAAAATAATTCAATATTTTTAAAAATCCATTGTTTGTGATTAAAATATAGGTATATTTGATCTATGTGTTGTCAATCAACATATGCGTGTGGTTTTCAAATCATTCACTAAAAACTATATATCTATGAAAAAACTTTTACTCCTTATTTTTTTAGGTATTTCTCAGGTATTTTTTGCGCAGGCAGACTGTTCAACCGCGCTTGCCGTCTGCGGAAATTCCAACATTACTTACAGTCCCACCGGATATGGCAATATTAAAGAATTGGTTAATTCAGGAAGTTGTATAGACGGAACTGGTGAACACAATTCAATCTGGTATAAAATAACGATTGCTACAGGAGGAACACTTACCTTCGATCTGGTTCCGAATAACCCGGATGCTGATTATGACTGGGCCATTTTCGGTCCTAATGTAAACTGTGGAGCTTTAGGGGCACCCATACGATGCAATGCTGCAACGGTTATAGGACCCGGACCGGCTACCGGCTTAAATATGACAAGCACCCTTATCAGTGCTGTCGGAGGTTCGCTCACACCTTATTGTAAATATCTGGATGTTTTGCCGGGCCAGACTTATTATTTGTTTATTGACAACTGGGTGAGCAGTACCAGTACTACAACAGCACCGTTTTCTTTAACATGGGGTGGAACTGCAACATTGGCTTCCCCATTTACAGATCCGACTTTACAGCCCTATCCTTTCATTCCTCCGGGGATTCCTGCTGCTAATCCGGCCGATCCAAAGGAAGTAATCATATGTGTAAATCCTGCTGTATTTGATTTTTCTACTCTTTCTGCAGGAATTTTAAATGGAAATCCGAACTTTAGCGTAAGCTATCACACAAGTCAGAATGATGCGTTAACCGGAAATAATGCCATTACAGTTCCTACTACTGTAAATACAACATCTATTTATTATTACAGTATAGGCTATACGGATCCAACTAATCCAAACAGTCCGCTCAATAAATGTAAACAGATTGGAACATTTAAATTTAAGGACGGTAAAATCACGGCAAAAAATGCAACACTCACACAATGTAACAATAATAATGCGGGAACAGCAGTATTTGATCTTACAACAGCAGATGTTATTACAGATCCAACCGTGACCAAGAAATATTACAATACGCTTTCAGATCTGAATGCAGGTATCAATGAAATTACAAATCCGTCAGCATTTACTTCTGCGGAAGGAACCATTTTTGTCAAAGTGATTTCATCCTTCGGATGTACTGCTGTTGCACAGATAACATTGAAATTCTACCCGGTTGTTGTGGTAAATGATACTACATTAAGATCCTGTGCTATTGAAGGTAATCCGTCTACGGCATCTTTTAACCTTACAGGTGCATCGGTAACCTCTCAGACTGGGGCAGGTAAAAAATACTATCCCTCTGCAACAGATGCCGTGAATCAGACCAATGAAATTTTAACGCCCACAGCATACATTGCTCCCAGCGGTGTGGTTTATGTGCGGGTTTTCAATGCGCAGGGTTGCTATAACATAGCTAAAATTACACTAGTGGTTATTCCGCCGGTTTATTCCACCATACTTAAAGATAAAGTTATTTGTGTAGAAGACAGAACAACTTTGGATGCAGGCCCGGGATTTAATGGTTATGAATGGAGCACAGGAGCAACTACGCAGACGGTCACAAACGTTGGAGTAGGTACCTATTGGGTAAAACTTAAAACAGGAGATTGTACCGTGGTGCAGAACGTAAAAGTATATCCTTCTGAACAACCGGTTGTTTCAAGTATAGAAATTTCAAATACTACCGTTACGGTATTTGTGATAGGAGGAACGGCACCTTACAAATATTCCATGGATAATATAAACTGGCAGGATTCTAATGAATTCAGCAATGTTAAAAGAGGAGATGCTACCATATTTGTAAAAGATTCTTACGACTGTGATCCGATAGATATCAGTATTGTTGTCCCTAATCTTGTTAACGTGATTACACCAAATGGTGACGGTTACAATGATGTTATTGATTATTCTGCCTTAGCCAATAAGAAAAATTTGGTAATGAATATTTTCGACCGCTATGGAAATATGATCTATCAGATCGATAAATCTACCGGCTATAAATGGGACGGAAGCAGTAGGGGCGGAGTGAAGGTACCTACCGGAAACTATTGGTATTCTGTAGGCTGGAATGAAAATGATAAAATGAACACTCCAATTAAGTATTCAGGATGGATCGTAGTTAAAAACAGAGATTAAGCTTTTTAATAATAAACTATATAGATAAAACCATTTCGAAAGAGATGGTTTTGTCGTTAAAATAATTTTAAATTAGTCTGATCAATAACAGAAAAAATGAAGGATCTTTTTGTAAAACGTTTTCAATATTATAAATCTCTCGGAGATAAATCATTCGGTCAGCTTTCTGATGAGCAGATGTTCTGGCAGTACAATGATGAAAGTAATTCCATTGCAGTCATTGTTAAACATATTGCCGGCAATATGCTTTCAAGGTGGACCAACTTTCTAACGGAAGACGGAGAAAAAGCCTGGCGCAACCGCGATGGAGAATTTATCAATACCTTTAAAACCAAACAGGAGGTTATTGATTTCTGGGAAAAGGGCTGGGAATGTTTTTTTGATGCTTTGAGCCAGATCAATGATGAAAATTTATATTCTACTATTTATATCAGGGGAGAAGGACATTTGGTCTTAGATGCAGTTTTGCGTCAGCTCGCCCATTATCCTTATCATATCGGGCAGATCGTTTCCATTGCGAAAATGATAAAAAATAATGACTGGAAAACGCTTTCTATTGAAAGAAATAAGTCTCAGGAGTTTAATGCCGGAATGAAAGATAAGTTTTCTAAACAAAAAGATGTTTCCAATTCATCTCCGGTATGCTTTCAAAACAGCCCTGAAGTAAGGGACGAATATAAATAATAGACTGAATCGATTTAGAATTATTATTAAAATTACTATCTTTGCACCCAGAAAATTCAGGAGTAAATAAATGTCTACTTTTCACGGAACTGCCGCATTTCATACACTCGGCTGCAAATTAAATTTTGCGGAAACATCTACTATTGCCCGTCAATTGACAGATGCTGGTTATGATAAAGTAAGTTTTGATGATAAAGCTGATGTCTATGTCATCAATACCTGTTCGGTAACTGAAAACGCAGACCGTGAATGCAAATTGCATGTAAAACGGGCTATGAAAGCCAATCCGGAAGGGTTGGTCGTTATTGTAGGATGCTATGCGCAGTTAAAGCCTGAAGAAATTTCACAGATCGATGGAGTAGATCTTGTTTTGGGAGCCAAAGAGAAATTCAATATCTTAAGCTACCTGGATGATTTGGAAAAATCGGAAAATGAAGGCATTGTACATTCTTGCGAAATTGAGGAAACTGATTTCTTTATCGGAAGCTACTCAATAGGGGACAGGACAAGAGCCTTTCTGAAAGTGCAGGACGGATGCGACTACAAATGTACGTACTGTACCATTCCACTGGCAAGAGGGATCTCACGATCAGATACTATTGAAAATGTTCTCAAAAACGCCAAAGAAATTGCCGAAAGAGACATCAAAGAAATCGTTCTTACAGGAGTTAATATCGGTGATTACGGTAAAGGTGAGTTCGGAAATAAAAGACACGAACATACTTTCCTGGACCTGATATCAGAGCTCGATAAAGTAGAAGGAATTGAAAGAATCCGTATTTCTTCCATAGAACCGAACCTTTTGAAAGACGAAAGTATTGATCTGGTTTCAAAAAGCAAAAGCTTTGTTCCCCACTTTCACATCCCGTTACAGTCCGGATGTGATGATCTACTGAAAAAAATGAAGCGCCGCTATCTTACCAAGCTGTATAATGACAGAGTCAATAAGATCCGCGAGGTAATGCCTGATGCAGCTATCGGTGTAGACGTTATTGTGGGATTCCCTGGTGAAACAGAGGAGAAATTCATGGAAACTTATAACTTCCTGAACGAACTTCCTATTACCTACCTTCACGTATTCACTTATTCCGAAAGAGAAAATACGGAAGCAGTCGGTATGGATGGAGTAGTGCCTATTCCTGAAAGAAAAAAACGTAATAAAATGCTGAGAATACTTTCTGAAAAGAAAAAAATGGCATTTTATCAGACTCAACTTGGAAAAACGCTTCCCGTTCTTTGGGAGCATGAAAATAAAGACGGTAAAATGTATGGCTTCACTGAAAACTATGTGAGAGTCCAGAAAGATTTTGATCCCGCATTCGTTAATCAGATTGAATTTCTAAATTTAGAAAAAATCCTGTCAGATGGCACGGTTTCTGTGCAGTCATCCTTCGAAAGTTTTTTAGCAAAAGCGTAGTCTCTTTGCAAAATTTCTACTAAATTTATTTTAACTTTAAATACTACATTCATGAGAGATAAGTTTTTATCTTGGGGAATTGTATTAGTAATTGCTACATGGGTCGTCGCATTACTGATCAGAGCGCATTACTGGATACCCATCCTGTTATCTGCCATTTATGCATTGGGTGTTTACAATGCTTACCAGTCGAAACACGCTATTTTGAGGAACTTCCCGGTACTGGGATACTTCAGATACTTTTTTGAAAGTATTTCACCCGAAATGCAGCAGTATTTCATAGAAAGGGAGACAGACGGAAAACCATTTCCCCGAAACCAGCGTTCTGCAGTATACAGACGAGCTAAAAACCTGAGTGATACAGTAGCTTTCGGAACCCAGCTGGAAGTTAATCACCGAAAATATGAAGGAATCAAGCATTCTATTTATGCAAAATCGCCTGTGGAAGAGCTCCCAAGAGTATGGGTAGGAGGAGAGCAGTGTACGCAGCCTTACCATGCTTCTCTGTTCAATATTTCAGCAATGAGTTTTGGGGCATTAAGCGATAGGGCACAGATTTCTTTAAACAGAGGTGCAAAAAAAGGAAATTTTTATCATAACACCGGAGAAGGAGGTATTTCTCCCTATCATTTGGAAGGAGGAGATCTTTGCTGGCAAATTGGAACCGGATATTTTGGTTGCCGTGACGAGGAAGGGAAATTTAATCCTGAACTGTTTGAAAAGTACGCCACTCTCCCAAATGTAAAGATGGTTGAAATTAAGCTGTCCCAAGGGGCAAAGCCAGGACACGGAGGTGTACTTCCGGGTGTGAAAAACACACCGGAGATCGCAAAGATCCGTCACGTCACCCCAGGAATGACCGTTATTTCACCACCATCCCACAGCTCATTTTCTGATGCTGCAGGTCTGTTGAGGTTTGTACAGCAGCTGAGAGAACTTTCAGGAGGGAAACCAACTGGCTTTAAACTTTGTATTGGTGATACTAAAGAATTTGAGGACATCTGTGTACAGATGAATGTTTTAAAAATCTATCCTGATTTTATTACCATAGATGGGGCAGAAGGAGGAACAGGAGCTGCACCTCCGGAATTTTCGGATGGCGTGGGAATGCCTCTGGAACCAGCCCTGATTTTCGTTAACAGAACCCTTAATAATTATAATTTAAGAAGTAAGTTAAGAGTGATAGCCAGTGGAAAAGTACTGACAAGCTTGGATATCCTCAGAGCAATAGCTATGGGTGCGGATATGTGTAATAATGCAAGAGGATTTATGTTCTCGTTAGGATGCATACAGGCCTTAAGATGTAACAATAATAATTGCCCTACGGGAGTTGCCACTCAGGATAAAATGTTAGTTAAGGGACTTGATGTTACTGATAAAAGTGAAAGAGTATACCATTTCCATAAAAATACTCTGCATACCTGTAATGAGCTGATTGCGGCGGCAGGAAGAAGCTCTTATGAAGAAGTAGATGCCACTATGTTCATGAGAGGAGACGAGTTTGATCATCTGGCAGATTTATATTTTCCGGATATCTTAGGAAATGTAAAGCAAAAAGCAAGATCTTAAAAAGCATATAAAAACAAAAACCGCCTTCATCTGAGGGCGGTTTTTTTATGTGAAATATATTGATCTTAATTATTGTCCGTCTGGTCTGTCTTGTCTCTTATATACCTGGAAATTAAATACCATAGAATAATTTCTTAAAGAGTATTGCGTGCTGTAAGGATAATGTGGATCTCTTGCAAAGGCAGCTCTTGACGGTACTATAATAACACCCTGAAGATTGTAAGGGCTTGAATTGGGAAGATTATCAAATGCTTTGAATTTCTGTATAGCTTCACGGAAGCCTTCAATTTCATAATAACTTCTCTGTTTCGCGGCATCTGTTGTTGCCGCATCTAACACAGACTGCTTTACATAATAATACATTGGGTCTATTATTGGAAGTCCATTGCCATTAATTGTATTGGTAATGGGCAGTGCCGCTGCAAAAGCAACATTTCCATCGGTATTAACTGCTAAATAAGCATTAGTTCTGATCATCATGGTAAGAATGTCTTTCGAGCCAATAGTTTTAGCAGTAGCCGGATCTGGCTGCGCGCCTTCTCTCACAATGTATATGGTCCCGGAAGGAAGCGTTTGATACGGCAGATCTATTAATTTTTTTTCATTGTCATCACTGGTATCTGTTGTGCTGAAAGCTTTTATATTTCCCTGGGCGTCCAGATAATTTTCGCTCATAAACTTCTTAATAGCCTGATCGTCATAACTGTTCTGAACGGAAATGTCTTCCGGTTCTTTATAAGTTTCAACTTCATCATCTTTCTTACATGCAGAAAAACATAAAGATCCCGCAAGGATATATAAAAATATTTTTTTCATTTCAAAAAACTTTAATTACTTTACAAATAATATAACGGCAAAAGTATAAAAAATTATGAGAATAGATAAATTTTTATGGTGCATTCGTTTTTATAAGACGAGAAGTATTGCAACAGAGGAAATTAAAAAGAACAGAGTTTCTATTGGAACATCTGCCGTAAAGTCGTCTAAAGAGGTAAAAGAGGGAGATGTTATCAAGATCCGCAAAAATCAAATCGATTATAAAATAAAAGTTACCCAGATCCCCAAAAGCAGGATGGGAGCAAAGCTTGTCCCTCTTCATATCCAGGATGTGACGGACAAAGAGCAGTATGAACTATTAAAGCTCCGCAAAATGTCGCAGGATTATTATAGAAATAAGGGCGAAGGAAGACCTACTAAAAAAGACAGACGCGAGATGGATGAATATGTAGGAAATGATATAACCTCAGACTTTACAGACTGGGATGATTTCTTTGGAGAAACGGCAGATGGCCCCGAAGGAAATGAAGATTAAAATAAAAAAGCTCTAGAGATAGAGCTTTTCTACTATTTCCTGGACAATATCTTCAGGATCCCTGGAATCCGTATTAATGCTAAACTGTGCCTTGCTGTAAAAAGCATTTCTTTCAAATAAATGCTTGGCAATGAACTCAGGCAGATCTTCATCAGAAATGTTAGCTATTAAAGGCCTTTTTTCTTTCTGTTTGGAAAGTCTTTCGTATAAAGTACCTACAGAAGCTCTTAAAAAAATACTTTTAGAGTTGAGGTTGATAATTTCCATATTATTATAATAAACCGGCGTTCCCCCTCCCAGACTTAAAACCAGGTTTTCTTCCGAAGCAAGAATTTCTTCCAATGCCTCTCTTTCCAGCTTTCTAAACTGAATTTCTCCCTTTTTTTCAAAAATCTCAGGAATGGTTAATTTATTTCTTCTGGAAATCTCTTTATCAAGGTCAATGAGTTTAAAATTTATTTTATCGCTTAAAATTTTGGAAATGTGAGATTTGCCACATCCCATGTATCCGATCAGTGAAATAACCATGAATTTTTTTTTAACAAATTTGCAAAAAAGTTTTGAGATAATGAAAAAACTCCTATCTTTGCACCACTGAAAACGAGGGACATTATTCAAATGTAAAATCGTTGCAAAGTGACCGACTCGGTAGCTCAGCTGGTAGAGCAATACACTTTTAATGTATGGGTCCTGGGTTCGAATCCCAGCCGG
>NZ_JBAOJR010000005.1:0-321153 GCF_037083525.1 Chryseobacterium sp. CCNWLW53 | reverse complement strand
GGGTTCGAATCCCAGCCGGGTCACAAGTTTACTGAAAAGTAAATTTTTTTCATATTAATATTTTGTGATTTGGTGTTTCAAAGGTCTCCGCAAGAGACCTTTGATTTTTTTTATATAATCGTTTGCAGAAATTAAAAAAAATCATATCTTTGCACCTCTTAAAAACGATGGCATTTAATGCAGGTTGTTAGCAAGTGACCGACTCGGTAGCTCAGCTGGTAGAGCAATACACTTTTAATGTATGGGTCCTGGGTTCGAATCCCAGCCGGGTCACAAGTTTACTGAAAAGTAAATTTTTTTCATATTAATATTTTGTGATTTGGTGTTCAAAGGTCTCCGCAAGAGGCCTTTGATTTTTTTATATTCCATGATAAAAAGAAAAACTCTGATAAAGTAATCAGAGTTTGTGTTTTATAAATGAAATATGTTGAGTATTTTGTTGAACAAATGTTTAATATTAATCCATATGCATATTGTCAATTAATCTCACGCCATCTACTACAACTACGATGAATGCTCTGTAATTTCTGTCTTTATAGAAAAAATCAGTTTCTTTCAAGGTGTTTTCATCAGCGATCAAAAAATACTCTAACTTCATGCCCTGCTGATGGTCAAAGATATCTGTTACTCTTTCTTTTATTTCGGGAATAGTAATCACTCTGAACCAGTCATTTACTTTAACTAATGTCTGGTAAATAATTTTTGCCGCTTCTTTGCGGTCTTCGTGAAGTCTTTGATTTCTCGAACTTAATGCTAATCCATTTTCTGCTCTGAAAATAGAAACGCCTGTAATTTTCACGGGAAGATGTTTCTTTTCAACCATTTTTTTGATAATGGCGAGTTGCTGGAAATCTTTTTCCCCGAAATAAGCATTGTCCGGCTGAATCTGTCTGAAAAGCTCTTCCACTACAGTTCCCACTCCATCAAAATGTCCGGGTCTGGACTTTCCCTCCATTTCATTTTCCAGTCCATCAAAATCATAATGCTGGCTTTCTGTTTTCTCGGGGTAAATATCAGCTACTTCAGGAATATAAACTGCATCTACTAATCCCGAATTTTCCAGGATAAGAATATCTCTGTTAATATCTCTTGGATATTTTTCCAGATCTTCCGGATTATTAAATTGGGTAGGATTTACAAAAACTGAAGAAATTACCAAATCATTATCTTTTCTGGCTTCCTCATAGAGTGAAAGATGACCTTTGTGAAGTGCTCCCATCGTAGGAGCAAACCCAATCTTCTTCCCCATTTCTTTCTGTCTTTCAATGAAATCCTGAAGGGTTTTCTTATTCTTTATAACTTCCATAGTTTATTTTAATGCTAATTCAAAAATACTAAAAATATCATATAATTATATGAGTTTTTAATAATTTGAAAATGGGAATTATCGTAAAAAAATGTTAATTAAAATAATGTTGAATGTTTTTTTGTAATTTTGCACATTAAAGCATTTTTACAAAAATATAGATAGAAATTTATGCCGAATCAAAAAATACTGTACATTACTACAGAGATGTATCCATATCAGGAAGACACGAATATGGCTGCATTGGTAAACAAAATGGCACTTAAGATGCACAATGAAGGCAATGATGTAAGAGTTTTTATGCCAAGATTTGGACAAATAAGTGAAAGAAAATTCCAACTTCATGAGGTAATCCGTCTTTCGGGAATGAATATTATCATCAATGACCTGGACCAGCCTTTAATTATTAAAGTAGCGTCTCTTCCGGGGGAAAGACTTCAGGTTTACTTTATTGATAACGAAGAATACTTCAAAAGAAAGCAATACTACGTAGATGACGAAGGAAATCCTTTTGATGATAACGATGAAAGAGCGATTTTCTTCGCAAGAGGTGTTATAGAAACCATCAAAAAACTAAACTGGGTACCGGACGTCATCCATTTGAACGGATGGATGTCTTCTTTTGTTCCAATTTATCTGAAAACTTATTACGAATCTGATACTTACTTCAAAGACGCCAAAATCGTTCTTTCTTTATACAATGAGAAAGACGCTGACCTGGATAAGAATATTGCTGAAAAATTGACATTCGATAATATTTCCGGATTAAAAGCGTTAGATAATCCGACAATCAAAAACTTTGTTATTGAAAGTATGAACTATGTTGACATGGTGGTAAAAGGAGATGAGTTTCTGGATGCAGACCTTGATAAAGGTTTCAACGAAACAACAACTCCAAAATCAGAATATGTAGACGTAGATTCTATAAACCAACTTTATTAAAACACATTTTTAATGATTCATACTGTTAAAAGGACCTTTGCCATACTTCTTATGGCGGTTTTCGGGAGTGCCCTTCTTTATAATTGCGAGCCGGAGGCGGATTCACTGGGTGAGCAGCTTTTTATAGACGGTGCTGCAGAAGGTAATGTAACTTCTTACGACCTTATTGCTTATAATATTAATAATCATGATTCCATCAGAAGTGACGCCAGCAGGCTTGTAAGCTTGATCAATACAACTGGAGTTTCCACTTATACTTCTGTATTAGGAGCATTTTCTGAAGGACAGTTCGGAATGCAGAAAGCATCCTTTCTTACCCAGCTGAGAATGTCTACAGATAATTTTGATTTTGGAACCAGCCCAAAAATAGATTCTGTAGTGTTGGTAATGAGACCTGCTGCTGTGGCTGATTCAGTTAGTGCACCTGGAGCGAAAGATGAAAATTTACTAATTGGAAATGAAACAGTACCTGTTTCAACAGATATAAAAACGTATCCGGTAAGTTACACTAAAAAATATGGTAAGACGAAATTGGGAGCTGGCGGGACAAACACTCTTTTGCATATAAAAGTGGATGAAGTGACTACATTCCTGGATGGAAATTCTGATGCTTTCAAAAGTTCAAACGTAACTGTAGCTACCGGAGAATCATTGGGAACTTCTGTCTTTGACGGAAAAGTAAGAGCTGTAACAATCAATAAAAAATCGGATAATTCTTCTGTGTTTACATCAGATGCAGGATTCAGGATGGCTTTAAATAAAAACTTTTTCCAGACTAAAATTCTTGATAAAAGCAAAAAGCCGGAACTTATGGATGCGGCTAACTTTACCAGATATTTTAAAGGAATCAGACTTTCTGTGGATGAAACAGATGGCTATCTTTTTGAGTTTTCTCCGGATAATATGGAAATAGTGATGTATTATACCAATGAGAAAAATGACAACGGGACGATTACAAGACCACAGTCTACCTTTAAGTTACTTGTAAGCGGAGGACGTTATGGTCAGTATGAGTATAACAGAACCGGTTCTGCATGGGAAACTGCATCTTCTGCTATTAACGAAAATGATGGGGATCCTAAACTTTATTTACAGGGAATGGGAGGTCCTTCAATTGGCGTTAAAATTCCTGAAACAACAATTACAAAACTTAAAGAGCTGTATACGAAAGATAAAGCTGCTATTGTAAGTGCAAAAATCAGAATCTTTACGGATCCGTCATGGAACAATAATTACAGAAAAACAGAAGAAAATTTTACAATAGTGAAAAAGCCGGTTACCGGAGTGCTTACTTCTGGAGGTTTTATCAGTGATATTTCTGCAGGATTTGACTGGTTGAAATCTTCTGATTCAACTAACAAGCCTGCTTATTATGACTTTACTGTGACAAAAACAGTGAAAGATATTGTAGAGGGTACACAAGAAAATCAAGCTTTACTTATTAATATGGGGAAATTTGTACCGACTGAGGCCAATGTATTTGCCGGGTATAAATTTACAACCAGATCATTTGCAACAGAAAGAGGAGTTTATGTAGGATCAGATAAAACGAATCCTAACAGAATTCAATTAAAAATCACTTACGGTACTAAAAAATAAATAAACACTAGACAAAATATGTGCGGAATTGTAGGATATACAGGGTTTCAAGACGCGTATGACATTGTAATCAACGGTCTTAGAAGATTAGAATATAGAGGATATGACAGTGCAGGGATTGTCTTGGAAGGCTCAAACAATAAGTTTGAAGTAGAAAAGACAAAAGGTAAAGTAGATGACTTAGTCAATATTTCGTCACAGTTAAAAGGGACCGCTAAAATAGGGATGGGACATACCAGATGGGCTACCCATGGAGTTCCAAGTGATAGAAACTCACACCCTCACTTATCAAACAACGGAAAAATCGCTCTTGTACATAACGGTATTATAGAAAACTATGATACTATTAAAACAATGCTTAGCGAAAAAGGATTTACTTTCAAATCCGAAACAGATACAGAAGTATTGGTGAATCTTATCCAATATTTCATGGATTTGAAGCCTGAAACAGATTTCCCGACAGCTGTAAGATATGCTTTGAATGAAGTATATGGGGCGTATGCTATTACTGTGCTTCATGAAGATTATCCGGGAGTACTGGTAGTTGCAAGACTTGGTTCTCCACTGGCAATCGGACTGGGAGATAAAGAATACTTTATTGCTTCTGATGCATCACCTTTCGTAGAATTTACCAAAGAAGCGATCTATCTTGAAGAAGGACATATGGCTACAATTTCATTGGAAAATGGAGTAGACATCAGAACGATTAATGATAACTCAAGAATTGAACCTGAAGTTCAGGAGCTTAAATTAAGCTTAGAACAGATTGAGAAAGGCGGATACGAGCATTTTATGCTTAAAGAGATTTTTGAACAGCCTAAATCTATTCATGATACAATGAGGGGGAGACTTCTTGTGGATGAAGGGATTATAAAAATGGCCGGTATCTGGGATCATTTGGAAAGATTTAAAAATGCGAACAGAATTATTATTATTGCCTGTGGTACTTCTTGGCATGCAGGTCTTATCGGGGAATATCTTATTGAAGAATATGCAAGGATTCCGGTAGAGGTAGAATATGCATCAGAATTCAGATACAGAAACCCGATTATTACGGATAAAGATGTGGTTATTGCAATCTCTCAATCAGGAGAAACAGCAGATACAATGGCTGCATTGAAGCTGGCAAAAGAAAAAGGAGCATTTATATACGGTATTTGTAATGTAGTGGATTCTTCAATTGCAAGAATTACAGACGCAGGTTCATATACTCATGCAGGGCCGGAAATTGGTGTTGCTTCTACAAAAGCATTTACTGCACAGCTTACCATTCTTAGCTTAATTGCATTAAAATTAGGAAAACATAACGGTAATTTAGGAAACGCTGAATTCATGAGCTTAATCGCTGAATTGGATGCTATCCCTAAAAAAATAGAAGAAGTTTTAAGTACAACCCACGAGTTGACTCAAAATATTGCAAAAGACTTTATAAACACAACAAATTTCCTTTATCTGGGAAGAGGATATAATTATCCTGCGGCATTGGAAGGCGCTTTAAAACTGAAAGAAATCTCCTATATCCATGCAGAAGGATATCCGGCAGCAGAAATGAAGCACGGACCTATCGCCCTTATCGATGAGAACATGCCAATCGTTATTATTGCCCCTAAAAAAGGACATTACGATAAGATTGTAAGCAACGTTCAGGAAATTAAGGCCAGAAAAGGAAAAGTGATTGCTGTAGTTAACAAAGGAGATAAGCAGGTAAGTGAAATGGCAGATTATGTTATTGAAATCCCTGAGACTTCAGAATGTTTCTCGCCAATCGTAGCATCTGTGCCTTTGCAGCTATTGGCTTACTACATTGCTGTATACCGAGGAGCCAATGTAGATCAGCCGAGAAACCTGGCAAAATCTGTAACCGTGGAATAAAAAACAGTTGTAAATAAAATAAATTTAGATTTCTTCCGTTATTTCAAAAAAAATCTTAAAAGTTTCTTAAAAAAATTATATATTTACGGCTTAATTATAAAAATTAACATGAAAAGGATATTTCTTTTATTATTGTCTGCGTCGGTAGCATCAGTATCTTGTTCAGGTGGTGGCAGTTCTTCTGTAGGGAAGCCTGGAACAAAAGGAGAATTGATACCAAGAGAAAAAACGAAATCATTTGTTGCGGAAAGACCATTTGGAATGGTTGGTATTCCTGCAGGTTCATTTGTTGCTGGTCTTGCAGATCAGGACCCAACAAATACTCCTGAAAAAGCTTCGTTGAAAACTGTTACTGTTTCCTCTTTCTTCATGGATGAAGCGGAAACTACCAATGCAGAGTACAGAGTATTTATCAATTATGTAAGAGATTCCATTGCGAGAACTCTACTAGCTGAAGCTGCTGGGGAAGGCGGTGAAGAAGGCGGACGTAGAGGAGCAAGCATCGGTGACTATGCATACCTTGCTAAAAAAGAAGAAAATTTAACACCTTATCAAGAATATTTAGAAGGCCAGGGAGGAAGAGAAGATGGAGGCTATGATGCAACTAAAAGACTAGACTGGAAAATCCCTTTACATTGGAGTACCGGAAAGTATCCTGATGTAGAATATGCAGAAGTTCTGGAATCTATGTATCTGCCTGCTTCTTCTAGAATCGGAAACGAAAGAATTTTAGACGTTAGTAAACTAAAATACAATTATCAGTGGGAAGATATGGATGCCGCACTTGCTGAGAACGAAAGAGGAGCTAACTTCCTTAAAAGTTCAAGCATTGCGATCTATCCGGATACTACAGTTTGGGTAAAAGATTTCCACTTTGCTTACAACGAACCATTGTTCGAGCAATATTTCTGGCACAAAGCCTATAAAGATTATCCTGTAGTTGGGGTAACCTGGGATCAGGCAAGAGCTTACTGTAACTTCAGATCTAAACTGAAAACAGATTATAACGAAAGCTTAAAAAGAAAAAAACAAAGACCAATGAAGTTCCGTCTTCCTACAGAAATCGAGTGGGAATATGCTGCCAGAGGCGGAATGCAAAATGCTACTTACCCTTGGGGAGGTCCATATTTAATGGATGACAGAGGTTGCTATCTTGCCAACTTCAAACCTAAGAGAGGTAACTATATGGAAGACGATAAAAAAGGTACTTATACATATACAGCTCCAGTAAAGAAATTTAAGAAAAATGGATTTGGGTTATTTGATATGGCTGGAAACGTTTCTGAATGGACAGAATCTGCGTATAACAACTCTTCTTATGGATTCTCTTCTACATTAAATCCTTCTACGAAGAATAAAATAGATACGAAGAAGTCTGTAAGAGGTGGATCTTGGAAAGATATAGGATATGCCCTTATGACAGGTGCTAGAGATTGGGAAAGAAAAGATTCTGCAAGAAGCTATATCGGATTCAGAACTGTACAGGATATTCCTGAAGCAGCTGTTAAACCAAGAAGAGTTAACAGATAATTAACCAGACAATTTTTCAATAACAATTTTATTTAACATTAAAAAAACTAACTTAATATGTTTAAGACTAAAGATGCTTGGATGAATTTCTTTTATTCATTCGGTGCTGCAATTGTAATTCTTGGAGCTTGGCTTAAAATTACTCACATTACCTTGGGACCAATTAATGGTAATATGGCTCTTACAGTGGGTCTTATCACGGAGGCTATTATCTTTATTATTTTCGCATTTGACCCTCCGAAATCTGAAGAGTCTTATGCATGGGAAAATGTATATCCTGAACTATTGGATAAGCATGCCAACCCAAACCCTTTACACTCTAATGTGTCATCCAAAAACAATGCACAGCAGTTTGCAGAATTAGAAAATTCTCTTTCAAATAAATTAGACAAAATGCTTCAGGAAGCAAAACTGGATGTTCAGTTATTTGACAGACTTAGAACAGGTATCGATAAGTTCTCCAGCTCTGTTGATCAGATCAACCAGACTGTGGACGTATCTGCTTCCACTCATAAATATAATGATCAGCTTAACAAAGCAGCTCAACATATGGAAAGCATGAATGCCTTATATGCAATGCAGCTTGAAAACGGTAAAAAACAATCTGAATTTGCTAACAAATATGTTGCAGATATGCAGAAATCTGCAGAGCAGTCTGAAAAATTCAATCAAGAGTTACAAGGTTTAACAACTAATCTTAACAGCTTAAACAGAGTTTATGGTGGTATGCTTACTGCTATGAAGTCTTAATTCCTAACCATTTCTAAATTTAACTACTTAATCAAAAACTAAAAGAAAAGAGAATGGCACAAGGAAAACAGACCCCTCGTCAGAAGATGATCAACCTGATGTATTTGGTGTTCATCGCGATGATGGCCCTAAATATTGATGCAGAAATCATCAGATCATACTATGACTCTACCAGAGCTTTGAATGAAACAAGAACTTTAACGGAAAAAAAGAATGAAAAAATCTTTGAAAAAACGTTAGAGGCTAAAGCTCAGCAGGTTCCGGATACCTATGCACAGCCTTGGGAACAGTATAAAGTTTTAAAAGGTAAAATCGATTTATTGGTATCATCTGCTCAGGGTATTAAAGATGCCTTGAAAAAACAGTCCGATTTCCATGATAGAGATCCGAAAACAGGAAAAGAGATTGATGTAAGTGAGAATTTTGCAGCATTGAACAACAATGAGGCGACTACAGAATACTTCTTCAAAGAAGGAGATGAGAATGCACCTTCAAAAGGAGCTTTAGAATTGAAAGCTAAAATTGATGATGTAAGAAATTACATCAATGCAACTTTTGGCAGCAATGCGCAATTAAAAGATTTGGTGGACAGAGCTAATAAATCTCTGATTGCCGAATATCCTAAAGGAAAATCTCCAAATGATAAGACCTGGTTTCAGAATAAATTCTATCACCAGCCGTTAATCGCTGCGATTTCAAACCTTGAGATCATCCAGAATGATGCTAGAAACGTACAGTCCGATGCATTGGCATTATTACTTCAGGAGAAAGTGGATGCGAATATCAAATTCTCAAGCTATGAGCCTATTGTTTCAGGTCCTGTAGATATCCAGGCAGGAAAACAGGCAGAAGTAAAAGTAATGTTAGGTACTTATTCCAATAGCAACAAGATCAGTATTTCTGGTGTAGGCAGAGTAGAAAATGGTAAGGGTATCACTTCAATATCAGGTTCTGGTATCGGAGAACATAAATTAGGAGGAACAATTACCTTAACGGATGCTTCAGGAAAACCTCAGAGTTTCCCATGGACGCACACGTATAATGTAATCGCAGGTCCAAGAGAAGTAAAACTTGAAAAAGGATTATTACTTTCTGCTGATAAAATGAACGTAATGTATAGAGGACTTGAGAATCCTGTTTCAGGATCTATCTTAGGTGCTGATAATTCTAAACTTTCATTATCTGCTCCGGGAGCATCTGTAAGAAATACAGGCCCAGGAAAATGGATCGTGAAGCCTACAACAGGTAACGTAGTTAGATTGACATTATCCGGAATTGATCCTTATGGAAAATCCGTATCTCAGGTATTTGAATATAGAATTAAAAATGTGCCGCCACCACAAGGTCAGATGAGAGGACAGAATGTATTGTCGATGCCGGCAACTTCTATTCCTAACCAGTCTGTACAGGCAGCGATTCCAGACTTCGACTTCCCGGTTTCATTCAATGTTACCCAGTTCATGGTTAGAGTTCCTGGAAGAGCAGCATTACTGATCCATGGAAATTCATTAAGTGATGCTGCAGGATTAGTTAAAAATCTTAGATCTGGAGATGTAGTTTCAATTTTCGAAATTAAAGCTACAGCACAAGGATTAGAAGGACAGCAGATTAAAAACATTACTCCTATAATTATTAATGTTCAATAGGACTAAAATTGTAATTTATTATGAAAAAATATATTAGCAGCCTTTTAGTATTAGTTTCGGGATTTGCTTTATCCCAGACTATTCTGAATGCTTCTTCTCCAGAAGAGTTCAGACAGATGAGAGAGGAAAACAAACAAAAAGTTGGTGATACTATTATTGATAACACAGTAAAGCCTCTTGAATATGGTTTTGTAGAAGATAAAGATATCCTTAAGAGTATGTTTGTCTGGGAAATCATTGATATGAATGATAAAATCAACCAGCCATTCTACTATGATAATCCGGATGGGCTTCTTTCTACACCTACCAGATCTCTGTACCAGTTATTATTGGATGGTGCATTGACAGGAAAGATTGAGCAGGTTTATGATGATGAAAACTTTACAGTAAAACTTTCACCGGAAGGCATTCAAAAGAGACTTGAAAAAGTAGTAATCAACGATGCTGCCATTGATATTCTTAACTCCGGAAGACAGTTAACTGAACAGGAGAAAAAAGAATATACCGACGTTTTCAAGACTACTACTGATAAGGTAAAAGTCCTTAAGATCATGGGTATGTGGTTTATCGATAAGAGAGACGGACAGATGAAATACAGACCTCTGGGGATTGCAGCAATGGGACCAGATCCTGCTGTACAGGGAGTTATTGGACCAGATGGTAAGCCGATTGCCAGTAATGATGAGCTGATCGATTTATTCTGGATCTACTATCCGAATGCAAGAGATATTCTGGCAAACAACTATGTTTACAACAGAAAGAATTCTTCTGCTGACCTGTCTTTCGATGATATCATCAATGCAAGGAGATTCTCTTCAGTTATTTACAAATCATCAAGCGGTTTAGGTGATGGTACTATCAAGGACTATATCCCTAAAGATGCTGAAGATCAGTTGGAAGAAAGCGAAAGAATCAAGGCGCAGATCCTGAATATGGAAAATGATATGTGGAATTACTAGATTTCACTTGATATTTATACAAAACCTGAGTACTTTTACTCAGGTTTTTTTATTATGAAACATGTAGACTATATTATTGTTGGAGATGGATATGCGGGATTGTTTTTTGCTCATCAGTTGATTAAGCATAACAAATCTTTTGTACTCTTTTCAGAGGGGAGAAAGAGCGCTTCCCAGGTGTCTGCCGGAATTATCAATCCGGTGGTCCTCAAAAAATTTACGACTTTCTGGAAAGCACAGGAACAAATTGACTTTCTGAAAGACACTTTGAATGAAATAGAATCTTATACCGGGAAAAATTATCTTATCAATTCACCGATTCACCGGGTTTTTCATGACGGGAATGAGCAGAACCTTTGGCTCAAAAAATCAGATAACGAAGAACTTTCTAGCTTCCTTGATAAAAAATTCGATCATTTAGAGGTAGTAAAAAACGACTTTAACACGGGAAAGGTCAATCAGTCTGCCAGACTTCAGGTAAGTGGATTTTTCGGGGATCTATTTGATTTTTTAGAAAAAAAAGAACTTCTGATTAAAGAAAAATTTGATTATGAAAAATTAGATGCTTCTTCAGCTACTTATAAAGATTTTCAGTGTAAGCATATTATATTTTGTGAAGGAATGGGGGTGAAAGAAAATCCTTTTTTCTCAGATATAGCTGTTATTCCCAACAAAGGACATCACATCAAAGTAAAACTCTCCGAAGAAATTCCAAAAGATATTACGATCAAAAAGAAACATTTCTTGTTCCCAACAGATAACGGACTCCATTTCTATGGCGGAACCTACGATCGAGAACAGCTTCATCATCATGTTGACGAATCTGCAGTTACACAGCTTGTGAATGGACTGTCGGAAATTTATCCGTATGATTTTGAAGTTAAAGAAGTGAATTTTGGTTTCAGGCCGACAGTAAAAGACAGGAGACCTATTATCGGAAGACATGCATCATACAAAAACCTGTATGTATTCAATGGCCTTGGGGCAAGAGGAATTCTGAATGGCTGTTATTTTTCAAAAAGCCTGTATCAGTTTATTGAAGACAATATTCCGCTTCACGAAGAAGTCTCCGGTGAAAGATTCAAATAGTTAAGGTGGAAGTAATACTATTGGTCTTCAATTTATTACTGTTGCTGTGAAATTTGATAAAATACATTTAAAAAGAATTGAAACTATGAATGAAAACATCCTGGGAATAATAGCTGGAGTCCTTACTTCCATCTCCATGATCCCCCAACTGATCAAAGTTATTAAAGAGAAAAATGTGGATGATATCTCCCTGGTCATGCTCATAGTGCTTATTACAGGCCTTTCGCTCTGGGTTTGGTACGGCTTTATAAAAGATGAGCTGCCCATTATTTTGTCAAATGCTTTTGCTGTTCTGGTCAATATAAGCCTTCTGATCTGCTATATGATCTATAAAAAATCTTAAGAGAATTTATAATAAAAAAAGACGTTTCGCAAATTGTAAAACGTCTTTTTTATATCGTAAAATTTTAATTTAATTATGGTTGAAGAACAAATTTAGCCAAAGGAGCCATTCTTGCCTTATTCAATGTCAGCGTATTGCCGTTTACAGAATAATTATCTGCGGCAAGTACTGCTTTTGTAAATAATTGTTCAGTTTCAAGATCCTCACAGGCCATCATCGTAGACATTCCCTGGTTGAATTTAATTCTCATCATATCAGGCTTAATCTCAAAAGTGCCTCCAAATCCATTGCATCCGGCATGACCTTCATACCTCATACCTTCCGTATTAAGCTTAAAGTAAGGATTGTTCTTTGGGTTTTTAAGCTGGATCGGTTGCCCGTTCAGTTCCGTCAGCTTCCAAGTTTTTCCTGTAATATCTGTTGGCTTTTGCTCAGTAGCTGGTGTTGTTTTGCATGCCGTAAGAAATACAAATAAGAAAAGAGCAGACAAATAATAATATAAGTTTTTCATAATATATTTTGTGTAAGGTTGGTGATTAAATTAATAAGAAGCCATTTTTGTAGAGCCGGATCCTTTTGCTTCACGTTTTGCATGGAATAGGACCATATCTACATTTTTTTTCAGTAAAGTGATATTTCCCTTGATATTTGAATACTGATATTCCTCGTTGCTAGCAGTATACTCAGGAAGTGCATCACTTTTTTTCAGATCATAGGTTTTGCCCTCCAGATGTACTGTTGCCGTACCTTTTGTATGATTGATGATGACCTCAATTTTTTCCCCATAACTGTCGGTGAAAACATCTTTTGAAGTTTCATCTTTGCTTTCCGGTACTGTCTCTGTAAGTACCTCTGCTTCTTTGCCCGGATGCTTACACGCTGTTGAGGAAAGGACTGCCAGCCCGATAAGGACCGATGTAAATAATTTTTTCATAGTGATAAGTGATTGGTAAGTGTATCATGAAATAGTGATATTAATACTATATAAATTTACAAATATTTTTAATAAATATATGTTAATTTTACATAAATTAATCTGATATTTTTATCTGTTATGCATTACAGTTCTTTACAGGCGTTTTTATAAATCATAAAAAGACCGGATTTTTAAAGATTTGTAAAGAATAAACTACCGCAAGAATGCTCTTTGAGCTGTCGGCTTTAAGAATGAAATAGTACAGTTTTTTTCATAGGTACATTTGTTGTTTTAATTGATTGCAAAAGTATTAAAATTATATGATGCTGATACCCAGTAAAAAATGATTTAAATCATGCCGTTTAGAATTCCTTCTTTTTCATACTCAGTTAAAAATAATTACTCAATTCTAGATTTCTCTGTAAATAGTTATTTTGAAACTCTTTATTTAGATTCCACATGAACTTCAGTATTTCTAATGGCTAAATTTTTTTCTTCAGCTAATTTAAAGGAGAGTTAAATTTTGTTAATCTGCTATGAGGATATACATATCTAAATGTACATTTGCCACTTCAAAATGAGAAACTTTCTAATATACTTTTTGACTGGCCTTTTTCTGCTCTTCGTGGTAGAAAGCAGGCTTAGCGTTAAAACACTTCGAAATGACTATGCAGGTCATGTTTCTCACCATATGCCTAAAAAAGTCAATAAGCTGAACCAGACTTTCGAAAAACTCTCCGTACAGCAGATGGCAGACAATGTAGACAATGCCAGCTTAGAGCTTACTGAAGAAGATTTTCAGCTTTCTGACACCATACAGATTATTGCTGTATTTGCAGGAGTATTCAGTCTTGTTTATATTTTTGGCCTTCGTTCCTTTAAAAGCAGAAAACCTGGTTTTCACGGTTTTCTTTCGCTCTATTCCAATGTTAAAACATTCATTCTGATCCGTTCTATCAGAATTTAAAATTCATTTTTCCCAATTTATTTTCTGTCCTCAATCCGGATAGGAAATATCCTGCGTTGCATATGCCAATAATCTTATGGCGCAGGATCTCTATTACCAAACATTCTTATTTTCAAAACATTAACGATTTATATTAAACTCTAGAATTATGATCAAAAGAGTTGCCTCAGGCATTGCGATAAGCACCCTTTTATTGACTGTTGGCTGCAGTCAGAAGAAAGAAGAAAAAGAAGAAGCCACAGTATATCCCGTCACAAGTCCTGTAAAAATGGATACTGTGATTAATAAAGAATACGTAGCCCAGATCCAGTCTGTGAAAAACATCGAAGTCCGTGCACAGGAGAAAGGATTCCTTGAAAAAATTTATGTAGATGAAGGACAGTATGTACACGCAGGACAGACCCTGTTCAGAATTATGCCTCAGCTGTACCAGGCTGAATTATTAAAAGCGAAAGCAGAAGTAGAGCAGGCTACCATCGAATTAAAAAATGCAAGCACCCTGGCCAGTAACAACATTGTTTCTAAAAATGAAAGAGCAATGGCCAAAGCTAAGTTGGATGCTGCCAATGCTGAAATGAAACTGGCACAGATCCATTTATCTTTTACAGACATCAAAGCGCCATTCTCAGGGGTAATCAACAGAATTCCTTTAAAACTGGGAAGCCTTGTAGACGAAGGTGATCTGTTAACTTCTTTATCAGACAACACCAACGTTTACAGCTATTTCAATGTTTCAGAACCAGAATATCTAAGCTATCAGACTCATGCTGCCGACAGAGGAAGCAATCAGGTGTCTTTAATTATGGCCAACGGAGAAATACTCCCTCAGAAAGGAGAAATTCAGACCATAGAAGGAGAATTCGACAATGAAACAGGAAATATTGCCTTCAGAGCAAAATTCCCGAACCCTGACAAACTGCTTAGAAATGGCGAAACCGGAAAAGTACAGATGACTCTTCCTGTGCATAATGCGCTTATCATTCCGCAGAAAGCGACTTATGAAATTCAGGATCAGAAATATGTATTCATCATCGATAAAAATGGAATGGCAAAATCCAGAAATATAAAAATAGCTTACGAGCTGCCGGATCTTTATGTGGTAGCTTCAGGGCTTGAACAAGGAGATAAAATCCTTTTAGAAGGGGTACAAAAAGTAAAAGACGACCAAAAAATACAGACCAAATTCCAGGATCCTAAAAAAGTTCTTCAGTCATTGAAACTAAAAGCAGAGTAGTCTACTCGTAAAACGAAGCAGTATGTTTAAGAAATTCATCCGCAGACCTGTTCTGTCTATTGTGATCTCACTGATCATTGTATTTATGGGGATTCTGTCGCTGGTAAAACTTCCAGTGACCCAGTTTCCCTCCATTTCACCACCTAAAGTAAATATCACCGCAGAATATCCGGGAGCCAACAACGAACTGTTGATTAAATCAGTAGTTATTCCCCTCGAAAGAGGCCTGAATGGAGTTCCGGGTATGAAATATATGACCTCCGATGCCGGTAACGATGGCGAAGCTTCCATTCAGATCGTATTTGATCTCGGAACAGATCCCAATGTTGCTGCGGTAAACGTTCAAAACCGTGTATCTTCCGTTGTTAACAAGCTGCCGCCTCTGGTAGTGCGTGAAGGGGTAAAAATTACCCGTGAAGAACCCAACATGTTGATGTACATTAACCTGTACAGTGATGATCCGAAAGCTGACCAGAAATTTCTTTTCAACTATGCCGATATCAACGTGATGTCTGAATTGAGAAGGGTAAGTGGAGTAGGGTTCGCAGATATCCTCGGAACCCGTGAATATGCTATGCGTATCTGGCTTAAACCGGACAGGCTGACCGCTTACAATATTTCCGCAGACGAAGTGATGGAATCCCTGAACCAGCAGAGTTTGGAAGCTTCCCCCGGAAAAACAGGGGAAAGTTCAGGAAAACGCTCCCAGTCCTTTGAATATATTCTGAAATATTCCGGACGTTTCAATAATGAAAAAGATTACGGAAATATTATCTTAAAAGCAAAACCGGGCGGAGAATTTGTAAGATTAAAAGATGTGGCTGATATAGAATTCGGTTCCTCAATGTATGATATCTATTCTACATTGAACGGAAAGCCTTCTGCAGCGATCACAGTAAAACAGTCCTACGGTTCCAATGCAAGTGACGTTATCAAAAATGTAAAAACTTTGATGAAAGATCTTGAGAAAAACAACTTCCCGAAAGGAATGCATTACGACATCAGTTATGATGTTTCCAGATTCCTGGATGCATCCATGGAAAAGGTTATTCATACCTTATTTGAAGCCTTTATCCTGGTAGCAATCGTGGTATTCCTGTTCCTTGGAGACTGGCGTTCAACCTTAATTCCTGCGCTGGCGGTTCCGGTTTCACTGGTTGGTACATTTGCCGTCATGTCCGCATTTGGAATTACGTTAAACATGATCTCGCTCTTTGCATTGGTAATGGCCATCGGGGTCGTTGTCGATGATGCGATTGTGGTCATTGAAGCCGTCCATGCCAAGATGGAAGAAAAAGGACTTTCCCCATTAAAGGCAACGGAAGAGGCTATGCATGAAATCAGTGGGGCGATTATCGCAATCACTTTGGTTATGGCATCCGTATTCATCCCGATTGCATTCATGTCTGGTCCGGTGGGAGTATTTTACCGTCAGTTTTCCATTACCATGGCTTCAGCGATTATTCTTTCAGGGGTTGTAGCCTTGACACTGACTCCGGCTTTATGTGCTTTGATTTTAAGAAACACTCACGGAAAAGCCAAAAAGAAAACCCCAATTACCATTTTCCTGGATAAATTCAACAATTTATTTACGAAAGGTGCCGGGAAGTATGAGAAAATGCTGAATAAAACGGTTAAGAAAAAATCCATCACGCTTCCTTTACTTCTGGCATTTTGTGCCTGTACATATTTCTTAAGCAACTCACTTCCTTCAGGATTTATTCCAGCGGAAGACCAGGGAATGATCTATGCCATTATCCAGACCCCTCCGGGATCTACTTTGGAAAGAACCAACCAGATTGCCAAAGAATTATTAAGGGAATCTGAAGACATCGATGGTGTGCAGTCCGTTTCTTCACTGGCAGGATACGAAATCCTGACAGAAGGTACCGGATCCAACTCAGGAACCTGTCTGATTAACCTTAAAAGCTGGGAAGAGCGAAAAGAATCTGCTGCTGAGATTATTGAAAAGCTTGAAGAAAAAGCCAAAAATATTCCCGGTGCCAATATAGAATTCTTCCAGCCGCCTTCCATTCCGGGTTATGGTGCCGCAGGAGGTTTTGAGCTCCGTCTGCTTGATAAAGCAGGAAGTGGAGATTACCATAAAATGGAACAGGTAAGTAATGATTTTGTAAGAGAATTGAAAAAACGTCCTGAGCTTGGATCTGCATTTACATTCTATTCTGCAAGTTTCCCTCAGTATATGTTGAAGGTAGATAATGACCTTGCGGAACAGAAAGGAGTAACGATAGAAAATGCAATGGATAACCTGTCTACCTTAATAGGGTCTAACTATGAGACTAGTTTTATTCGTTTCGACAGACCTTATAAAGTGATTGTGCAGGCAGGTCCTCAATACCGGGCTTTGCCTACAGATCTCCTGAAACTATATGTGAAAAATGATAAAGACCAGATGGTTCCGTATTCAGACTTTATGAGAATGGAAAAGGTATATGGATTGTCAGAAATTACAAGACATAATATGTATAATTCTGCAGAAGTAAGTGGAACTCCGGCACCGGGATACAGTAGCGGCCAGGCTATTAAAGCAATCCAGGAGGTGGCGGATAAGACCCTTCCTAGAGGTTTTGGTATCGACTGGGCAGGTATTTCCAAAGATGAAGTGAGCAGAGGGAACGAGGCTGTGTTTATCTTCCTGGTCTGTCTCGGATTTGTATATCTGATCCTTGCAGCGCAGTACGAAAGCTTTATTTTGCCGCTGCCGGTGATCTTATCGCTTCCGACAGGTATTTTTGGAGCATTCTTATGCTTGAAATTACTAGGTCTGGAAAATAACATCTATGCTCAGGTAGCCATGGTCATGTTGATTGGTCTGTTAGGTAAAAATGCGGTACTGATCGTAGAATTTGCCGTTCAGAAGAAAGCAGAAGAAGGAATTCCTGTAGCGAAAGCGGCTATCGAAGGGGCGGCGATCCGTTTCCGTCCAATCTTGATGACTTCATTTGCCTTTATTGCAGGCCTTATTCCATTGGTAATCGCAACCGGACCGGGAGCTGTAGGAAACAGGACAATTGGTACTGCAGCTGCAGGAGGAATGCTGATAGGAACTATTTTCGGACTGATGATTATTCCGGGGCTGTATTATATTTTCGGAACCATCGCAGAGAAATCGAGACTGGCAAGATATGAAGAGGAAAATCCTTTAACAGAACAAACTGAACCTTATCAACACGATAACAAACATGAAGATTTATAATAAATATATAGCAGCCATTGCTCTATCGCTTATCCTCGTAGGCTGTAGAGCTCCTATGGCCACCGTTATAAAAGATGAAGTAAAAGAAAACCTGCCTCAGAATTTCAATCAGGAAGAGCAACAGGATGTCAGCGCAAACAGTGGGACAACTCCCTGGAGACAGTTTTTTACAGATCCAAATCTGGTGAGCTTAATCGAAACCGCTTTAAAAAACAATCAGGAATTACTGATCACACTTCAGGAAATTGAAATTGCGAAAAGTGGAGTATTGGCTAAAAAAGGAAAACTGACACCAACGGTATCAGCCGGAATAGGAGCTGGAATAAAAAAAGCTGGCCGCTATACCAGTGAAGGAGCCGGTGATGCCACTACAGAAATAGAACCCGGAAAAGAAATGCCCGATCCTTTGGGCAATTTTGAAGGCGGATTAATGGCCAACTGGGAGATTGATATCTGGAAAAAGCTCAGAACTGAAAAAGAAGCGGCTGTTGCTCATTATCTTTCTACCGTTGAGGGGAAAAACTTTGTATTATCCAATCTTATTGAAGAAGTAGCGGACAATTATTATGAATTGTTGGCGCTGGATAATCAATTAGATATTATTCAGCAATATATTAAGCTGCAGGAACGAGCGCTGGAAATTTCCAAAATTCAGAAAGAAGCTGCAGCGGCTACGGAACTGGCTGTTAAGAAATTTGAGGCGGAACTGGCAAAATCAAAAGCTGCAGAGTATACGATTCGTCAGGATATTACAGAGAAAGAAAACCAGATTAATGCGCTTTTGGGAAGATATCCACAGCCTATCGTGAGAACGAAAGAAAGCTTTATGTCTACAATGCCACAGACTGTTTACACAGGAATACCGTCTCAGTTATTAGCCAACCGTCCGGATATTAAACAGGCAGAACTAGAATTAAAAGCTGCAAAACTGGATGTACAGGCTGCAAGAAAGGAATTTTATCCGTCACTGGAAATTTCTGCAACATTAGGATTGGAAGCCTTCAAACCTTCTTATCTGGTTAAGTTACCGGAATCTATTGCTTCCAGTCTGGCTGGAGAGCTGGCCGGGCCATTAATTAATAAAAGTGCGATCAAAGCAAACTTTCAGACTGCTGATGCAAGACAAATACAGTCGCTGTATGAATATGACAAAACAATTTTACATGCTTATTTGGATGTAGCAAATCTTATGTCAAAGGTTAAGAATATAGATCAGTACTATCAGTTGAAGTCGCAGGAAACTAAAGCTTTGGATCAGTCTATTGATATAGCGAATCAGTTATTCAAAAATTCAAGAGCAGATTATCTTGAGGTTCTTCTGAATCAGAGAGATGCTCTGGATGCCAAAATGGAGCTGATTGAAGCTAAGCAGAAACAGCTGAGCACCGTTGTAGACATCTACAAAAGTTTAGGTGGTGGCTGGAAATAAGACATCATAATTCTATCAATAAAACAGTTAATGTTTTGAGCTGATCCCTTCGGGGATTGGCTCTTTTTGTTTTTTATGAATGAGATTTTATTGCATTTAGGATTAATTTTATTCACTGGTTGTTTGAAATAGACAGAAAATATTCTTGTATATAAAAATTTAGATTAAATCTCAAGGGTGGGACTTGAAATGCGTTAAAAAATGTTAAATTTGCAAAAAAATATAAAAACTAAATACACAATCAGATGAAGAAAATTTACTCTGGTGCATGTATTCTATGCACGGTTCTTGGACTTTCTGCCCAGGAAGTATTATGGCAGAAAGACATCAAATCCTCTACACAGGATTTTCTAAGCCAAGTGACCACAACAATAGATCAGCAGTATCTGATCACGGGAAGCTCAATTCAATCCAGCCCTTCAATAGGCTCAGGGACCTCAAGTCAAAAGCAGAATAACGGCTACGATTTCCATCTGGTAAAGCTTAACCAACAAGGTGAAGCAGCCTGGGAGAAATACATTTCAGGAAATAATCACGACTATCTTTCCGCAACCGTTGCTACCCAAGATGGTGGATTTTTGATTTCTGGTACCTCATATTCAGGGAAAGGTCTTGATAAAAAAGAAGATTCCAAAGGCGGATCTGATATTTGGCTGATACGTCTCAATGAATTCGGAGACGAACTGTGGCAGAAAACTTTAGGATCAGCATCCGATGAAGAAGCAAGATCTGTTATTCAAACAACAGACTTAGGATTCTTTGTAGCTGGTAACGTTCAGAATTCAGCTAAGGGTTATGGTTCAAAAGATGTTTTGATTGTAAAACTCGATAAGGATGGAAAAGAACTCTCTCAGTCAGTTTTAGGAGGAAAAGGTTTAGATGAAGTAGAGAAAATGATTCCAACGAAAGACGGCGGAGCTTTGCTAGGAATCTATTCCAGAAGCACAACAGGTGGCTCAAAGAAAACCGAAAACTTTGGTGAAGGAGATTACTGGGTAATCAAGCTTAACAAGGATGGAAAGGTTGAATGGGAAAAGAATTTTGGTGGCAAAGCAGATGACCACATCAGAACCCTTGCCTTGACCTCAAACGGATATATTATTGGAGGAGAAAGCCGATCCGAACGATCAGGATCTAAGACAGTTGGAATAGAAGAAGGTACAGATTTATGGCTTATCTCACTTAACGAAAGAGGGGAAGAAATCTGGCAAAAATCCTACAATTTTGGAAACAGAGATATTCTGATGGGAGCAAGTGTGCTTCATTCAGCAGATGATAAGTCTTCAAAAGGAATTCTTTTGGGAGGCTATACCCAGGCAGAAGGAAAAATTGAGACCGATGATGAAACTTTCTGGATGCTGTATCTGAACCAGGACGGTAATGAACAGTGGAGAAAACATGTAAAAGGAGAATCCAGGAAGAGAGAAGAAAGACTTTCAGATATAAAGCTGAATAGAGATGGCTCCATTATCCTAGCTGGAACCAGTGCAGAAGAACTCGGAAAAGAGAATTGGAAGATCGTAAAGTTGGGTGATAAAAAGCTTGATCAGTTGATTGAAAAGCAGGACATTAAGATTTATCCCAACCCGGTTTCAGACTATGCGTATGTGGAAATAGGCTTTGACTTTAAAGAAGCTGATATTATGCTGTATGATATGGGAGGGAGACAGCTTCAGAGTTTGAAAACTAAGAATAAGGTGACGAAGATAAATACCCAGAATTTGATTCAGGGAGCTTATCTGGTGACCATAAAAACGGATACTAATAAAACTGCTAATGCTAAACTAATAAAGAAATAATAAACATCAAATGAGAAAAATATTAATACCGGCTGCTTTGCTAATGATAAGTTTTATGGAGGCACAGCAGTCCACTACCAATGCAACCCTGCCTAATATCATTCCTCCTTCCCCTACAGCATATGCACTGGGAAATTATGGGAATGTGCCCGTAGGACTTTTTACAGGATCTCCCAATATATCGGTTCCTTTATTTACTTATAAAACAGGAAATATTGATCTTCCCTTAAGTCTTTCCTACTCATCCAACGGAATTAAAGTAGATGAACTTTCTACCAATGTCGGTTTAGGATGGAACTTAAATTTTGGTGGGGTTATTACAAGAATGGTAAGAGATCGGGCAGATGAATCATCCACCCATATTACTACACCTGAAACTGTTAGCGGAGCCTATACCAACCCTGTAACCAATCAATTTTTATTTGCTGTAGGAAACGGCTCTAATGCGCTGGATACAGAGGCAGATCTTTATTCCTTTAATTTTAATGGCTATTCAGGCAAGTTTTTCTACGATCAGACTGGTCTACCTCATATTGTAGATCAACAGGCTGTAAAAATTGAAAGAACAGGAAATACAAACGGTGATGGTCAGGATTTTCTGTTAACCGTTGCCAATGGAGAAAAATATTATTTTACTGAAAAAGAAAGTACAGTTTACAACAGCATAGGAAGTGGACATTCCACACCTTCCGGCGCCGTTACGGCATGGTACCTTACCAAAATTGTAAATCCCAACGGCGATGAGATCTATTTGAATTATGAGGCAAGTACACTTGATGAGTATACTTCCTCTGAGTCACAGACTTTGAGAGTATCTGTAGGCTTTCCAGGAACACAAGCCGCTTGTGAGGGGTCTGTGTATTCGTTGGGACCTTCCGCCAGCCCGATAGTTAGTAATACTATGCAGGTTTCCGGGAAAAGAATTGTTTCTATCAGTAGCAATAATACGGCAGATGGGTCTGTTACATTTGAGTATGAAGCCAACAGTTCTGGACTTGACGTTAATGGAAATGTAAAAGTAAAAACAATTCGGCTCCTTGGCAGAAATGGAGAAATTGTTGAAAGTACTGCATTTAATTATCTCAACACTGTTAATAAAAGAAACTTTCTTACCGGGATCACATTCAAAGATCCCCAGAAAAAATACAGTTTTGAATATGATAATCCGCAGGACTTTCCTGAAAGGCTTTCCAAGTCCCAGGATCAGTGGGGATATTATAACGGAGCAAATAATGGAGCCCTTATTCCAAGGAATATTCCTGACTACGGTCTTTCAAATTTTAACTATGGAGGTGCTAATAAAGAACCCAATCCTCTTTATTCCAAACTGGGGATGTTGAAAAAAGTAACTTATCCAACAAAAGGCTATACCGAGTTAGAATACGAAGGAAATACCTATTGGGGTGAGAAAACTATTTACCCCGATCTCTTTACCAAATCACTTCAGACCAAAACAGATAATACAACAGATGAAAGTACTGCTGAATTTACTTTTACCTCTCCAATTAATCAGACAATCACTATCAATGCAACTTTAAGTGGAAACTCAATAGCAGCATGTAACAGCTTTGTGAGCTCAGGACATTATTCAGGAACAATAACAATCAATCAGGGGACCCCTTATCCCCTTACACGGGACGTTTATTCCCAACAGATTGTCATTGATGCTATTGCCGGAGAAACCTATACAGTATCAGTTCACGCTGATTTTATGTGCAGTAACGTGAGGGCCAGTTTTTCCTATTATCCTACTGCTCCGCAAACCTTTTTCACGAATCTGGATACAGGAGGAGTAAGGATAAAATCCACAAAAGATATTGATCCCGTTTCAAGTGTACCTGTTTATAAGAGATATTTTTATGCCCACAAAGATGACATTAACCATTCTTCCGGGCTAAAGGGAAACAAAACTTATTATGCTGATTTGGTTAAATGGCAGACCGCTTGTTACGGAGCCCCGGGTTCAGGGAACCCAGGAAGTTGTGCAAGTGTGGTAGAAAATACTGACGTTGTTCTTTCGTCAAGTAGCCTGATGCCTTTGTATGATACAGGAACCATGACCTGCCTTTATCCTTTTGTAACCATCAGTGAAGGAGGGGATAATTTTGAAAACGGTGGTGAAATGAAAGAATTTACCGTTCACAGGGATGAGGCCGGTTCTAATCTATGGGGTCCCGGAGGAATAAACAGTGGTCCTTGGACTAATAAAGGCTGGGATAATGGTACCGAACGGAAATCTTTAGTCTTAAGAAAGAATTCCGGTTCATCAGTTTTAGATATTATCCAGGAGAAAGAAAACATCTATGAAAAAAATGATGCGGCCACCTTTGAGCTTAAAAATTTTATAGGTAAAAATTTATTTGATTATGCATGTGGAACTCCTCAGCACTCCTATACCTGTACCGCGGCTGATGTTGGCATGCCTAATAACAAATGTACCGGCTTATCAGAAGGGACTCCTGTTAATCTTTCTGACTTGAGTAATCTCAATATCAATGAATACAGGACTGTTTCTTACTGGCATTATTTAAAATACCAGAAGACCACAGACTATTTAGGAGGTATTCCTGTCAAAACAGAAACAGAATATTTCTATGATAATCCAGCCCATTACCAATTGAACCGTCAGAAGACTACTTTTCCTGATGGCAGAATCGGTGAAACAGCTTACAGCTATGCCCATGAAAAAGGCAACCAGCTGATGATCGGTAGAAATATGGTTGGGATTCCACTTGAAACAGTTAGCAGCCAGACTATTGGTACTACCACAAAAACATTATCAAAAACGGAAACGGTTTACCCGGTATCATTACCTACTGCTGAAACAGGAAACCTCATCCTACCACAATCTGTAAAATCATATAATATATCTGATTTGAATATTCCCCCATCCACTGAAGTCACTTATGATAAATATGATTTAAAAGGAAATCTTCAACAATATACAAGTAAGGAAGGTATTCCTGTAGCTATTATTTGGGGATATAATCAGACCAAGCCTATTGCTAAAATAGAGGGAATTACCTATGATCAAGCATTAATCTTGGGAGTAGCAGATATTATTACCAAATCTAATGAAGATATTGATACAAACACACAAGATTCTCTAATCACAGCACTGGACAATTTCCGTATAGCTAATAGTAGGTTTTATATTACTACCTATACGTATGATCCGTTAATTGGTGTTACAAGCATTACCCCTCCATCAGGAATCAGGGAGCTTTATAAATACGATACAGCCAACCGTCTTGAAAAAGTGATTATCAATGGAAAAGTATTGAAAGAATATAAATACAACTACAAAAACTAACACACGATGAAAAAAATAATTATCCCGATCAGTGCATTATTTATAACGGGTTTAGCTCATGCACAGCTTTCACCGACAGAAAATTACGTCTATTCAAAAACATATCTTTCAGACCCTACCCTTTCAACTCCAAAAACCTCAGAAACCGTTCAGTATTTTGATGGCTTAGGAAGACCAAAACAGGTAGTGAATGTCAAAGCTTCACCATTAGGAAAAGATATGGTTACCCATATAGAATACGATGGGTTCGGAAGACAAGTGAAGGATTTTCTTCCTATTCCTCAGTCAGGAACCCTGAATGGTGCTATTGTTCCAACTCCATTAGCCAATGCTCCATCGGTATATGGTTCAGAAAAGATCTATGCAGAAAAGGTTCTGGAAAATTCGCCTCTTGACAGAATCCTTGAACAAAAGCAAGTAGGAAATGACTGGAGCAATAAACCAGTAAAATTTGGCTATGATACCAACGCTGAATATGAAGTCTATAAATTTACAACCAATACTACCTGGACAAATAATGCTACGTTATCAACTTTAGTTTTTGATTTTTTCCCACCGAACCAATTGTATAAAACTACAGTCACTGATGAAGATGGCAATATTACCAAAGAATACAAAAATGGGAAGGGTCAGGTCATAATGGTAAGAAAATTTGATGGGACATATTACACTGATACCTATTATGTGTATAATGAATATGATCAGCTGGCATTTGTTATCCCACCCAAAGCAATACACCTATCCATTACAGATACCTTATTAAATGATTTATGCTATCAGTATCGTTATGATGGAAGAGGTAGGCTTGTAGAAAAGAAACTTCCTGGAAAAGGCTGGGAATATCAGATATATGACAAACAAGATCGAATAGTTGCTATACAAGATTCCAACCTTAGAGTTAATGGGCAATGGCACTATACCAAATACGACCAGTTTGGAAGAGTTGCCATTACAGGGATCGGAACAGGTTCATCTAGAATCGTTGAGCAAAATATGGTTGACGGATTAGGTTCAAATAATGTCAACCGATTATCCAGTCCATTATTCAACAGGCAGGGAATGGATGTATATTATGGAAATCAGGACTCAACCTATCCAAATTCAACAAAATGGGTTACAGTGCTATCATTGAATTATTATGATACTTATCCAAATTATAGCTTTAATCCTACCTTTCCTTCTTCTATAATGGGAAAAGCTATCTTAACAGATAACCCGGTAAATACAGGGAAAAGCACTAATGATCTTCCTGTTGTGATTTTGGTGAAGAATATTGAAGATGATAATTGGACTAAAGATTACAATTATTACGATACCGAAGCAAGATTAATCGGAACATATTCCATCAATCATTTGGGGGGTTATACTAAAACAGAATCAGAACTTGATTTTGCAGGAACACCCAATCAAACCAAAACTTATCATAAAAGGCTAAATACAGACACTGAAAAGGTTATTACTGAAACGTTTGAATATGATCATCAAAACAGATTGCTGATACACAAGCATCAGGTAGATAATAACCCTGTTGAAATCTTAGCTCAAAATGAATACAACGAGTTTTCACAGCTGAAAAACAAGAAAGTCGGAAATAATTTACAAAGTATAGATTACACTTATAACATACGTGGTTGGTTAACTAAAATTAACAACCCTGCAAGTTTGGGCAATAAGTTATTTGGATATGAAATAAAATATAATAATCCTGTAAATACTTCCCTGTCTTCTGCAAAATATAATGGAAATATAACTGAGGTAGATTGGCAATCTTCTAATGACCAGGTTTTAAAAAGATATTCTTATCAATATGACGGTTTAGACAGATTAAAAAAAGGAATCTATACAGAGCCTGATACTTCAATTCCAGAAAATAATTATTATAATGAGACTTTAAGCTATGATCTGAATGGAAATATCACTTCTTTACAGAGAAATAGAAAAGCGGAATATATTGGGGTACAATTGATGGATAACCTGAGTTATTCTTATATAGGGAATAGGCTTAATTCTGTTACAGATCTGTCAAGTAATTACTTTGGCTATCCTGATACATCAGGAAATACGATGACTTACGATGAAAATGGAAATATGAAAGATCATATTGATAAAGGTTTTCTTGAAATTAAATATAATTATCTGAATTTACCCAATTATATTAAATTTGCCAAATATATTTCCAGAAGAGGGCAAATTTATTATGTGAATACCAATTATATTTACAGTGCAGATGGTATAAAACTTCGTAAAAGATATAATTATTTTACAGGATCTACCAATGTGGGAACGGTGGCACTTAATGATTATTTAGATGGCTTCCAGTACACCAACACGGATTCTCTTGTGCAGTCTGATGGTAGTTTTACGATGGCATTACAATTTGTGCCTACTGCAGAAGGCTATTATGATTTCGTGAAAAATAAGTATTTTTACCAGTATAAAGATCAGGTTGGTAATATCAGACTTGCTTTTTATAAAGATGCTGCCGGAAATCCTACTATAGACAGAACAACAGATTTTTATCCTTTTGGATTGGAACTTGGAGGAGGGGGATTAAATATTTATAATTCACAATCCCCGAATTATACATACACTTTTCAGGGGCAGGAGAAACAAGAGGATTCGGGTTGGAGTTCTTTTAAATGGAGAAATTACGATCCTACAATGGGGCGATTTTTTAATATAGATCCGCTTGCTGAAAAGTTTCCCCATAATAGTACATATGCATTTCAGGAAAATATGATAGGTAAAGGTATTGAGTTAGAAGGTTTAGAATTACTTCCAAATAATTCAGGATATTTTGCTATTCGTGGGAATGAGATGGTGGTGAAACAAGCTCCTGCATCACAGAGAGACAGTTTTGGAAGACCATCTTTTACGGCTGCAGATATTGGATTAACAACTAGAGGATATAATCCTACTGCGCCAAGAATAAGTACAGGCGAAACAGGGCTAAAGCTGAAATCTTATAATTATAGTGGGTCAAAAGCTGAGGATCTATCAATGGAAAGTGCTGAGACAAAGAGTATGGCTGAGCAAGAAATTGAAACTGAGAAACCAAATAAATTAGCTATGGCTAAAGAAAAGCTAACTACAGTAGCAGATGGTGTAAAAGAATTGATGAATAATGCTTTTATAGCTATGGATATTCCTGCTGCTATAAAAAGTGTAGATGACCATGTAAAAGCAGCAAAGGATATAAAATCTGTTGAATTTAATGCTACCCAAATGGATCTTGCTATAGACTATGTTAATTCAAGTAAAATAAAAATGAATCAACAAACAAAAAATGATGTAACTAACTATGTTTATGATGGACAGTTACCGGGTAAAGGTTTAATGCAAAATTCAGCAATTATTCAAACAGGAAATGCTATTCTAAAAGCAAATAAAGCGCCTATCCGCCCAACCCAAGATCAAATAAGAAAAATGCTTAATGAAAAACAAAAACAGACTCAAAATAATTTAAGAAATATACCTCGATAATGAAAACAATTAAATTAATCTTCCTATTACTGATCCTATTCAATTTTAGCAGCTGTGTTAATCAAAAACAAAAAGATGATGAACAAATAAAGAATGTTGTATCTAATTTTTGGCAGGCGGTTAAACAAAATGATGAAAAAGTTTATTTAGGTTTAATTGAAGATAGTGAATCTGAATATAAGTTGGCAATGTTAAATCAATTACATTATCTTAATAGAAATTATAATAAACTTAATAATCAAAACTTCTTACTTAATAAAGTACAAATAAAAGATACTAATGAATCTGGAACACCTCAAAAAGTTGTTGAATATGAATTTATAAAGGCAAATTCTACTGTCGAACCATTGAGTGTAAAGTTATTTTTCTATAAATCAGTAGGTTATAATAAAATATTTAATGTTCAAATTTTAGGAAACCTGCCTGAATGGGAAAAATAGGTATGCAGATAGTTAAATTAATATTTGGATTCCTAGTTTTATTTAGCATTAACTGTTGTATTAATCAAAAAGAAAAAGATGAGTAGCAAATAAAAAAAACAGTAAAAAATTATTGGAAAACAGTAAAAGAAAATAATCTAGAAGAATATAAAAAGCTTTTTGATGAAGGACAGGCTTTTGATGGTGGTATCCAAGGAGAGTTTTATTTTTTGCATGACAATTATGAAAGAATAAATCCTAAAAACATTTTACTTAAAAACATAAGAATTAAAGATACCATAGGATTAGCACCTTCTGTCAAATTAAAGTATGTTCAGTTTATTATAGAAAAAAAGAATGACCCAGATAATTTGAAAAAGGATTTAATAATTACTTTGATATTTTATAAACCTGTTGGTTATGATAAGATATATAATCCTTCTACTTTAGAAAATCATATAGGTTGGAACGAAGATTAAACTAAATTTAAAATGAAAAATATTATTTTATTGATTTTACCAATTCTATGTTTTTCACAAAACAGAAAGAATGATTTTGAATATTTGCAAAAAGCGATGAACGATATTAAAAATAAAGATTTCGTTGCTGCTATTTCAAATCTGGATAAAAACTTGAAAGTATTTCCAAATGACGCCGCTTCTCTATATTTCAAGGGACATTCTCAAATTATAATTGAACAAAACGAAAAAGGCTGTAAAACATTAGTTGATGCAATTTATTATGGGAGTAATAATGCAAAAAAAGTATATGCAGAGAGGTGTATCGATTATGACCCTAAACTTAATATTGAAAAATTTAAGTCTGGAAAATTTTCTTTGCAAATTTTAAGTAACGAAAATGTTATTTATACTTTTAAACGTATGAATGATATACAATATGAAAGTTATGAAGGTAAAACTTATGCGGGTAAAATTGTATGGCTGGGAAATGGTGATTATAAGGTAGTTGCTAATCAAGAAACAGAAGGAATTATGTCTGAAAACCCTGAGTTTATAATTAGAGTTTTAAAGATTGAAAAAAATGAATATTTATATGAAAAAATTGAGGATGCACAGGTTCAATTTGGATTAGTTAAAAAAAATGTAGCCCCATAACGTGTGTTAAAAAATTATAAGATTAAAGATAATACTGTTATGTTTGCTGGAAATAAACAAAAGTATTTTCAGTATATTATAGAAAAAAAATGATCCGGATAATCTGAAAAAAGATCTCATCATTACTTTAATGTTTTATAAGCCAATAGGATTTAATAAGATAAATAATCCCGTAATTTTAGAGAATCATATAGGATGGGATAAAGATTAATAATTAATATTCATCATTGCAGCTATACTAAGTATTTTTTAATAAATAGAAATTAAAACAATTGACTAAGAAATTTTACTATCCCCTCGTTACCGCACGATTGTATCGTGTGGCAGATAAAACAAAACCCTCGCAAAATGCAAGGGTTTTTTGTATTATAATGCGGCTACGTTTTTATTAAAGAAGTCTTTAAGTTTTTTGTGTTTTTCAATAAATAATTCTATAAAACAAGCTATCGACAAATTCAGGCTGGAAAATAACAATCTATTTTTTGATATCAATTCCGGACTTTGGAATTGACAAAAGCAATTTATATCTAATATTAGGGAAATACTTAGGTGTTTACTGTAATTATAGCAGTTTTCTTTGGTATATTTGTTAAACAATCAACACCACACAAATCTTATCGTCATGAAAAAGTTCCTTTTAATCATTCTCGGAATCCTTGTTATTCTGGTAGCTGTACTGCTGATCAAAATGTATACTTACCCGTTCAAAAAAACGATAGCAGAAACTTCAGAAGGGTGGAAGCCTGTGAAGAACGATTCTGCCGTACTTCGGTTGTCAGGAGGGATCAAAATACCTACAGTTTCTACAGGAAGCCTTGGTGAATTCAATTATACTCCCTTTGACCAGTTTAAAGAATATCTGAAAGCATCTTATCCATTGGTTTATCAGTATACCGAAAATACCGAGATCAATACCCATGCTTTGGTTTTCAGGCTTAAAGGAAGTGACCCTTCGCTGGAACCTATACTTTTTCTTTCCCATATAGACGTCGTACCTCCCGGAGATGCCAATGTGAAAAATAAAGAGCAGAATATTTTCAGGCCTGATGACAAGCCTTTGCCTCCGGTTTCTAAAGTAGCGGAAGACTGGGACTTCGAACCCTTTTCAGGGACTGTAGCCAATGGCAGAATCTATGGAAGAGGAGCCATCGATATGAAAGGAATGCTTTTTTCCTTGATGGAATCTATGGATGCAATAGTTAAAGGTAAAAAAGTTCCCAAACGGGACATCTATCTGGCTTTTGGATTTGATGAAGAGGTGGGCGGACAAAAAGGAGCTGTACAGATTGCAGATTATTTTAAGAAAAAAGGACTTCAGTTTGATGCAGTTTATGATGAAGGAGGTTTGATCATGCGGAAAGGAAATGTGGCTGGAATAAATTCAGATATCGCAGTGGTGGGCTGTGCAGAAAAAGGGTTTTTATCCGCAAAAATAAAAGTTAAAGGACTTGGGGGACATTCCTCCATGCCGCCTATGGAAAGCGCAATAGGAAAAGCCGCAGTTATTATGCAGCGTCTTGAAGACGATCAGATGAAGCCTGAAATAACCCCACTCATCAAAGGCTTTTTTGACAATATCGGCGGAGCAATGCCATGGACTACCAGACTGGCCCTTTCTAACCAGTGGCTGCTAAAACCCCTTCTTATATCCCAGCTTACCAAAAATAACACCACCAATGCCTTAGTACGCACAACCACTGCTTTAACGATGATGAAAGGAAGCGACGGAACAAATGTGCTGTCTCCCGAAGTCGAATTTGTAGTCAATTTCAGGCTTCTTCCCGGAAATACAGTTAAAGATGTTCATGATCATATTGCAAAAGCCACAGAGGGCTTCGATGTTGAGGTAGAAGATATCGACAATACAAGAGAAGCTTCTGCCATTTCTCCTTCTAATACAAAAGGATTTAAATTGATAGAAGCCGGAGTCAGAGAAATCTATCCGGGGGCCATTGTGACTCCGTATCTTACTATGGCCGGGACCGACGCTTATAAATACCAGATCGTAAGCAAAAATATCTACAGATTCATGCCCATCAGGATTAACAGTTCAGAACAGCAAAGCATCCACAGCACCAATGAATATATCAGTATTGAAAACTACCTGAAAATGATCCATTACTTTGAATACATGATGACGAATTACGACAAATAATTTCGGGGTACGGGATGGGAGTTAGAGAGTCGGAGAGTTTGAGTGTCTTAGAGTTTAGGGATTCGGATTACGGGGGTTAAAGTAGGAGTCGCTATTGTGTATTTCGGCATCTTAAAAGTTAACCGTTGCTGTATAAAGATTTTGAATAATTGGTTTAAGTCTTATGATCACCCTTAGTCTTAGCCTCATCAAAAATCTCATGTCTGAAATCTGAAATCTTGATTCTTGACTCTTGCATCTTGACTCTCAAAAAAAAAATAACACGTCAAGTTTTGTCGCATTACAGAAATAGCTTTGTCATATCAAAATTACAGAGCTATGGAATTGCCGTTTTACTTAACATTTAAAGAATTTGAAAGCCATTATTACGATACCCTTGAACAATGGTTTGAAAAATATCATAACGCCAGCGAAATTGATTATTTAAAGGCACTGGCAGATCTTTACAGCCCTTATCTGTATTACAGCTTTGCGGACGATAAGCTTTTGGCTGATGCTTCCATGGAGATCAAAGATTGTTTTTTGCCTTATCATGAAAAAATCGGAATTTCTTTTTGCACCAACTGTGAAAATGAAAAACATTTCAAAGCAAAAGGGATGAACCATATATTTGAGTGGAAAACCATCACCATGATGGAATACGCCCAGCATATTCTGGACAAAATCAACAGATACCTGTTAAAAAACGATAGCGTTCTGGACGGAAATAAAACAATCCTGGATTATATCAACGACTGTGAGGTTGTTACCGCAAGGGAAGGCGCAGGATATTGTGTGAATTACAACAGGCATCAGGCTGCAGTTCCTTTTTTGAAGGCTTATCTTCCTTGTTACGGACAGACGGTGGATATTGCAGTATATCGGGATTTTATTTTTTCTGTCGTGCAGATCGCAGAATATATCGATAAGAAACTGAAATCCGTACAGGCCTTTGAGCACACGGTTTACGCTAAATTAAAATCAGAGGCCAAGTTCAAAGTACAGATGAGCCATCAGTTTCTCACGATCTGCAATTAAATTTTACACCAAACATTCATATCTAATTATATTGATGAAAGAACTTCAACAGTTTTCCAGACAAATCCTGGCAGAAATGCCGGGATTTTGTTTTATTTCGCTCATTATTTAATAGCATGAGTAAAATAAAAAAGCCTTAAACAATTAAGTTTAAGACCTTTATCTTTTTGCAGAGAGGAAGGGATTCGAACCCTCGATACAGTTACCCGTATACTACCTTTCCAGGGTAGCTCCTTCAACCACTCGGACACCTCTCTATTTGAGACTGCAAAAATAGGGTAATTTCTGGAATCTGCAAATTATTATTTAAAATTACTCAGTAATTTCTCCACAAAGGCTCTTCGTGAAGTTGTCTGCAAAGGTTCCGGAGTAATTCGGATTGTCTATCAGGTGCATCGCTTTACTGATGGCACTTTCTGCTGTCATATCTTTTCCGCTGATCGCTCCGATCCTTGAAAAAATATTACTGTTTTCATACTTTCCGAACGAAATACCTCCTGAAATACACTGACTTACCACAACGATTTCTGTTCCGTTATTTCTGATTTCCTCAAGCGTTTCCTGTGTTTTTTCACTGCTGAAAATAGTTCCCGAACCGAAAACCTGAAGAATAAGAACCTTCATTTTAGGGATTTCTTTAAAATGGCTCAGATGCATACCCGGAAAAATTCTCCAGAAAAGAATATCTTCAGAAATATGTTCATCTACATGAAATTCTATATCAGGATCACACCGGTAAAGATTATCCTTAATGATATTTAAATGAACACCGGATTGTCCCAATATCGGGTAATTCGGACTCGCATAAGCATCAAAATACTCCGCAGAATATTTCAATGTTCTGTTCCCTCTTAATAATTTATACTCAAAATAAACAGCAACTTCCTGAATAACCGCTTCATCATTTTCATAAAGACTGGCATAATAAAGGCTTGTCAGAAGGTTTTCCTTCGCATCCGTTCTCAGATCTCCGATCGGAAGCTGTGAGCCCGTCATGATTACAGGTTTTCTCAGTCCTTTCAACATAAAACTTAAAGCAGAAGCTGTATAAGACATCGTATCCGTTCCGTGAAGGATCAAAAAGCCGTCATAGAGTTCATAGTTTTTGAGAATATAGTTGGCAATAACCTTCCATTCCTCAGGTCCCATATCCGAAGAGTCCAGCGGTTTGGCAAATGGATGCACAAATACTTCGCATTCCATTAATTTCATCTCAGGCATTTTTTCGAAAATATTTCCAAAATCAAATGCGCGGAGGCTTCCGGTTTCATAATCTTTTTCCATACCGATGGTTCCCCCGGTATAAATGAGCAGGACTTTTCGTTTCATGAATTACTTTTTTCTAAGAAATTGAGCCTCGTTCAGGTTCATAGCTCAAAATTACGTTAATTTGCAAAGATTTGAAAATGAATGGAAGATTTAGCGCAAACTTTTGAATATTTAAAGCAGTTTTTAACAGAGGAAAGACTCTCAAAAATAGAACATTTCTCCAAAGAAAGTTCCGATTTTGTCCTTCCTGTGATGGACGATGTCTACCAGTTCAGAAACGCAGCAGCTATTATAAGATCAGTAGAGGCAAATGCTTTTCACAAAGTGGTGGCTATGGAAGAGGAAAATGTTTTCGATCCTAACCTTACAGTGACAAAAGGTGCCGAAACCTGGGTAGAAGTAGAGAAAATGCCTAAAAATATAGCTTCATTGCAGAATATCAAAGACAGAGGATATAAAATTCTGGCCGTATCCCTTGAAAAAAATGCGGTTATGCTTCCCGATTATCAAATCACAGAACCTATCGCTCTTGTATTTGGAACTGAGAAAGAAGGCGTGTCAGAAGAAGTCTTAGACTTTGCAGATGAAACACTGGCTATTCCGATGTACGGTCTGACGAGGAGTTATAACGTTTCCGTAGCCGCAGGTATCTGTATGTACGAACTGAAACAGAAACTGATTAAATCAGGTATTGATTATAAGTTGAACGAAGAAAAACTGATGAAAATGAAGATCCGATGGGCAGTCAATTCAATGCGAAGCGGCCAGCAGATTTTCGAAAAATATCTTAAAGACCATAACCTGGAAATGTAGGGAATTTGTTGATTTATTGATAAGATAGATGCTCCTAATTTCTAACTTCTAATTTTTCATCATATTGAAATAATTCCACGCCGCTACAAATACACCGGCCGTTTCCGTTCTCAATCTTTGATTTCCAAGTGAAACTGCTTTTACATTAGTGTCGGACAGAAATTGAATTTCCTTTTCAGAAAAATCCCCTTCAGGGCCAATCAAAAAAGTGATCTGTTCCAGAGCGGGAATGTGGTTAAGCTCAATCCTTTCAAGATTTTCATGACAGTGCGCTACGAAAGTATGCTGCGGGTCAATGTTTTTTAAGAAATCTGTAAGCTTCAGCGCATCATTAATGACAGGGAAATGGAATCGCAAACTTTGTTTGGAAGCAGCAACAGCCTGCTTTCTGAGCTTATCAATATTAATAATTTTACGTTCAGTTTTTTCTGTAATAATAATACTGATCTCTGAAATGCCCATTTCCACAGCCTTTTCCACAAAAAACTCGATCCTGTCGATGTTTTTCGTCGGAGCAATGGCAATATGAAGTCGGGGACTAAAATCCGGAGTATTGGTTTTAATTTCAGAAACTTCTAAGCCGGCTTTTTTTCCTTCGATAACTAATTTTCCGGAAGCAATATTTCCTTTTCCGTCTGTTACGTAAATTTCTTCACCATCTTTCATGCGGAGAACTTTCACAATGTGCTGTTGTTCTTCATCATTAATTATTGCTTTTCCGTTATTGATTTCGCCAAAAAAAAGTTTCATATATTGATATTTAGAATGCGCCTGAATTTTACTGATAAGTGAAGTGATGATTAAAAGGTAATTTCATTATCGCTTATAAATGCTACACCGGTTTTTATCGTAGTATAAATATCGCCTTCACAATCTCTATATGAACATGCGTAAATTTCTTCAACCCACTTATTATTCATAAAAATTAAATTCAAATATTCGTTTTTTCTTAAATTATTTTTGATGGATAAATAATCTCCTTCTTTGGGTTCGTAAGTAAAACTAAATACATTTTCTGAATTGATCTTCTCTATGATCTCTTCCTTTATATTTTGAACATATCCAATTTCTGAACTTATCATTAAATAATCTTCGTCCTCAGATTTTTCTGTCACTTCATTTTTTCCTATAACGGTTTCTAAAACCCAATAATATTTTGAGTTCTTTTTAGAATGTGTTCCCAGTATTTTTTCTTCTAATAGTATCTTCATAAATCATATTTTGCAGTTGCGGAAGTTCTCAGATCCGTAAATTCACCTCTTTCAAACTTCAATTGAGCAACCATGGCAATCATCGCAGCATTATCAGTTGTATATTCAAATTTTGGAATGTAGATATTCCAGCCTAATTTTTCATGATTGTCCTCCATTACTTTTCTCAAAGCAGAATTGGCAGAAACTCCACCGGCGATGGCCACCTCTTTTATATTCAATTCTTTGGCGGCTTTTTCAAGTTTAGTCATCAGAATTTCAATGATTGTTCTTTGAACCGAAGCACAAAGATCATTCAGATTTTCTTTAATAAAATCCGGATTTTTTTTCACCTCTTTCTGAATATAATAAAGAACGGAAGTTTTGATCCCGCTGAATGAATAGTCATAGCCTTCCATCTTAGGTTTGTTGAATGTAAAAGCATCAGGATTTCCTTCCTTAGCCAATCGATCTATAATAGGCCCGGCAGGATAATCAAGGTCGAAAATCTTTCCAATCTTGTCAAAAGCCTCTCCTGCAGCATCATCTATTGTTTTTCCGATAATTTCCATATCAAAATAATCCCTTACCAATACAATCATCGTATGACCTCCGCTTACTGTAAGACACAGAAAAGGGAATTGAGGCGGCATAGGATTTGCATCTGCAATGAAATGGGCTAAAATGTGTGCCTGGAGATGGTTAACTTCAATTAATGGAACATTTAAGCTCATTGCCAAAGACTTAGCAAATGATGTTCCTACAAGAAGTGATCCCAAAAGTCCGGGACCGCGTGTAAATCCTATAGCTGAAATAGCATTTTGTTGTATATTTGCTTTAGTAAGAGATTTTTCAACAACGGGGATTATATTTTGTTGATGCGCTCGCGATGCCAGTTCCGGGACCACACCTCCATATTCTTTATGGATGGCCTGATTCGCAGCAATGTTGGACAGAATACAGTTTCCCTTGATGATAGCTGCTGAGGTGTCGTCGCAGGACGATTCAATACCTAAAATTATAGAGTCGCTCATAATAATGGCAAAGTTAGAGAATAATAACGAGAATGAGAATAAAAAATCGGTAACTGAGAACCTAAGTGATCAGGTACAGAAGACTGTTGGGGATGTAGAAGGGGCTGTAAAGGAGACCGTTAAAGAAGCATCTGAACTGGCATCAGATGCTATTCATCATCCTGTAGAAACGGCTGAAGAATTTGGAAAGCAGGCGGTAAAAGATGTCACCAGCTATTCCTGGTGGGCAAAGCTTCTCCTGATCCTTTTCTGGTTGGGAGTTATTCTTGTTGGAGGAATACTTACTGCCATTAACCTTCCGGTAACCAAACGATGGGCAGCCAATCAGGCGCTTCAGATCGTAAATAAAGACTTTAAAGCAGGGATGTCTACAGAGAGTGTAGAAGTAGATTATTTTGGAGACGTCACTATAAAAGGATTAAAAATAAAAGACTACAAAGGACTGGAATTTATCAAAGCAAGAGAATTTCGCGCCAATTCAGATTGGATGTCTCTCGCTTACAATGCTATTTCAGGAAACAGTAATTCACTAAGCTTTAATTCCCTCACCCTGGTTAATGCAGATGTAAAGGTGATCACCTATAAAGGGGACAGTATTTCCAATTTTATCAGATTTACACAGCTTTTCGACAGTGGGAAGAAAAGAGATCCTAAAAAGCCTCCTTTTCAGCTCGATTCCCGTGTACAGATCATTGATTCAAAGGTGTCTATTGTAAGTCAAAACTCTCCGGGAGAACCTGGAAAATGGCTTACTGCCACAAATTTTAATTTAAAAGCACCTAATGTAAAGGTTAACGGGGCCAATATTTCGGCACTGATCAATAATATGTCCTTCGTCACTAACAGATGGGGGAAATCTCATTTTGTAGATACTTTTTCTACTGAACTTTCTTTAACACCTGAATTTCTGTCACTAAAAGACCTTACCCTGAATACTGATCATTCACTGCTCCAGGGAAATATCAAATTTAATCTTCATGACGGTTCATGGGCAGATTTTGCAGACCGTGTACGCTGGGATATGGAAATCCAGCAGGGAAGTCAGCTGAGCGGATATGATATCAGTTATTTTGTGACCAACTGGGATAATTTTAAGCCATTCAACCTTGCCGGGAAAATGACCGGTCCTTTAAATAAATTTCATTTAGAGAATTTCCTGATCAGAAATCCTGACGTCAATATCGCAACCAAAACAATGAAGGTCGACAGACTGCTGAAAGGAAATTTTGCCATTGAAACGAACGATCTTTCTACCGATTTTACCTATAAGGATCTAAAAGCCATGATGCCTTCATTTATTTCTAAAAAGATGAAGAATTTTGCAGATGATTTCGGGAAGCTGAAATATAACGGAGCAGCAAGGGTAACTCCTGAGCAGGTTTACGTTTCCAGTGGAAACCTGATGACAGGAATAGGGCAGGCCAAGATCTCCAAACTTTCACTTACCGCATACAGTACGGCAATGCCTAAATATTCGGGATATCTCGAAGTAAAAGACCTGAATACCTCTGTCATCACCAAGAATAAAAGTGTTGGCCTGATCTCCGGTAAATTTGATCTTAACGGACAGAGTTTTGACGTGAATACAATGCGTCTGACCACGAAATCCCAGATCACCAGCATCGAAATTATGGATAAGCAGATCAGTAATGTGTATCTTGACGGATTGCTGGATCATAAAAAATATAATGGACTTATCACCGTGAATGATGAGCAGGCTAAAGCAACGATTAAAGGGCTTATTGATTTCAGTACCTCAAGGGTCGCGATGAATGTAAATGCAGATGTCACTTCTCTGAATATGAATTATTTTACCAATAAACCGGGAAGCCAGATCGTGAGCGGACGGGTGGAAGGTAAAATGTCCATGTCTAATATTAATGATTTGACTTTAGATGTGGATGCCAATGATCTTCACTTTGCCACAGCCACACAAAAATACATTATTCCAAACGCCAAGCTGAAAACTTTTGTGGAAGCCGGCGGACGTGTCATTGATGTGGATGCACCTGGCGCTGCAAGCGGTAAAATATCAGGAAGATATAACCTTGCCGATCTTGCGGGTATGGTAGAGAATGGAATCGGAAGAATTCTTGTAGGCCCACCACCGAGAAAATTATACAGAGGTCAGAATTTTAAAATGAATTTTGATGTTCAGCAGGGCGTTGTGAATTATTTCCTGCCTGATCTGAAGCTTCCGCAGGGTGCTGTGATAGAAGGAGAATACAACGGAGATTCAAATGATCTCATCCTGAATCTGGATGCAGCCTCTCTGAAGTATATTATGACGAAGAAGGAAGAAATTTCGGATGCAGACAAAGCTTTGGCCGCCGCCAATCCTGAATACAAAATTAATGATAGAAATAATATTTCCAGAGACAGTGCGATGATCGACAGCGTGATGGTGAGGATCAATACGGCAAACCTTAATGAACAGCTGTATGCAAGGGTCAGCAAACTGGTATACAATAACAATATTATTAAGGATTTTGAACTTAAAGGTAAAAATGAAAACAATACGGCTCTTCATCTGGCCACTACCTTCAAGCATGGAAGTCCTGAGGATGATTTGAATGATAATCTTAAAGCTTATGCTATTAACGTAGATCAGTCTACGAATGCTGCCGGGGATTACGTTTTCAGGTTTGAACCTACAGAAGTTAAATTTAATGAGGTGACTTGGGCAATAGATACAAGCCCCGAACTGGATCATTCCATTACTTACAGAAAAAACGCAGGAGATTTCGATATCAGGAACCTGCGTATATATTCAGATAAAAGTGCCCTGTTTATTAAAGAGGCACAGTTCAAATCCGCCAAAGACTTTTATTTAGACGCAGAGATTAACGAATTTGCTATTGAAAAGCTTCTTGAAATGCAGTCCGGAGGAAATCCTATGGGAATAAAAGGCCTGGCAAACGGAAGTGTAAAGATCAAGATGGATAAAAGCACTTTGCAGCCAATTGTAGATCTTACTGTAGATAATATTGTGATGAACGGAAACCAGATGGGTGACCTTACTATTTCTGCTACAAACGGTTTCTCTCTGAATGTGTATGACGTAGATGTAAAGGTAGCTTCAGCAGGAGTTCTTGGAAATAACAACCTTCATCTGACTGGTACCGTCAATAATAACACTGCTTCTCCTACAATTGATCTCACTGCAGAAATGCGGGATTTTGACCTTGCTTTTACCCAGCAGTTTGTTCAGACTGTTTTCGGAAATATCAGAGGGAAAGCTACAGGTGATCTGAAGATCAACGGAAAGTTGAGTGATCTTGATTATAGCGGGGATATTGCTTTAAAAGGTTTCGGTTTAAAGCTCTTGTTTACCGGAGTAGATTATTCATTTGATGATACAGTGATTCCGCTTTCCCGTGGACTTGCCATTCTTAACAATATTGAAGTTCATGACGGAAGATCGAATTCTAAGGGAACAATTTCAGGTGCAATCCAGTTTGAGACAATTTCGTCAATGGGGGTCAACCTCGTAATGAGGGCTGACAATCTTCTTATGCTGAATACGAGCCAGAAAGATTATGATCTGTTTTGGGGAAGGGTTTACGGTCAGGGAGATCTCTATGTAGACGGACCTGTTTCCGGATTGAGTATTTCAACTCCTAATATGAAAGCCCTGAACGGAAGTAATTTTACCTTTAATTCCAGCTCGACATCCAATGTTGAAGAATTTAAAATGCTGAGATTCCTGAAAGAAGGAAAAGACGGGCTTATCACGCTGGAAGAAAAGAAGAAGACGGGAGCTAATATGCGCATCGACTTCAGTCTTGATGTGGATAAAGGAACTACGGTGAATGTTCTTGTGGGTGATGATGTAGGTAATATCACTGTAAAAGGAACTGCAGACAGGCTGAGATTCCAGATGGGCCGACAGGGCAACATTGCCATGAATGGTACTTATAAAGTAGATAACGGAACATTTGTTTCCAAAGCTATTCTTAATAAGACCTTTCAAATAGAAAAGAACAGCAGCATCAGATGGGATGGTGATGCGATGAAGCCGGCACTCGATATTACAGCCAATTATGTGAGAATGGTTTCCAATGCAGGTGAATATCTAAGTATGGGGAAACTGCAGCCGATCAGTGTACTGCTTCAGGCCAATATTACCCAGTCTCTCATCAATCCTAAAATTGATCTGAACGTGACTGCCCTTGATGTTTCCAGCCAGGTAAAAGAAACATTGGCAGCTAAGATGAGCCAGGAAGGTGAAAAAGTGCTTCAGTTTGGTTCCGTCCTGCTGCTGAGCACATTTAATGTTTCGAACAGTGGAGGAGTGGATTTTGATGTGGCAGGTGTAGCGGAATCTTCCGGATACAATATGCTTCTGAAACAGTTGGGATCAGTTCTTAATACAATGAGCAACGAATTCCAGATCGATTTGAATTATGTAAAAGGTGACCAAAATTCCAACACTGGTGACCGGGCCAATGCCGGGGTGAGTGTGGCCCTTTCACCAAGGGTAAACATTAAAACCGGACTGGGGATTCCGCTGACAAAAACAGAAGGTACACAGACCAATTATCTTTCTGGTGAGGGATCTATTGAATATGATATTTCTAAAAAGAATGATGGAAGTCTTGTCCTAAGAGGGTATTCCAAGCCTACCAATATTGGGATGGTAAGTACCAATGGTTCTGCAAATCAGGCCTATGGTGGGGGAGTTGTGTGGAGCAAAAGCTTTAATTCTCTCTTTAAAAAGAGGAAAAAAGATAAAAAACAGTCAGAAGCTAAAGCGGAAATAAAAACAGATTCTACAAAATCGACTAGTAAATAATCGTAATATTTTAATGATTTTTATCATCCGTGTTAATTATTGTTAATGTTTGATATAATTTTTTTAGTTAAATTATTTTTTATAAATTTGCAACAAATACATAGATTTTTTAAGAAAATTGTAATTTAACTAATATGAACTATCAACTGGACGAAATAGACAAGAAAATTCTTGATTTCTTAGTCGAAAACACAAGAATGCCTTTTACTGAAATTGCAAAACAGATGGATGTTTCTGCTGGAACAATTCACGTAAGAGTGAAAAAAATGGAGGATGCAGGTATTATTTTGGGATCATCTCTTAATATCGATTATGGCAAGCTGGATTATCACTTTACAGCTTTCATTGGAATCCTTTTGACAAAATCAAACCGCACTCAAGAGGTATTGAAAGAGCTTTCAGTACTTCCAAATGTAATCGAAGCGAGCGTTATTTCCGGAAAATATAACATTTTCTGTAAAGTAAGAGCTAAGAATACGGAAGATGCGAAAAGAATTATCTATCAGATAGACGACATTCAAGATGTAATGAGAACCGAAAGTATGATCTCTATGGAAGAGTACTTGAGCGACAAAAACAGATTGATCAACGCTATTTCTATATAATTCAAATTTTAAACGAAGATTATATTAAAGAACTTATGAATGTATTCATAAGTTCTTTATTTTTGTAGCTATGGAAGAATACAGTTACTTTGACGAGGATCCAAAGAAAGGATGGGGCTTTATTTCAGCATTTGCAGCATTAATGCTGTTTACTATTATGGGGTTGGGAATTGATATTGATGAATATCTTCAGCATGAATATCTTCAGATTCCGAGATGGTATTTTTTTGTTATTTTTTCTATTGATGCTCTGATGATGCTCGGGCTTATCCTGATGTTCTTCTATAGAAAAATTGGGATTTTTATGTTTCCTGCATTACTGGTACTGCATTTTTTTATGCATAATTATTACCTGTCCACATTCTTATATACGGATGTAACCAATCTTTTCCTGTTTACGGGCTTCGGGATGCTGGCAATTATTCCGAAATGGAAGTTTTTCCGCTAGAGGCCTGCATTTAGATTTATTTGCTGCTCATAAAAGCGTATTGCCTCTTGTTTTAAAGGATTTTTGCTCCATGTTTCCCACTTTCCTGTATAAGGGTCATAACCGCATTTCAGAGGCTTAGAAGTGTCTAATCCTTCACTATTTGTATGATTTCGCTCCGTATAGGCTCTGCAGTCTGTACAAATGTACCTGAACTCACAGTCTTTACAGATTTCTATCTTATCTTTGGTGAGATTCCAATATTTTCTGAATCCTGGCTTTATCACTGCATCCTCAAGACTGATGTCGTTGATGTTTCCAAAGCTTTCAACCATTAAAGGGCAGTTTTTGATGTTCCCGTTTATATCTATTCCTATCTTTTTGTGGAGACAGGAATTATGATTTACGGCTTCTGTTACTTTTGAAATATTAGTGTTGAAATATTTTAGATCTACTTTTCCGCAGGAGGAAATTTTTAAATTCTCTTGGCTAAACTGCAGAGAGAATCTGAAAACATCTTTAGGTTTAACAGGAGCTTTTGGGCAACTGTAGAATACTAAGCTGTAAATTCCCGTTAATGTTTGACTAAGGTGATTGATAAACTCCTCATCTACATTGTCATAGAACGGTGAAAATATTTCGATACCATTTAAAACAGAGCCTTCAAATTGTAAATCAATGCTTTGAAACTCATTAAGAGAAAGTTTTTTATTACAGTAAATGACAAGATACTTTACTCTAAGGGTTTCTATAGATTCTTTTATTCTATCCAAAACTGATGTATCGCTGACCTCTATAAAAATATTTGAAATTTCACTGGGTTCAGAGAATTTATAGGAAAGTGACGGAAAACTGCCATCCCAATTTCCTTCTGTTATAAAGCCATATTCTTTTTCAAGGAGCAGCTCTATATATTCATGCATGAATTTTTGTGATTCTGCATCATAACTTCCAAGGATATTTTCAATAGATTTACTTTTCAGTTCCTCTATAATGTCATAAAATTCTAAAGGATATAATTCAGAAATGTTTCTCTGAAGATCTGAGATTAAAATACGACTGGCGCCTTTTGTGACAAGGATATTGCTGAATAAATTAAAATATGTCATATCAGTCTTGTAAGCTGTTTTAATGGTTTCTCTCTCACATGATATTCAGTCTGATATTTTTCAGATGGTTTAAAGTATAGCATGTTGCTGTGAATTTTGCTGACATTTTTTGTTTTAAAAACCTCAAGATATTTGAATGTAAGAGGCAGTTTATGTTTTTCGTTATACAGATTTTTCATAGATATTCAGCGATTTTTTGTTCCAGAGAATAGTTGCATGTATTGGACATTCCTGTAAACTGTCCAATCGGGTTGATTTCCAGAAAATAATGTTTTTCTCCTTTCTTTATAAAATCCAGGGAGCCTGAATTCAGATCTAAAGCCTGCATTAATTGGCGTATCCTTTCCTCAAGATAAGTTGGAAGGTTGTAGGGAACATTCCTGTTCGGTTTTGTTTTATTATACTTTCTGAAATCCACTTTAGTCTGTTCATCATTTTGTGAGAATATGGCCATAGACCAGCAGCGATCATTTAGATAAAAAGTTCTTACTTCAAATTCTTTCTCAATTTTTTCCTGGAAAAAAGTAATAAAAAAAGGGGTTATTTCCTTTTGTTCAACAATTGATGTATACATAAAACCACCGGAGTTTTTCTTTATTTCATCCAGCATTACATTTCCGTTCAGTGTTTTTATAATGGTCTTTTCTATTTCTACTTCGTCAGTATCTTCTGCCAGAAAATATCCGGGAACATCAAAACCAATTTCTTTTGCTTTGTCGAGCACAATCAGTTTGTTGACATCACTATTACTTTCCTTATTGATGTGTCTTTTGGATTCAAGTGTTTTTCTGATATAATCTTCAAGCCAGTATTGTGTCTCATTCATATTCAGGTTAATAGATTTGTTGGCATATTTTAAACGTTTAAAAGCCAATCTGCCTCTTCTATACCAGACACTTTTTATTTCATCAAGAAAGAAAGTATTGCGGTAGCTTTGAAGTAAAATTCTTTTTTTCTGAAGTTTAATTTCAAAAAATTCATCTTCATGTACACGGATGAATTTTTTATTCATTACGATCAGCTGTTTAATTACCTCGGTAGTTGTAATTTCATTATTTTGAGAGATAATCAGTATCATGCAGTGTTTTTATGATTTAATTAAGGGATAACTATTATATCCTTATCCTATTTTGAATTTATTTTTTTTCGAAAATCTTTAGTTATTTTTGAAGAATATTTGAGAGTGGGAAATCCCACTGTTATCCGGTTTTTATCTATTCTTGCAGAATCTGATACAGTAAAATTAGGAGCATCGAAATGGTTGAATATACCGTAAACAGTTTGTAAATGATGGATGTATTGATATTTGTCAACTATTTCTATATACTCTCTAGGGGTACATTCACCTGATCTTACATATTCCAGTAATTTTGTCCTGAAGTATTCATAATGCTCTGTTCCTGCCATATGATTGAGAAGAATGCTCATTGGCATGAATTGATCATTGTTGCCATTGAGTCCTATTTTTTGTTTTGACGGAAAACCATAGTTTTTTAATGTCCATATCAAAAGTTCAGCATTTTTTTTGTCATCTTTTACTACAGTTGGGCCAATGCGATCATTATACTGGTCCCGTTTGAATGCAATACTGAAAGAATCTATCAGTATTTTGTTTAAGCCTCTTTTCCATTGAAGTACTTTCTGTTCAACAGTAAGACTGTCAATCCCGTATTTTTTGTAAAGTTTGAAAAAATCCCGATCTTCTCTTTTGTATTTCCAGTTGGGTGCCGACTGAGCTATAAGTTTGTCCAGACTTTTGATACCACCAAATTTTTTATGGAATTTGTCTGCATACCTGATGTAGGTTTCATACTCTTCCAGCCTTTCATTTTGGGCAGGAGGATATTTCCTGAATAATTTTTTATATTGCCGGATCGTTGCTAAAGTATCTTTATGAACTCTATGTGCACTGTCAATGGCATAGACCTTATGATAATAATCTATATAGTTAAGCTTTTTAGTTTTACATGAAATAAAAGCTAGCGTAATCAATATTAAAAAAAGGCTATATTTCATTATTATAATTCTTTATATGAAAAATAGAGGGGGAAATCCCCCTCATATTTAGTCAACTGTTACTGTTGCCACTTGTTTCCCATCATTACAAATTGCTGTATCACCTGTGTTCCCAGGCTGACCATTTGGACCTGTTTCAGAAGTAGTTCTTACATTTGTTTCAGTTCCACCTGTAATATTTACCAGGTTGCTCATTTTTTTGTTTTCCAATGAAGAAAAGTTCTTCATACCATTTAATTTTTTCATAATTGAATAATTTTTTTTGTTAAAATCTGTGTTGTCATATAAGCCCTGACATGGGGTTTGTCATTCTTTACTCCATCCCATACTGTACACTTACAGGCGAAATATCGAATTTCAATCAACGTTGATTATTTCAAAACTATAAATAATTATATCCCTTTAATGTGAGTAATGTGTAATTTTTTTGTGGATTTATAGACATATTGTACATGTTTAAATAAATCTTAAAAAATACCGGGTCGGGTAATTTTATCCATTACAGACTGTGAAATTTGAGTTTGAACATTATAAAATTGAATCATTAAATAAATAATCTGATATCACTGCTGTACATGTTAATGACGTATTGTACATACAAAAAAATGGTTTATAAAATACATTAAATCATGACTGGAAGATTTATTTTTTCATCTATTTTTGCATACTAACAACAGTATCAAAACTTAAATGACAAAATCAATGTATGAAAACCTCAAACAACTCAATATGGAGTTAAAAAATCATCTTGAGGAAATTAGGAACGGACTCATTAAAGATCTTGTACAAATGCTTAAAGGAGAAAATGTAGATTTTCTCAGTGGAAAGACTAAAACAGATATCAAAGCCCTATATTTTGAATATGAATACGATTATTTAGATATTGTATTCTGGGCTGAAGATCAAAAAGGAGATATTATTACCCACACGATGACTTTGTCCTGCCAAAAGAAAAAGCAGGCCGGAGAAAGTGAAGAATGGAATTCTTTTCTTCCGGAAAAAATATGGACACAAGCTTCGGATTTTCAGGAGAAATATGAGGAAGAAGATGACTTCGATGATTTCTGGGATGAATATAATGATGAAAAATACAGATTGTTTGAAAACTGGTTCTTTGAATGCTGGAAAAAAGCTGCTGAACAATCAAAAGCTACAGTTGATGCCTATTTTTCAATTCATGACAGCTACTTCAGAACAGACCTGAATACTTTTAAAACTATTAATAACGATGAGATTGCAGAACGTTATAAAAAATAATTAAACATTAAAATACATTACTATTTATTATGAACACTTATCAATTCTACAAAAAAGAAGGAAATCTTTTTATCTTCAAAAACCAGCCCATATTTAGTTCGGTATTGGCTATTCTTATATTTATTGCTGCAGGGTTTGCTTATAAATATAATTTCCCTCTATTGGGCCTATTCTTAATTGTGGTTGTAGGACTGATCGTTGCTAATTTTTTTGTAAAAAAGTTTGTGATCGATCCGCAACAGCAGACCATTACCTGCAAACCCAGTGTTTTTGTTTCTACAAAGACCTATGCTTTCCAGGATTTTATAAATTTTGAAGTTTTGACGACGAAATATCTTGGGTTCATTCCTATGAATGTATTTCTAAATATTCATTTTGAGGTTAATGGAAAAGAACAGAAATTTATGATAGGGCAGGCCCTTACCCATAAAGCAATACAAAAAATGGTAAACGAAACCGAAGATATTATGGGTTTAAATGAAAACTTGCGATGAATACCAAAGACCGATATAAATTTGAAGATAATGGCAGTGAAATAAGTTTTATGCCTAATTACAGCTTCCTGCGTACTTTAAGATGGTGGTTAGGCGTTGGAATTCTTGCAATTCCGGTGATGTATTATTTCAGAAATATACTATCTGAAAATACCTTTACCATTGCTTCTGTTATATGGGGAGTCTATATGGTTTATTTCTTATGGGATCTTCTTTTTAAAGTTCCGGTAAAATATATTTTCGATAAACGGGAGAAGAGCATTTATAGAAGGCTCTTTCTCACTAAAAAAATCATGAGCTTTGATGAAATGACTTATTTCATTAATGATGAAAGTGGTGCCTACTCTTATGTTATCGGAAAAAAAAGAAATCAGTTTGTTAAAAACTACAGAATCAGCAATTATTTTTCAGGTTCTAAGGCATCCAGGGTAAAAGAAGAGGAATTTCTGGAAAATATATTATATCCTGTGCTTGATGTACTTGATATTCCTATAAATAGGGCACAATAATATGATCTAAAATGAATACTGTAGCCATTTTCTCCTCCTCTGGAAGGGATGACAAATCAAAGATTTGACGGGATGGTTAAAAAGCAACCCGGGCTGTTTCGAAGAAACAGCCCGGGTTTATTTATATGATATAGCTTATCTTAGTTCGCTAAAATTCTCTTCACAGCCTCTTTCACAGCAGCTGCATCGATCTTGTATTTCTTCATCAATTCTGCAGGAGTAGCAGATTCTCCGAAAGTATCATTTACTGCAACAAATTCCTGTCTTGTAGGTCTCTTTCTGGCAAGCATTCCCGCAACAGATTCTCCTAAACCACCAAGATAGTTGTGTTCCTCAGCTGTAACGATCTTACCTGTTTTTTCAACAGATTTAATGATGATTTCTTCATCCAGCGGTTTAATAGTGTGAATGTTGATTACTTCACAAGAAATACCTTCTTTTTCAAGCTCATCAGCTGCTACAAGAGATTCCCAAACAAGATGTCCGGTTGCAACAATCGTTACATCAGTACCTTGCTGAAGAAGAATTCCTTTTCCAATTTCGAAAGGCATATCTTCAGGAATGAATACAGGTACGGTAGGTCTTCCGAATCGTAAATATACAGGACCATCGTGCTCTGCAATAGCGATGGTAGCGGCCTTGGTCTGGTTGTAATCACATGGGTTGATTACCGTCATGCCCGGAAGCATTTTCATCATACCGATATCTTCCAAAACCTGGTGAGTAGCACCGTCTTCCCCTAAAGTAAGACCAGCGTGTGATGCACAGATTTTTACATTCTTTCCTGAATAAGCGATAGACTGACGGATCTGATCATACACTCTTGAAGTAGAGAAGTTCGCGAAAGTTCCTGTAAAAGGAATTTTTCCTGTAATGCTCAAACCAGCAGCAATTCCCATCATATTAGCCTCTGCAATACCTATCTGAAAGAATCTTTCCGGTGCTTTTTCAATAAACTTTTCCATTTTCAAAGAACCGATAAGGTCTGCACAAAGTGCCACTACATTAGGATTTTTGTCGGCAAGTTCTGCTAATCCGGCTCCGAATCCTGAACGCGTATCCTTTTTTTCTGTATATGTATATTTCATTTTTACTAAAGTTTTTGATAGTGATAAACAATGTTTTCCTTAAAGATTTAAACCATCATTCATCATTGATTATTCATCATTTATTATTAATAATCAGCAGGAGCTTCTAGATATAATTGTTTGAATGCAGTGTTAAGCTGCTCATCATTCGGAGCTTTTCCGTGCCATGCGTGAGACCCCATCATGAAATCCACACCAGCACCCATCTCTGTATGAAGAATGATTACTACAGGCTTTTCTTTTCCTGTTTCAGTTTTAGCTTTCTCCAGGATCGCAATAACAGCTTCAAGATCGTTACCGTTTTTCTCTTCCAAAACAGTCCATCCAAATGCCTCAAGCTTAGCGTGCAAATTTCCTAAGCTTAATACATCATCCGTATCTCCGTCGATCTGGCGTCCATTGTAGTCAATAGTTGAGATGATGTTGTCCACTTTCTTGGCAGCAGCATACATCAAAGCTTCCCAAACCTGACCTTCCTGAAGCTCACCATCTCCGTGAAGCGTATATACAAGAGACTTATCTCCGTCCAGTTTTTTCCCTTCTGCTACACCAAGTGCCACAGAAAGTCCCTGGCCAAGAGATCCCGAAGCAATTCTGATCCCCGGAAGACCCTCATGGGTAGTAGGATGCCCCTGAAGTCTTGAATCCAGCTTTCTGAAAGTTCTCAATTCATCTACCGGAAAGAAATTAAATCTCGCTAAAGTAGAATAGTAAACCGGCGAAATATGCCCGTTTGAAAGATAAAAATGATCCTCATTTTTCCCCTCCATCGTGAAAGGAAGATTATAGTTCATTACATTCCCATAAAGCGCTGTAAAGTATTCCGTACATCCTAAACTTCCGCCCGGATGTCCTGAATTTACAGCATGAACCATTCTTAAAATGTCTCTTCTGATCTGCGTAGTAAGAGATTTTAACTCTTCGATACTTTTACTCATTATATCTGATTTATTTGCACGCGAATTTACAATTTTTTAACGGCTTACGGAAATGCAAAAATCCGGATTGATGATCCGGATTTAGAATTATTTCGAAGAAATACTGATTTTAACAGTCTTCTTGTAATAGATGTAGTTGGAAAATTTAGAAAAGTTCCGTTCCTGCATTAGGGTGTTCTCAAGTCTCTATTTCTTAATAGATTAAAAATAAAAACAAACTTTTTAATAAATTGAAACATGCTTACTGCTAAAATAAGGAGTAAAAATGTAATTTTTATTTTTTACTCAATGTTTTATTGACAGCACTTTTAATCAACGGTTCCATAATGCTGTAACCTGCAGATTCAGGATGGATACCGTCTTTTGAAAGACCTTCACGCATACCGCCCTTATCATTACGCATTGCCGTATTATAATCAACAAAAACGAGTTTGTTGCTAAGCGAGTACTGCTTTAGCCTGCTGTTTAAGGCATCTACTTTCTGGGATACATCAGTGATATCTTTACGCCAGGGAAATGCAGCTGCAGGTAGCACAGATGCGATGATTACTTTAATTCCGTTGCTTCGGGCCATATCAGCCATTGCTTTAATATTGTTAAAGGTGAAGTCCTGATCATAAGCTCCTGTGTTTTGGGCAATATCATTAGTACCGGCATTAATTACCACCAATTTTGGCTTTAAGGATACAACGTCATTTTGAAAACGGAGGAGCATTTGTGAAGAGGTTTGGCCGCTGATTCCTCTGCCTATATAATTATTATCGGCAAAAAATGCTGAATGGTTTTTTACCCAGCCTTCAGTAATGGAATTTCCCATAAAGACCACATCCACTTTTTTCTTTGCATTTAAAATTGCTGTATTGTCATCTTTGTACTTGGCAAGATTGGCAAAATCAACAGCACTTTGTGCATTTATTAATTCACATAGAAGCAAGGCAATGGCTAGAAATATTGATGATTTCATACTTGTTATTTTTTTAAGATGACCAAGACTTTAAAACTATTTTTCTGATCAGACTACTTTTAAATATTGTTTGTTTTTTACCAGCCATAAACCAATAAAAGTAAGCAGGCCATTAAGTACAATCAGTTCTACACCAATTCTGTAATCCGTATAAGTGGTCACCGATAAATTAATTAAATAAGTGATAACAGGTGCCAAAATTGTAACCGCAAGAATGGCATACTTTCTTGAAATCTGGAATTTGGTAAAAATTCCGAAAGCAAAAAGTCCCAAAAGAGGTCCGTAAGTATAGCCGGCAATTTCCATAATCAGATAAACGATTGATTTATCATTCATGGCTTTGAAAACCATAATCAGGATGAAGAAAACTACGGTGAAAGTTAAATGAACTTTCATACGAAGGTGTTTTTTTTCCTTTTCCGTTTTAGTTTTATCTTCATTAAGGTTTAATAAATCTACACAATATGAACTGGTTACTGCCGTCAGTGCACCATCCGCTGAAGGGAATAACGCTGAAATTAGCCCGATAATAAAAATAACGGAAATCACCATTGGGAAATGTCCCTGAAGCGATAAAGCGGGGAAGAGGTCGTCTCCCATAATATTTTTTATATTTCCTGCCGCATCTTTGAATCCGAAAATGTTGGTTACCGTTTCAGATTTTGCCAATCCATATTCTGCACCGTTCTGCAAGGCAAAAAGATAAAGCAGACCTCCCAAAAACAGGAAAGCAAGATTGACAAAAAGAAGAGTTCCCGCGAATGTCAGCATATTCTTTTTTGAATTCTGAAGATTGTCTACAGAAATATTCTTCTGCATCATTTCCTGATCCAGGCCCGTCATGGCGATCGTAATGAAAATCCCTCCTAAAATGGTTTTAAGGAAAAATGTTTTGGAATTGGGATCAAAATTGATAAAATGAGTATAATTTTTCTGTTCTAAAATGGTGTATGCTTCACCAAAGGATAAATTTAGATTGGATAAAATATAAACGATACAGGCAACCAAACTGATAATCATAAAGGAAGTTTGCAAAGTATCAGTAATTACGATTGTTTTTACGCCGCCTTCAAAAGTGTATAAAAGAACCATCAGCAAGAGTACAAGAGCCGTTACCCAAAATGGAACGCCCAGGCCTTCAAGCAGGAATATCTGTAAAACATTGACAACCAGATATAATCTTGCTGTAGCGCCAATAGCTCTGGAAATGATAAAAAATATCGAACCTATTTTATGAGCTTCTACATTAAATCTTCTTCCTAAATACGTATAAATGGAGGTTAGATTCATCTTGTAATATAGCGGAAGCAATATGGCTGCAACTATAAAATACCCTATGAAAAAGCCAATCACCATCATATAATATTCAAAGCCTCCGAAAATATATTCACTGCCTGTCATTTTCCCAACTGTTCCCGGAACTGAAATAAAGGTAACACCACTTAAGCTGGTTCCTATCATCCCGAATGCAACGAGCCACCATTTACTTTTCTTATTACCAATAAAAAATGATTGATTATCAGAATTCCGGCTTGTGAAATAGGAAATCACCAAAAGACCAACGAAATAGATAAAAACAAATAGCAAAAGGATAGTTCCTGAATTCATGCTGAAATTTTAAATTTTAGCAAATATAGTTTTTTTCTGTTCTGGTCAAAAAGAAAAAACCTTTCAGAGTAAAACATCTGAAAGGTCTGTATCTTTAGGACAAAAATTAGCGTTAGTTGACTAAAACATCCTGCAGTTCTTCACTTTTCTGAAAACTTGCTTTGGCAAACGGGCAGAGTGGAATAATCTTTTTGTTGTTTTTCCTTGCAAAATCTACTGCTGCCAGAAGCATTTCCTTTCCTACGCCTTTTCCGTTGTAGGCTTCTTCCACCTCAGTGTGGTCAATGATAAATCTTTCTTCTCCGGCCCAGGTATAAGTCATTACGCCTGCGCGTTTTCCATCTATGAAAGCCTCAAAACTTCCGTGTTTTTCGTCGTTGTTTTGTTTTACTTCGGTCATATTATGAGAATTTTGTTAGTATTTCTATATCGTTGGTTAAAATTTTATGTACCGGGCAGGCATCGGCTATGGTATGCAGTCTTTTCAGCTGTTCATCATCCAGAATACCTTCAAAACTGATGTCTCTTTTGAATACAGCTCTTTTCGTTAAAGGAAAATTTTCAAGCTCTACTTCTACGTTGATGTTTTCCACGTCCCATTCTTTTCTTTCGATATACATTCTTAAAGTGGCAGCAGTACAGCTTGCCAGAGATGTTGCCAGGATTTCCAGTGGATTGAAACCCTTATTCTGACCGCCTTTATCTATGGGTTCATCAGTAATGATCTGGTTTTCGCCGGCCGTTACTTCAGTATAATATTTTGTTTTTCCTAAACTTGCTTTTACGGTTACAGCCATTATTATTTTGTATTGAATTTATAACTTAATGCTCCTGAAGGGCATTGGTCTATCTGGTTTTTAAGTTCTTCAGGGGTTGCGTTTTCAGCTTTTATCCAGGGTCTGTCTTTAGGATTATAGACTTTTGGAAGCATTTTTACGCAGACAGCCGAGTGGATACACTTCTGGGGCTGCCAGATGACAGTGATGCTGCCGTTGGGATATTCGTGTGTTTCCATATTTAATTTTCTTTTAGTGATTTTTCGATTCTTCGGTCCGGAATCAGCCATATGAGAGCCACGAGATAATAAAAACCTATGGCAATATAGGGATAAAAAAATGAAACAGCGATTCCGAGGACATAAAATACGATCGAGATATATTCTTTAAACTTTGAATGTATGGCTTCTTTAAGCTTGGAATCTTCACCTTCATGCCGGACAATCAGGTTCTCTAAAATCGTATAGGCTACCGCAGACATGATGAGACAGATCCCGTAAGCTGCCACCGGATTCTCTGCAAAATGAGTGGTTCCTATCCATTCCGTAGCGATCGGCATCAGCGAAAGCCAGAACAGCAGATGAAGATTGGCCCATAGAATGCTTCCATTCACTTTTTTTACAGCCTGAAACAGATGATGGTGATTGTTCCAGTAAATTCCAACATAAATAAAACTGAAAATATAAGCAAGAAACCTGGGCAGAAGAGGCTTAAGGCTGGCCCAGTTGCCTCCTTCCGGCACTTTCAGTTCAAGGACCATGATGGTAATGATAATGGCCAGAACACCATCACTGAAAGCCTCCAGTCTTCCCTTAGTCATTGCTTTTAACCTCTTTTTTAAAGTTTTCTATCTTAGTTTTAAGTTCCTTAAGCATATCGGGATTGATAACCCCGCTTTCCAGGTCAAAATTTTCATAAAACTTAGGAAGCGAGAACGTATCTTTGATATCTGCTGCAAACTGCGGAAAAAAAGTTTTTGCGGTATTCATGACATTGCCGCCTCCATAACCTCCCGGAGAAGTGCTCATGAGAAGCATCGGTTTGTTCTGAAATACTTTGACATTAATCCTTGAAGACCAGTCGAAGACATTTTTAAAAGCCGAGCTGTAGGACCTGTTGTGTTCCGCAAGCGAACAGATGATGACGTCACATTCTTCTATCACTTTTAAAAAGTTATGGGCTTCATCTGGAAATCCCTTCTTTTCAAGATCCACAGAGAAAACCGGCATCGTGAAATCATTGAGGTCTATCAGGTTGATCTCTTCATCCTGGAAATCTCTCAGAACAAATTTTACCAGTTCCCTGTTGATCGAAGTGGAAGATGTGCTTCCCGCAAATGCTAATATTTTCATGGTTTATTAATCTGTAATAACCGTTATTTTCTGTTTAAAATGGCCTTAGGAAGCGGAACATATTCTGTTTCATCACCAGGAACCAAGGGAAATGCGTCATGGTTCTGATCATTCCAGTTGACTTTTGCCTGATCGATCATTTCCTTATCCGAATTCACAAAATTCCAGAATATAAAACGCTCCTCATCAAAAGGTTCTCCACCGAAAAGATATACTGTGCCGTTCTCACTCATCTCAAACTCACAAAGTTTGGTGTCTTTAGCGATCATCAATTGCTTGGAACCGTAAGAATTGCCTTCTGTGGAAACCGTTCCGTCCAGGACATACATGGCAGCTTCACCATAAAGATCCTTTCCGATGCTTATTTTCTTCGCTTCTTTTGTTTTGATCTCGATAAAAAACAGTTTACTGTGAACAGGAACTGCAGATTTTCTTCCAAATGCTTCACCTGCAATCAGTTTATACTGAATTCCGTCTTCTTCCCATACCGGAATTTCATCTGCTTCAATATGATGGAAGGTAGGTTCCGACTGTTCCAGATGCTTTGGAAGGCCTACCCAGATCTGGAATCCGTGAAGTCTTTTATCGCTGTGTCTAAGATATTCAGGGGTTCTCTCTGAATGTACAACTCCTTTTCCGGCGGTCATCCAGTTCACAGCTCCAGGCTTTATCTCAACCGTACTTCCGATGCTATCTCTATGAAAAATAGATCCTTCCAAAAGGTAAGTTAAAGTTGATAACCCAATATGTGGATGAGGTGGAACATCAAGATTCTGGTAATCCTTCAGCTCTGAAGGTCCCATATGGTCGATGAAAACAAACGGTCCAACTGCTCTTTTTTCACGAAAAGGAAGAAGTCTTCCCACCAGGAAATTTCCTATATCTGCTGCTTTTTCTTCTATGATAAGTCCGATATTTGACATAATAAAGTAAATGTTTTTTGAATTCTGTTTAAGTTAATGAATAGATATTTAGATGTATGCTTACAGTTTGTCGTAACCTTCAAATCTTTCATCAACAATACGTTTCCACTCCGGATGCTTTTTGATATAAGCAAAGACATATGGACAGAACGGAAGAAGCTTTTTTTGGTTTTCTTCAATATAGGCTAATGTTTTTTCTACCACAGCAGTAGCTGCACCGGTTCCGGCAAGTTCAGGGTCTGTCTCCGTGTGTACTAAAGCAATCTGGTGGCCCATTTCACGGTAATCAATAAATGCAAAATGTCCGTTGATTTCTATTTCAAATCTTTTTCCCGCTTTTACAAGAGGAATATTTTCAAATTCTGGTTTCATAAATTTTGTATTGTAAGTCGGTTGGCGGAATTGTAAAGACACAAAATAGTTTGAACTGTGCGTCTTTACATTTCACCAAACACAAGTATATAAAGTTAATAAAAAAGGAAGAATCTAAGATTAAGATAATTTTAATTCTCTAGTCTTCCAGAAAGCCGAACTTTCCGGTGTTGAAATCTTCGAAAGCCTGCATGATTTCTTCCCTCGAATTCATCACAAAAGGCCCGTGAGGATAAATCGGTTCATTAATAGGCTCTCCGCTGATGATTAGTATTACTGCGTCTTCCTGAGCTTCGATGCTGAATGTTTCGCCTTCATTTTTAAATAAAACAAAGTGGTCTGCCGCTACTTTTTCTTCTCCGTTTACAGTAATGCTTCCTTCAATGACCAATGCTGCTGTATTGAAATGAGCAGGAAAACTGAATTCAGCTTTTCCACCGGTTTTTAACTTGGCATTCATCATATTCAAAGGGGTGAAAGTTTTCGCCGGACCTATATGTCCAGTATATTCTCCTGCAATGAGCTCGATAAAACCATTTTCGCCCAGATCAACACGTTCCATGGCTGAATTTTCTATAGCCTGGTATTTTGGGGTGCTCATTTTATCTTTGGCGGGAAGGTTAACCCATAGCTGCACCATCTGAAAAATACCGCCTTTTTTGGACCATTCTGTTTCGTGATATTCTTTGTGGAGAACTCCTTTTGCTGCAGTCATCCACTGTACATCGCCTTCACCTATGATTCCGCCTCCGCCGGCACTGTCATGATGTTCTACTTTACCTTGGTATGCTATGGTCACGGTCTCAAAGCCTCTGTGCGGATGAACTCCTACACCTCTGGGTCTTTCAGAACCGTTAAAATGGAATTTTGAATTGTAATCAAGCATAATGAAAGGGTCCATTCTTTTCATGTCCAATCCCTGCACCCCCGGTATAAAATTATGAACCCTAAAACCGTCGCCTACAAAGTGTGCAGGTTTTGGGGATACTACGATTTCTACTTTTTTCGTTGTCATAATATTGTGAATTTATATAACAAAAGTACGGTAGCAAAGATTCAGCTGCATTGATCTGTGTTAAGTTCGTAAAAGTAAAAAGTTGGGAGAAACTTATTAGTCTTCCTTAGATTTCATATTCTTTCCATCCGAAATGTGAAGCCTTCTGAAAACAAAGCCTGATATGATGGTCAATATACCTATGGTAAGGAAGGTGTATCGGAAAGCATTGTGCATTTCGCCCTCAATCAGATCAGAATTCTCAAATAATTTTAAAACAATCAATCCGAAAGCGATCCCGAAGCCAATAGCCAGCTGCTGATTGACTGATATCAGTGAATTGCCGCTGCTGGTCTGGAAGTTTCTAAGGTCTGCAATAGAGATTGTATTCATCGAAGTGAACTGAATGGAGTTGAAAAATCCTAGTATGGCAATAATTGGGACAAACCAATACAATGATGTATGGATATTGGGAATGGCAAGAAGGCAGATCAGGGTTCCGATAATGAATGTATTCACCATCAAAGTCTGCCGGTAACCATATCTATCTAAAATTTTAATAACGGATGATTTCCCGAATATAGCGGTAAGCGCCATTGGAGCAATGATCCATCCGGAAGTTACTGCCGACTGTTTGTAGGCAATCTGTATCATCAGCGGGAGCAGAAGCGGAACGGAGCTGATCCCTAAGCGGGTAGCCAGGTTTCCGACAATTCCTACCCTGAATGTTCTTACCTGGAACAGATCCAGAGGAAAAATAGGGTTTCCGCCTCTTCTTGCATGTCTGTAATAATAGTAGAGGAATAAAAAGCCCAGAATAAAGACAAAAAGTACCGGACTGATATTCTGCATATCTCCGAACAATTCCAGTGAAATAGATAACAATAATGATGCAGCAGCAAAAATTAAAAATCCTTTTAGATCGAAATCAACATCCGCGGATTTGTAATTCGGCATGTATTTTAAGCCTAAAATAATTCCTAATACTCCGATGGGAATATTGATCAGGAAGATCCAGTGCCATGAAAGATAATCTACCATATAGCCTCCGACCAGCGGACCAAGTACAGGGCCTATCAGTGCAGGGATGATGGCGAAGTTCATTGCTTTAAGCAATTCGTTTTTATCGAAAGTCTTGATCAGCGCCAGTTTTCCCACTGGTGTCATCAGGCTGCCTCCGACTCCCTGGATTACTCTTGAAATAACCAGATGGGTAAGATTTTGCGACATGGAACAGAACAGGGAACCTAAGCTGAAAAGGACCAGAGAAAAAATAAATACTTTTTTGGTTCCGAACCTGTCTGCCAGAAAACCGCTTGCAGGCATAAAAACTGCCAGGGTCAGAACATAGCTGATGATTGCATTCTGCATATTGAGCGGAGACTCGTTAAGGTCCTTTGCGATGGAGGGCAGGGAGGTGTTCAGGATCGTGGAATCCAGCATCTGCATGAAAATAGCAGTGGCCAGAATGAGTGGAAGTATTTTTTTTACGGAGTTTGGCTGCGGGTTTGTTTCTGTCATTCGGTATAGACTGGAAACCTGATGAGTTCCAGATTTGTTTTTATTGAATCAGTTTTTGTTTTTAATCAGTCTGATCCTTAGATAAAGAATTTGATATAAAATTAAAAAAGTCCTGTGAATTTTCACAGGACTTTTTAATTTATTTTCTAGGTTTTTCTACTCCTTTCCATTCATCGCCGGCTTTTCTGTATTGGCTCAAGATGTAAGTTTTGAAATCTTTTGTTTTATACTCAATATTATCGGTGTTCTGTTCAAACGGCATAATGTAGTAGTAGTCAACATCTGTTTTGTCTGATTTGTTTCCTTTTTTAACCGATGGAACGTATTTGGAAAATTTATAGCTCGGAAGATATTGTTTTAATCTTGCATAGAAAGCTTTGTTCTCTTTTTCGTCAGGGATGATATCTACAATATTGAAATCATCTTTTTTCTTATCAATCCACAGGTAATATGTTTTTTCTTCGCCTAAGTTTCTGTTTAAAGAGTTGAAAGCAAAAAGCTCTTTTGGAACCAGCTCTTTGATTTTTTCGGGATCTACCTTGGTATAGAACTGTCCTTTAGACGGGTCAACATAAGTTTCAAGGTTGTACATTAAAACTGAGTTGTTCTCAAATTTTTTGTTCTTAAAATATTGATTCAAAGATAATTCTGCAGTGGCTCTGAGCTCTTTTCCTCTGTCATCCAGTTTTTTGGTAGGATTCTGAGGATTTACTTTTTTTACAAACTCATACAAAACAACAGGTTTTACATCTTTAAGGTGAGGATACGTTTTAAGCTGTTCTGCCTTTACCAGCCAATAAAACTGCTGATAATAGTCATCCTTATCTACATCTTTCACGCTTTTATAAGACAAAGCAAGCTTCTTTGAATTTAAGTATTTGCCATATTTTCCCTGTCCAAAAGCAAAACTGATGGATAGTAAGGCAAATAAAACAGTAAGATTTCTTCTCATTTTTTTATAATTGATATTTTCGTTGTCCAAATATAATTATTTCTTAGATATTATTTTTGATTGTCAGTTAAATTATATTGATATTATTAACGTTATTCAAAAGAAAATCCTGTATTTCTACAGGATTGATAAAATTTTGAAATTAGAAGTTAGATATTAGGGATCAGGAATTAGAGATTTAGATGTTAGACGGGAGGTTGTAGATTTTAGGAATAATTGTTGAATTAAGAGGCAACACTAAAAACGCTCAGGCTCTCAAACCCGAATCATGCATCCCGAATTCATCATTTATAACTTGTCTCATGTACTTTCACCGCTCTTCCGCTTGGGTCATTCATTTTTTTGAAAGCTTCATCCCATTCTAAAGCAATAGGAGTGGAGCAGGCCACTGAAGGAACCGATGGAACCGTTGCTGCTGCCGTTTCACTTGGGAAATGTTCTTCAAAGATGGTTCTGTAACGGTATTCCTCTTTGTTTTGAGGAGTGTTCAACGGGAATCTGAATCTTGCATTGGCCATCATCTCGTCAGTAACCTCTTTCTCGGCAACCTCTTTTAATGTGTCTATCCATGAATAGCCCACGCCGTCTGAAAATTGTTCTTTCTGTCTCCAGATAATAGATTCTGGAAGAACATCTTCAAAAGCTTTTCGTAACACCCATTTTTCGATTTTTCCTTCTTCAACACTGATCATTTTGTCTTTTGGGTTGACAGCCATGGCAATGTCCATAAATTCTTTATCCAGGAAAGGAACTCGGCCTTCAATTCCCCAGCTCATTAGGGCTTTGTTGGCTCTTAAACAGTCATATAAATGAAGCTTGCCTAGTTTTCTTACTGTCTCATCGTGGAATTCTTTCGCGCTCGGTGCTTTGTGGAAATACAGATATCCTCCAAACAGCTCATCTGAACCTTCTCCGGACAGGACCATTTTGATCCCCATGGATTTGATCACTCTGGCCAGAAGATACATCGGAGTGGAAGCTCTGATAGTCGTCACATCATAAGTTTCCAGATGATAAATGACATCACGTACTGCATCCAATCCTTCCTGAACAGTGAAATTAACTTCATGGTGAACGGATCCGATGTGGTCTGCAGCTTTTCTTGCTGCAGCCAGGTCTGGAGAGCCTGTTAAGCCTACTGCAAAACTGTGAAGCCTCGGGTACCATGCTTCCTGAGTGTCACCACTCTCAACTCGCTGTCTTGCAAATTTTGCTGTAACTGCTGAAATAACAGATGAATCCAGACCTCCGGAAAGGAGAACCCCATAAGGAACGTCACTCATCAGCTGTCTGTGAACGGCATCTTCAAGGCCTTTTCTTATTTTTGAAATATCGGTTTTGTTGTCTTTTACGCTGTCAAAGCTCTCCCAGTCTCTTTTGTACCATTGCTGAAGCTCTGTTCCATCCGGGCTGTATACAAAATGCCCGGGAAGAAATGTCTCGATGGTTTTGCATATGCCTTCCAACGCTTTTAATTCAGAAGCGACATAATAGTTTCCGTTTTTATCCCATCCCTGGTAAAGAGGGCAGATGCCCATATGGTCACGGGCGATCAGATAGATCCCTTTTTCTATATCATAAAGGGCGAATGCAAAAATTCCGTTGAGTTTTTCAATAAAGTCTTTTCCATATTTTCTGTAGAGGGCAAGGATCACTTCACAGTCCGATTGAGTCTGAAATTCGAAATCCGGAAACTCTTCTTTTAATTCTCTATGGTTATAGATCTCTCCGTTCACTGCAAGTACTACTTTTTCGTCCTTGGTGAATAAGGGCTGTTTTCCTGAAGTAGGATCTACGATGGCAAGCCTTTCATGAGAAAATACTACTTTTTCATCCTGAAATACACCGCTCCAGTCCGGTCCGCGGTGACGGATTTTTTTTGACATTTCTAAAACCTGAGGTCTTAATATTTCGGTTTTTTGTTTGGCATCGAACAAACATACAATTCCACACATATTGTTTCTTATTTGAAGCAAAATTAGTTTTGATGTTTAAAAATAACAACAAAAAATAATTAAAAGTTAATATTTTTAACTTAATAATTTGATTTAAAGAAAAATATTAAGTTTTTAATCTATTTATCACGTATTTAATTGATTTTTTTCGTTAGGAAAAATAGAGTTATTATCTTCTATACAAAATTAAAATGAAATAATTAATAATATATGGTAATTTATTATATGAATTTTAGCCCTTACTTTGTGGCTCGAAATAATTTTTTTTCATCATTTGTGTTTTTACCTTCTTGCAATTCTCTTTGCAAGAAGGTTTTGTTTTTATTGGGATCCAAGCAAAACTCCTGAAACATTCCATGAGCTGAAACTTGTACCCTCCGTTGCTCCCTGAGGGATCTTTATCTGTATTGTATGCTTGCCTGCTTTCATATCTCCAAGAGGAATGAAGTTAGGATTGGTGACTGTTCCGGGACACCAGTTGGACCTGCTGAGGTCCGACGAGGAAAGCCCGTCCGGAAAATTACCTGATGCAGGGTTATAAAGCCTGTAAGAACCACAGTCTGATCTCCAGGGTACAAAAGAAAACATCATTTTTCCATCTAGGAATATAGAATTAGTTTTGGGAACAAATTCATCACCGTTTTCCCAGCCCCCGTGTCCGGTAGTGATGTATCTCAGCTGAGCATTCTTTAAATCTTTTTCTAATGTAAATTCTACCAAAAGTCCTTTATCCCTGTCGAACATCGTTGAGTAATCCTGACCTGCCATCTCCATGATATTTAAAGTATTAAAAAGAGGAATCGCCACATTGTTCCTATAAATGTTCTGGTCACTTTTATGAATAGTGATCTCAAGACTTATTTTATGACCGCCTTTATCATAATTACCGATAAAAGTACCCACCCAGAGTTCCTTTTCAGAAAGAGAAGGCTTCAGTTCTGTGATATCCTGTCGGTACGGGCTTACGGTCTGCCAGTCTTTTCCTTTCAGTTGAATATGATTGAATTTCTGAATCCCGAAGGCTGTAAAGAATCTCATCATCTCTATGACAGGACTGTAATTTTTGGTTGTTGCTACTCCGTAATACTGCTTCCCGTTTCCGTTATCATAAACAGGAAGTGTTTTAGCCCCTTTTTCCAGTCCGTCAAAAAATGAGGTTTCTTTATCCTGTGGAATAAAAAATACGGTTCCTGTTCTGTCGTAAGCATCTCCGTTAGATTGCTGTTTCACTTCGATAAAAATATTTTCACCTTCTTTAATCGTAGGGAATTTTATTTTTTTTAGGATGATGGTTCCGTTGGCAAATCTTTTTACCTGTTCATCCGGTTTAGATTGATCTGAAAAATTGATGGTTTCATTATCAAAAACTTTCAATATGGTAAAACGACTTTTCCAGAAAAGATCCTTGTAACCCAGCAGATCGGTTGACTGTATTGAGCCTTTTAAAATATGATCAATATCTGTTTTTTTTACTTTTTTAATGGAGCTGGCAGTGACCTGCGAATTTTTATTTCTTTCGATTTCCAGTACAAATCCCAAATTCTGTCCTACAACAGACGGTCCACCATTAATTTTTAAATCATTGGTATACCAAACCTCGATCGTATTGGAATTGATCTTCGTTACTGCTTTTTTACAGGTATAACCCAAAATCTTTTTCGTTTCATTGGTTAATTCAAATGTTTGTTTTCCTATAGATTCGGCATCTGAAGAAGAAATAATTTCTCCCGGTTTCAGGAAAGCATAAGAAACAACTGTATTGGAAGGTTTCTCGATCTTGGTGATCTCAAATGGGTAATCACTTTTCTGTTCCCTTATCTTATTATTCAGAATAAAATTACCTTTTCCATCCGCCCAAACAAGAGTAGGGGACTGTTCGGTAAGAATTTTCCCATTATAAGAACTGGTATATTGGATCTCATAAGTCTGTGCATATGAAAGCCAACATAAGAATAAAGCTGAGAAGCTGAATAGAATTCTTTTATAAGTCTGGGTTTCCGTAAAGTTAATTTTCAATTTTCGGATTTTTGAAACAGTTACATATTAGTTACATATTATAAGTAGGGATTAATGATGCAGATGTTACAAACCGCTTTCCAATATGGAGAAAAAATATATATTTGACTGCAATTTTCAATAAAAAAGCTGCTCCGGATAGAGCAGCTGTATATTTTATAGATGAGTCAAAGACTAAGAAACTCTTTCGATCAGTGCCATATAGAATCCATCATAACCATGGCTAGGCATTACTTTGTCATCTTTAATTAACTTATAACCTGAGTTGGTTTTCAAGAATTCTTCTACCTGTAAATTATTTTCAGAAGGTAGAATAGAACAGGTAGCATATACCATTTTCCCGCCTACTTTAAGCATTTTGGAGTAATCCTGAAGAATCTGTTGTTGCTCTTTTTTAATTCTGTCAATAAAATCCTGGTCAATTTTCCATTTACTGTCCGGATTTCTTTTTAAAACACCAAGTCCAGAGCATGGAGCGTCGATCAGAAGTCGGTCCACTTTATCATGAAGACGCTTGATCACTTTGTTGTCAGAGATCATGCGGGTTTCGATATTGTGTGCTCCCGCTCTTTTTGCACGGCGTTTCAGTTCAGCCAGCTTCCATTCGAAAATATCCAAAGCTACGATCTGCCCTTTATTCCCCATCAATGCAGCTAAGTGAAGGGTTTTTCCCCCCGCACCCGCACAAGCATCCACAACTCTTTGCCCTTCTTTTACATCCAGGAAATACCCGATTTTCTGTGAAGAAGCATCCTGAACCTCAAATAGGCCTTCTTTAAAGGCTGTTGTAAGGAAAACATTCTTCTTTTCCTCAAGCTGTACAGCATCCGGATAGTTTTTTACCGTGTAAGCCACTACACCTTCATCTGAAAGATCAGAAATAAGTTCTTTTGGAGTTGTTTTAAGGCTGTTTGCTCTTAATACGGTCGGAGCCTGCTCGTTCAAAGCGTGCATTTCTTTTTCCCAGCCCGGTCCTAATTCTTTTTCCAAAGTTTCAGCCAGCCATTCAGGAATAGAATGCTCGATAGCTTTTGTAGGAACGGTGTTCTTTTTAAGCTTGGTAAGGATATCTGCGATTTTAATTCCGTCAAATTCTTCAAACTTTTTATAATTGGTCTTGCTCCAAAGCAGATACGCAATCATCAGTTTATAAATATTGGTTGGTTTTACACCTTCCCCCATATAATATTCAAGACGTTTTTTCCAGCGGATAATATTATAGAAGATCTCAGAAACAACGGCTCTGTCCTGACTTCCCCATTTTCTGTGGGCTTTTAAAAGTCTTTCGATTACCTTATCGGCATATTTATTTTTCTCGAAAAATGTTTCCTGTAAAGCATCGTGAATTCCGATCGCTAGGTTTCTGTGAATAAGTTCCATAAAATTGCTTCGCTGTTTGAATCTGCAAAAGTACGAATTATAGTTGAGAGTTGCAGAATTCAAGTTTTAGAGTGGGAGAGCTTGAGGGTTGTGAAGTTTCGGGGTTTGAGAGTTCGAAATCCCTAGGGATGAGATCCAGGTTTGAGTTTTTGGATCATAGGATTCCATATGATCAAGAAATATTAAATGAATGGCAAGTATCTTGTGGGGTTTCGAGGTCACCAGTTTTTAATGTCTGACATCTAAAATCTTGATTTCTGGCCTTTACTTATCTTGATCATGAATACATTCTACAAAAAATTCTACCTTTGCAAAAAATAAAAAATATGAGTGATACTGTACTTTGTCCGAAATGCGGCTCCGAATTTACCTATCCGAGTGAAAATAATATGATGACCTGTTCGCAGTGTTTTTACGAATGGAATCCTGAAGAAACGACTGCTGAAAGTTCTAACGAAGGAAAAATACTGGATTCAAACGGGAATGAGCTTCAGGATGGAGATTCTGTCGTAGTAATCAAGGATCTTCCCGTAAAAGGAGCACCAAAACCGGTAAAAGCTGGAACAAAAGTTAAAAATATCCGTCTAAGACCGGACAGCGATCATAATATTGACTGTAAAATTGACGGTTTCGGATCTATGGCTTTGAAATCAGAGTTTGTGAAGAAAGCATAACGTTTATTTGAAAAAAATAAAAAAAGGAAAAGATTGGACAGTGTAATCTTTCAAAGACTTAATTGCAGGGAAGTGCTAATGTCCGTCTCAGGGCAGAAAGAGAATTAACCAAAAATTTCCTTATGCTGTGGAAATACAAATGTAAGAAAAAGTTTCAAACTGCTTCTTAGATTTGTATTTTTTTTTTATCCACATATTAACAATAACTGTAAGGAAATGTATAAGTTATGGAAGATTGGCAGATAAGTTTGTGAATTGTATATATAGAAAATTAGTTCAATACTAATAATAATCTTTCTGTTATTTAAACAAAAGAAATCCTGATATTTTCCTCTATCTTCTCGTCTGTATAAACAATAAGTTCTTTATTTTGAACCTTGATCTTATTCCAGTAATGGTTTCCTGCAAACCTGCTTTCCAGGAGTTCGGCTTCATTTCCATTGTCAGAGATTTTTATTTCTTTAGGATAATATGAAAACTTAGGAAGCTGGAACTCTGCTTTTTCTTCCTCACTGAATATGTTCACTTCACCAAAAAGTTTGGCGACATAAGAATTATAAGGCTGCTTGTAGGTTTCTTCCGGGCTGTCGTTCTGGATCAGTCTTCCATCCTTCAGAATGACGATCTGGTCGAGCCAAGGCATAATATCCTGAAGTTCGTGGGTAGAAATAATTAAAGAGATCTGATGTTGTTTCACATACCTGAACAGCCTTTCACGAAGCTCTATTTTTCTGGGGAAATCCAGGTTACTGAAAGGTTCATCTAAAATAAGCAGTTTCGGCAACACAGAAAGTGCTCTGGCTATGGCAACCCTCTGTTGCTGGCCTCCGCTTAAATATTTAGGAAGCACATGGGCGAATTCCTGGAGTCCTACCACTTCCAGAAGTTCCATCACCGTTTCTTTTTTTTGAGCTAAATTGATATTAGAAATAAATTTCCCCACATTTTCAGCAACAGTGGCATAAGGCATCAGGTCAAAATTCTGGGCTACCAGCTTCATTTCAGCTTCCCCGGGAACAAGATTTCCCTTGGGACCCAAAAGCCGTTTTCCATTAAAAATAATCTCGCCACTTTCCCAGTCCAGCAATCCGTAAATAAGGTTAAGCAATGTAGACTTTCCACAGCCGCTTTCTCCTGCCAGTGCAATGATTCTGCCTTCCTCAAAACCCAGATTAAGGTTCTGAAACAGGGGACTATCTTTGGTGTGGGAAAAATATAAATTGTTTATTTCTAAAAGCATAATACAAATGTAAGGTTTTTATGAAAAAATAAAATTTTTTATTATATTAGCGGAAGCAATAAAAATATATCAAAAATGAAAAAAAAACTGTTTACACTAGCTATTCCTGCTTTATTTGTTGCAGCTGTGGTGGTTTCTTGTAAAAAAGACAAACCGGTTACCAGCGAAGGCAATGAAGTGACAACTACAAAAGACGGGAATCAGTATACGGTGGACACATTGAACAGTAAAGTGGAGTGGAAAGGATATAAAGTTTTCAAGTCTGAAAGTACAAGTCATTTCGGAACGATCAAGTTTGAAAGCGGTGATGTTACCATAAAAGACGGAAAGCTTGAAAGCGGGAAATTTGTGGCAGATATGGGCTCTCTAACATCTGTAGACCTTAAAGACGATGCTGACCAGTTAGGAAAACTGAACGGTCATCTTAAAAGCGGTGATTTCTTTGAAGTGGAAAAATTCCCAACAGCTTCCTTTGAAATTACCAAAGTAACACCGGCTACGGAAGGAGATTATAATACACTTTTGGATGGGAATTTAACCATTAAAGGTATTTCAAAACCGGTTCAGTTTAAGGCCAACGTTTCTGTAAAAGACGGAGAAGTAAGTGTGGCTACTGAGCCAAAAGATATTAAAAGAGAAGAGTTTGGCGTAAAGTTCCAGGCTCCTGCTGAAAACGGGGTGATCAAGGATGAGGTAACTCTTCAGATCAACGTTAAAGCTTTAGAAAAGAAATAATTTTTTTATTTAAGTGAAATAAGTGATTGAAGTCTGCCTCCCGTAAAGGGGCAGATTTTTTTATCACAGATTCATTATTAAACTTAAAAAACGTATTTTTGCAAAACATTTTGAAAGGGTAAAACAATGATAGAAAAGATAGAAGAACTACTTACCGAAGTAAACAGCTTCAATGCTACATCTAAAGAGGAAATTGAAAACTTCCGAATTAAATATAATGGTAAAAAAGGTGTTCTGAATGATTTTTTTGAAAAATTTAAAGAAGTTCCAAACGACCAGAAAAAAGAATTCGGACAGAAGATTAATTCTTTAAAACAAGCTGTTGCAGGAAAACTGGAAGATCTTAAAGATGCTTCCCAGTCTGCTATTGTCACAGAAAAAGAAGATCTTACAAGGCCAGCTTTTCCATTGGATCTTGGGTCAAGACACCCGATCAATCTGGTGAAAAACAGAATTATTGAAATCTTCAAATCTATAGGTTTCGCAGTAGCCGATGGTCCTGAAATAGAGGACGACTGGCACAACTTTACAGCGCTTAACCTTCCCGAATACCATCCGGCAAGAGATATGCAGGATACTTTCTTCATCGAGCAGAATCCGGATATCCTTTTAAGAACGCATACCTCTTCCGTACAGATCCGTTATATGGAAGAAAACCAGCCGCCGATCAGAATTCTTTCTCCGGGAAGAGTATTCAGAAATGAGGCTATTTCTTCACGCTCACACTGTATTTTCCATCAGATTGAAGGATTGTATATTGACGAGAATGTAAGTTTTGCCGATCTTAAGCAGACAATCCAGTTTTTTACCACTGAGCTTTTCGGTAAATCCAAAATCAGAATGAGACCGTCTTATTTCCCGTTTACAGAGCCTAGTGCTGAAATTGATGTATACTGGGGATTAAACTCTGAAACTGATTACAGAATTACCAAAGGAACAGGTTGGCTGGAGATTATGGGATGCGGAATGGTAGACCCTGCGGTTCTTAAAAATGTAAATATCGACTCTGAGAAATATTCAGGATATGCTTTCGGAATGGGGATTGAAAGAATTACAATGCTTCTTTACCAGATGAGCGACATCAGAATGTTCTTCGAAAATGATATCAGAACTTTAGAACAATTTAAATCACTATAAAAAATTAAACCTCCGGAATCTCCGGAGGTTTTTGTTTTTAATTACTGACCTAAGAAACAAAACGTAATTAAAAACGAGATTATATTGAAAAATCACAACGTGACCGTTTTAATAGAGGTTTATTAATTTTATATTAATTTTTTCTTCTCTGAAATTCCCTCAGCTGAACGAAGTCGAAGCGTTATCTTTATTAGTCTTTAGTTTGCTGTTATTAGTAAGACAGCTGGAAATTAAAATGTATTACATTAAACCATAAAAAAGCCTGCAAAAATATTTTGCAGGCTTTTTTTATAATTCAAAAGGCTGAATATCTTTTATTTATATTTTAAAGGGTATTTCACATTTTTAAGATCATCAATACTTGCTTTCAGTGAACCTACGGCCAGTTCGGCCTGCAGAAGCATTGGAATATGATTGGCGTCATTGGTAACCCACATTGTAACGCCTTCTTTTTCTTTGAAAACCCTTCCACTTTTTACAGACGGGATAATTTTAAGACAGTTAATGGTTCCGAATTTGGTTTTCAGATCCTCAGTTCCTGTCACTTTCAGCTGAAATGGAAACATTTCATCATCGATCCATACATTCATGTTGATCACTGTTCCGACCTTTAATTCACTGGTACTTTTGCTTCTCAGGTAGTAGAAGCATGAAAGCATATCCTGAACGCCTTTTACAGATTTAATCACCTTTGAACCATTGGCAGGAGTCTTTTTATCTGTTAAGATCAGCGTATTATTAGTATGGTTGAAAACGGTTTCAAAATGCTGGCGGTAGCTACCTTCACGTACATTTCTTACATAAAAGCTTGGCAGCCCGGTTTCTATATTAATGAAGCTTTCATATAAATCTTCTACTTTAAAAAAGGCTTTTACAGCGCCTGTAGTTTTTCCTGTACCTTTTACGTACAGATGGGGAACACCCATATAATTTGTCTTTTTGGCAGTAAGATTGGCAGTTCCGGCATTCAGGATTCCATAGTGTATTCTGAATGTAATAGACTCACCGTCAGAGATATTGTCGATCTGAGCATAGCTCAACAGGAACATAAATAGTGCAAAAAGATTTAAAATTTTCTTCATGGTATGAAATTTAACAAAAACATTGCCAAATTTAAGATCCTTAACTATTTACAGAGATTTGATAAATCTCAGGTTTTTATTTAGAATCAATTAAATATGCTTCGCATTAAAATTAGTAAATTTGCAGTTACATGTATAATTAAATTATCTTATTATGATAACCACTGATATATTGATCATAGGAGCCGGACCTACCGGGCTTTTTGCTGTTTTTGAAGCAGGTTTATTAAAAATGAAGTGCCATATTATTGATGCACTTCCGCAGCCAGGAGGACAGCTAGCAGAGCTTTATCCGAAAAAACCTATTTTCGATATTCCGGGATATCCTTCAGTGAATGCTGGAGAATTGGTAGATAATTTAATGGAACAGATCAAGCAGTTCCAGCCGGGATTCACTTTGGGAGAAACTGCGGTTTCTTATACAAAAGTGGATGATGAATGGTTTGAAGTGATCACCAACAAAGGAACGGTGCACAGATGTAAAGCTATTGCCATTGCCGGTGGGTTGGGAACTTTTGAGCCCAGAAAGCCTACTTTTGAAAATGTAGCTGACTATGAGGAAAAAGGTCTTGAATATTTTGTTAAAGAGCCTGAGCATTTCAGAAACAAAAGAGTAGTGATTGCCGGAGGTGGAGATTCTGCTCTTGACTGGAGCGTTTTCCTTTCCAATGTAGCAAGTGAAGTGACTTTGATCCACAGAAGAAATGAGTTCAGAGGAGCTTTGGATTCCGTAGAGAAAGTTCAGGATCTTAAGAACCAGGGTAAAATTAAATTAATTACGCCTGCTGAAGTTACTGGTATCAAAGGGGACGGAAAAGTTGAAGCGATCACGGTAGAAATTGAAGGCCAGGAAGCTTTCGATATTGAAACAGATTATTTCATTCCTCTATTCGGACTGACTCCAAAATTGGGAGAGATCGGAAATTGGGGACTAAATATTGAGAAAAATGCGATCGTTGTAAACAATGCGCTTGATTATCAGACGAATATCGACGGAATCTATGCGATCGGAGATATCAATACCTATCCGGGAAAACTGAAGCTGATCCTTTGTGGTTTCCATGAAGCTACTTTAATGTGTCAGAGTGTTTACAACAGACTGAATCCGGGTAAGAAATTTGTCCTTAAATATACAACAGTAAGTGGTGTAGACGGATTTGACGGCAGCCGTAAGGAAGCAGAAAAGGCAGTTGTGAAAAAAATTGACTAATTTTGCACTATTATGTCAGATATTAATATAAAGATCACCGATCGGGAAGGGGTAACCCATGATGTTGTAGCGCCTACAGATATGTCTATGAACCTGATGGAGATCATCCGCTCTTATGAACTGGCGGAAGAAGGAACCATCGGGGTATGCGGAGGAATGGCGATGTGTGCCTCATGCCAGGTATATGTGATTAACGATCCGGGCCTTGAGCCGATGGGCGATGAAGAAGATGCGATGCTGGCGGAAGCTTACCACGTAAAAGACAACAGCAGACTGGGATGCCAGTTACATATGATGGATGAAATGGAAGGTCTTGAAGTGGAGATTGCTCCTTATCCTTAGAAAATATTAAATTTAATATTAAAACCTCCTGAAGATTTTCTTCGGGAGGTTTTGTTTATGTCAAAGAATTATTATCTGTAATCAGAAAAATAAATTATTCCAAAATCTTTAACAGTTTCAACTTTTGTATTACTTTCAATCTCTCCGTTTTTATAAGATTCAAATATTCTAACTTTTTTGTGAAGGATAAAATTATTTGAAAGTTTATTGTACTTAAAAGTAATTACTTCTGTCATTTTGGTTCCTTCAGGAACATGTTTGTACTCGTGGATAAAAGAAAAACTATTTTTTCTAATTTTTAAATCCTTGAAAGGATCTGTAAGATCTTCATTACAGTTTGAACAGGGTACAATATTATAGTTTGATGTAGAAAATGAAGATGTTCCATCTTTTTGTAACAAGTCGATGCTTACAATTCTACATTTCATATAATCATCATCTCCAATATAATTATTTTTACATTTAACTGTTTCAATTTCTATATTGTCAGAAATCTTATCATTATTCAAATCATTTGTATATTCTTTGAAGATGTATCTTGGTTTTTGTGCCTTACAAAAACTATTTAAAAAGAATGAAGAGAGTAGTATCAGTGTAAGTTTAATCATTATTTATCGATTATTATTTTAAACTTCATCCTTCGAAATCCATTTCCCCACAGTAGGAGCCTGATAATTTTTCATCTTTTCTAAAAGCTCATCAATATTTTCACTTATCAAAAGCATATCACGATTCACCAACTTTAAAAATCCTTTATCCACCATCGTCTGAACCAGTTTTATCAGATCGTCATAAAATCCATCAATATTCAAAATCCCAATTGGTTTCTTATGAAGTCCCAGCTGTGCCCAGGTGATCATTTCAAAAAACTCTTCCAGTGTTCCATAGCCGCCGGGAAGAACGATCACGCCGTCGCAGAGGTCATTCATCTTTGTTTTTCTTTCGTGCATGGTTTCTACGAGGATGAGTTCGGTAAGTTTTTTATGGGCAATTTCTTTGGATTGCAGGAAGTGGGGAAGAACTCCAACGACTTTCCCCTTTTCATTTAAAGCTCCATCCGCAACGGCTCCCATCAAACCAACATCTGCACCGCCGTAAATCAGTTGAATGTCTTGTTTTGCCAATGTTTGTCCCAGAAGGAAAGCCTGTTCTTTAAAAATATCATCTGTGCCGAAACTTGAACCGCAGAATACTGTTATACTTTTCATTATTGTAAATCTTGTTAAATGATTTTTAAACCATTAAGGCCAATGAAGTTATTAAGGAAAGTTAAGTAAAATATTAAAGATATTTTTAAGCCTAATATCTGTAAATTCTTAATGATCTTAGCGACTTAAAAAAAACTTAATGGTTTAAATTAAAAAATATCCAAAATCATATGACTTTGGATATTCAATATAGTAATTTTATTTTCTTATTTTAAAGGAATATTCGCTAAAATATCTTTAGTGAAACTCCAGAATTTCTGAGCAGAAGGAATATTAGCTTTCTCGTCCGGAGAATGGGCTCCTCTGATCGTAGGTCCAAAGCTTACCATTTCCATTTCAGGATAATTGGCCCCGATGATTCCGCATTCCAGTCCTGCGTGACAAGCTACCACATGAGGCTTTTCGCCAAATTTTTCTGTGTAGATTTTTTCCATCAGCTGTACGATCTCAGAACCCGGTTTTGGCTTCCATCCAGGATAAGAACCACTGAATTCAACGTTCATTCCTGCTAATTCTGCTACAGATTTTAACTGTTCTGCTACCGAATATTTAGATGAATCCACAGATGATCTGGTTAAGTTTAAGATTTTAAGCTCACCGCCTTTTAATTCCACTCTGGCTACATTGTTGGATGCTTCCACAAGATCTTTTACGTCCGGGCTCATTCTGTAAACCCCGTTGTGAAGAGATTTTAAAGCAAGGATAATCTTCCTGGAATCTTCTTCGGAAACAGCTTTGTCAGAAGTCGTAGAATTTTCAATATTGATATGGATACCAGGTTCTACTGTAGCAAATTCTTCTAAAATTTCTTTTTTAAGAGCTGTAGCCGTTTCAATAAATTCCTGAGCATTTCTCACGGAAATAAGTGCCGTAGCTTCTCTTGGAATAGCATTTCTCAAGCCGCCGCCGTCAACCGTTACCAACTGAATATTCTGGTTAGTTAAGCCACTGTAAAGAAGTCTTCCCAGAATAATATTGGAATTACCGAAACCTTTATGAATATCCATTCCTGAATGACCTCCCTGCAGGCCTTTTACTTCAATTCTTATAATCTGTCCTTTTGCTGCTTCTGTGTTGTAATTTTGTGTAATGGTTACATCTACACCCCCTGCACAACCGATATCGATCTCATCATCTTCTTCGGTATCAAGGTTTAACAGGATTTCTCCAGTCAACTGTCCAGGCTTTAAACCTAAGGCACCGGTCATTCCCGTCTCTTCATCAATGGTGAAGAGAGCTTCCATAGCCGGATGTGGAATATCTGAACTTTCAAGAATAGACATGATGGTTGCTACTCCTAAACCGTTATCAGCACCTAAAGTTGTTCCTTTTGCCTTTACCCAATCTCCATCAACCTCCATTTTGATACCTTCTGTATCGAAATCAAAATTTACATCACTGTTTTTCTGGCATACCATATCCAGATGTGACTGAAGAACGACGGATTTACGGTTTTCCATGCCCGGAGTTGCAGGTTTTTTGATAATAACATTTCCTACTTCATCTACCGTAGTTTCCAATCCTAAATTTTCACCAAATTCTTTGATGAAAGCAATGACTCTTTCTTCTTTTTTAGATGGTCTTGGAACTGCATTTAATTTGGAGAAATTTTTCCAGATAATTTGCGGTTCTATATTAGATAATTCCATGAAATTTTATTTTTATCAAAATTACAAAATAAAAAATGCTTCCGTGAATCCGGAAGCACTTTTTATGTGGAGACTAGAGGTAAATTTGTTTTTACCTCTCTTGTTTTTTAACATCCGCATTCGCCGTAAATAGGTAATGTTTCTACAGTACCATCCGGTTTTTCAATCGTCAGGGTACCTTCGAATAATAAAGCTTCTTCGCTTTTTATTTTTTTTCCTTTTACAGAAATCTTGTAGTTGTCGCTTTCAATTTCTTTCGTCAGCTCCTCGTCAACTTCCATATCGCTTGACGAGATAAGATTCATTGTCAATCTTTTACCGTCAAGTTTCATGTAGACTGTTTTTCCTGCATCATCAGCATAGATGTATTTTTCTGCTTCAAAATCAGCCTTATTTCTTGCAAAATAGCATGAGCATTCTTTGATCTCTTTTGGAAAAGGGATAATGTCTACTAGAACTTTTCCTGGTGCCGTTTCTGTTTTTGCAGAATCTTTAACAAGGTTTAAAGAATCTGTTGAGGCACTATCCTTAATGACTTCCTTATCTTTTTTACAGGCGGTCAAAAGAAATGCTGAAAAGAAAATGATTAGATATTTCATTGTTTGTGGTTTTTATGTTTAGCCTCTCGCTCTTTCCAGAAGAACCATCATCAGTAATGATAAGATCACTAAACTTTCGTCTTCGTCATCAATATCGATCATTCTGTCAAGCTGGAATCTTCTTCCGAAGAACGAAGGCATTTTTTTAAGTTTAAAATATTCCTTTCCGTCAATACCTCTTACGGTATAAGCGGGGTTAAGAAAATATCCTGTGAACATTCCTATAATTGGAATCTCACTCACCATTCCATCAAAGAATTTTGTCCATGCATTATCCTCTGCAACCGTGAATTTGGGTTGGTCATTTGAATCCAGGATGTCATAAGTAGATTTCCAGAGAGAGCGCATGCCTTTTCTTGCCAGTCTTCCGTAATTTTTGTTGTCGGTAAGGTCATTTAAAGAATAAGAAGCATTGAAATCGATCCATTGATTGGCTTTGATCCTGAAAAGCTCTTTAGATTTGCTTTCGTCATTGAAAACAATAACATCTTCCTTCAGCTTGAACATTTTCTGACGGACATACGCTACATAGTTCCCGTTTCTGTCAGTAATATTGAAATCACTTGCCAGAGTGGAGATTTTAAATTTGAAATCCAGAGGATAATTTAGGTTTTTAAGTACCATTAGTTTATTTTTTTCATATTAGAACCCCAAAGATAGAGGTTTTTTTAGAACTAAGAACCAAGAACCAAGAGTCAAGAACCAGGATTTTAGATATCAGATGCCAGATTTCAGACATGAGACTTTAGGGTAAGGCTGAGATTCAGGTTGGAAAATGCCAATGGTGAATTTTGCTTTGCAAGTGAATGGTGAGTGAGCGAACCACGATATAAGAGTCAAGAATCAAGATGCCAGATATCAGATTATGAGTATTGGTGGCTTCGGTGCCTCAACCTCCAGATATTGTTTATTTTATATTTCTGAACATGTCAGGTTTTAGTTTATTAAATACGGACCTTAAATAATACAATCATCAACCCTTTTATACCTACATACTCTAAACCCCTCCAACGCTCAAACCCGCATCCCGGAATAGAGCCCCTGAAACTTATAATTCCACCATGTTAAAACCCTAAAAACTCTCCGACTCTCTAACTCTGAAACACACCCAATTCTCAACAATATTCCTTATTTTTGTAGTTATGGATTACCCTAGTAAAGTTTTAGCAAAAGCCGTAGACGAAATTTCAGGGCTGCCCGGAATCGGGAGAAAAACAGCGCTGAGATTGGCATTGCATCTGTTAAAACAACCCAGTTCCAGAGCAATAGGACTTGGAAACTCATTAATCAACCTTGTTAACGAAATAAAGTATTGCAAAGAATGCCATAATTTTTCAGATTTTGACGTTTGTGAGATCTGCAGCAATGAGAAAAGAAACAGCGAGCTGATCTGTATTGTTGAAGATGTACGTGACGTAATTGCTATTGAAAACACAGGAAAGTTTACAGGAAAATACCTAATCTTGGGTGGGAAAATATCACCGATGGAAGGCGTTGGGCCCAATCAGCTGAATATACCGAGTATTGAAAGAAAAGTGAATGAAGGCGGGGTAAAAGAATTTATTTTTGCGTTAAGTGCCACAATGGAAGGGGATACGACAGCCTATTATATTTACAAAAAATTTAAAAACTTTAAGGTTAGTTTTTCAAGCATTGCCAGAGGAATCTCAGTAGGAGACGAGCTGGAATATGCAGATGAAGTATCTTTGGGAAGATCCATTATTAACAGGTTGCCATACAACGAAAAGGACTAATATGAAGCTGTCGATAATCATTGTCAATTATAATGTAACCAGGCTGCTGAGAAATTGCCTTCTGTCTGTTCAGAAATATACAGAAGGAGAGGATTATGAAGTAATTGTTATAGATAATGCATCAACAGATACGTCCTGGGGAGATCTTATTCCGGAATTTCCCAAGGTACATTTTATATCTTCTGAGTATAATGAAGGTTTTGCTGTTGCCAATAACAAAGCGATAAAAACAGCAGCCGGGGAATATGTTCTTCTTTTAAATCCGGATACCGAACTGGAAGGATATTATATGAAAGATATTCTGGATTTTGCTGATTCTAAGCCGGATTTCGGGTGTCTTGGAGTAAGAATGCATGATGCAGAGGGGAACTTTCTGCCTGAAAGTAAACGTTCAGTACCGGATATGTTCAATTCTTTTGAAAAACTGTTTACGAACTTTAAAAGAAGCAATTCAAAATCCTATTACAGAAGTGATATTGATGAAACTGCAGTTGCAGAAGCAGATGTGGTTACCGGAGCTTTTTTATTGATCAGAAAGGAGGTCTACGAAAAAATTGGTGGGCTGGATGAAACATATTTTATGTACGGGGAAGACATTGATCTGTGCTATACCTTATTGAGAAACGGTTATAAAAACTATTATTATGGAAAGGCTTCGCTTCTCCATCATAAAGGAGAGAGCACTATTAAAGATGAGGTGTATCTTGACCGGTTTTATGGAGCTATGCAGATCTTTATTGATAAATATTACAGAGAATCTAAGCCTATGCAGTATTCATTCTTAAAAGCAGGACTAAGGCTTCGTCACAAGATCGAGAAGATCAAGTTAAAATAAAAAAGCAGTTCAAATTGAACTGCTTTTGTTATATATAAGATAAATCTGTTATTATTTTGCCGGAGCTACAGGTGTCTGAGCCGGAGTAGTGGTAGTAGCTGCTGGAGCAGACTGCTTAGCCGGAGCTGTAGTTTCTTTCTTCACTGGCTGCTGCTGTGTAGGAGCTGCTGTTGTAGGCTTACCTGTGATCACAACGCTTATAAGGATAAGAACGATGATTACTGCGCCCAGAGTCCATGTTGCTTTTTCCATGAAATCATTGGTTCTCTGTACTCCGAACTGTGCAGGTGATGCACCTCCGAAAGTACTGGAAAGGCCTCCTCCTTTAGGATTTTGAGCCATAACGATGATTACCAATAAGATGCTGGCAATCATAACAAGAACCATCAATAGTGTAAATATAGTATCCATTAATTCTGATATCTTTTTGAATGGGCAAATTTAATCTTTTTTTACCGAATGGCAAAGAAGATCAGGGTAAATGTTATTAAAAATAAAAACGGCAGCGCCAGCTGCCGTTTTTTCTATAAAAAAGACTATTTTTTATTTAAAATCAGAATCTTTAGCCTGGTTCACTTCGTAAGATTTTACATTCATAACCATGTCCATGCCCATTTGATTTATTAAGATCGTATATGGCATTTTCACACCATTTACATCCTTGTAATCAGAGAAAGTGGTAGGGATGGTTACTTCCTGTCCCTGCGCTTTCGCAGTTCTGGTTTCTCCTGTTTTCAATCCCGTAGCTACACTATAGTAATATGTTACATTGTTCCCTTTTACAGCGTAGGAATCTTCACCGCCGATTTTTTCAATTCCAGTTACTTTGTAATCTGAAGATTTTGCGAAACCCAATTCTTCAAACAGCTCAGTATTTTTCTGTTTTTCAGCAATCTGTTCAGGTTTCATAGGGGCTTTCTGTCCCATTTGCTCAGAATATCCCTGTTTTCCATCAAAAACCTGCTTCTGAACAACCTGTCCCATAGCAGTAACTGATGTCAGTTCCTTTCCACCCTGAGCTTTTATGATTTTAAAATCAATATTCTGTCCCTGCATAGACATCGAAGCGTTCATTGTGTAGGAAGAGATCTTTGCGAGATTTGCTTTTCCTCCAATTGCATTGATGTATTTATCAGCAATAGAAGCGACACTTACACTGGCATCAGCTTTTTGTGCAGTCGGCTTTGCTACCGGATTGGCTTCTTTATCGTAATATTTTACAGGATAACCCAGTTTTTCAAGCCCTTCAGAAATATCAGAAGCCTTACCGGCTATGAAAATCCTGCTTTGGTTTGGTAAAATAGTAGCTTTTACAGCATTAGAAATATCTGCAGCAGTTACTTTATCAATTGACTTTAAATAATTGGTGTAGAAATCAGAAGGCAGATCCTGAACCTTTTGGTTTAAAGCAAATTTTGCAATTGTTTCCGGCTTTTCCAGAGACATGATGAAAGATCCTTTCAGTTTAGCCTTGGCATTTTCCAGTTCTTCAGGTTTTACGGTAGAAATAGCATTAAGCTCATTCATAAATTCCTTAACTGCTTTATCCGTAACCTCATTTCTTACACTGGCATCAGCAGAGAAATCAGAAGAATATTTACCGGCATTCATACTAGAATAAGCACCATAAGTGAATCCGTTCTTTTCACGAAGGTTCATGAAAAGTCTCGCTTCACCGCCTCCGCCTAAGATATAATTGGCCATTGTAGCAGCAAAATAATTCGGATCTTTCATTTTAAGATTGTTCAGGTTATTCACCGAAACCACAGACTGTACAGCCGAAGGAACATCTACTACATTAATCTCTGTTTTAGCAAGATTGGAAGCCGGTTCCAGTGCAGTTGCCGGTGTGTTGGCCTTTTTCCATCCGCTGAAAGCTTTTTCTACCAGTGATTTTACCTTGTCAAATTTTACATCACCTACAATCACTAAATAAGCATTGTCAGGAGCGTAATATTTTTTATAAACGTTTTGTACGTCAGCTAACTGGATCTTGTTGATCGTTTCCACGGTTTCAAATTCACCTCTGGCTGTATTTTTACCATACATTAATGCATTGGAAACTTTAGAAGCGATAGAAGAAGCATTTTTCTCTTCAGCTTTTAATCCTTCTACAGCTCTTTCTTTTGAATTTTGAATTTCTTCCGCAGAAAATTTAGGATTAATAATTGCATCGGCCATTAAACCCAATACCTCAGGGAAATATTTTGAAAGAGAGTTGGCAAAAGCACCGCTGGAAGAAAAGCTTAAGTTAGCTCCCAGATAATCTACTTTTTTATTAAAATCCTCTTTGCTCAGATTGGTTGTTCCGTTTTCAAACTGCTCAGCCATGATAGAGCTTACTCCGGTTACGCTTCCTTCGAGGAAAGGCGGTCTGTCCATAGAAAGAGTAGTGTTTACTCTTGGTAATTTATTGTTTTCCACAACCATTACCGTAAGACCATTGCTTAGCTGGAAAGTTTTTGGTTTTGCAATGTTGATCGCAGGAGTAGGTCCCGGTTTCGGCATTGCATTAAGGTCAATTTTTTGTGCTGAAACCGTTCCTGCGAATAAAAACGCTGCAGCTATATATGTTAATTGCTTTTTCATTTGTAAAAATTTAATTTTTAATAATCATATTTCAAACCTGAGTTTTAAATGATTACTTTTTTTCAGGAACGTAATTAATGATTACTCTTTGATTAGAATTCAGATACTTTTTAGCCGCATTCTGCAGATCCTGTCTCGTGATCGATCTGTAAATGTCGATTTCCTTATTGATCAGGTTGGTATTACCCATCAGAACATGATTGGTTGCCAATGAAGCTGCAATTCCCTGAATACTTGAGTTGGCATTTACGAACTGATTCTCATACTGGTTCTGAAGCTTCTGATAATCTTCCTCGGAGATCAGGCCTGTCTGTAGTTTTTTGATTTCTGCATCAATATCAGACTGTAAAGTCTGCTTTGTGGTCTGCCCCATCGGGATTGCGAAGAATGCGAAAATACTGTAATCTTCAAGTCCTTGATTGAAGGCCTCTACAGCAAGCGCTTTTTTATCCTGGTCAACTAATTTTTTGTATAAAACTGAAGACTTACCATTGCTCAGATAAGATGAAAGCATATCAAGAACATAGGCATCTTTTTCTTTATTAGCCGGAGTTCTGTAAGCAAAAATATAGGCAGGGAGCTGAATGTTCGGATCTGTAGCCGTTACCTCTTTTTCCTGAGTGATAGGAGCGTCTTTCGGAAAATCTTTTGGATAAAGCGTTCCTTTCTGAATTCCTCCGTAATATTCCTGAATCCATTTTTTAGTCTGCTCAGGCTTGATGTCTCCTGCAACTACCAATGTAGCATTGTTCGGAACATAATATTTTTTATAGAATGCCTGGAACTCTTCCAGTTTTGCAGAGTTAAGATCTTCCATAGAACCAATTGTAGGCCAATTGTACGGGTGATTCGTAAATAAATTCTTCTGAATGGTAGGGAAAAGGTTTCCATAAGGCTGGTTGTCCATTCTTAATCTTTTCTCCTCTTTTACAACCTCTCTCTGAGTATCTACTCCCACCTGGTTAATGACAGCGTGACGCATTCTTTCAGCTTCCATCCAAAGACCAAGCTGCTCGTTGTTGGAAGGGAAAGTCTCATAATAATACGTTCGGTCATTCGTCGTGTTCGCATTATTTTGACCTCCGTTTGAAGAAACGATCTTGAACCAGTCCCCTCTTTTGATGTTGGGTGTTCCTTCAAATAAAAGATGTTCAAAGAAATGGGCAAAACCTGTTCTTCCCTTTACTTCATCCTTCGCACCTACATGGTACATTACCCCAGTAGTGACTACCGGTGCAGAATTGTCCTGATGAAGAATTACGTGAAGGCCGTTTGGCAGGTCATACTCTTCAAATTTAATTTGCTGTGCATTCAGTACCATTCCGAAGAAAGATGCTGCTGCCACAGAAAGAAGTCGCTTTTTCATAAAGTAGAAATTGTTTTGGATAGATTAGTAGAGAAAACAGAGTATTTGTTACATAATTACTCCACTTTTTTTAATTTTTTAATTTATTTGTAAAACTTTATAAATCCACAGTTTTGTCAACAAGAATATAATTTATACGAAACGAAAATAGATGGTGTGAAAAACTCTAATAATTAAAGCTGTTCTGATGCCGAAGAAAACCCCGATTCAATTTTTTACTTTCTTTAAATTAAACTCATAATTTGAATTGTCCTTTGAATACATTAATTTTGTGTTCCCAAATTTTTTTGCAGTATGGATTATCTGAAAGGACTCAATGAATCACAATATGAAGCCGTTACCTCTCTACAGGGACCTTTGATGGTGCTTGCAGGCGCAGGTTCCGGAAAGACACGTGTACTTACCATGCGTATTGCCCACCTGATCCACAACGGAATTGACCCTTTCAACATCCTGGCATTAACCTTTACCAACAAAGCGGCTCGCGAAATGAAAGACCGTATTGCAAAAGTAGTTGGAGACAGCAATGCAAGAAGTTTATGGATGGGAACTTTTCACTCTGTTTTTGCAAGAATCCTGAGAATTGAAGGGCATTACCTCGGATATCCTTCCAATTTTACGATCTATGATCAGCAGGATGCCTTAAATGTTATCAGAAAAGTACTCAAAGACATGAATATCGATGCCGATCTTTACAAACCTAAAAAAGTCCAGGCAAGAATTTCAACATACAAAAACAATCTGATTACGGTAAAAGCTTATTTCAACAATCCGGAACTGATGGAAGCTGATGAAAAAGCCAATATGAAATTCATCGGGAAGATCTACCAGAAATATGTGGAAGCATGTTTCAAGAATGGGGCGATGGATTTTGATGACTTACTGCTAAAGACCAATGAATTACTGACCCGTTTTCCGGAAGTGCTGGCTAAATATCAGGACAGGTTCAGGTATATCATGGTAGATGAGTACCAGGATACCAACCATTCCCAATATCTTATTGTAAAAGCGCTGGCTTCAAAATTTGAAAATATCTGCGTGGTAGGGGATGATGCCCAGTCCATTTATTCTTTCCGTGGCGCAAACATTTATAACATCTTGAATTTTAAGAAAGATTATCCTGATGCGATAACCGTTTCCCTGGAGCAGAATTACCGTTCAACCCAGAATATTGTGAACGCGGCCAACGTTGTCATTGCAAAAAACTTACAGCAGTTCAAGAAGAATGTTTTCAGTGATAATGAAGAAGGGGATAAGATCAAAATATACCGTTCCCTTTCCGATGCTGATGAAGCGAATTTTGTAGCCGGAAACATCTGGGAACTCAGAAACACCGACCAGAGAAAGTACAGTGATTTTGCAATTTTATACAGGACCAATTCACAGACCAGAGCATTTGAAGACGCGCTGAGACGTAAAAATATCCCGTACAAGGTTTACGGAGGGCTTTCTTTCTACCAGAGAAAGGAGGTGAAAGATCTTATTGCCTATCTGCGTCTTCTGGTTAATGAAAATGACTCGGAGGCACTGATGAGGATCATCAATTATCCTACAAGAGGAATTGGAGAAACCACACAGAATAAGCTGATCGTTTTTGCAGATTCTCATAATGTAACTATTTCACAGGTACTGAGTAATCTGCCGATGTACGCCCCGCAGTTGGGCTTAAACAACGGTGTTTTAACCAAACTGAATGATTTCTGGTCCATGATCAAAGCCTTCCAGGTATTGCTGAAAACCGATACGGCTTACAGTGTTGCCATGGAAGTAGCGAAGCGAAGCGGACTGATTAAATTCTTAAAAGATGATCAGACCCCTGAAGGAATTTCCCGGGTAGAGAACGTACAGGAATTGATGAACTCTATGCAGGGATTCATTGAAGAGCAGATGCAGCTGGAAGACGGAGATCCGAGCCTTCCGAATTTCCTTGAAAATATTGCCCTTTCTGCGGATACTCAGGATAAAAATACAGATGAAGATATGGTTTCTTTAATGACCATTCACCTGTCCAAAGGTCTTGAATTCCCCGTAGTACACCTTGTGGGTCTTGAGGAAAACCTTTTCCCGAGCTTTATGAGCTCAGCAACAAGGGAAGATCTGGAAGAAGAAAGACGTTTATTTTATGTGGCACTGACAAGAGCTGAAAAACAGGTGTTTTTCTCCTATGCCGTTTCACGTTTTCAATGGGGAAAAATTACAGATGCAGAGCCTTCAAGATTCTTAAGTGAAATTGATGATGAATATATTGAATTCCTAAACCCGGCTCTGGAAAAGAGATTCATCAACAATACAGGGATAAAATCCAATATTTTTGATGAGCATCCTTCCGAACAAAAAGCATTTAGACGGGTTGAAAAGAAAACCATTGACAAAGGAGACAGCTCAAAACCTGCACCGGAAGTTAGAAAATTGAAGCCGGTAAGTACGGCGAAAATTATCAATCCAAGTGGAGCTTCTTCACAGGATATCGAAGTAGGAGACAAGGTAAGACACGACCGTTTCGGAATAGGGGAAGTCTCTTTTCTGGATGGTACAGATCCCCAGAATATTAAGGCCAAAGTAATTTTCATACATGAAGGAGAGAAAAACCTTATCCTGAAATATGCTAAGCTTACAAAAATATAACGTTTAATTTTCAGCATAGAAGCTGATGATAATATTTTTATAACGGATTCCATTTTTGGATTCCGTTTTTTTTATTCAAACACAAATGGCAAGAGTGTACTTTGTGATCTTGGTAACATTTGTGAAAAATTAGTGTTATTCGTATTTAAAGAACAATAGACCAGAACTATCTTAAATTTTCATAAAATTAAAGTCTATTGATTTTGTAGACTAATGAATTAGTTTTACATTTGCCACTCAAAAAAACATAAACTATAAATTGATGTAAGGGTATGAAAAATAAAAAGACTATTTTATCAGCTTCAGTTCTTTTTTTTCTCGGAACTTATGCTTTCGGGCAGGAAAAAGAAAAAGACAGCGTAAAAACCAATAATGTAGAAGAAGTCGTGGTGCTGGGTTCAAGAGCCGGCGCACGATCCAAAACAGACAGCCCGGTTCCTGTGGACGTCTTCAATATAAAAGAATCATCAGTAGTCCTTCCGCAATCCAGTATAGGACAGATTTTGAACGCAATAGCGCCCTCTTTCACCTCTACCATTCAAACCAATTCCGATGGAACAGACCATTTAGACCCTGCCCAGCTGAGAGGATTAGGCCCGGATCAGGTGCTGGTTTTGGTGAATGGAAAAAGAAGGCATACTTCAGCATTGGTCAATGTGAACGGAACACCGGGAAGAGGAACAGTAGGAACAGATTTGAACTCCATTCCTTCATTTGCTTTGAACAGGATTGAGGTGCTGCGTGACGGAGCTTCAGCCCAGTATGGATCAGATGCCATTGCAGGAGTCATCAACCTTGAACTGAAAAAGGATATCGGAAAATTAACCGGCCAGGTAAGTTATGGCGGAAATTTAACTCCGACAGCCAATGATCATACCGGAAACTTTGACGGACAAAATATTCAGGTAGACCTTAATTATGGAAATAAGATCGGGAATAAAGGCGGTTTTTATAATATCACATGGTCTTCACAGTTCAGAAATCCGACCTTCAGAGCCGGCACGGAAAGCGGGGCAATCTATAATGCATATAATGCTATCGAAAAACGTGCTTTAAATGACGGTGTGAATCTTTCCTCACTTTTCTCCAATATTAACAATGTTCCCAATCCGCAGCAGCTTATTAATTATATTCATCAGTATGCACAGGGTGTAAGCTATTTTTCTCCTCAGTTTCAGAATCAGATTCAGACTGCCAATACGATCGGTGCTTTGCAAGGTTTATTAAAAGGAGATGTTACAGATCAGGAGCTGGCTTACAGAGGACTGGACAGAAAAGATTTCAATATGCAGGTAGGACAGTCGAAACTGAACAATCATCAGCTTTTTGCCAATATTGAAGTTCCTATCAATGACAACTGGAAAGTATATACGTTTGGAGGATACAGTTTCAGGTACGGAAGCTCAGGTGGGTTCTACAGAAGGCCTAACCAGAGCAGAACTTTTACAGGGTTGTACTCAGACGGTTATCTGCCGCAAATCGGAACGGATATCCAGGATTTATCGCTTTCTGCAGGGATCAAAGGGAACTGGGACGGCTGGAATATCGATTTGAGTAATACGTTCGGACAGAATTCATTTACCTATAATATCAGCGACACAGGAAATACATCTTTACGCTTTGCGTCTCCTAATGAGTTTGATGCAGGAGGTTTAAGATTTTCCCAGAATACCATCAATTTAGATTTTTCTAAAAAGTATGATGTCTGGAATGGAATTAATGTGGCTTTCGGAGCAGAGCACCGGTATGAAAACTTTAAAATAACGCAGGGTGACGAAGCTTCATATACCACTTATGATGCAGCAGGAAATATATGGAATAATACCAGCCCGAGAGGTACGGATTTCTTTGGAAATACACTTCCCGGAGGGTCACAGGTTTTCAGCGGGTTTAAACCTGTCAATGCCGTAGACAAGAATAGACAGGCGGTAGCAGCATATGCAGATGTTGAATTCAATTTTACCAACTGGTTATTGGTAGATGCAGCAGCGAGATATGAGAACTATTCAGATTTCGGATCTACATTCAATTATAAGCTGGCTTCAAGGATCAGAGTGGCTCCGAATTTTAATGTAAGACTGGCAGGTTCTACAGGATTCAGAGCACCATCCATCCACCAGATTTATTATAATGTAACCTCTACTTTGTTTACAAACAGTCAGCTTCTGGAGGTAGGAACCTTCAGCAATGATTCAGACATTGCAGGATTGCTGCAAATGCCAAAACTAAAGCAGGAAACTTCCAAATCTGCCAGTGTAGGATTTACCTACAGGATTCCTTCCACAAGCCTTACTTTTACAGCAGACGGTTATTTTACAAGAATCAACAACAGGATCATTCTTACGGATCAGTTCTTAAGAGCAGATGTACCTGCTGCTGCACAGGCTGCTTTTGATGCCCAGGGAGTTAATGCGGCTCAGTTCTTCACGAATGCTATAGATACGGAAACAAAAGGAATAGACCTTGTGATTTCTCATAACGTAAGATTTTCCGGCTTAAAACTCGATAACAGCTTTGCCGCCAATATCAGTGAGACCAGGAAAGTAGGGGATATTCATTCCTCAGGACTTCTACAGTCTCCGAATCTTGAGAAAATCTATTTCTCTGAAAAATCCAGAGTATATCTGGAAGAAGCGGTTCCAAGGGTAAAAGCAAGCTTGTCGCATACGCTGGCCTGGAAAAAAGCAAGTGTCTATCTTAGAAATACCTATTTCGGAAAAGTGACAGGTGCAGATATTATTGATGTTAATGGTGACGGGATCATTGGGTTCAATGAACACCAGCAGATCGGACATAAAATCATTACCGACCTTTCATTGGCCTACCAGTTTACAAAGAATGTAGGGCTTACACTGGGAGTAAACAACCTTTTTGATATTTATCCCGATAAAAATCTTACAGCATCTACCAACAATGACCAGTTTATCTATTCCCGTTCAACATCCCAGTTTGGCCAGAACGGAAGGTATGTGTTTACAAGGCTCAACTTCAATTTTTAAATAAATAATAATTAGTAAAAAACCAGTCCGGGACATCCGGACTGGTTTTGTTTTTATGTTAGTTTTATTCTGGTTATCTTTCTACAAGCTCTTTTACAGGCTCTCCGTAATAATCTATCTCGGTGGTCTTAATCTGCAGAAGCTGGTACCATTTGATAAAAGCCCCAATGAACACAATAAGCATCAGTACCATCGCCGTAACTGCTAAAGTGGCCAATAGATACTGTTCTTTGGGAAGATAGATTGCTGTGACCTGAATATAACCGGCCCAGAAAGTAATTCCAGCCATGAACACTCCGGGGATTGCAGAACACAGGGCATATTTGCCTCTTTTCATCCGGATCAGCATCGTCGTACAGACAATCAGTCCGCAGGCTGCCAACAGCTGGTTACTGATCCCGAACAGCGGCCAGATACTGCTTACATTCCCTGTAAATACCAGATAGCCCCAGGCAAAAGTAAATAAAAGGCTGCTGATAATAATTCCGGGAATCCAGTTCTTATCATTAAATTTAGGAATGACAGACCCCAGCATTTCCTGTAAAAAGAAACGACCCACCCTTGTTCCTGCATCAATGGCAGTAAGAATAAATACAGCTTCGAACATAATGGCAAAATTATACCAGTATGCAGTCAGCTGGTCCATATATGGGATCTTATTAAAAATATGAGCCATTCCCACAGCTAGAGATACAGCCCCGCCGGTTCTTCCGTGAAGTTCGATGCCTATTTTCTGTGAATAATAATCGATATCTACACCATGGAGGGAAGGGTGTGCAGCAAGGAAAGCATCATAAGATTCCTTCGGAGTATTGATGGCGAAATAATCACCGGGCATTAATGTACAGGCAGCAATCAAAGCCATTAAAGCTACGAAACCTTCTACAAGCATGGCTCCATAACCTACAAATAGAATTTCCTTTTCTTTATTAAGCATCTTGGGAGTTGTCCCTGTTGCAATGACTGCATGAAAACCGGAAATTGCTCCACATGCAATGACTATAAAGATAAAAGGAAGCACAGGACCTCCTATAACAGGACCTCCACCTTTTATAAACTCCGTAAGAGCAGGCATTTGAATTGTTGGATGAATGACAATCACACCCACTGCAAGCATAATGATGGTTCCTATTTTAAGATAGGTCGAAAGATAATCTCGAGGAACCAGAAGAAGCCATACAGGCAGTACGGAAGCGAGAAAACCATACAAAGGAATGGCAATGGAAATGGTTTTAATGTCCCACGAAAACAGATTATTCATGGTTTCGTTCTGCATCAAACTATGGCCGCCAATAATGCCTGCCACCAAAAGTATACCTCCTAAAATACTGGCAAAAAGAACACTGTTTTTTCTGTATCTCATGATAAGGCCCATGATCACTGCAATAGGCATAGTGATTACAACGGTAAAAAGAGACCATGAAGCCTCATGCATCGCATTGATACAGGCGAGTGACAAACCAGCCAGTGTAAGAATAAGGATAAATAAAATAGCAAAGCCAGCAACCGTTCCTGTTGCTTTACCTATTTCTTTGGAGGCAATAGTAGCCAGACTCTGTCCTTTATGCCGTACTGAAGCAAATAAAACCACCATATCATGTACGCCTCCGCCAAGTACACATCCAATCAGGATCCATAATGCACCGGGCAGATATCCAAACTGAGCAGCCAGTACGGGCCCAAGCAAAGGGCCGGCAGCAGCAATCGCAGCAAAATGATGGCCGAAAAGTACATTCTTATTGGTAGCTACATAATCTTTACCGTCGGCAAATTCTACTGCAGGAGTAGTGTTTTTATCATTAAGTCTGAGCACTTTATTGGCAATGAAAATACCATAAAAGCGATAAGCAATTGCAAAGACAAGTACTGATACAAAGATCAGGGTGAGTGCATTAGTGTTATTCAGAAAATCCATATCATCTGTTTTTTTTTGGAGTGAATAATTAAAATATTGGATATTTTGTTAAGAATAATTTAAACAAAAGCCAAGTTAATTATTTTATGAGTAAAAAAGATGAAATGTATATTAATCTTGCAATTTTTACGTTTGCTATGAATATTTATAATTTAATATATTGATTTATAATATTTTATATTTTGTTTTGTTTCAGGATATATATGTATTATTTTCTTTGAGAAATGATAAAATCCACCATCTGGTCAGTAAGGCTGTCCATATAGCCCTTATCCGTTGTTCCGAAACCATGAATGCCATCTTCTACGATGACTAGGTTGTTCTGAATGTTTTCTCTTTTGAGCTTTCTGTGAAGCTTTTTAGACTGTTTCATAGGAACTACTTTGTCTTTATTTCCCTGGACGATTAAGGTAGGGACACCACCTGAAGCATAGGTAACCGGAGAAATGGTTTTAAAGTATTCTATTGTTTTAGCTTTATCTTTTTTAATATCATACCCTGACAATCCTCTTACAAGATTGGTTCTGAGATCTACGATTTTCTTTGCTGCCAGTCCGAAAAAAAAGACAGGCACTTTTCCGAGTCGGGTATGAAGCAGCTTATTAATGTCTGAGGGACCATAATGATCCACCACATAATTTACCTTTGCAGAATAAGAAGAAAGTTCCGGGCTTCCGGCAAACTCGTTGTCTGGCGTATATGCCGCGAGCATTGAGAGATGTGCTCCAGATGAAGCCCCAAAAAAGCCAATATTGTTCGAGTCGAATTTATATTTTGCTGCATTTTTCCTTACCCATCTTACTGCATCTTTAGTATCTTCTACAGGAAGCGGGAAATGAATGCTGTCATTCAGAAGCGTATAATTGATACTGATTACCGCATATTTTTTATCCAGGAGCTTTGAAATGAATGTTTCAATATAGCTTTCATCTCTAATGGTTTTATCGCCTTTTACCCATGCACCTCCATGTACATAGACGACGACGGGCATTTTGTCGTCTGAAACAGTTTTGGGAGTATAGAGGTCTAGTGAAACAGGATTTCCTTTTGCATTGGTTTTATAAACAATATTTTCTGAGACTGATGATATTTCCGACAGAAGACTGCTTTTTGTGGAATTTGATTCAGGTTGGTTTTGTGAATAACTTAAATTAGATAAACCTAAGGAGAAAACAAAAAACAGGTTTATGAAAAACCTGTAGATTGATATGTTGTTTATTGATGATTTCATAGAATACTTTTGTGGTGGAGTGTTATTTTACTAACTCCTCAAAAAGTTTACCAAACGTTTTTTCCAGGTCTTTGGATTTTCCCGGATGAGGTCTTGAAGTCTGAACCACAGAACTTCTTACAGCGGTCAGCCAGCGGAAACGTTCCGGAATATCCATCAGAGCGATAGGACCACCTTCCTTATCTCCATTAGCGATTTTTTGAAAGCTTTCAAGATTCTGGATGACGTCATCATAATCCAGTTTGCTATGCATGAGTTTGAATTTATCAGGACATAAGTAAAACTCCACGCGGATGAATTTCTCCTTTTTGGAAAACATCACAAGGCCTATATTGAAAAATTCTTCTCTTTCAACTTTTGGTACCAGGCGTATAACAGCGTATTCGTATATTTTATCCTCTTGCATTTTTAGCTTCGTTTACAAAGATTTGAGAATTTTCTAACCTTGTTTTCAGGAACTGGAAATAGATTTCACGGATTTCTTCAGGAGTTTCATCGGCGTCATCCCAGTGGAGCCAGTCCTCAGGAATTAAATTGACGATCTCCCTGAACAGTTTATCATTCAGTACCTCATGAGCAAATCGATCTGCTTCATCCAACATTTTTGCTTTCGGGAGCAGTACATGGTCCTTCACGTATTTGAACGGGGTCTTTGCAGCCGTATCAAAATTCTGCCACGAATGATGGAAATAAAAAGAAGCACCATTATCGATGACCCAAAGCTCTTTATGCCACATCAGGAGATTTGTATTCTTAAAAGTACGGTCAATATTGGTAATGAACGCATCCAGCCAGACAATTTTTGAAGCCAGAAGAGGATCTATCTTTACCCCCGGATCATAAGTGATGGAACCCGAAAGATAATGCAGCCCCAAATTCAGGCCTTCTGAAAATTTCAGTAAATCCTGAATTTCCTCATCAGCTTCTGTTCTTCCAAAATCGGCATCCAGATTTACAAATACCAGCTCTGGAATCTTCAGTCCCAAAGCCTCCGTGATCTTGCCGCCCAGAAGTTCGGAGATCAGCATCTTTACTCCGTGGCCTGCACCCCGGAATTTCAGTACATATTTAAAATTATCATCAGCTTCTGCCAAAGCAGGAAGAGATCCACCTTCTCTTAAAGGCAGAATGTAACGTGTGACGGTTACCGTTCTTAAATCCAGCATACTGCAAAAATAAGGTTATTTTGATAACTATTTAAGCATTTCCGGGGTAACTTTTCTATATGAATTTTTTTTATTATATTTAGATTAAAGGGAAATATTGCTGGTCCCTGTTGTTTAAGAATCGTAATCAAATTTTTTATATGGAATTGATAAAAAACCTTAATATAAAACTGGAAAATGCAGAAACCCGGGATTTTCTGGCTGACGCAGTTTATCCTGAAACCAATGAAAAGCTGCCGTTGGTGATCTTTGTTCATGGCTATAAAGGGTATAAAGACTGGGGAGCATGGAATCTAATGGCTGAAAAGTTTGCTGAAGCGGGTTTTTTCTTTGTGAAATTTAATTCATCCCATAACGGAACTACTGTTGAAGATCCTTACAATTTTGGTGATTTGGAAGCTTTCGGGAATAATAATTATTCAAAAGAGCTTTCGGACCTCGGTGTTGTAATCGATCATTTTGTGAAAGATCCCAACGTAGACGACCAGAGAATAATTCTGATCGGGCACAGTAGAGGAGGAGGGATTTCCATTATAAAAACATTTGAAGACGAAAGGATCAACGGACTTATCACTCTGGCAAGTGTAGATACTTTAGACCGTTTCCCTAAAGACGGAGCGCTGGAAAACTGGAAAAAAGAAGGTGTGTATTATGTGCTGAACGGAAGAACAAAACAGGAAATGCCTCACTATTACCAGTTTTATGAAGATTATGAAAAGAATGTTCACCGTTTTGATGTGGAAAGAGCGACAGAAATGGCCAAAGCTTATGTGCTGATCATTCACGGAACCCACGACGAAAGTGTTAGTGTGAAAAATGCGGAACATCTTCATATCCTGAATCCGAATTCAGAATTGTTCCTGGTTGAAAATGCAGATCATACGTTCGGATCAAAAGAACCGTGGACAGAAAAAAAACTTCCCCATCACCTGAATATCGTTACAGAAAAATGCATTGATTTTATTAATAAAAACATGAAATAAGATTAATATATGGCATGGAATTTGAGTATCAGTTTTTCACATATTAATGATATATATTATGAACAAACTGATCTTAAGCGCCTGTGCGTTTTCGTTATTGACAGTAGTTTCCTGTAAAAAAGAGACAAAAATTGATACATCTTCCAGTAAGGACTCTTTAGCAGCAATAACTAAAGATTCTGTAATAATAAAAGCAGACTCAGCTATTTCTTCCGCATCATCTTCCACCCGTAATATCATTACGAACAATATAGGAAAGTACCCTAATGATATAAAACTGTTTGAAAATGAAGATTTTACAGACAGGGTTAAGAAAATTACTGGAACGCAATATGATGAAATTTTTAAAAACTTCAATGTAGAATCCCAAATTGTATCCGAAAACGGAATCTATAAGGTAGCAGGTTGTAAGCAGCATGACTGCCCTGGGTATTCAACATCCATCTTCTATGATTCCAAGAACGATAATCTAAATGTAGCTATTGACAAAAATGGAAAAATAACAGATTTTACTGAGAAAGAAAAAATTAAGATTACTGATGTACTCAAGTCTATGTAAGCAGCTCCAGATCCATAGAAAGAAAAAAACCAGCTTGATGAAAGCTGGTTTTTATTTTTTGGAATTATTGTATTATTAAAAGCGCCCAGGCTTCTTCAATTTTACTCTCAAGAAGAAGTTTTTGAGCATCCAGATGAACGTTCTCATCTGCATGAAAATCTCCGGGAGGAAGAATTTCTACATTGGCAAGCATTCCCAGGTCGTTTCCTGTAAATACCTTACTGTATTTGATAGAATCCGGCAGAAGGTCAAACCCGATTCCTTTTGTAACCAATGGTTTCGGAACTTCAAAAAGACTGTTCTCATTGCTTCTGGAATACCAGTTGCCTCCTAAACGGGCTACCATATCCAGCTTTTGCTGATCCAAATTTCCAGCCTCGTTCAGATAGTCTTCCCTGATGTGGATTTTCTGCACCTCACAGATCACAAGATTTCCTGCACCGCCCTGATCTCCCAGAGACTTCACTTCTAAAACTTTACATTCAAAGTTAACAGGACATTCTTCAATCAGTTTGGGCTGTACCAGATCTGCCTCTTTCATGGTCAGACCGGATTTAATGAATTCATTGACTCCGGTTTCATATTCTGTAGAAGCCAAAGAAATCTGCTGCACAATAGGAAAATTCACCGTTCCGATCACTACTTCCGGAACTTCCAAAATATTTTCCAGGGTATGTTTAGTGGTATTGTCTCGTACTCGTCTGGAAGGTGAAAAGATCAGTACAGGTGGAACCGTACTGAACATATTAAAAAAGCTGAATGGTGATAAATTAATATTTCCGTTTTTATCTACTGTAGAAGCTAATGCGATCGGACGCGGTGACACGGCGGTCTGCATGATGGTTTGGAGCTGTACGGGGGATAATTCGGAGGGTATTACTGTTTTCATATTCTGTTTTTTAACACTCAATTAAACTTAAGTGTTCAAATTATGTAATAAGATGCTTCGACTTCGCTCAGCATGACATTTTTAATACTAGCCGTTTTTATTAGCAATTAATTTTTAATGATGTCATGCTGAGCGAAGTCGAAGCATCCGGATTATTTATTTAAAATTGAATTAAATTGAAGGAATAATTTTACCAGAAACCTCACCAAAACCTACTCTCACGCCATCTTTTTCAGCCCAGGCTTTCATGGTAACTGTATCCTTATCTTCAATGAATTTTCTTTCTTGGCCATTGCTTAGCTGTAAAGGATTTTGTCCTCTCCAGGTCAGTTCCAGCATAGATCCGAAAGATTTCGGATCGCTTCCTGAAATGGTTCCGCTGGCGTATAAATCTCCAACTTCCACGTTACATCCGTTTATCGTATGATGGGCTAGTTGCTGAGCCATATTCCAGTACATGAATTTATAATTACTTTCTGAAATCAGGTTTTCTTCACCATTTTCAGGCTGTAAATACACTTCAAGATTGATATCGTAATTTTTATCACCCTCAAACTTTAAATAGTCTAAAACTTCAGGGTCCTGCTTTGGAGAAGCTGTTCTGAAAGGTTCTAAAGCTTCAAGGGTAACTACCCACGGAGAGATAGATGAGCCGAAATTTTTACCAAGGAAAGGTCCCAGCGGAACATACTCCCATGCCTGGATATCTCTTGCCGACCAATCGTTGAATACCACCATTCCAAAGATTGCTTCCTCAGCATCCTTTGTAGAAATGCTTTCACCCATTTCTGAGTTTCTGTTAAGAATGAAGGCCATTTCCAGTTCAAAGTCAAGCTGCTTGCTTGGTCCGAAAACCGGTTTTTCAGCGTCTGCAGGTTTTGTCTGACCTTTCGGACGGTTGATTTCTGTTCCTGAAACAACGATGGATGAAGCTCTTCCGTGATAACCTACCGGAAGGTGTTTCCAGTTCGGAAGCAGCGCATTGGCCGGGTCACGGAACATTTTTCCAACGTTCGTTGCATGTTCAATGCTGCTGTAAAAATCCGTATAATTCGGAATATGCACAGGCATCATCATTTTTACTTTATCAAGGTCGTAGAAAGCATCTGCAATAGTTTTTTCGTCCTTTGAAAGGATAGAACCTTCCTGTAGGAGCTCCTGAATTCTTGTGCGCACTACATTCGTTACAGGTTTCCCCAGTTCAATAAATTCGTTGATGGTGTAGGCTTCAAAAACATTATCGTCCAGTCCTTCAATATTTTCAAAATATCCAAGATCATAAAGAGTGGCAAGATCGATGACCTGATCTCCGATCCTTGTGCAACATCCGATATATTCTTTGTTAAAAACTGCTACTCCGAAAGGAATATTATGTATAGAAAAGTCTGAATCTGAAGAATATTCTACAAATGATTTCATAATTTTTTGGAATTAAATTAAAAATGGTAAGATAGCGAATCCATAAAGATCCGTAATCATGATTCTGTGGGAATTATTTCTTTTTGGAATAAGAAGCCTCATCTATCCACCTGTCTTTGGTATTGACATCAATAAGATACAGGATATTATCCTGCTTAGTCAGCAGCAAAGTTTTGGTTACAGGCATTGGAACTTTTTTATTTTCAAGTTTATCTGCTCTCAGAGAAAGAATGTTTTTTTTCCTGATGATATCTCCTGTAAAAACATTTGAGCTGCTTTCGCCGGTAGCTTTATCATCAAAAACTTCTACATAGGTAGCATCTTTTCCTTTAATAACAATAAAATCTCTTTCTGTATGATCCTCTGCATCTTTAATGAAGATAAACTTCTTGTTGTCAATATTTACATTTTCAAGATGCTGATTGATGCCTTTTCTTTCTTCCAGGCGATTAAGAATTTCATTAAGAGTTCCATACTGAGCATTTAGCCCTAATGTTCCGAAAAATAAAATCCCGATAAAAAATTTTCTCATAATGTGTTTTTTAAAAAAAAGTTTTGTCAAGACTCCTTCATCCTGACAAAACTTAGTATTCTATATTTAAATTAAAGATTTCCTCTTCTTTCTTGTTCTCTTTCTAATGCTTCAAATAACGCTTTGAAATTTCCGGCACCAAAACTCTGTGCACCATGTCTTTCAATGATTTCGAAGAATAGAGTAGGACGGTCTTCTACAGGCTTCGTAAAGATCTGAAGTAAGTATCCTTCTTCATCATGATCAATAAGGATGCCTAAGTCTTGTAATTTTTTAAGATCTTCATCAATATGGCCAACTCTTTCAGGAACCATATCGTAGTAAGCCTCTGGTGGAGCGGAAAGGAACTCTACCCCGCGTTTTTTTAATTCGGTTACTGTGTGGATAATATCTTTTGTAGCTACCGCGATGTGCTGTACCCCTTCACCTTCATAGAAATCAAGATATTCTTCTACCTGAGATTTCTTCTTACCTTCTGCCGGCTCATTGATCGGGAATTTTGCAAATCCGTTTCCATTGGACATTACTTTAGACATTAATGCAGAATATTCTGTATTGATCTGCTTGTCATCAAAAGAAAGGATGTTCACAAATCCCATTACTTTTTCGTACCATTCTACAGTAGGGATCATCCTGTTCCAATCTACGTTTCCTACACAATGGTCTACGTATAATAAACCTGTTTCTTCAGGCTTGTAATCGCTTTCCCATTTTTCATATCCGGGCATGAAAGCGCCTTTGTAGTTTTTTCTTTCAACAAACATATGGATTGTTTCTCCGTACGTATAAATTCCGGACATTCTTACCTCACCGTTCTCATCTGTTAAAGTTACAGGCTCCAGATATGGTTTTCCGCCTCTTTCAGTAGTTTCTTCAAAAGCTTTGTAAGCGTCATCTACCCAAAGTGCCAAAACTTTCACTCCATCACCATGTTTTTTTACGTGCTCGCTGACAGGTGAGTCGGATTTAAGCCCTGTTGTTAATACCAATCTTATTTTCCCCTGCTGAAGAACATAAGAAGCGCGGTCTCTTACTCCTGTTTCAGGACCAGCATATGCTACAGACTGAAAACCGAAAGCGGTTTTGTAATAATGGGCAGCCTGTTTAGCATTTCCTACATAAAACTCAATGTAATCTGTACCGTTGATAGGTAAAAAATTCTCAGCTTGAGCAATTTTTTCGGCAAATGTAAGTGTTGACATATTTCTATTTTTACTTTTATTTTTATGAATGCAAATTACAAAAATCTTAGAAATAGTGAAAGCATTGAAGTGGATTCCTTAAATATACTTAACATAATGTTAAAGAAGAGTTCATTTAAGTATATTTAAGTTTCTTTATAATAAAACTGGATATCTATCTTTGATACACCAATAAGTGAAAAAAAAATATTTTCGAAAAAAGAAAGCCGTAGAAATTTCTACGGCTTTCTCTATTTTTTTATTTAAGCTTTTCTATTTAATCTGCCAGCATCGGGATTATAATTATCCCATATTTTCCATGTATTATTTATTTTACGGATAAAATAAATCTGGGTATTAAGCTGATTGACAAAATGTTCCTCTCCGGTTTCACCTACTTTGAACAGAAGATTCCAGAATTCCTGGGTTTCCAGTATTTTTTTGTCAGGTTCGTCAGTAACCAGGTGAATATCAAAAACCTCGTAGTTGGAACGGTTGTTTTTAGTCACCAGATGAAAGTCTCTTTCGCATAATTCTTTGCTAAACCCGGAAGCTCTTTCTAAAAACGGAGAGCCGTCAAATACCAGATCTTTAAAAACTTCGGTTTTATGCTCGGGGAATTTTTTGTAAAATTCAAATGCTGTAGCACAATAATCATATACCATTTGGGTAAGAAATTCAAGGTCGCCTTCTACAGGTTCCTTTTCCGGACGTTTTAGCTTCATGGACTGTATATAGTCGTTAAGGTCTTTATAGCCCAGAAAAATACAGATTTTATCCAGTGTTTTCAGGAATCTGAGGTCATTATGCGTTTTGTCCTGATAATCGTTTTCAAAAAAACGCTGCAGGGTGACGTGTGATATTGTATTTCCTATTTCAAATTTTTTTCCCCCTTTTAGTTCTTCAGCTTCAGATAATTCATCTTTTATAATTTCAGAAAGAATAATATAATGGCTCCTTTTCCATTCATTCACATTCCCCAAAACAGAATTTCTTACTTTTTCATGCTTTCCAACTTCTTCTCTTATCGAATTATATATAGTTTTCAATTTCCTTTGGTTTTGAATGAGTTTATCAAAAACATTGCCAAAATGTTAAAGTATTTCTAAGACCAGTTTTCGTTTTTAGTTATTAATATACTGATTATAATTTATGAAATAATAGCCAGACAAAATAAAGCTGCGATCTTCTTAGTGTTTAAACCGTTCATAAGCAGCTCGTTCCAGCATTTCTCTATCATCAGGGTGTGCGATGCTGATAAGCTCCTGGGCCCTTTGGCGGAGATTTTTACCATACAAATAAGCTGTGCCGTATTCTGTCACTACATAATGTATATGCCCTCTTGTTGTTACAACACCGGCTCCCTGTTTAAGAAAAGGAACGATCCTGGAGACTCCTTTTTTTGTTCTTGAAGTGATGGCAATAATCGGCTTTCCGTCCTCACTTAGTGCTGCACCTCTCATAAAGTCCATCTGGCCTCCGATTCCGCTGTACTGCAATGTTCCGATGGAGTCTGCACATACCTGTCCGGTGAGGTCAATTTCAATGGCAGAATTGATGGCTACCATTTTTTTATTCCTCATGATATTGATCGGGAAGTTCACGTCGCTTACATCTTTGAATGCGAAAACCGTATTGTCATCCACATAATCATAGAGTTTTCTTGTTCCGAAACAGAAACTTGTGATGGTTTTATTATCATTATAACCTTTATATTTGTTATTGATGACATCATTCTGTATCAGGTCTATAACACCGTCACTCAGCATTTCTGTATGAACACCAAGATCTTTATGATTGGTTAAACATTTAAGGACAGCATCAGGAATGGTTCCGATACCCATCTGTAATGTCGATCTGTCTTCAATAAGTTCTGCTACATTTTTTCCCACAAGCATTTCCTCAGGGCCTACTTTTGAGCCGTAATCCACAGTTGGGAGTTCTTCTTCGTGCCACACCAGCTTATGGATCCTACTGATGTGAATCATTCCATCTCCGTGTGTTCTTGGCATTAAAGGATTGACGATGGCAACAATAATTTTGGCGGTATCAACGGCTGCTCTTGCTACATCTACTGAAGTTCCCAAAGTACAGAAACCGTGTTTGTCCGGTGGAGAAACGGTTACCAAAGCCACATCCAGCGGAAGTATGTTTTTTCTGAATAGAATAGGAATCTCACTTAGGAATACCGGAACAAAATCTCCTCTGTCCGAATTCACTGCATCCCGAACGGGTGTTGATACAAATAGAGAATTAACAAAAAAACTATCCTTGTATTCCGGTTTTGCAATTTCAACGTTTCCCTGCTGGGTGATGGAAACCATCTCTACATTTTGCAGACGCTGAGATTGTCTCGCCAGTTCATCAATAAGATAATTCGGAGTACAGGCACTTCCATGGAAAAATACGCGGTTTCCGCTTTTTATAGTATATATCGCTTCTTCTGCACTAATATAATTGTACATAATGAAATTTTTTATGGGTGAATTTTTTATTCCTGGGAACGGTCTTCCATAGTTTTATCTGATTCTTCCAGCCATGAAGTTTTATAGGAAGGGTCTTCTACTTTCAAAGCTTCTTCTGTAATTTTCAGTGGACGGAAAGGGTCTACCATTACGGCATATTCTTCTGTGAATTTTTTACCGATACTTCTTTCCATGGCTCCCGGGTGAGGCCCGTGTACGATTCCTCCGGGGTGGAGAGTGAAGTCCATCAGGTCGATGTGGTTACGACTCATGAAATCTCCTTCCGTGTAGAACAGAACCTCGTCAGAATCAATATTCGAATGGTTATAAGGAGCGGGAATAGCTAATGGATGGTAGTCGTACATTCTGGCACAGAACGAGCATACAACGAAATTATGGCCTTCAAAATTCTGGTGTACCGGCGGTGGTTGGTGAATTCTTCCAGTAATTGGCTCAAAGTTTTTAATATTGAATTTATAAGGATAAAAGTATCCGTCCCATCCTACAACATCAAACGGATGTGTTGCGTAGATGAAATCTGTGATCTGGTTTTCTTTTTTTACTTTGATTAAAAATTCTCCTTTCTCATCTTTAGGCTCTTTAAAAACCGGGGGAATCATGTCTCTTTCGCAGAACGGAGAATGTTCCAATAGCTGCCCGAATTCATTTCTGTATCGTTTCGGAGTGTAAATAGGAGAGTGGCTTTCAAGCACAAAAAATACGGTGTCTTCTGATTTCAGTTCCACTTGATAAATGGTTCCTCTCGGAATAATAAGATAGTCTCCGGTAACAAATTCTAGGTCTCCTACAAAAGTTTTCAGAACCCCGGTTCCGTTGTGAACGTATAAAAGCTCATCACATTCAGCATTTTTGTAGAAATAATCCATAGATTTTCTGGGTTTTGACAATCCCATTTTCAGGTCATTGTTCATCAGAAGGATCTTTCTGCTGTCCATAAAATCGTCCTCAGGCGTTACATTCATCCCCTTAAACATTCTCGGAGCAACGTTTTTTTCCACCGCGATCTTTGGGGTTACATCTTTTGCAGGTCCAATTGATTTGATCTGTGTAGGTCGGTGCGTATGATAGAGCAATGAGGAAATTCCGTGAAAGCCTTCCGTTCCGAAAAGCTGTTCATAGTAAAATTTATCTTCCGGTGATTTGAAAATCGTATGTCTTTTTGGTGGGATATTACCCGCTTGATGATATCTCATTTTACTTTTTATATCTAGTTTCTCAAATTTAATCATTTTTCGTGAATTCATTCCAACAACATTTGTCATGGTGTTTTGTAATTCAAAAATAATTGTTAGATTTGTCTAACAATTTTAATTTCATGAAGCGAATACTATTTTCTGTTACTCTTTTATCTTCTTTTTGTTTTTCCCAGGAAACAGACAGCCTGAATATACAGGAAACTATAAAAACGGATTCAGCAACAATTCCAAAAGCAAAAATCAGAACGAGTACTATTGAAGATGTTGTCATTACCGGAACCATAAAACCTTTCAGCAGATCAAAAAGCCCTGTAGCCGTAGAGGTTTACAGCCAGAAGTTTTTCCAGAAAAATCCTACTCCAAGCATTTTTGAAGCCATTGCGATGGTCAATGGGGTAAAACCACAGCTCAATTGCTCAGTATGTAATACGGGGGATATCCATATCAACGGGCTCGAAGGACCTTATACGATGATCCTGATCGATGGAATGCCCATTGTAAGCTCACTTTCCACAGTATATGGGTTGAGTGGAATTCCCAACAGCCTTGTCGATAGAATTGAAGTGGTAAAGGGTCCCGCTTCTTCTATTTACGGTTCTGAAGCAATGGGTGGAGTGATCAACATTATCACCAAAAACGCACTGACCGCTCCAAAATTAAGTGTAGACCTGATGACGAGCACCTGGAGTGAAAATAATCTTGATGTTTCAACGAAATTTAATATTGGAAAGAATGCTGCATCTTTACTGAGCTTCAATTATTTCAGCTTTAAAGAGAAGATAGACCAGAACAAAGACAATTTCACGGATGCGGCATTGCAGAGCCGGATTTCTGTTTTCAATAAATGGAATTTTAAAAGAAGAGAAAACCGTCAGGCAAGTTTTGCGTTGAGATATTTATATGAAGACCGTTTTGGCGGGGAAATGCAGTGGGACAGATCTTACCGTGGAAGCGGAGATGTGTACGGAGAAAGTATTTATACCAACAGGGCAGAAGTGTTTGGACTGTATCAATGGCCTTTAAAAGAATATATCGTTACCCAGTTTTCTTATAATTATCACGACCAGAACTCTTTTTACGGGAGTAATCCCTATGATGCTCTTCAAAAAGTGGCTTTTGCACAGACCTATTGGAGTAAAAAAGTCGGACAGCACGATCTGACAGGAGGAATTACTTTTAAAAGAACATTTTATGATGATAACACACCCGGGACATTATCCGGAGACGGAATCACCAATGCACCGATGAAATCGCCGATCTGGGGAGCTTTTATACAGGACCAGTGGGAAATTAATGATAAACATACTTTGCTGGTTGGTTACCGCTTTGACTATGACAAAATTCATCATGAAGTACATTCACCAAGGCTGGCATGGAAATTTTCCCCGAATCCCTATCATACACTAAGATTCAATTTCGGAACTGGTTTTAGGGTAGTCAATCTCTTTACAGAGGATCATGCCGCACTTACCGGCTCCCGTGAAGTATTGATCAAATCAGATCTGAAACCCGAAAGATCAGTCAACGGAAACCTGAACTATATCTGGAAAATTCCGGTGGGAACCCGCATGCTGCAATTGGATGCTTCTGCATTTTATACCTATTTCAGCAATAAGATTGTAGGAGATTTTGATACCGATCCGGATAAAATTATTTATGACAATCTTAATGGATACGGAATTTCGAGGGGAGCTTCACTGAATGTAGATTTCAACTTCAGCTTTCCTTTAAGTGTCGGCTTGGGAGTGACCTATCTGGATGTTTACCAGAAATTTGACGGAGACAATAAAAAATCGCAGCAATTACACGCACCGAAATGGAGCGGAACTTATAACCTTTCCTATAAGTTTCCGAATGATCTTAGTGTTGATTTCACAGGACAGTTCTACGGACCTATGAGGCTTCCGGTATTGCCTAATGACTACCGTCCTGAATATTCACCTTTTTATTCTTTAGCCAATATTCAGGTTTCAAAAATCTTCAGATCCGGATTCGAAGTGTATTGCGGGGTGAAGAACCTGTTCAATTTTACACCGAAAGATCCTTTGATGAGACCCTTTGACCCGTTTGATAAATATGTAAATGATCCGGTAAATAACCCTAACCATTATACTTTTGATACTGCTTATGGATATGCACCCATGCAGAAGATCAGAGGTTTCCTCGGGATAAAATATACTTTAAAATGAAAAATTTTATTCTATTTTTAATGTTAGTGCCCTGTTTTTATCTGTCTCAGATGAAGACAGGCACTTTTTCTGATCTTGAAACATCGATGAAAAAAGATCCGAAACCCACTATTATCCATCTATATACAGACTGGTGCTCGGTCTGTAAAATGGAAAAGCATGCGTTGAATAAAGACAGGGAAACCGTGGACTTAATCAATGAAAATTTTTATCTGGTCAATTTTGAAGCTGAAAAAACGAAAGAAAAAATACGGTTTCAGGGAAAAGAATTTGGGTATCTGCCGAATGGAAATTCCGGAATTCATGAATTGGCTCTTGCTTTGTCTAAAAATAAGGAACAGCCTGTTTATCCCTTGTGGATTGTTCTGGATAAGGATCAGAAGTTAGTATATTATCATGAAGGTCTTTGGATACCGGAAAATATGAAGCAGAAACTTCTGGAAATTTCTGCTTTGTAGGTATTTTTTCTCTCGCAGATTGTGCAGATTAAGCAGATTTTGCTTTTTGTAAAATATGTAATACAGAAAATCTTTAAATTGGATTATCAGCATCAATAAGTACCGCGAGCTGAATACACGGCTCATCCGACCGGTTGCTCCAGGCATGATTGGTTCCTCTCTGTATGACAATGTCTCCCGGTTTAAGCAAAGTCTCACCCTCTTCCATGATCAGGTAAAGTTCACCGGAAAGGATGATGATATAATCTAAAGTCTGTGTCTGATGCATCATGGGATGAGGTTCTCCGGCTTTAAATTCCATTCCGAGATCTTTATCGGGTGGAATGACAACATAACGGAAATAAGTCCCGTTTTTTGGAGTTTGCGGAAATCCTGTGTTAGGAATTTTTGCTTCAAGATCCAGTACTGCCGGCATTTTCTGCGTGTTCCAAATGTCTGAAATGATAAGCCCCGGAAGATGTTCCACTACGTTTTCTACTTGCTGGTCTTCTATAATAACAGATTTCCCGTTTTTGATTCCGGTGACAACGCGTCTGGGTATTTTATTCATGTTTCATGATGAGTTTGTGACCTTGGGTTTGGTTATTTTTAAGAATGGAATGGGCTTTCAAAACTGTTTCCAGAGAAAGATTACCGATTGTTTTGTATTGAGGCGGGCTGATAATTCCGGTCTCAATAAGGTTAGAGATTTCCTCCAGATTTCCTTTGTAATATTGATAATCCTTGCTCATGGTATAGGAATAATTGGAAATATTCACGATTACAGTTCCTTTGTTAAAAAGGGTTTCATGGGCATCTTTTGTGATAAGGGCGGTAACATCGGCATAGGTTCCATTAATTTTTAAGACATCTGCTGTGACTTCAGACATATAATTCCCGACGAGATCGATTCCAAAATCGAAAGGTTTATCGTTATTAGCTTTTAAAAGATTGGCAACAAGATTTTCTTCTTTATAATTGATGATTTGATGATTTTGTAAACCAATTTTCAATAGAATTTGTCTGTTTTCCTCACTTCCAACAGTTGCCACAACATTGTGGAAATCATTTGCCGTTAAGTATTTAATAACAAAAGAACCGACTCCGCCCGTTGCTCCGGTTACTAAAATTGTATCATCAGTATTTAATTTCAAACGTTTGAAGGTCTGCAGTGCGGTAAGTCCTGCCGAAGGAATGGCAGCGGCCTGCTCAAAAGAAATGCTTTTAGGCTTCAGTGCGACGATGGCTTCCGGAACGGCAATATATTCGGCATAAGAACCATTGCTTCCCATGGATCCGCTTCCACAGAATACTTCATCTCCGATATTGAACTGATGGGCGGCAGCTCCTTTCTCCACAACAATACCGGACAGCTCACGGCCTAAAATAGGTGAACTGACCAGCCTTCGTTCAAGTTCATTCTCAATCATCTGGTAATCAATCGGGTTAAAACCGCTCGCTTTGATCTGGATTAAAACTTCATGATCTTTTGGAGTTGGCTTTTCGAACACAGCATTTTCAAGCTGGAAATTTTTATTTAATGCAATAACTTTCATATCAGTAAATTTGATACACAAATGTAAAGTGAGAATGGTTTATATTTGCTACCAGTTAACTATTGGTAACTAGTTACCTTAATGAAACTATTATGGCAAAAACTATTGAAAACGGCATAGAAAGAGAAGCAAGCTGCACAGAAGAACTGTTTGCAATGCGCGACAGCCTGGATGTTTTGGGTGGAAAATGGAAGCTGATGATTTTACGCTATCTGACGAACAGGACAGACCAGCAGATTCATTTTAAAAAACTGCAACGGGGAATTGATGGAATTTCTGCCAAAATGCTCAGCAAAGAATTGAAAGAGCTGGAAATCAATCTTCTCATTACAAGAACAATCCAGGACACAAAACCAATTACAGTAGTGTATGCGGTTACAGAATACGGAAAATCAGTTCTACCGGTCACTGAAACGCTTGTGAATTGGGGGATTATTCACAGGGAAAAGATCAAAGAATCGATGAGTTAGTTGATTTAAAGATTAAGTATTTAAAAATTGAAAGATGATCCCACTACAGAAATATTCGGCAAATAAAGAAATCTGCTCAATCTGCGAGATAAAAAATATTAAACAAAAAAGTTTATTTATCACTATACCTTAAGGTGAAAACAATCTCAAAATAGTATTTGTTTCTGAGATTGCTTCGTCGCGTTGCTCCTCGCAATGACAATTTTAAGACTATTTCAAAAGCACAGCAATAATAGCGAGTATCGCGGGTAAAGCCTGCACAAAAAATATCTTCTTTGTTGCAGAAATAGCTCCATAAATTCCAGCTACAGCTACACATCCCAAAAAGAATAATGCTATATTATCCTGCCACTTCGGATCATCTATTAAAAATGACCAGATTAATCCTGCGGCAAGAAAACCGTTATACAGACCCTGATTGGCAGCCAATCCTTTTGTAGGCTTAAACATTTCTGCCGGTAATGCAGCTTTGAATACTTCTTTCCCTTTGGTTTCCCAGGCGAACATCTCCATCCACAGGATATAAATATGTTCCAGCGCAACGACAGCGATCAGAATTTTAGCAACAAGTTCCATGATTTTAATGTTTTTGACATTGTAAAACTAAAAAAATAAAGTTAAGTTTGGTTACTTAATTGCAAACATGGACAGTTTCAAAGCACATTTAAACAAATTTATAAAGGTTACGGATGAAGAGTTTGCTTCCATATTTTCTTTTTTTAAGGAAGTGGAAGTGAAGAAAAAGCAGGACCTGATGCTTAATGGGGAGATCTGTAAATCGATGTATTTTGTGTCTGTAGGCTGCCTGAGGAAATTTTTTATCAATGAAAAAGGGGCGGAGCAGACCACTGAATTTGCCATAGAAAACTGGTGGATCACTGATACTTTCGCTTATGAAAGACAGATCAAATCAGATTTTTGTATCCAGGCGGTGGAGCGTTCTACCATTCTTATGATAGACAATCAGCAGCAGGAGCTTCTGCTGAAAAAACATCCCGTTATGGAACGCTACTTCAGAATGATCTATCAAAGAGCTTATGCAGCTTCGGAAAGACGGATCCGTTATTTGTATGAGATGTCCAGAGAAGAATTATATGTACATTTCAGTACGCTTTACCCTTGGTTTATCCAGAGAATTCCACAGTATTTAATAGCTTCTTTTTTAAACCTTACTCCGGAATACCTGAGCGAAATCAGAGCAAAATTACGTTCTTAAACCAGTTTAAGATTTTTACCGATTATAAGTCGGAAATTTGTCATGTTATTAAAAGCCAGTATCATGACAAACAAAAATATCAAGTTTCCACAGCTGTTTTTAAGACTTGCTCTTGCTGTAACCATGCTTTCTGCCGTGGCGGACAGGTTCGGTTTCTGGGGTGCCAATTCAGCCTGGGGAAACTGGGCAAATTTTGAGACATATACAAGAAAACTCACCTTTTTCCTTCCTGAATCTTTAAGTATTGTTTCGGCTTATGCTGCTACTTTTTTTGAAATTATTTTCCCTTTAATGCTTCTCGTGGGTTGGAAAATCAGGATTACAGCCTATGGGACGGGTTTCTTACTGCTGGTATTTGCACTGTCCATGACTATCGCACTGGGAGTTAAGGCACCGCTTGACTACTCTGTCTGGGTAGGAAGTGCCGGAGCATTTTTACTGGCGGTTCAGCCAAAATATTTTTTTAGTATAGATCATTTAACCCATAAATAATAATAGTATGAGCGCAAGATTAAATATTGCCAACGTAGATTCAGCGGCTTACAAAGCTATGCTTGGACTGGAAGGATACCTTCAGACCATTTCACTCAACCACATCCAAAAGGAGTTAATTAAGATCAGGGCTTCACAGATCAACAAATGTGCTTTCTGCCTTGATATGCACACAAAAGATGCCCTTAAATATGGTGAAACAACTCAAAGAATTTTCATCCTTAACGGCTGGAGAGAAGCGAAAGATTTTTTCACAGAAGAAGAACAGGTTCTTTTGGCGATGACGGAGGAAATTACCCTGATCAGCGATAAAGGCCTTACAGAAGAAACATTTCAGAAGGCAAAACAGTACTTTGATGAGGCAGCCATTGCACAGATCATCATGGCTATTGTGACCATTAATGCATGGAACAGAATAGCGGTAAGTACACATCTGGAAGTTCCAAAATAATTTTTGGCAAAACTTATGATCAAAATAGCCTTTCAAAACTGAAAGGCTATTTTATTTTTATGGATCAGGATTCTAATAGACTGCAACAGGATTGATATTTACCTGTGTGGATCCCACATACAATGGCTGTCCCAGAACAAACAGAAACTCCCAGATCCTGTCTTTTACCAATGGACGGCTGTCAATCAGTTCAAGATTGTAAATTCCCTCTTTGGCCAGCATGAACTGGTTGATGGGAAATTCTTCCTTGGATTTCGGATTGGGATAGACTTCTGATGCCCAGGTATCTCCTCCGAAAGCAACAATTCCCTGCTCAGCAAGCCATTGCGCAGCTTCCATACCAATTCCCGGTTCGGTTTCTAAAAACTTCTGATTATCCTTTCCGATCAGTTCCAGCCATCCGGTATTGAACAGGACAATATCACCTTTTCTGAGGGTAATTCCCTGTTTCTTTAAAACGGCTTTAATATCTGATGTTGTAAATTCCGTACCACCAGGAACTACTGCTTTCGCATAGTGAGCGGTCATATCTAAAACCACACCCCGGGTAACAAAAGGAGGCACTTTTTCAATACCAAGCTTTTTTACTCCTTCTACAGTTACAAAATCAGTGGCTTTATTTCCGTTGTAATACGTATTATCAATTCCGATGTGGCCAATGCCGTTCAGCTGGGTTCCCACCCCGGTCCATCCATTCACAAGCTCATCATTGAACGTGAATTTATTCGGTCCAAGGCTCTTTCCGCCCTGTTCACCAGGCTGGATATTGTATAAATTAAAACTTCTGTGTCTGAAAGCCGGAAGATTTTTATCAATAGCTACAGCCAAAGGAAGTGTTTTACCCTGTTTTACTAATCCTACGGCTTGTTTTACAACTTCCGGGGTCAGTAGATTGGCAGCTCCTATTTCGTCATGTGCCCCATAAACAGAAGGGTACCATGATGTATCGTGAGGATTGATGCTTTGGTTTTGCGCTTTTAAAGCGATGCTGGTAATGGTCAATAGAGTAACCAATCCGAACATTTTGATCAGATTCTTTTTCATTTTTTATCAGGTATGGGGTGAAAGAAAGAAAAGCAGCAAACTGTTTCATCTGAAAGAGTTTACTTGCTGTATCAGGTTAAATTTCGCTCAATGCTGTATTGATGAAATTCAATTCGTCCTGAGAGAGCTCAATGGACATAGCCTGGGCATTTTCGATAGCCTGCTGAGCGTTTCTGGCTCCTGCCAATACAACGGTAATTGCCGGCTGCATGGTAGTCCAGCGTAATACCAGCTGTGAAAGGGAGGCGTTTTTTTCCTTAGCAATAGGTTCTATTTTTTCCAGGAAAGTTTTCACTTTATTTAAATCAAACTGTGAAAAATAGCCGTTTCTGTGGTCGTTATCCTTTAATTTATCTTCTTTGAAATATTTTCCGGTCAAAAGACCTCTTTCCATCGGGCTGTAAACAATAATTCCTGAATTATTTTCTAAAGAATAAGGGACCAGATCGCCTTCAATAGCTCTGTTCAGCATACTGTAAGAAACCTGGTTGCTCGCCAGATGAAGAGTTCTGTTAGCTTCCTGCATTTGTGAAACGGTATAATTGCTGACTCCTGCTGCAAGAATTTTTCCCTGTTGGATAAGAAGTTCCATAGCTTCCATTGTTTCGCAGATCGGGGTGGTGCTGTCCGGCCAGTGAAGCTGTAAAAGATCGATATAATCTGTTCCCAGTCTTTTTAAACTTTCTTCTACTTCTTTTATTACATTGGCTTTTGAAGCATATTTATGAACCGGGAAGGTTTTTCCTTCATCCTCAGCATCAAAGAAAAATTCTCCTTTTCCGTTGTTGCTTCCGTCCCATACCAGCCCGAATTTGGTCAGCAGCTGGATTTTTGTACGGTCTTTTCCTTTAATAGCTTCTCCGATCATCTCTTCGCTGAGTCCGAATCCATAGAAGGGTGCCGTGTCAATAGAAGTTACGCCGTGATCCAGAGAGGCATGAATTGAATTGATGGAATCCTGTTTTTCATTTCCGCCCCACATATTTCCTCCGATTGCAAATGCTCCGTGAGTAATAGCAGACAGTTCCAGTTCTGTATTTCCTAATTTTCTGTATTCCATTTTTGTTTTGAATAAGTTGTATTTAAAAATTTAACCACAAAAGAATAAAGCTTTTGTCTTTTGTGGTTAATGAATTGATTATTTACTAAGTTCTTTTAAAATAGCTTCACCTACGCTTTTTGCAGACTGTGGATTTTGTCCGGTAATCACTCTCTGGTCCGTTACTACATGGTTCTGCCAAAGTCCTGATTTTTCAAATTTTGCCCCTCTTTCTTTCAGTTTTTCTTCCAGAAGGAAAGGAACTACATTGGTAAGCTTTACTTCAGTTTCTTCTTCGTTGGTAAAGGCATTGATTTTTTTGCCGTCTACAAGATATTTTCCATTGTTCAGTTTAATATTCACAAGACCGGCCGGACCGTGGCATACTGCCGATACAATACCGCCATTCTCATAAATTTTTGAAGCAATACCTGCCAATTCTGTATTATCTGCGAAATCCCACATGGCACCATGACCACCTGCGTAGAAAATTGCGCTGTAATTGTCTGGATTTACCTGAGAAGGCTGTAAAGAATGATCGATTTTGTTTTTGTATTCTGTATTTTCCCAGAATTCTTTGTTTACGGGATCTTTTAAATCAAATCCGTCTACCGGAGGAGTTCCGCCTTTTGGGCTTACAAAATCAATTTCATATCCTGCTTTGTGAAGCACTTCCCATGGATGGGAAACTTCGCCAAGATAATATCCGGTGTCTTCGCCGGTGCTTCCTTTTTTGTCATGACTTGTTACGACAAACAAAATTTTCTTTTTCATAAGTTTAGATTTTTGGTGTTGTGCCTGTATAAACCCCACAGTAAGTAAGGCTAAAAATAAAAATGCTAATTTTTTCATATTAAAGGATATGGGTGGTATAAATTTGCGGTTGTTCCTGTAGTTTCTCGTCAATAATAGCTCCAAAAGCCTGAATATAAGGCTGCTGGTTATGCTGTGCCAGCCCTTCTTCGCTTTTCCAGATCTCATAGAAAATAAACTGGTTTTTATCTTCAATTCCCTGGTGAAGGCTGTAAAGTTCACAGGCTTCTTCTTTTCTTGTTTCCTGAACCATATTCTGAAGGGTTTCCAGTACTTCCGCCTGATATTCTTGTTTGGCTTTGATAACTGCCGTAAGATAAATTTTCATATTAAATAAAATTTTCGATGGATTGATATTGGGGATTCCAGCCCAGTTCTGCTTTGGCCTTATCCGAATTACACAAACTGTTTGAGGCAAATCCAAAATACCCTCCCGCAGGACCAAATGTATTGACTGCCTCCTGTATGCTGACAGACTGTGCCGGTTGTAAATTGTATTGTCTGCTTATATTTTCTGCAAGATTTCTGATCGTGGAAGAACCGTTTTCTGCATAATAAAGAGAACATGCTTTTGCCTTTTCCAATGCAAGTACATACAGATCTGCAAGGTCCTCGATATGAAGGTTCGACCAGATATTTTCGCCTTTCCCAAAGTAAGCTCCAAATCCTTTGCCTTTAGAAAAATTGATCAGAGCCGGAAGCTGAATGCTGTCTTTTTTTAAACCCAGTCCCTCGCCATAAACCATGGTAGGTACAATGACGATGCTTCTTATATTTTTCTTGGCAGATTGAAGTATGTACTGATTAATCAGCACTCTTGATGCCATTTCAAGCCTGGGATTCAGGGGAATATCTTCTGTGTAAACAAAATCATTTTTTTCTCCGTTCTCTTTTCCTCCAAAAATAGCTGAACCTGAAGTAAAAATAAACGTTTTACCGGTTCCTTCCAGCGCATTGATGAAACTGTCTGCTGCATAGGCATCATCCGCAGAATCTGCAGTATGGATAATGGCATCAGCATTGGAAATGGCAGCATTCAAAACAGCTTCGTCATGTATATTGCCTATAATGGATTCAATTCCTGCCTGCTTTAATTTTTCTGCTGCCTCTGCATTGCGGACAAGCCCTGTAACACTGTAGTTTCGCTCTACCAGTTTTTTGGCTACGGAACCCCCGATATAACCGGTGATTCCAGTTATTAATATCTTTTTCATTAGGCTAATTGTGGTTTAAGTTCTTTTTCAAAAACCTGCTCAATGTGGTCTCTGTAAAGTTTCATATCACGTTCTATATTGGCGTTTTTCTCTACGTCGTGGAAGTGAAAGCTTCCCATTTTTTCCAAAGAAACAAAAGCATTCATTTTATGGAATCCAAATAGTGGTCCATTATCTACACTGGTCTCATTGAAGAATTCTCCGGGAAGCGTAAAGGCTGTTTCAGGCGCATTCCAACTGGTGGTTACCATATATTTTCTTCCGCCCAGCATTCCTCCGGTCCCATAGTTGATTTCCGGGTTTTCAGCTTTTCTTCCGTCGCTCATGTAAATTCCTTTGGCATGACCGGCTGTGAAAACTTCATCAATATATTTCTTGAATCCGTTGGGAAGCTGGAACCACCAGATCGGAGTGTGGTAGATAATAAAATCTGCCCAGACAAATTTCTTTACTTCTTCATCCTTATCGAAACCATTTGCAATTTGAGTGGTTTTTACTTCTATATTTTCAAATTTCTTAAGTACTGCAAGTGTATTTTCGGCAATCGTGTCATTATATTTTCCTCCGGAATGTCCGAAATTTTGCCCTGCGTTAATGATCAATACTTTTTTCATTTTATGATTGTTTAAATTTTATGATGCAAAGTTACATTCAGGTGTTGTATAATAAAAATAGTATAAATTATAAGTAACTATTAGAATAATGATAGTTGGATGTCTCATTCATGGTTAAATATCATATAGCCGGTTGATCCTGTTGTCAGACTTCTCCTGTAATTTTGTTATGAAATAGAATGAATATGATACGGATTGCCATTTTTAGTGATGTACATGGAAACCTTCCCGCACTGGATGCAGTGCTCGGGGATATGGAGAAAAGAGGAATTACGCAGAAATTCTGCCTGGGTGATCTGGTTGATTTTGCCCCCTGGGGAAATGAAGTGATTGAAAAGATCAGATATCTGAACATTCCCTGTCTTATGGGAAATCATGACGAAAGAATTGCTTTTGATATCCCTGTTGTCCCTTTGCTTAAACATTCACCGGAAGAAACAGAAGCCAGATTTATAGCTATTGGTCACTCCAAAAAGCATATTACAGACAAGAATAAAACGTTTTTATCAGGATTACCTTTTCACATACAATTAAACTATAAAGTAGGAAAGCGGCACTGGAATATTCAATTGGTACATTCAGGTCTCTTGAATAATGATATTTACCTGTATGAATCTGAGAATAATAAGGTTTTTATAGATATGCTGGAAGAATCCCAGTCTGATATAGTTGTAATGGGACATACTCATTTATCATTTAAAAAATATTTTGAAACTAAAGGATGGGCTGTTAACTGTGGATCTGTAGGCCGTTCCAAAGAAGAAAACCGCCTGGCATCCTACCTGATTCTGACGATGGAGGAAGATCATATGCTACCTGAGATTATTCAAATTCCTTATCCTATTGAAGAAACTGCCCTTGCTATCGAAGAAAGCGGGATTCCCGATTATTATGCATCCTTTCTAAAGAATGAAAAAACATCAGTATTATAATTATTTTGTAATTTTGTATCAGGATATTTATAATTAAAGTTATGGTCAATTTAGAATGGTACCGCACTTTTAAAGCGATATACAAAACCGGAACCCTCACAGGAGCAGCAGATTCCCTGTTCATTTCACAACCTGGCGTGAGTCTCCATTTAAGCTCATTGGAAGCGTATGTAGGATATAAATTATTCGACAGAACCGGAAGGAAAATGATCCCTACCGAAAGAGGAAAAGTATTATTCAATGCTGTTTCTGAACCGATTTCCAGGCTGGAAGATGTAGAGAAAAACTTTCAGAAATCCACTGAAAAATTAACTCCTACCATCAGTGTGGGAATGTGTTTTGAGACCTTCCAGACTACACTGGAGCAGTATGTTTCTACTTTACCTTTTAATCTGATCATCAGCTTTGGAGAATATCCCGAAATGCTGGATCAGCTGGATAAAGGGATTCTGGATCTGATTATTACACCCAAAAAAGGAGTTTCACCTAATATCGAACATGAGGCATTTTCTTCCGAGCAGATCATTCTTGTAGGCGGAAAAGACATAGATACGGAGAGCTTCCGGAAAACACTCGATACCAAAGGAATAGAGCATGCCGAAGAATGGCTGAAACAGGAAAAATGGTACGGAACGACAGGTGATATGGAGCATCTTTTCCAGTTTTGGATCATGAATTTCGGGCATAAACCGAATTTCCGTCCCAATTATATAGTCCCGAACTTAAACTCCATTATCCGCTGTCTGAAAGGTGGAACAGGACTGGCTGTTATTCCTAATTTTCTGTGTAAAAATGAAATAGAGAACGGGGATGTCAAAATGATCTGGGAAGGTGAAAAAAAACTGGAAAATACACTCTATTTCGGCTGCAGAAAAAAAACAAATTATCAGTCTGAAATCGATCATATTAAAGGCTTATTCAGAAAGGTCATGGGCAAGAACAACCATGTCGCGCATCTGTAATCCGTTTTCATAAATAGGGAATGGGTAATGGTCTGTAAAGAAATCTTTACGTATTCCCTTTTTTATAAAGCCGTTCTTTTCGTAAAATTTAATCTGTTGGAAACCTGTATCTGAAGTTCCTACAGTTAAAATTGCATAGCTATTTTCTTTGGCTATTTCTTTCGCTTTATTAATAAGAATACTGCCAATTCCCTGGCTTCGGTAGCTTTCAATAACTGCTATGTTTTTGGTTTCCAATTCTGTACTGCTATTTGGATGCAGCGCCATTACAGCAATATTCTGAAAGCCGTCATTTAAAACATAAACGATACAATCAAAAATATACTGGTTAATGGCTTCAATAGTTTCATCAGCAAGTAACAGTAATTCATACGGAATATTCGTTCCCGGTTCTAGCTTATTAAAAACGAGATTTTTCATTACAGACTCATATGAATAAGTGGATAATCTTTTCCTGAGCCATCCTTCTCCGATCTTCCAACTCTTTTGAAACCCATTTTTTCATAAAACCCAATAGCTTTAGGATTCTGTTCGTTGACATCCACTTTGGTCAGTCCTGTAGTCTCCTTCATAAATTCGTAAAGTTTTTTGCCATATCCTTTTCCCCGTACATCATCATGAATAAAAAGCATTTCCAGATTATCCTCAACTACAGAGGAAAAACCTTTTGCTTCACCATCTTCCGAAATCAGATAAACATCAAGATGCGGGAGATAGTCTCTTGGAATAGCTTCTTTAAAATAATTAAAATCTTCGTTAGTAAGGAAATCATGGGTTGCTTTTACAGCAGATTCCCAGATTTCCATAATTCTTGGATAATCTTCAGCTGTAGCCAGCCTGATTTGATGGGACATTGTTATGAATTTCCTGCAAAAATAGGGAAATTAGGTTAGAAGTTAGAAAGAGTTGTGAAATGGAGAAATATTATCAACAGCCTCTAATTAGTTTAAAAACAGTAAAAATGGTAAGCAGGATTCCAATTTTTTATTGCAAATTTGTTAGGCTTTACATTAATATCAAAAATTAAATTAAAGAAATTATGCAAAAGAAAACATATGCAGGGCAGCCTGTAGTGACCTTAAATAACGGAGTGGATATTCCGGCTTTGGGCTTTGGAGTATGGCAGATGGAAAATCTGGATGAATGTGAAAAAGCAGTGGTAAAAGCCATTCATACGGGATACAGAATGATTGATACAGCAGCTATTTATCAGAACGAAACAGCAGTGGGCCAGGCGGTGAAAGACAGCGGAGTGAACAGAGATGAGCTGTTCATTACTTCAAAAGTCTGGGTTCAGGATCATGGTTATGAAAAGGCAAAGAAAGCCTTTCAAAGAACTTTGGACAGGCTGCAGATGGATTATCTGGATATGTACCTGATCCACTGGCCTTATGGGGATTTCCTGGGAACCTGGAAAGCTTTGGAGGAATTATATGCAGAAGGAAAGATCAAGGCTATCGGCGTATGTAACTTTACGGTAGAGAAGTTAGAAGAATTGAAAGCCAATTCAACGGTTCATCCTGTAATCAATCAGATTGAGCTTCATCCGGTTTTTCAGCAAAAGGAGCTTCAGGTATATGACAGAGAAAACAATATCGTAACGCAGCCATGGAGCCCTCTTGGAAACGGAAATGCAGATCTTTTAAACAACTCCCAGCTAAAAGCGGTTGCTGAGAAATACAATAAAACAGTAGCTCAGGTGATCCTGAGATGGCACCTTCAGGAAGGCTTTGTTGTCATTCCGAAATCTGTAACGCCTTCAAGAATTGAAGAAAATTTCAATGTTTTTGATTTTGAACTGACTGAGGAGGAAATGAATATTGTCCGTTCTTTAGATACAGGCAAAAGACTGTTCTTTGATCCTAAAGACCCTGAATGGGAAGAAAAGATGTTGAAATCCGTAGCGGATATTTAATATAATATTTCTCTATTATCCCTCCCGCAGATCAAACGGAACACAGATTTAATACAACAATCTGCTGAGTCAGTTTAATCTGCGGGTGTTTTTTTTCAATTAGATAAAATCATGACTGCAGCACAATTCATAGAAAAACTGTTCACTTTCAGAAATGAGAAGGAAATAGACAAGGTTGAAAAATTTTTTAAAGGAAATGATGATAGTACAAAGCATTTTGGGGTTAAGTTCGGGGATGTTTTCAAAACGGCAGAAGAATTTTCTACTTTGCCACTGAAAGAAATTAACAAGCTTCTCGATAATGATTTCTACGAAGTAAGAATGGGTGCAGTGAGCATTATGAGTTTTCAGGCAGGGAATAAAAAAACATCGGAAGAAAAGAAAAAAGAACTATTTGATCTGTACTTACAGCGTCACGACCGTTTAAACAATTGGGATTTTGTAGACCGTGGAGCCAGGAATATTATCGGAAACTATCTGATTGATAAGTCAAGAAATATTTTGTACCAGCTGGCTGAATCTGAAAACCCTTGGGAAAGAAGAACGGCCGTTGTCAGTACGCATGCTTTTATCAGAAAAAATGATGTTGAAGATACCTTTAAGATTGCAGAAATCCTTATTCATGACCCTCATGAGCTGGTAAATAAAGCAGTTGGAAGCTGGATCAGGGAAGCCGGAAAGAAAAATCTCAAAAGACTGTATGATTTTCTTGATCAGTATGCGAAGGCAATGCCTGCTGCTACTTTTTCTTATGCTATAGAAAAACTCGATCCTGAAATGAAAGAGCAATATAAGGAACTGCGTAAGGAGAAGTAAAAGATTCATCTGTAGGTGTTTGTGAGCAATATCATGCTTTATAAACTTAACATATCATCAGATTTTTGTAAATTTTACATAAAAATAATTCTTATGTTTTGGCCGGATACACTCAATAAAATTTTTGATGTAAAATATCCTGTAATTCAGGCTCCGATGTTTGGGGTAAGTACTCCGCAGATGACTGCTGCAGCTTCAAAAGCCGGATGTCTGGGATCGCTTGCATTAGCAGATCTTTCTGCAGCTCAATCTGCTGAGTTCATCAGAGAGACCAAAAAACTGACAGATCAGCTGTTTGCTGTCAATATTTTTGTCCACCATATTCCTGAGCTGACAGATTCTTTGAAAGAAAAATTTGTTAAAACCAAACAGTTTATTACCCAGCTTGCAAAAGAAAATAATATAGAAGTTCAGCTTCCTGATCCTGAAGAGATCAAAGTGAATGGCTATCTTGAGCAGATAGATGCTATTATTGAAGAAGGCTGTAAGATTCTGAGTTTTACTTTCGGAAACCTGGATGGTAAAAGCATTCAGAAGCTAAAAGAACATGGAATAACCCTTATAGGAACCTGTACTTCTGTAGAAGAAGCTTTAGTCCTGGAGAAATCTGGAATTGATATCATTTGCGTGCAGGGAATTGAAGCCGGAGGTCACAGAGGATCTTTTGATGCTGATATTATTTCTGAAATTGGAGGAATGTCTTTATTTTCTAACGTATATAATCATGTGAAAGTTCCGCTCATTTATGCAGGCGGTATTTATAATGGAAAAACTTTGAGGGCAGCAAAAGAACTTGGAGCACAGGGATTCCAGGTTGGAAGCATCTTGCTGGCATCAAAGGAAAGTGCTTTACAGCCGTTTGAAAAAGGAAGACTGAAAAATGTAACAGAAAAGGACATTGTCCTGACGAAAAGCTTTTCGGGCCGGTATGCGAGAGGAATTAAAAATAAATACATCGAAACTCTTGAAAACTCAGCCTACATTCTGCCTTATCCCTATCAGAATAAGCTGACGAATGAGTTGCGCAGGGTTTCAAAAACATTGAATAATCCTGATTTTGTAGGCATCTGGGCTGGACAATCAATTCACGATTACAGTGAACTTTCTACTGAGGATATATTGGAAAAGCTTATTCATCAGGCTGAAATTATTTCCTGAAATTATTTACATATTTAAACACTGTAAATAATGAAGGAATACCCTGAATTGTTTTAAAAAACCACCTTTAGGAATGTTCCAAAGATGGTTTTTGTATTTCTGATCAATAATAATAAGAGGTGATAGAGGTAAAAATAACCCTATATTCTGCTAAAATGTTAATATTCTGCTGAAGCGGTAAGAATCTGTCCAATATCTATGCTTTTTTTTACCAAAACTCCATTTACATAAATCTCAACATTCAAAGTGGAAGTGTCATTAAGACCTATTGCCTTTGCTTTAATTTTTGTAGGGAGGCTAACGTTACCAGGTGCCGGGGCTATTGTCTTATACTCAAATTCTGAACTTGTCCATGAAGTACTGTTAATTCCTGTAACTGAAATGGGCTCGACACCATTAGGGTTAGGATTCTGATAAATAATATTAGTTATAACAGAACCAGGAGATGCTTCTACTTTGTAATACCATTTAAAATTAAATTCTTTAAGCTCTGGATCATCATCTTGATGACATGAAGAAAGGACTGAAAATAACCCCATTATTATAAAAAAAATAATTCCTTTGCTCTGTCTTTGTGTGTTGTTTGTCATTTATATTTTCTTTGCATAATTGTGATGCAAGAATACTTGTTTTAGACAAAATAGTAATAAAAATGAAGTGTTACATAGATATGACATCTACTTAGTAATATAATAATGTTCTGTAATTATTTTATTTTGAGGATGATATAAAATAAGTAGATTGTTTCCAAAGATAGGGGGATACTAATGAAAATGAAAATTAAAAAACGTTCTTCAAATAAAGAACGTTTTTTAATTGATGTGGAAAATATTATTTTGTAAGATCTAATCCTCCGAAGTTGCCGGAGCTCATCATCAGGAAAACACCGTCAGTTTTATCCAGTGTTTCCCAATAGGCATGCAGTTCTTCGGCATTGGTGAATACCCTTAAGGCATCATTTTTGAATTTTTCTTTAATGAATTCCGGGGAAATAGGTTCCATTCTTTTGATCTTTAATGCATCTTCAGAATAGAAGACTATGGCTTTATCCAAGCCGTCCATAGCATGATCATATTGTTCAAGGAATAATGGATTTAAGCTTGAATAGGTGTGAAGCTCCAGGAATCCGTATTTTTTTTCTTTTTTAAACTGCTCACAGAAAGCTTTTACCGCAGCTTTTACTTTGCTTGGTGCATGGGCAAAATCCTTGTATAGAACTCCCTGATCTTCTCTTTCTACTTTTTCGAGACGTTTTGAAGCTCCTTTAAAACTCATAATGGCTTCGTAGAAATCTTCATCCATAATACCCAGCTGACGGCAGATATGCCTTGCTCCTTCCATATTCAGTAAATTGTGAGCGCCAAAAACAGAAAGAGGAACGTCGCCCATTTCAGTTTTTAGATACACTTTTCCATTACTGATCTCATATTCAGGAGTTTTGTAAGGGATTTTTCTAAAATAGTTTTCGGCAGCTTCCACTACTTTTACCACTTCTGCATCTTCTTCATTGTAGACCAGAACACCACCGGGAGTAATACTTGCAACGAATTTTCTAAACTGTTCTGTGTAATCGTCAAACGTTTTGAATACATTGATGTGATCCCATGCAATTCCGCTCATTAAAGCAATATTCGGCTGGTACAGAAGAAACTTTGAACGGAGATCTATAGGAGAGGAAAGGTATTCATCACCTTCTAGCACCATAAAATCATTCTCTTGCGTTAGCTTTACCATACAGTCAAAACCTTCCAGCTGTGCACCCACCATAAAATCTACATCTTTCCGGTGAAAGTTCAGCACATGAAGAATCATGGAAGTAATGGTTGTTTTACCGTGCGATCCGGCAATGACCACTCTTGTCTTATTTTTTGACTGTTCGTAAAGGAATTCAGGATATGAATAAATTTTTAAACCCAGCTCTTTTGCCTTTGCCAGCTCAGGGTTATCCTGATGCGCATGCATTCCAAGGATAACTGCATCAATATCCGCAGTGATCTTTTCCGGGAACCAGCCCATTTCCTGTGGCAGAATTCCTTTCTTTTCCAGTCTGGATCTTGAAGGCTCAAAAATAGCGTCATCCGAACCTGTTACCTGATATCCTTTGTCTTTTAATGCAATAGCAAGATTATGCATGGCGCTTCCGCCGATAGCAATGAAGTGGGTTTTCAACTTTATTTATTGTTTTTTTTAACATTATTATTAATGACCTCCTGGAAAGCATTCAGAATATTGTCCCAGTTTGTCGTAAAGTTCGGCATTATCATGCTGGCGTCAGACTTGCTGCCCTCATTCGGCCCTTTCTTTACATTAATGGAAGTGGTTACATGATCATACAGCTTTTTGTGGTCTTCCTGTATCTTTCTGAAATTGTTTTGGGAAAGTGTTTGATCCAGTTTCTTTAAATCTTCATCAGAAATTTTAAAGTCTTGTTTGTGTTTTTTCCCTGCTTCTTCTAAAGAATAATGTACATTATTACCTTTGATGAGTAAATTCTCGTATCTGGGGGCATAACCTCCGCTTCTGGAATAGCTTATATCAAAATCTGAATATACTTTCTGGCTGTTACACGAAACTAATACTATGACCGTGAATAAGATCCCTAATATTTTGTTCATAATTTTCTACTTACTTTAATTATTTGAATCCTTTTGTTCTAATTTTTTAGCTTTAAGTTCTTCATCATAATTGTGTAGTACGTTGAAATCTTCTGTCTGCTCAATGGCAGTCATGATTTTCAATAAAATTTCAGGCGCCTTTTCGTTGTCATAATCTATATCCAGAGGTGCTTTGAATTCCATGGTAGGTTTTACGCCTGTAACCTTAACACGGAGGCCCTTTTTGTCAAATGCCCTTCTGAACCCGTTGATCTTGATAGGAATCACAATCGGGCGCTGATTTTTGACCAGTTTGGCTGTACCTCTTCGTCCTTGTGCAAAAGCAGATGTAGTACCTTGAGGGAAAGTAGCTACCCAGCCGTTGTCCAAAGCTTTCATAATATTGTCAACCTCAGTGAGATCTACCATTCTGTTGACTGTTTTCCCCTCTGCTCTCCAGGTTCTTTTTACTGTTACAGCACCCGCAATCTTAAAAATTTTCGGAAGAATCCCTTTATTCATGGTTTCTTCTGCTGCCACATAGTAAAAGTCGATCTTGGGGTTAAGCAGGTAGATAGGGTTTTTAATCGTGTTCAAATATCCGTTGTTCACAGCACAGAATGCATGGTACATTGCTGCTACGTCTGCAAAATAGGTTTGATGGTTAGATACAAAAAGCACGTTGGAATCAGGCAGATCCACAAGGTGTTCCGTACCGGTTATCTTTAATTTATTAAAGCCGTTGAACCTTCTGTAGGATACAATTCCTAGAATAAAAATAACAAACCTTTTTAAAAAATAAGGTGTTCCGAATGCATCGGTGAAAATATTTTTCTTCGCCATCTCTCAATTAAACACGGTAGTGCAAAGTTACATTTTTTTCAACAACTGGCTAAACTCGCTCAATATCATTGCTGTAGCGCCCCAGATGATATATCCGTTGAAATTAATGACCGGTACTTCATGCCCGGCAGCACTTGGCAGCGCCATCATTTCAGGATTATCCGGAAGACCGAGAAAAGAAGTGATAGGAAATTCTATAGTTTCTACTGCTTCAGTCTGCTGAAGAACGAAAAACGGATTCTTTTTAGTATATGAAATGTAAGGATATACATAAAAATTACTCGGTGGGATATAAATAGGGGACATCTCTCTGATCACCCTTATATAATGCTTGTCTATACCAATCTCTTCCGAGGTTTCACGCACTGCGGTTTCAGCAAAATCTCTGTCCATTTCTTCACGCTTTCCGCCGGGTAGAGATATTTGCCCGCTGTGTCTGTCATGTTCGTTGATCGTTCTTTGGATCAGAGGGAAATACCACTCATTATCTTTTAAGTAGAGCACAATGTTAACAGCTGCGAATTTTGGATTTTTTGCCAACACTTCATCATACGTAAATATGGGTCGGGAAGGAGGTGAAAATACTCCATGAGCATTGATCCCCGGCAGCTCTACATTTGTAATTTTCCTCAATAAATCTTTTCCAAAACTTTCCATACTTCAAATTTAGCAATATATACTGAAGAAAAGAATAGGCATTAACATTTATTAACCATCAGACTTTGATTTCAAAATTAAAAAGATCAAAAAAATTAAGGATGCATAAAATTGAAAAATAAATGTGTAAAGTTTGAGTTATTTTATTCACTTATTTGAAAATCAATGTAATATCATACCGTATTTTTACGTAACTGAAACAGGTGATTTAGAAAAAACAGTTTACAGTTACATTCAAAACTGTAAACCGTGATTTTGAAAATTTACACTTTAGCAGTGGTTTTTCATTTTGGTTTAGAATATACCTTTGTCATACTATTAACCAATTAATTTTTATCAAAATGAAAAACTTTATTACCGGTGTTTTTACACTAATGGCCATGAGTTTCAACTTCGCACAATCAAACATTGATGTTACTGCCCAGATCGGAAACTTGAATACCGCTACTGTTAGTCAGACAGGACTTTTGAATATCAACAGCCTTACACAGGATGGAAACCGTAATACGGCGGACATTGACCAGATAGGTGCTCTGAATGTGAACACTGCTGAAAGTATCGGTAACAGAAACTCAATTGACGTAGACCAAACAGGTCTTGCCAATACTAACGATGTAAGCCAAATGGGAAACCGAAACTCTGCAGTAACCTGGCAGCTTGGCGCATTCAACTCTACAGAACAGACTCAGATCGGAAGAAGAAATGAAGCCTCTTCTACACAGTTAGGCTTAGGAAACGCAGTAGTACAATATCAGGATGGCAGAAGAAATGATGCTTCAGCGGTTCAGGTAGGTATCGGAAATGACGCTTACCAGATTCAGCTTGGAAGAAGAAATGACGCAAGTGGTCTTCAGGTAGGTAATGCTAACCTTTTAGTACAATATCAGGACGGAAATGATAACAGTGCCACAAACGATCAGGTAGGTAACAATAATATTGCAGCAGCCGTTCAGATCGGGGATGATAATATGGCCATGGGAGTACAGGTTGGAAACAGCAACCAATTATACCAACTTCAGTTAGGGGATTCCAATACAGCAATCGATGTTCAGATGGGTAATAATAACTTTACCTGGGTAGCCCAAAGCGGAGATTCACACATTCATGTAGGAACCCAGCTGGGTAACGGAAACTCAATGGTTATTAACCAATCCAATTAATAATGTACCGTAATTTAGAATAAAAGGAGAGGCTGAGGCTTTCTCCTTTTTTAAACTTTTCATGATGAACATACCCAGAAACCATGATTTTACATCTGTACCTGCTGGGTGTGTTTTTCTCAGTCCTCTATTCATGTACCTTTATTAAAAATTAATACCATGTTTAAACCGGGATGGGGTGCCTTTACACTTTTCGCAGTACTGTGCATGAATGCGCAACAGCTGGATTGGGACAAGGTCAACAGCAATACGGTTCTTGATCTTATGGCAAAACAACAGACGGAGCAGCAGGGACTTTTTGGCTCCAGCGTCCTCCAGATAGGAGATTACAACAATGCAGAATTTTTTCTTAATCCTAAAACCAATATTGCTGTACAGCAATTGGGAAACTTCAATACACTTTATTTTATCAATTCTTTTACAGATAAAGAAACCAAAACAGCCGTAACTGCCCAGGGAAATAACAATATCATTGATATTACAGGCAGCAATAGCGTGTCAGACGGAATGCAGATCAATGTAAAAGGGGATAACAAAACCATTTTCATGAGAAATTATTAAAACACAAGTGATGAAATTTTTATATTCCTTAAATCTGTGTACTTTATTTATCTTCCTGTCCGCCACAGTGAATGGGCAGGAAGATAAAAAAGTAAATGCAAAGATTGAAAAGAGTATTCTTGAAAATCAGATCAGGCTTAAAGCAGTTGTAATCAATAATACAGCAGTGTATAAAGAACTGAATTACCTGTTGGTTTCCATTAAAAAAGGAAATGGAGGAAATCTTTCCAATAACCAACAGAGTGGGAAATTTTCTATCAATCCTAATGAAGTAAAAGTTTTGTCAGAGATCAATATTAACCTTGAACAGAAAGATGCCCTGAAAGCTTTCCTTTATATAAAAGATGAAGAAACCCAGAAGCTTATTGCGAAGGACAGTCTTGAAGTTAATACCGATCTGTTCAGAAAGAAAACTGCCAAAGTAGAAGAAGATGCAGTTTTTGAGCTGAAGGGACTTACTATTGATGAGACCAAAACTAAGGTTGGAAAAGACTTTTATGATCTTTTTTATATCCAGTACAGCCAGATTCCTGACAAAAGCAATGGTGCAGTTACCATTTCTGAACTTCCCCTTCGCGGTACCAGCGGGCAGATCAACATCCAGATCGATGATAAGGTAATTTACAGCTTTATGACCAATCCAAATGAAGATTACCTGAAAGAACAGCTGGCAGCCAGCCTAAAATATATCAAAGAATTTAATGCAAAGAAAAATCTTATTAAAAATGAATTTATCTACTAAAAACGTCCGCCATGAAAACTTTTATCATTACTTTAATCTTTATTGCGGGTATTTTCTCCGGAAAATCTCAGCAGCTCGTTTATAAGCCTGTCAATCCGGCATTCGGAGGCGATACTTTCAATTATCAGTGGCTTTTAAGTTCAGCAAATGCTCAGAATCAGTTTGATGAAAAAAATGATTTCAGCAGTTTGCTCGATAATGTTAATTCTCTAGACAGTTTTAGCCAGAGCCTGAATAGGCAGATACTGAGCGAGCTGTCCAGGAAATTGTTTGAGGATCAGTTCGGGGAGGGCAGTATAAAGCCCGGAAATTATTTTTTCGGATCACTTTACCTGCAGATTACTACTACAGCCCAGGGACTTTTGATCAATATTTTGGATACCAGTACAGGTGATCAGTCCGAGATCGTCATTCCAAAATAAAAAATAACTAAAAAACCAAACTTACCATGAGAACTTACACTTACACCAGAATTTTTTTCTGGACACTCCTGCTATGCTTAATGCAGGCCTGCAGTTCTATCCTGGGACTTCCTTCCGATCCTGAAAGATCTACCATGGGAGAGCTCACACCTTCCACTGCGGAACTGAGGAACCTTCCTCTTCCTAACGAGAAAATCGTCATAGGGGTCTACAAATTCAGAGACCAGACCGGCCAGTATAAACCGTCGGAAAATGGGAACAACTGGAGCACCGCGGTGCCTCAGGGAACAACAACCATCCTGATTAAAGCGTTGGAAGACAGCCGGTGGTTTATTCCCATTGAAAGAGAAAATATTGCCAACCTTTTAAACGAAAGGCAGATCATCCGGTCCACAAGGCAGGAATACATGAAAGATGCCGATAAAAATAGCCAGTCTCTTCCCCCTCTTCTCTATGCCGGAATTCTTCTGGAAGGTGGTGTGATCTCTTATGACAGCAATACCATGACCGGAGGCCTAGGAGCAAGATATTTCGGAATAGGGGCTTCTACGCAATACCGCCAGGATAGGATCACCATTTATCTTCGTGCCGTTTCTACTCTTAACGGTGAAATTCTTAAAACGGTTTACACATCAAAAACGATTCTTTCTACCAGTGTGAACGGTAGCTTTTTCAGATATATTGATACGGAAAGGCTGCTGGAAGCAGAGGTTGGGCTTACCCAAAACGAACCTGTACAGCTTGCAGTAACCGAAGCAATAGAAAAAGCTGTAAGATCCCTGATCGTTGAGGGGGTCAGAGATAAAATATGGGGTAAAGCATCTGAAAACTTAACCGGCTACCAGGCACTCATTAATGATTACAAAAAAGAGCAGGATGCGAATGTAGGTAGAACAGTAGGTAATAAATTTCCGGAAAATTACAGACAGAAAATGTCAGTTTTCGCCAGTGTGGAAGCTCAGAAAATCAAGGATGATTATGTAAATCCTAAAATGAATGTTGGTGGAAAATTGGGAGTGAAATATTTTATAAGTCCTAATTTCAATATTGAAGCCAGTGGCAGCTATTTTACTTTAGAGAACGAAAATATTATTAAAAGAAATTACCTTGTTCCCGAGCTTAACTTTGAATTTCTCTTATTTCCAAAATACAGGCTCAGTCCGTATATCTATGGAGGAGCGGGAGCAATGTTTTCAAAATACAAACCTCAGTATAAAGGCCAGGTTGGCGGAGGTCTGGAATTCATGATCGGAAATAATACTGCAATCCGGGCTTCTTCACAATATGATATCGGTTTTAAAGATAATTGGGAAGGTATGGTGAACGGGAAAAGAAAGGATCAGGCACTCCGGTTCGCTATTGGAATCAATTTTTACCTGGGAAACAAATAAAAACATGAACTATGAAAACTTTAATCAAAATACTCAGCATATTCATCCTTACTTTTTGTCTGTTTTCATGTAATGAAGATCTAATAGAACAGGCTCAGACAGGATCATTGAAAGGAAAAGTTGTAAAACGGGGTACCAATGTACCAATTTCTAATGTGAAAATTTTTACAGCACCTACTACACAGACGGTTTTCAGCGGAACGGACGGTACATTTGAAATTGCCGCGATGCCGATAGGAAATTATTCTGTGAAGGCCGAACTCTCCGGCTATCTTACCAATTTTCAGGGTGTCAATATACAAAACCAAAACCAGGTTGTAACCGTGGTTTTTGAAATGGACGATGATGAATCGCTCAATTCTCCTCCTTCTGCACCGCAGTTGCTAAGTCCGGTAGACAATGCGGTAAATCAACCTTTAAACGTTGAGCTGACATGGACCGCTACGGATCCTGATACGGCTGATGTTTTAAGATACAGTTTAACAATTAAAAATAACCTTGATACGAATGTGATCCAGGTTAATGATTTGGCGGCGAATCATTATTCGCTTTCCAATTTGAAGTTTGGTGTTAGTTACTTCTGGCAGGTGTCTGTTTCGGACGGCATTCACCCGCCAGTTTTAAGTACCATCAGTAAATTTACCACCAATACGGTTCCTGCCAACCGCTATCATTATGTGCAAAAACAGAACGGAAATTTTGTAATTATGTCAAGCGATGCAACGGGGAACAGCTTCCAGTTTACCAACTCATCCTATAACAGCTGGAGGCCAAGGAAAAATAACAATGCCGGACTGATTGCATTTCTGCGGACGGAAGGCGGAAGTACCCATATCTACACAGCGAATCCTGACGGATCGAATCCTTTTAAGGTTACTACAGTGCCTGCTGCAGGATTTAATAATTATGAAATGGATTTTGCCTGGAGTACAAACGGTCAGGAAATTCTTTATTCAAACTTCAATAAATTATACAGGATCAATAAGGATGGAAGTGGATTGACGCTAGTTTACACAACTCCTGACGGAAGCATGATCTCTGAATGCGACTGGAGCTATGACGGAAGCAGGATTGCCTTAAAAACGAATGACTACAGCGGCTACAATACAAAAATATATGTGATTGATATGACCGGAAGTATCTTGAAAACTATTGTGTCAGGATTATCCGGAGCTGCAGGCGGACTGAATTTTTCTGTGGACGGCCAAATGCTTGTGTACACCAGGGATATGTCAGGATATCAGGATGGTAGCGGAAATTACCGCCAGCTGGATTCCCATATCTTTATCTATAATCTGGTAAACGATACCGTTTATGATATTTCTGCGGAAAGCGAAAAACCGCTTGGAACCAATGACCTTGACCCGAGATTTTCTCCGAATAATGCTCAAGTGATCTTTATGAATACCTCCAATGACAATATCTCGCAGAAGAATGTAATGGTCATTGATCTCAACAGTTCCATGACCGATCTTTCAAGAACATCTCTTTTCACCAACGGCGAAATGCCGGATTATGAGTAGGGAAGAAGAGCAATTAAGTGTGAATTGTGAATGGTCAGCTGTTAATTTAGTAGTTGGCCATTCATTTATGGCTATATCTTAAAATTTACTATTCACTTGCAATGCAAAATTGAAGATTCACTTCACCCCGAAAAAATTCCAAACCTGAAGGTTTGGAATTTTTTCGGGGTGAAGTGAAATTGGTTTTCATCAGTCGATAATGTGGTTTTCTAAGGCGTATTTTACAATTCCTACGGAATTTTTGGCATTTAATTTTAAGAGAATTCTTTTGCGGTGGGTTTCTACAGTATTGATACTTATAAAAAGCTTTTCAGAAATATCTTTACTGCTGAATCCGTCGCATATCAGTTTAAGGATTTCCATTTCTCTGCGCGTAAGGGGTTCTTTCATTTGCGGGTTCGGTTTTCCTTCCTCGCTGCTCATAAAGTTGATCATTCTTTCTTTGGCATTGTCACAGATGTAGATTTCGTTCAAAAGCAGAACATTAATAGATTTTAGAAATTCATTATATGTGCTGTTTTTGTCAAGGTAGCTTTTTATGCCTTTGTTAAAAAGCTTCCGGATGTCTGTCATATCGTAACTATTGCCTATGACAATAATTTTGATTTTTTTGTTTGTGGAGGTAATGTCTTCTACAAGTCTGAAAATATCTGTAAGCATCAGCATATTGGAGCTTATGACCAGAATTTCCGGAGGGTCTTCTTTTAATTGTTCAAATAAGCGTTCATAAGAATTACAAATGTCAATCGTGTTAAAAATTTTGCTCTGTGAGAGCAGTTTTGATAAACCTTCAGTATACAGTAGCGGCTCATCAAAAATGATTAGTCTCGGTTTCATCATGGTTAGTTTTATTTATATAAAAATATAAAAAAAACTTTACATTTTAAATAAAAATAACAATTAATTGTATTTTTTTACATATAAAATGATGATAAAATATTATTTTTATTGATTATTTGATAAATAATTCTCTTATTGTGGAGTTTTGAGCATTAATTTTAGAGTTATTGTAGTTAAAACTTAGTATTAATGGTATTTTAATTGAATTTAAACCAGACTAAAAATTATTTAACTAACACGGTAGGGATATGTTGTACCGGAAAATTGACTGACTTAGCAATAAAGCAAAATTGTCCTGCCTTGTGATGAAGTTCTTTTGCTTTTTCGATCATTGATTCTTCCGCTACAATCACTGTAGGATGTAAGGTAACTGATGTAAAGTGGCCGCTTCCATCCGCCGTTTCGGTCATAATTCCTGTGGCTTCATCCGTATAACTGGTAACGATAATACCTTCTTCTGAACAGAAATGAAGATACCATAGCATATGGCAGGAAGAAAGAGAGGAAAGGAAAAGATCTTCGGGATTATGTTTGGTTTTGTCTCCACGGAATGCAGGATCAGAAGAACCTTCAATGAGTGCCTTGTCTGCAATCTGAATCGTATGACTTCTTTCGTAGGTTCTATAGCTGCTGGTTCCTGTTCCCTTGTTGCCCGTCCAGACAATTGTTGCTTTGTAATGGTGTTCTTTGCTCATTTTTAGTTGGAAATAAAAAAAGTATCTGCTAAAATTAAGCAAATACTTTTTAATATATTTTATAAGATAGTTTGAATCCTAATCTTTAATAAGTTTCCTGGAAATAATTTTTCCATTTTCAAAACTGATTTTTGCAACATATACTCCTTTCGACAAATCTGAAACAGTTGAATTGTTTTCTTTTATGGTTTTTATAAGCCTTCCATCAACAGAATATATCTCTATTTTAAGCACTTTTTCTTTTGAAGAATAAACAAGGTTTTTCTTAACAGGATTTTCAAATGAAAAAGCTGAGGTATCCTTTGCTGTATTTGCAGTCGCCAACGAGTTATTTAGCAAGAATTTCAGTATACTATTTCCTCTTACTGCAAAAATATTAGTATCATTTATGATCATATCACCTATGAAAACCAATCCATTAGTTGTTTCAGAATAATAATTGAAAACAGGGTCAATGTTCCCGGTTGAAGTAAGTTTGGAAATAAAAAACTTTTCCATCATAGAACCAGTTATTCCTGAAATATAATAATTGCCATTTTTTTCGGTTATTGGTAAAGATAGGTTAGCACCCTCTGTACTGGTAAAGGGGAAAGCATTGATATCAAATATAAAAGAACTGTCATAAACTCCATTGGAATTTATCCTGAAAATTTCATTATCAATGTTTGAACAAATAATATTGTTACTGCTGTCCATAAAAGCTGCATTAATGAGCCCTGGTGAAGAAGGAAAAGCTAGAACCCCATTGTTGCCAAAACTTGTAAAAGGCTGCCCGTTACTATTATATTTTTCTATTGCTCCAGTTGGGTTACTTTGGCCACTGATAAGACTTATAATATTCGATTGGTTGTCTAAGAAAACATTAGCTCCTGCAGTTTGGATAGCTCCGTTGTTACCAAAGGTATTATCAATAGTGCCATTTTCATTTAATCTATATACAAGAGAATAGCCTAAAAGTGATCCAAAATTATTAAAAGCTGCCCCATAAACAATTGGTTTATTGTTTTGTAAATATAAGCCGTATCCCAAAGTATTTGAATCCGATCCAATATAAGGGATAGTGCTTATTCCATTAGTACCGAAAGACGGGTCTAATTGCCCATTAGGGAGAATCTTTGCTACAGCGGTGCCATCATCATAAAGACATACTATGAAAAGTTTACCGTCGGTATGTTTTTTCAATTGGGTATCATATGAGTTGTATGGAATTATAGTTTCCCCGTTATTTCCAAAAGATAAGTCAACAATTCCGCTAGGAGTAAGCTTTGATAATGCAGTTTCGGGATTTCCTGAAATGTTGTCTTTGAGATAGGTGAAATAAATACTCCCGTCAGTGTTCTGAATAATCTGTGTGTTGGAAGAACTACTGGCGGTGGGAATTAAATATTTACCATTTAATGCAAAACTGCTGTCATACGAAATAATCTGTGCGGATACACTTTGAATTACCATAAGTAATCCCAGTAATAAAATTTTTTTCATTATTTATATTTAAGATTTTATATTAATCTACTGTAACCCAAATGACTTTTTTCAGTTCTGAAAGTTTTGCCCTTTAGTTTTGCAATTTTATCAAGAAAGTTGATTTAATGCAAAATAGCAGCTATGACATAAATATGACAAGAATTTAACTTACATGTAGTCAGATTTTTAATTTGATACAAAAACGTTGAGTCTTAAATATGTTTAATTGATTGTCTAAAAGTGTAGCATGTCTTAAATATAATTACTCCAATAGAATCAGAGGCCGTTTCTTATATTTATGAACGGAAATAATAAAAAAAACCTCCAGACAAGCTGGAGGTTTAGAATTTTGTGTTAATTAGAATATCCAACCAATTCTTCTTTTTTCGAATTGTAAATCTTGTATTCTAAATATTTGAAAGAATCCCGTGGAATGATGGTTACCCACTTTTTATACTTGATGAACCATTTCATCTGGATGCTTTTGATTCCTTTGGTAAGGTAGGCTTCAACGAAAGGGTGTACATGCAGGTAAAGTTTTCCTTTATCCTTCTGTATAATGTTTCTTATGGTTTCCTCCATTCTTTCCACGATTACAATCGGAGCTATAATTTCTCCGTCTTTGTTCGGGTTTTCTTCTTTGGTTTCGATCTGTTTTTCCGGGCGGTTTCTTTGTCTGGTAATCTGGATGAGCCCGAATTTGCTCGGTGGAAGAATCTTATGACGTGCTTTGTCGCGCTTCATTTCTTCTTTCAGATGTTCGTACAGATCCCTTCTATGTTCAGGATTCTGCATATCGATGAAGTCGATTACAATGATGCCTCCCATATCACGGAGACGAAGCTGTCTGGCAATCTCGGTGGCTGCCATTTTGTTTACCTTCAGAGCGTGCTCTTTGTTTACAGAGGCTCCGGTTGTGATATTATTTCCGGAGTTTACATCAATCACGTGAAGTGCTTCTGTATGCTCTATAACAAGGTAAGCACCTTTTGAACTTGGAATATTAACGTGTTTTCCGAAACTCTGTTTGAGTTGTTTTTCAACGTTGTAATATTCGAGAAGAGGAATGTGGGAACTATAAAACTGGACAATATTCTTTTTTTCCGGAGCTATGACCTCCACGTAGTTGGTCATTTCGTCTGCCATCTGCTCATCATCGCAAATGATGCTTACGAAATCCTGGTTGAAATTGTCTCTTAAAATAGCTGAAGCTTTGTCTTCTTCGCTTAAAACTCTGGCCGGAACCTTACTTTTCTGAATATTTTTGAATGTGCTTTCCCATTTTTGGATCAGCTGATTCATATCATTATGAAGGTCTGCTACTTTTTTTCCTTCCGCTACGGTTCTTATGATGACACCGAAACCTTCAGGCTTGATGCTGTCAATAAGTGTTCTCAGTCTTTCTTTTTCCTCAGTAGTCCTGATTTTTTTAGAAATGGAAACTTTATTGTCGAAAGGGATCAGGACCAGAAAACGTCCTGTTAAAGAAACCTGGGTAGAGATCCTCGGACCTTTAGTGGAAATAGGTTCTTTAGTAATCTGAAGCAGAACAAGATCATCTTTTGCAATGACTTTGTCTACGGTTCCGTTTTTGTCTATTTCGGGTTGTATCTCGAAATTCTTTAAGCTTGAAGTGCTCTGCTTTTTAGAAATAGTATCTTTTAAAAACTTTCTGTAGGTGAGGTACTGTGGTCCCAGATCCTGATAATGCAAAAAAGCATCCTTATCGTACCCGATATTTACGAATGCGGCATTCAGGTTAGGTGCCAGTTTTTTTACTCTTCCTACAAACAGATCTCCAACTATAAATTCGCTTTTGTCCTCTTGCTCATGAAGTTCACATAGTCTTCCGTCTTCCAGTAGTGCAATCTTTGTAAGATCATCTTCATGCGAAACTATTAGTTCTTTCTTCATTTTGTATAAGATAAAAATTTATTAAGATTATAGGAAACTGGCGTATTTTTTAGCAAATAAATAATTTTAAATATAAGAATTTAGAATGAAATTGCTCTATCTTTTTAAAAATATCTGCAAAAGCCTTTTTTTTCCTTGAGAATCTTATAGTTGCAAACAAAAATATAGTCGGTGAACTCTAAATAAATAAAACCACCAACTATATTATTATATTGTAAACCTCGAAAAAAAGAGATTATTTTTTCTTATGTCTGTTTGCTCTTCTTCTTTTCTTTCTTTTGTGAGTTGCAACCTTGTGTCTTTTTCTTTTCTTTCCGCTTGGCATAATTTTAATTTTTTAGTAACTAGTTAATATTCAGTTAATTTTTATTTTACTGCGACTTTTGTTTTTACTTTCTCTACAAAAGATTTTGAAGGTTTGAAAGCAGGAATGTTATGAGCAGGAATTTCAATTGCAGTGTTCTTAGAAATATTTCTTCCTGTTTTAGCAGCTCTTGTTTTAATGATAAAAGATCCAAAACCTCTCAGATAAACGTTATCCCCATTATACATAGAAGTCCTGATCTCCTGCATAAAAGCTTCTACAACTTTCTGTGTTTCATTCTTTTCTGTTCCCAACTTATTTGAGATGGTGTTTACCAATTCTGCCTTTGTCATTTCCTTTTTTAATTTTAAATTTTAGGTGTGCAAATTTAGTTAAAAAAATTGAATACTAGCAAATTAGTGGCAAAATATTTTTGCTTAAAGAGTTGGAGTTTTTATGTTTACTCTATATTAATATTACGTTAAATCTTTCTACATGCTGGAATTGTAGTAACCATTTTCCACGCAGAAACGGATAAGATGCAGCTTTGTTTTTAGCCCCAGCTTTTCCGTAAGCCTGTTAATATAAGTATCAATTGTACGCGTGCTAAGATTCAGTTTTTCAGCAATTTCCTTGTTGCTGTAGCCTTCGTAGCAGAATTTCATAAGCTGTATTTCGGTGGGGCTCAGTTCTTCCTGGCCCTTCTTCTGCCTTTCCATGTAATTCTGTACTGCCAGCGGCTGCTGTTCCCATTCCTTAGAGTACTTTTCGTAATCAAAGCCGTCAGATGCAATACTTCCTTTAATGAGATCTTTTATAATAGTGCTCTTTTTCTGACAATAATAGATATTCGGGATTTTGGAAAGGATTTCAGCCATATCCTCCTGGTAGGTGCTGGAATACGTTACAATAGGAGTTTCCGTATTGTTTTTCCTGATGTATTTTATAGCCTCTATCCCGCTTAATACCGGCATAAACAGTTCTATGATAAACACATCTTCCTGTCTCCTGTAAATCCTGTTCACAAGTTCATGGCCGTTATTACAGTCATTCAGAAGCATATAGAAAGGGTTTTCCATAAGTGTTTTGATCATGATCTTCTTAAAGTAGAAGTCACTGTCAGCTATAGAAAACCGGACTGTGTTTGATAATAATTTACTCACTTTTAATATCGATTTGGTATTTGATATTTAAAATTCAGAGGCCTAATTTAGGAAAAACTTATGAAAGGTAAAATTAATCTTAACTTAATTAGGGTTTTCACGAAATTACATTAGGGAAAATACGTATTGTGCATAAATTTTTTTTTTTATATTTTCACAGGCCAAACAAATCACAAACATATGTCTTCTAACAGGGAAAAAAAACTAAACAAATCTGATGTCAGAGCAGGCATTTGGAAGTTTATTCTGTCTTTCACCGTTTTGTCGGTGGTATCTTTTCTGTGTTTATTCTTCTTTTTTAAAAGCTACAGTATACAACGGGAAGGAATCGTGCGAGAAGCTGATGCCTATAAGGAACTTATGATGAGGGGTGACGTTCTCAGGGATCATGTAGATAAAATATATGACCAGATGAACCAGCTTAACATCAATAAGGTAGAAAATGATGTTTTCCTCAGAACCAGAATTATGGATGATGTGATGGAGGCGAAAAACATTATGGGCAAAGACAGTGCTGATAATTTCAAGCATTATGCCGTTCTGATGAAACAGATAGAGCCTATGCTGAAATTGAAGAATGATATTATAGGAGTAGAATCGCAGAAAAAGATTGTCCTCAGGGATCTTGAGGAATGTATAGCAAAAGTAGGAAGGGCCAACGGCCAGCTTAAAAAAGATCCTACAAGGAATTTTACAGGAGGAAGAAGAAGATAATAAAAAAATAAAGCATATGCAGGGATCTATTACATTATCTAAGAAAGAAAGGCATTATCAGTTTTTTTATTTAATACTGATGCTTTTAGCAGCTATGATATTCTTCGGAATTATCTTTTTAAAAGGTTACGATTCCCCATTTTCGGAAGAAGATGTAAGGGGAATACAAAGTCTGGAGCAGAAGGCAGCATTCGAAAGCCAGCAAAAAATCTTACAACCCGAAATGGACAGTACCTATGTTCTCATCAGTAGAATTGCAGACAAATCCCCGGAACCTTTCGCCGAAAACAATATTTTTAATGGAATTAACGGCCTTGCGAGTCATTTTCAAGGTAATAGCAATATCATGGATATCCGTAAAGATGCATATCCGCAGATCGCTAAATTCTACAAAATGTATTTTGAGGACAAAAAAGTTATTTCTACCACTACAGAAGATGTAAAAAGATTCGAAAAAGAAGTGGAAGACTGCAGAATCGGTTTTAAAGATAAACAAAACCGCCTTTATGAAAGAGAAAATGCGCTAAGGGCAAGAACCCAGTAAAAGAAATAAACATTAAAGGAATAAACACATCACAATCACTTAACTATGAATTATTTTCAAAAAAACAAAAAGAACATTATTATTGGTGTTATCGCAACGCTGCTTATTGCGGCACTCATTGCGTTATGGCTGCAGAAAAAGGTAATCCATTCTTCCGATGATATTGTAGGAGTAGTCTATCCTTCATCACTCTCTGTAGGAGATACCCTTTTATTTGAGGATAAAACCCAGTTCGCAAAAACCAAGAGATGGAATTTTGGGGACGGAACAACTTCAGACAAAAGTACCGGAATACACTTTTATAATAAACCGGGCTATTATTCGGTAAGCTTGATTATTGATAACAAATATAGCAAGACTTTCCCTGTAATGGTTTCGGCCAGATACCAGAAGCCACAAGACAGTGCGAAGATCAGTACCGTTATTGAAGCTCCTGCACAGGCAATGCAGAACGAAAATGTACAGTTCCGTGCAGTTTCGGAGGCTACACAGTTTGCATGGAAGTTTGGCGAAACAGGCAATATAGATGCTAAAGAGAAGATGGCCATTTATTCTTATAAAAAACCGGGAGATTACCGTGTGGCATTATTCACAGAGGAAAGTCAGGAACCTATTTACCACCTTATCAAAATTCTTCCGGCTTACAACTCTTTGCAGGAAGATGAAATACCTGTAGAAGATTCCTATAAAAAGGTTGATGATGACTTCAAATATCACCTACAGCAGATTGCCAACGGGAACAGTTTTAATATGCATTATAACTACCTGTTGAGAACCTATCTCTGCAACAACGAAAACACGGTAGTGAAAGTAAGCGACAGTAAAGCGAATAACTTCTATATGTACTGTGCAGGGCTTCAGTTTGACAAAAACGTTGTCATCCAAAGTGTAAAAGTGAACTTAGATGATAAGCAGAACTGTGTAACGAAGGTAGATATAAACCAAAGCAAATAATAGAGTCCGGCACCCGGATACACCAATCATTAAAATAAAATAGGATGAAAAATAAATTTCCTCTAGCAGCATATTACATAGGATTATCAGTATTGTTGGCAAGCTGCCAGGTCAAGCTGCCGTCTAAAAGAACTCCTGAACCGTCACAATACGGGCAGGTAGACAATTCGCCGGTAGTGAACGGATATCCAAAAAAGTCGGTCCCGTGGATCGTTATTTCAGACAGGTCCAGAAATACGGCCTATCTTGATAAAAGTGACGAAAAATCTTACAAAGAAGTTAAGTTTCTTGAGCCTTTAATGGTTCTGAAACATAGAGACGGAATGGTAAAAGTAGCGGAATACGTTCCCGATGCCCTGATGAAAAAGGTTTCATCAAAATCCATTAAAACCTATGGCTGGATCCCGGAATCCGATCTTCTTTTATGGAACAATTCTTTGAAAAGCGAAAAAACAGGTTTCCCTGTAAGAGTTGCTGTAGTCCCGAATCACAGCGAAGTCATCAGAAGTGCAGAAAGATACTATAAGAATGATTCCATTATGGTATTCAATTCTCCAAGCCTTATAGAAGAAGCCAAGGTCAAAATTCCAAACGGACAGATGGTATATGTTTACAAACAGGCCGAAAATAATAAACGTTTTCTGGTAGGTAAAAAGCCTTCTGTTGATATAGACAGTATCGGCACCAGTTTATACGGATGGGTAAATGCCAACGTAATCTCTGCATGGGGTGAGCGTTCTGCCGTAAAACTCAAAAATGATACGCAAGTTACAGAGTCTGCGTTAGGAATACATGAAGGATATCCTGGTGCAGCAGACGCAGAAAGCAGAACCGCAATTCTTCTTACGGATACCAATAAGAGAACACCTCTTGAGAATATTTATCCGGTAAATTTAGCATTAAATGAAGCTCCCACACCGGACTCCAAAACGAAATACTTCACCAATATTTTAGATTACAGTAAAAATTATGTATTCAATGTTTTGGGAGAAGAGATTTATTTTGACCGTTACAGAGAAATCACGGAAAGAGATAAAAATATCAACATCGTTTTTGCTCTGGATGTAAGTGCTCCGAATGCTCCGTATGCCCCGATCGTTAAATCTCTTCTTCAGGATCTGCAGCTTAGATTTGAAAAGCCGTCTTATTTCAATGGCGTAAAATACGGCGTTGTTTTATATAAGAACAATCCGTGTGGAGAAAATGTCATGACTTCTAATTTAAGTACAGATTACAGTAAAATTACAAAGTTCATTGATGAAAAAACCAATGAAATGAATTGTGCAAGCAACAGCGGATATCAGCCGGTTGGCGAAGCGCTTTCTGCTGCTGGAAACCTACTCTCTAATGTTCCGGATGAAACCAATATTGTCGTAACAGTAGGAACTTCTGCCGACCAAAGTGGAAACATGTACAACGTGATCAGCTCCCTTACACAGGCACAGGCCAGGGTGATTATGTTTCAGACCAGTGCAAGATCATCCGATACCTACAACGATTTTGTATTGATGTCTGAAAATGTAGTGACCAATACTGCTAAAAATATTGCTGAACTGAAAAAACAGAAAATCATCAACCAGAGTGATGTTCTTACCAAAAATAACTTTAACCTTGTGGAAGGCGATGCCGGGTTCTTCTCACTGGATTATCCTAAGCAGAGTATGTCCCAGGGATTTGTCATCTTCCCTAAAAAAGGCGATGTTGCAACACCTGGATACCTGAAAAAATCTGTGGACAGCCTTATTGCGCAGGTAACTTTAGACAACGAAACGATTGATAAATCCCTGAATGAGTATTTCCACTCCTCGGTAGGAGCGGGAAGAACAGATGTAGATCTGAAATATAAATATCTCTTCCCAGGTCTTACCAATCCGGTTTCTGCAGGAATTGCAGCACAGCTGATCAATTATGGAAACCCGTTCCTTGTAAAAGGATATATCCCGAAAAATTTGAAAGAATACAAACCGGGCATAGAAAAAGGGATTCTTATCTCTGAAACGGAATATGATAACTTAAAGAACTTCTATACCGAAGTCTATCATAAGACCGAACCTGAAAGAGCGGATTTTAGCCAGTCAAGGGCCATTAAGGAGTATATCAAACTTCTGAAAAAATATAATCCTACCTTAACATTCCTGGATAAATCTGAACTGTATGAAAAACCAATGGCTTACGCAGTCGGTTTAAGTACCGGTTTTGATAATTCTGAAGATGAGCTGATGTCAAAATACAAGCTGAAAGGCTGGAAAAAATCTAAAATTGTTTTAAAAGAAACAGTAAGAGCATATTTCAAGAATTATAAGAATCTTGCAGAACATATGCTTTCTCACAGAAGCAATCCGGCAGTGAAAATCCAGCAGAATGGACAAACCTTCTACTGGCTTAATGAGTACTTTATGCCGACCACTCAGACCATTGAGGAGCCGGAATACACAAAACATTAATCATTTTAATAATATCATATCAAAAGCAGGAGTATAACTTCTGCTTTTTTTGTGTCTAAAAAATTATATTTTCCTTAATTTTTTTAAACAACAGGTTCACAAACTCCCATTTTAGAACTCAAAAACAGAACCCGAAAACTTCTCTATTTCTCATTTAAGTGTAAAATCTCTCTTTTTTCTCTACAGCCCAAAAGTTGCAAACAGTGCCCTGGTGACTTCTGGCAGTGATTCTTAAATCCAAAGTCGTAGAATTACTACAAAATGTGAAATTTATATCGAAATATTTTTAGAATAGAAATAAGCTCTATATATTTGTTAAACAAACACCACATCACAAAATATTAATAGTGAAAAAATTTACGGTTATGGCAGGGAATTCAGAGCTCATAATGTTCAATGACAAAAAATAACAGAAGTTGTTGAAATTACAATACAGATGATCACCGGGTTGCAGCCATATAACGAAGACACACTATTACACATCAACATTCATAAAAAAGATCGTCCTCTAAAGACGGTCTTTTTGCTTAAAGTATTAGCTGGGTACTTTTATATTGACAGGCATACAGCAATATGAATAAAACAGAATGTCGCAAAAAAAATAATTTCAACGAACATAAAATGTTAGCGGAATTTCAGAAATATTTGATTTCATTACCAGAAAACTTATTACATCTCTAATCAAAGAATTAACTATCTTTATCCAACATACATTTTATATAAAAAAGATATATTTGTAAAAGGTATATTTTGACAGATTGCACCAAATAATCTAAAAAATTAAAAGAAACACAACATATTAATATTAGAAAATTATAATGGGAGTACTAGTAACCAACGAAACAGTAAAACAGCTATTTCATATTGCTCAGTCAATAGCAAAGGAAAACTATAATGCTACATACGGCGGTCCGCACATTCTGCAGGCCTTGATGCATAAAGATATCGGCCTCAATGAATTCCTTAAAAGTATTGATAAAGATCCCGGCTACTTTTATGAATGGGCAGACGTCCGCATTGAAGATTATCCAAAAACAGCCCATCTTCCGGATGAAGTACGTCAGGATGAAGCTGTAGATACCCTTACAGAAGAAGCAGACGATATACGCTTAAAATTGGGACTGGACGAGATCACGCCCATCTGTATTCTTACCGCTATCGTAAAACCTCAGGTCGTTTTTTCACTGCAGCAGCTGAAGTCGCTTCCCCTGAGAGAACATGAAATTTTCAACTTATATAGAAAAGATACCCCTTTCGCTGTATCCGAAGACGGTGATTTTTCATCACTTTTTTCAAACGGGTCAGATTTTACAGACTCCTCATTCCCGTCAATCAAAAGCTACTGTGTAGACAGAACGGCACAGGCCAGAAAAGGCGACCTTGAAAACATCATAGGAAGAGATAAAGAGCTCAGAATGCTTGTTGAGATCCTTTGCCGAAGAAGCAAGCCGAATGTTATTATCATTGGCGAGCCGGGTGTAGGAAAAACAGCTTTAGTAGAAGGTTTTGCCATAGAAATCACCAAAGGAAATGTTCCTGAAATGTTAAAAAATGCAACCCTTCTCGAACTTGACACCGGAGCATTATTAGCTGGAACTTCTTATAAAGGTGAAATTGAAGACCGACTGAAAAAAGTCATCACTGAATGTAAAAAAATCGAAAAAGCGGTCCTTTTTATTGATGAAATTCATACCCTTCTTGATCCGAAAGGAAGCATTGGAAATGTGGCCAACCTCCTTAAGCCTGAACTGGCAAGAGGTGAAATTACCGTAATAGGAGCCACAACACAAGAAGAATACAGAAAGATCATTGAACCGGAACAGGCTTTCAACCGTCGTTTTGAAGTTCTGACAGTCAATGAGCCGGATGAGCAGACCTGTGTGAAAATGATAGATGTCCTTCTCGACGGCTACAAAAAACATCATGGCATCGAAGTAGAAAAAAACTCCATTCCCGAGTGTGTACGTTTGGCAAAAAGATATGCAAAAGGCAAAAAACTGCCCGATGCAGCCATTGATTTGCTGGACCGTACCATGGCCGCCATTAAAATGCTGGATGAACTTTCAGAAAAAGAACTGGCAGACTGGAAAGAAACTTACGAGGCCATTTTAAAGGAAGAATTTACCGACAGCAAAGACCAGGCTAATGAGCTAATCTGGAATTATAACCTCCTGAGAGATAAAATAAGTCCTATTCTTTGGGGATCATTAAACGAACAGCCGGTTATCGACAATTCCATGCCTGTTGATCAGATCCACAAGATCATTGATGATACCTATGCAGAGCTTTTACAGCATGCAGCTGTAAAAAGAGAAAAAGTAGACCGTCTGGAACTGGCAGCAGTAATGGCGGCAAAAACAAATATTCCAATAGGCAAGATTCAAGCTCAGGAAAAAGAAAAGCTCCTGAATATGGAATCTCTTCTGCTGAACAGGGTAGTAGGTCAGGATCATGCTTTAAAGATCCTGTCAGACGCCATTGTTGAAAACCGAAGCGGACTGAACAAGCCGGGACAGCCTATCGGGTCATTCTTCCTTCTGGGACCTACCGGTACAGGGAAAACCGAGTTAGCAAAATCTATGGCAGAGCTCCTCTTCAATGATGAGAAAGCCATGGTACGTTTTGATATGTCCGAATTTAAAGAAGAACATTCCGCAGCATTACTGTATGGAGCGCCTCCGGGTTATGTAGGGTATGAAGAAGGAGGAATGCTGGTTAATAAAATAAGACAGCAGCCTTATACCGTTGTCTTATTTGATGAAATTGAAAAAGCCCACCATTCCGTTTTTGATGTATTCCTACAGATCATGGATGAAGGAAAAGTTCACGATAAACTGGGAAAAGAAGGTGACTTCAGCAATGCCCTGATCCTTTTCACTTCAAACATCGGAAGTGAAGAGATTGTAAAACAGTTTGAAGAAGGAAAAGTTCCGGAATCATCCACACTGATGCAGATTATGTCCAATTCAGGGAGGTTCAGACCGGAGTTCTTAGCCAGGATCACAGAGATTATTCCTTTTGCACCGATCACAGAATCTATTGCAGAAAGAATTTTCAATATCCAGCTGAAATCACTTCATTCCTCACTGACAAGATTGGGAATGACCTTAAAGATCAGCGACGAGGCTGTGAAGAACCTTGCATTGGGAGGCTTCAGCAGCAAATACGGGGCAAGACAGATCTCCGGAGTAATCCGTGCACAGCTGGCAAGACCGATTTCTAAAATGATCGTAAGAGAAGAAGTGAAATCCGGGCAGACCATCCATGTAGACTGGAATAATGAAGAAGAAAAGCTAAGCTGGAAAGTAGATTAAAAAATTATAAAGGAAGCCTGTTTGGATAAATAATTTGCCTGACAGCTTCTTTGTCAATAACCATAAGGAATTAAAATGAAAACTGTATTCAAAACCATTTTTACAGGACTGTTGCTTGCAGGGACTTTTGTAACAGTGAACGGACAGTTTCTTGCGGCTTCCGATACTTCTGAAAGCAGCGTGAAAAAGTACAATAATATTATCAATGCGAACAAGGAAATCGTTGAATTTATTGAATATTCATTGGTACAGAAAGGACTGCCCAGACATTTGAGAAACCTGGCCCTGATTGAGTCGCATTTCAACAGAAATATAACCTCAGGAGCCGGAGCAGTGGGCATATGGCAATTTATGACCTCCCATGCCAACCAGTACGGACTTACAGAACAAAACCGGACGGATGTGTATAAAAGTACAAAAACAGCTGTAATTTCCCTGGCCAATCTTTACAGAAAGTATGGCGACTGGATTACGGTTGTCGCAGCTTATAACTGTGGCGAAGGAAATATTGCCAAAGCGATGCAGAATGCAGGTTCAACACAATACCATGTGTTTTCTAAATACCTTCCCGGTGAAACAATCAATCACGTTAAAAAATACCTGAATGCTTGCTACGCAACCGGCGAGCTGGAAAGTGTTTTGAATAACTATAATTCTTCAAGACTCAACAAAATTTTCTTTACAGAAGGGGGAAGCGGCAGAAACAGTGCTGCACCTCTTCAGGAAACCGAAATTAATGCAGGATTCAATCTGGATGTCATTGCTGATGAGCTGGATGTGGAAATGAATGAAATTCTTGCCTGGAATCCCGGAATCGTTGAAGAACTGCAGAAAAAAGGGGAGAGTCCTCTTTATCTTCCTACCGACCTTATGCCGGATTTTCTTTTGAAAAAAAATAAAATTCTTTCCCGTTCTATAAAAGAAGGAAGCCGTGTACAGCAGCAATAAATCTGTGCACATTATAATTCTTAAAACCGTAACTTTTAGTAACGGTTTTTTTTGTTAATAGATTAATTTAATCCTTTTTAAAAACCTGCTAATGTTCTTAAAAACTCTTAATATTTCTCTTTTAAGTGTAAAATTAATGTTGTAAATGTTGTTTTTTATTTATTTTAAATTGTTTTAAATCAGTTGTTTATGTTTTGTTTTAAGTCTATTATCGTAGAATTACTACATCAAATCGTAGAATTACTACAAAATTTCAGATTTATATCCAAAAGCTTTTTTATCAAAATAGGACGTTATATATTTGTTATACAATCAATCACCAAATCACAAAATATTAACGATTAAAATTTACAAATCATGGCAGCAAATTCAAGAGGAATCTTAAAATTCAACGGAGGAGAAGGTCAGAAGCTATTAAAGCTTAACTACAGCGTATCAAGATCTACGGACGTATCAGGACGTGTAGCATCAGACCCTTCCAATGCACTGATCAAAGTTACAGTAGAAGCTACTGAAAAATCGGACATCCTTGAAAGCTTACTGAACGGAAAGTATAAGCCTACTACAGGTGAAGTTACTTTCAACAAATCTCACGAAGAAGGTACACTGACTACATTGAAGTGGGAAAACGGATATGTGATCCAGCATGAAGTAGACTTCGACGCTGTAGACGAAAACAGTATGCTCATCAGCTTCGTCGTGAGTGCAGAAGTTATCACGTTAGGTAACTCCGAGTACCGCGGAATGTGGCCTGCATCAGGTCATTAATCCTGAACAATCATCTTAGTAAAAATAAATTGGTACAGAATAGTGTATTCGCAAGAATATACTATTCTGTTTTTGCCATATTTGGACAAATCACGTCCAAAATGGTCCTTCGGAACCTTATGATAAGCGTTACGTAAGGATTGGAAGCTGCCTCCGTATTGCTGGAAGCTATTCAGAATTTATTATAATTTAAACAAAACACTTATTATGTTTAAAGATGATCAACCGATAAAAGTACAGGGCCCGAAAGGAAGTATAGAAGATACAGCAGCAGAACAGCTTAACAATGCTGAAGATATTGCTGTACAAAAAGTAGATGCTAAGCTTCAGAAAGCAGATGAAGCCATCAAAAAATCTGCAAAAAACGCACAGAACATTTATTCAGGTTCTTCCCAGAACACTAAAATGTTTATGAACCAAACTATGGTTCCCAATCATCCATCCGTCATCGAAAACAAGGTATGGTCCAAACAGCCCACTTCCAAAATACATAACGCACAGGCTATCCCGGAAAGCATTATTGCAGGAATTAACCGAGTTGTCATGCTTGATATTGTAGTGGAGGGCCAGGTAATCAGGCACTTCAAACATTTTAAACTGGTTCAGAGTGCTTCAAAGCACCACGAATTCAGCCTTATTCTCGCCCATGATACTTTAGGGGGTGCAGAAAACCATAATTTACAGGAAGCACAGGGCTTTTTAGGAAAAAGAATTACAGTAGTATTTAAATATAAAGATATCGAACAGGGACCTGAACGTAACTTTGTGGGGGTTATTACAGAAGTAGGATTCAGTCAGGAAAAAGGAAGCCTTGGAAATATTGTCCTTAAAGGATTCAGTCCGACCGTGCTGTTGGATGCTGCACCCCACATTCAGAGCTTCGGGGGCGGGCAGGAAGTGAGCTTGAACAGTATTGCTGATCATGTCATCAGAGAGGGATTAGGACAGAACAAGTTCGATTTCAGGGTAGATGCCCAGCATGGAAACGTTCCTTACAGCTCTCAGTATGAAGAAACTCATTACAACTATCTGGCAAGAATTGCTGAAGCCTACGGCGAACAGTTTTATTATGATGGTGAAGTTCTGCATTTCGGAAAGCTTCCACCACAGGAAAAACCTGTTAAACTTACCTACGGAAGCAGTGTAAGTGATATTGCGATAAGGATGAAAGCTCAGCATGTAAGCCCAAGTTTTTATGGCTATAACAGCAGTAAAAATGAGAAACTCGTTACAGGAAGCTCGAAGATCAATCATACTTCGGATATTGCCAAACGTGCTTACGAAATATCAGAAAGAACCTTTAAAACACCTTCTTTACGGGTAGCGCCTATTAAAGCCACATCATTTATGGATATTGACGCCTCCCAGAAAGGAACAGCAGGCAGCAAGGCATCGGAGGTTTTCATTACTTCAGGATCTACAACGGTTCCGTTTTTATATCCCGGATGTACGGCAGATATTGAAATGCGTAAAACAGATACTAACGATACCTCTTATTTTACCAAATTAATGATCGTGGAAGTTACCCATGAAGTCAATGCAAGAGGCTATTATGACGGGAATTTTGAAGCTATTGCTGCAGATACTGGGTTTATTCCCCGTCCGGAATTTGAAACTCCGAAAGCAGAACCGCAATTTGCAAAGGTTATTTCCAATATCGATCCTTTAAACCAGGGAAGGGTAAAAGTTCAGTTTGACTGGCAGGGTGGGCCGGATACTACAGAATTTGTACGTGTGATGACTCCGGATGCAGGAAGCAGTGACAAAGTAAGTAAAAACAGAGGATTTATGGCTGTTCCGGAAGTTGGGGACCAGGTCATTGTCAATTTTGTGCATCAGCACCCGGACCGTCCGTTTGTTATGGGAGGAATGTTCCATGGCGGAATCGGAGGCGGAGGCGGAACCGGTAATAACATAAAAAGTTTAAGCAGCAGAAGCGGAAATAAATTAGAATTGAATGATGGTGAAGGTTCTGTTTTTCTGACCGATCAGGGCGGTGCCAATATGAAATTTGATGGGGCAGGAAATGCCCAGACCAATGCCAATAATAATAAAACTGTCAACGTAGGGAACAATAATACGGTCAATGCCGGAAGTACGAGTTCTATTAATGTAGGCGGAAAAGACGGCGGAGCGGCTAATTCGGTTTTAAAAATGGATGCCAGCGGAAACATATCGGTGGAAGGAAAAACAAAAATTGAATTAAAAGTAGGCGAAAACAGCATAACCATCACCAAAGAAGGAATCACTATTTCTGCCAAAGAAGGAATGCTGGATTTGAATTCGTTACAGAATGCTTTACTAGTAACACAGGATAAGCTGAGCATTCACAGTAAATCGATCACTTCAATCAATGCAACAGGAGATCTTTTTATTACCGGAAGTAAAGTTGATATTAACTAGTGTTGGGTAATTTATTCTAAAACTTAGCAAGGCATGACATTGGAACCGAATAATGAAGAAAATAATGACTTATCAGGATTTAAATATGCCTGGTATAAAAAAGCAGAATATCATATCAATATAAAATCCTATCTTACATTAGGTACAGGAAAAGCCAACCAGACAGAAATAGAGCAGGACTGGATCCTATTACCGGGTGAATACAACCACATCACTGTGGAGTCTTCTACCCAGCGGTATATTCAGTCAGACGGCCAGATGCAGCCTTTTTATGAAATTCTTGAAAAAATAAATAAGGCAACAGAGGTAGTAGAATTATCTTTGAATACGGATAAAAGCATTAATGAAGTCACCAACAAAAATGAAATTTTAAGTAAATGGGAGGGGATAAAAAAAGACTTACATTTCTTTGAACTGGTAAAAGAGAGTTATAAAACTTTTATTCAGATTTATGATAAAGAGTTTAATAACATAGACCGTAATATTGGGCGGAATTTATTGTACCAGATTATGTTTTACCCTTTACCGGTATTCGCAGGAGGAAGTTTTACAGATGAGATTCCTGTAAGAACCACTTTATCAACGCTTTTTCCCGGAGAAGAGTTGAATTACAGCTCTGCCTACAGAATTTATGGAAACGAAGAAGGAGGATATACGGTAAAGCTGGAAGGAAAAAGTAAGGAAAGCCAATCCCGGTTTGAAAATGTATACAAAGAAAAGTATCAGAAGACCTTGGTTAATGCTTTGGAATACAAGTATGCAATAGAAGGAGAATACATCTATAATCAGGATTCGGTACTGTCAGAAGTCATATTTCACGTGAAGGAAGAGCTTAATGAAAAAATGATATATGTCTGCAGATATCATATAAGGTTAAATAAAAAGTAACAATTAATTCACGATCACTATGAGTCAATTATATATCGCACAAGGCACTCCGCTTATCTGTAGTAAAGGCAGAAGGTTGATAGGAATTGGAGTCAGTTCCCAGTCTTCGGTAAACTTGAAAAAAGGGGCCAAACTAATGGCTACGGAGGATGACCGTTTTAAAGACAATTTTATTTGTCCTGAAATGATGATAGCCGGAGCTTTAGCTGGAGTTGCTGTAGCAGCAGCTTTTTCCGGCGGACTTTTGGTTTTGGCTGCAGCAGCCTGGGCAGGAAGTGCCCTTATTGATGACTGCCTGAATATCTGCTCATTTTTATGCAAAGGAAGCGATTGGAAAAATACCCATCCAAAAGTAAGAATTGAAAATAAAAAACCTTTACTGCAAAATTCCAGTTTACATTGTTTCATAGGAGGAGAGGTTACTTTTCATCTACCCATTGCTCAGCTTCAGGAAGCAAGTACAGCCAGCCAGATGGCACAAAATTCTTATGAAGATGGATATAAGGATAAAGACGGAAATAATACAACAATAGATGGATATACCCGCATTAATACAGATGATCAGGGTAAATTAGACGAATTGTTTGGACCGGGAGTATTGAAGAAAGAAGATTTTAATACAAATAATGACAATGGTTTTTATGCATCCTTATACCATAACAAAGAAACAGGAGATTTTTTTGTAGCGTTTAGAGGTTCAGAGCCGAAAGGGATGCAATTCTATCATGACTGGTTTATTGAAGATGGAGGACAGGCCTTTGGCTTTGCTACTCCTCAAATAGAAAAAACCAGAAGCCTTGCTGAGAAAATGGATTATGCAACCAATGGAAATGTGAAATTTACAGGACATTCCTTAGGAGGAGGAAACAGTGCAATGGCCTCGTACTATACAGGGCTTCCGGGGTATACCTTTAATACAAGAGGTGTTCATCAAAATACCTTAAATTATCTTGATGAAAAAGGAGCTGTAAAGTCAACCTCAAATATTATTAATTATAGTACAAGTAATGACATTCTTAATGGATTGCAAAACAATAGAGAAGGCCTACTCTCCACATTAGCGTTTTCAGGAATTCCCGGATTGAATTTACTTGCAGGAGCCGGAGGCCTTACCGGAGGTGTTCCCCGTGCTTTAAATGAACAACATGAAATTTACGGATATATTGAAGACAATGAAGGGCTTGGTATAAAGACCATTGGAAGTGGCCACAGTGCTTATAATGATGCATTTCAGGCTATGATGAGCACAATCAATACAGACGTTGTAGCAAATAATATATAATATGAAAGCAATTATTTTAATACTTCTATCCATTATGACACTTAACAATTGTTCAGATTCTGTTCTTAGATCCCGTAAAAATGTAAATAGAAGAAATCTTCCGCCTGGAAAACTATTTGAGGGCCCACAGCTTAAAGCCGCACAAAGTATTTTTGATGAAAACAATGTTGAACTTACAAATGTCATTAAGGCTCATCCGGAAATAATTAACCAGTTGAGTGATAAAGAAGAAGATAATGGGTACACCTTATTGCATTATGCTGCATTACTTGAAAATATGAAAGCAATGGAATCCTTACTGCAAAATGGTGCTGATCCTAATATTATTATGCCTCAAGGTTTGCCGGTTAAGCATGCCGTAGCCCTTAATGATTATAATATGCTGGACTTATTATTAAAATACCATGCAACACTTAATCCTGCAGTTGGCGTGAATCCGCTTAGTGACGCGATGGTGCTGGGAGATGAAAATGTTGAAAGAAAAATGATCAACTATTTGCTTGAACATGGGGCAGATATTAACCATGTATCTTACAATGGAGGCAATATTATGGAAGATGCTACAAGAGATGATTTGGATTTGGCCAGCTATTTTCTGGAAAAAGGAGGGCAGCCGGTTATCGCCGGAACAAATCTTTCTCCAATGGCCAATTATATTCAATATAAGGAAAAGCAGAAAAATGAACGTAGTTTACCGGATTCTCCATATTATCAAAAATTATTAGCGCTTAAAAAACAGCTGACTGAAAAATACAATGTTCAGTTTCCTTACCAAAAAGATACAATAGAAGAAGCAAAACTCAGGATCAAGCTTTATGAAAATCTGAGCCCTAAAGATAAAATATCAGTCAATTTTAAAAAGAATTACGGTGAAAACCGCTATCAGGAAGATTTGGCTATTGTAAAAGGAAAATAAAGACAACAACATATTTAATAAAATATAAAAATCAGATCCAGCGAGGTCTGATTTTATATTTATATTTCCCATAATAGTGTGAAATATAAAGAAATTAAATCTTCTTAAAAGCATCATTTCTACTTTAAACAGACATTTTCAGCGTTATGCTAAGTCAAAAGTCGTAGAATTACTACATCAAATCGTAGAATTACTACAATATTTCAGATTGGCACTCAAAAACTTTTTCTTTCCCTGTATCGATTTTATCTTTGCTCTGTAATCAATCACTATTCACATTATATATAACAAATTAAAATTCACCAATCATGGCAGCAAATTCAAGAGGAATCTTAAAATTCAACGGAGGAGAAGGTCAGAAATTATTAAAGCTTAACTACAGCGTATCGAGATCTACAGATGTTTCAGGACGTGTAGCTTCAGATCCGTCAAATGCATTGATCAAAGTGACAGTAGAAGCTACTGAAAAATCTGATATCTTAGAAAGTTTATTGAACGGGAAATATAAGCCGACAACAGGAGAAGTTACTTTCAATAAATCTCATGAAGAAGGTACACTGACTACTTTGAAGTGGGAAAACGGATATGTGATCCAGCATGAAGTAGATTTTGATGCGGTTGATAGCAACAGCATGCTGATCAGCTTCGTAGTGAGCGCAGAAGTTATCACTCTTGGTAACTCCGAGTACCGCGGAATGTGGCCTTCATCAGGTCATTAATAAGACCCAAGTCTTTTAGTAAAAAAATAACATCAGGACAGAATAGCAGAAATGCTGTTCTGTTTTTTTATGATCTCTATAGAACACTTTGAGTATATATCATAAAAACTTATAACTCATAATTCATCGCTTATAACTCAAAAAAATATTCCTATTTTCTTATATTTGTTCATTATAGACATTATGGACGCAACACAAGATAAAAGACTCTTTCTCATCGATGCTTATGCGATGATATTCAGAGGATATTACGCATTGATCAGGAATCCCAGGCTCACAAGCAAAGGTGTGGACACCTCTGCTATTTTTGGGTTTACCAATTCCCTGATCGAACTGATCAGAAGAGAAAAGCCGACCCATCTGGCCGTTGTTTTTGATGTAGGGCAGGCAAGTGTAAGAACGGATGATTATTCAGATTACAAAGCCAACAGAAGCGAGACTCCTGAAGCGATCAAAATAGCTGTTCCATACATTCACCGGATATTAGAGGCGATGCATATTCCCATCTTAGGGGTAGAAGGTTATGAAGCAGATGATGTGATAGGCACCATTGCCTGCAAGGCAGAAAAAGAAGGGTATACCACTTTCATGGTAACACCGGATAAAGATTTTGCCCAGCTGGTTACAGATAAAATTAAAATCTATAAACCCGGTTTAAAAGGAGGGGATATAGAAATCCTTGGAGTAGAAGAAGTAAAAGCAAAATACGAGATTGAAGACCCTAAGCAGGTTATTGATTTCCTGGCAATGATGGGAGATGCCGTGGATAATATCCCCGGACTGGATGGAGTAGGAGAAAAAACTGCGATGAAATTCCTTAAAGAATTCGGTAATATCGAAACCCTGCTGGCCAATACAGATAAGCTGAAAGGAAAGCTGAAAGAAAAAGTGGAAGCTTCAGCAGAACGCGGAATTTTATCCAAAAAGCTGGCAACCATCATCTGCGATGCACCTATAGAATTCCATCAGGAACAATATGATCTTGATACCCCGGATTTCGAAAAAGTAAAAGAAGTTTTTGACGAAATAGAATTCAGGAGATTATACGAAAATCTTTACCGGGCATTTGCTTCTGCACCTGCAGAAACTGTGATCGTAAGTGAGGTTGAAGTAACAAAGACTCCTGCCGGCACTGAAATAAAAGGACAGGTGATGCAGCTTGACCTGTTTGCCAATTTTGAAGAATTGGATCAGGCGACTTCTACCAAAACTTCCATCGACAAGAACGACCATCTATACCAGTTTGTGAATAATCCAAAAGCACAAAAGGTATTGGTCAGTAACCTGTTAAAGCAGAAAGCAGTCTGTTTTGATACAGAAACCACTTCACTGAACGAATTGGAGGCAGAGCTTGTAGGAATGAGTTTTTCCTATAAAAAAGGTCTTGCATACTACATCCCGTTATCCGAAGATAAAGGAGAAGTGCTTCAGACACTGGAAATTTTCAGACCGTTCTTTGAGAAAGAAGACCTGTTGAAAATTGCTCACAATTTAAAATTCGATTATAAAATATTAAAGCAGTACGATATTACAGTAAAAGGGGCCATGTTTGATACTATGATTGCCCATTACCTGTTGAATCCGGACGGAAGACACGGAATGGATTACCTTTCCGAAGTCTATCTCAACTATAAACCGGTTTCCATTGAAACCATTATTGGGAAAAAAGGCAAAAATCAAGGAACTTTCAGAGATGCGGACCTGAGAACGCAAACCGATTATGCAGCAGAAGATGCTGACGTAACGTTCCAGCTGTACGAGCTTTTTGCCCCGCAACTGAAAAAAGAAAACCTGGAAGACCTTTTCTTTAAAATAGAAATGCCTCTGATGGAAGTCCTTGCCAAAATGGAGCTTGCCGGTATTTCACTCGACGAAAAATGGCTGGCCCAGGAAAGTATCGATCTTGAAAATGACCTGAGACAGCTGGAAACTAAGATTTTTGAACTTTCCGGAGAAGAATTCAATATGAATTCACCCAAACAGCTTGGAGAAATCCTCTTTGAAAAAATGCAGCTGGACCCCAAAGCAAAGAAAACAAAAACAGGACAGTATGCAACTTCAGAAGATGTTCTTCAAAAGCTGAGCTCAAAACATGAGATCATTAAGCATATCCTGGAATACAGGACCTATCAGAAATTAAAATCTACCTATGTAGATGCTTTGCCTTCCCAGATCGATAAACACGACAGCAGGGTACATACTAATTTTTCCCAGACTACGGCTGCTACAGGACGTCTGGCAAGTGTAAATCCCAATCTTCAGAATATCCCGATCAGGACACTGCGCGGACAGCAGATCAGAGGAGCTTTTGTTTCAGGAGAAGGGAAAAAAATCATTTCTGCCGATTACTCTCAGATCGAACTTCGTTTGATTGCCGAGATATCAGGAGAAGAAAATATGATCAAAGCTTTCCAGGACGGAGAAGATATTCACGCTTCAACAGCGGCAAAACTGTTCAAAATTCCTCTGGAAGAAGTTTCCAAAACCCAGAGAAGCCAGGCGAAGACCGTGAATTTCGGAATTATTTACGGGCAGGGAGCTTTTGCATTGGCAGAGCAAACTGGCCTTTCAAGAACCGAAGCCAAACAGATGATCGAAGCCTACTTTGAAACCTATCCGAAACTAAAAGAATATATGGCAGAGCAAGTCAGCAAAGCCCGTCAGATAGGATATGTAGAAACAATATTAGGAAGAAAACGTCATTTAAAAGATATTAATTCCAATAATTTCGTGGTGAGAGGCCATGCGGAAAGAAATGCTGTCAATGCACCGGTACAGGGAAGTGCAGCAGATGTTGTAAAGCTAGCCATGATCAAAATAGATAAGGAACTTAAAGCACAGCAGCTGCAGACTAAAATGCTTCTCCAGGTGCATGACGAACTTATATTTGAAGCTCCGGTAGACGAGATTGAAGCAGCTTCAAAACTGATCAGAACCGAGATGGAAAGTGCTTTGGAAACACAGGTACCTTTGCTGGTAGAAGTGGGAGTCGGGAATAACTGGCTGGAAGCACATTAATAAAAATAAAGAGATAATTAAAAAAATAAGGTGAGCCAGTACTCACCTTATTTTTTTTAAATTAATTATAAGAGGTAATAATTTGGCTCTCTCCAAAGTAAAAACATGATGCATTATAATCATGCCAACATGCCTGATACTGAGTGCCATCTCCATAGTTTGATGTATTTATATTATCAGGTCGTCCACGTTCATAGATTAACATATCATAATGCATTCCAATCCATATCTTATTTTCAGAAATATTGATACAATCTTCTTTCGACCATTCAGGATGTTTTTTGTAGATTTTTCCAGCTTTTGATTTTAAAAATTTTTCTTCTTCAATTTTTATTTCCTTATTAATACTATCAATTTTTGCATGGTTTTTAATACTGTCCTCTTTTGAAAGTTTAGTATCAAGGCCTGAGGTATGCTTTTCCTCTACCTGTGTTTTTGAGCATTGTCGAGATAAAAACCCAATAAACAGAAGTCCGAAAAATATTAATAAAATAATTGCACATCCATTATTTTGCTTCTTAGGCATAGGAGAATTTGGTGAACTTTTATTCACGGGTGCACCCGAACTGTTTTTTATCGAATAACCACATTCGGGGCAAAAACTTGCAGTATTATTAATGTTGGTTTGGCAGTTTGGACATTTAGTTAGTGACATAATTATTATTTTTTGATATACAAAACTATTTTGAATTACGTAAAATAATTTACGGGTTTCCGTAGTATCAAATAATCAGTACAAACTGTAATGCCATTAAAATAAAAGAAGACTAAAAAATTTAGTCTTCTAAAACTTTCTGCATGTGCGGAAAATTTTGTGTAATCATTTTTCACCTCATTGATTTTACCTTCGTCTCGGTTTTTTTTAAGGTCTGTATGTCAAAAGAATGACGTTTCATTCAATTCAATACCAGATAAAGATAAGAAGTTTTCACTTCCTGTGAAATACTACTTTTGTATTAATTTAAGAAAGTATTGATTATTTTAGGATTCTTCATTTACATCTTTCATTTTGGTCAGGTTTTCAAGAATATTAGGGACGAATCTTTCAGCAAAACCAGCCAGAAATGACCAGACAAGAAGTTTTGCAAGAGCTGCGGGAATGTAAACGATATAATAAAATTTATCAGCATTGGGAAACAATGTGCCGCCGATCATTTCACCCATAAAAATCAGGGAAAGAATAAAGGCAAAAACCGCCCCTATGGTTTGTATAGAAATTAATTCCTTGATGGTTATTTTATGATCAAAAGAACCTGATCTTCTTGCTCTTGTGATAAGGCTTACTGCTGCACCCAAAGCCCCAAAAGAGAAAGCAGCGCTGAAAATTGCGACTCTTGTAAGCAGTTTAAACTGTCTGGACTCCGCATTGTCTGTCCAGTCTTTTACAACGATGGTTTTTCCCTCTTCATCCATATTTTCAAAATTAGAGGAATGAGGCTGGCCTTTCAGATATAAAAAATAAATGAAAGGCAGACATAAGAGAATACTGTACAGGATAGCAGTAACGATAAAAGGACTTGTATTTTCCTTTCCTAAAAGTCCGAAATGTAGAGTTTTCATGATATTGCTGTTTTTAATTCTGTTGTTGTATCTACAAATTTCGAATTATTACAGGCACTTATCAATTACCCTTTTTCGCTATTTTTCTAATGGAGGATGTTATTCATTATTTACAGATCCGTAAACTTTTTGCACAATATCTTCGGGAGAAGATTTTTCAAATATGTACCTTTCTTTTTTAAGGTGAAGAGTTTTAGATTCTGATGGCATTTCCTCTTTCATGGTATTTACGGTTTCAAGGATCAGTTTTCCTTTCATAGGCTCATAATAAAGGGCAGAGTGAGAGCCGGCTCCCATATTGTAAGTCTCAATGTAGGTGAGGATGAGGTCTCCGTTCAGGTATTTAAATCTGCTGAACTGATTTCCATAGGGCCCGATATCATAAAGGTTAATATTCAGCTCTCTTTTTTCAATGGAAATATCCTCCGGATCATGCATTTTATAGCCGGCTTCATTATATTCATCGGGGAGAACAGTATCTGAGATTTTATCAATTCTATATGTTTTATCAGTATTTTTTATCAGGATCATCATTTTTCTGGCAGCCAGCGTATCTTCTTTTTTCCTGATGACAAGAGCCATATCAGAAAGTCCGTCCAGATTAAGGTCTCCTTCCGCATCATACTGGATTTCATATCCTGCAGGAACAAGATCAGCCGGTTTGTTACTTTTAAAAAAGGCAGTTTGTTCTTCAGAAACCCGATGACTTGCTGTATCTGATTTAATCACTTTTTCTACAGCATTTTTTTTCTGATCGGTAACCGGCCTTTTCTCTTTTTTGCAGGAATAGAGCAGGAGAAGGAATAAAACGATTAGAAGGATGATTTTTTTCAATGGTTTTTGTTTTGTGAGTGTATTAGTTAAGCCTTCGTATTTTCTTCAAAGCTTTTATTATTTACAATATTCTCTAAGCTCTTTCAAAAGCTGAAGAGGAGCTGTAATCCATTCTGTATCTAAATTATAATTAAATTTTAAATTACTTACAGAAGCTAGAAATTCTTTAGCTTTAGCTTCTCCCTCATGCTGTTCAATAAATTTTGCCGTTTGTATATTCTTTATATCGGTAATCCATAAGCCTGAGGTATTCCATATTTTCATGTAAAATGGTAAAACCCATTTATCAATAAATTCTTGATCCAGCTGAAAATCATTTTGATGACTTTTTAGATGGTCAAAAGCAGACTGATGTCGTATTGTGGCGCCTGCTGAATGTAAATTAATTTCGTTCTGTAAATTTTCGTTCATCTTTTTTAAATATATCTGAGTACATTCCCATTCAATATTTAATAACAATTTAAACTTAATGAATGAGAAACGTAGGATATCAATTGAATTTTATTCGAGGCTTATTTTGTATAAACAACTTCGTTATCCGTCAAACCATAGATATTACAGTTTTCAGGAGTAAGGTCAATAAGGTCGAAAAACAGATGGAAACTATACGTTCTGCCATTCATAAGCTTGGCATATTGGATTGTTTCTTTGATCGGAATTGTATACCTGTAACTTTCTCCCGGTTTTAGCTTTACTGTTTTTTTTATACAGTCCGTGAAGCAGTCCACATCAGCTGTATAGTCTATTTTATTTTCCTTTTCCCTGATTTTTACAAGTTGTAGTCTGTAAGGAGAAAAAATTTTGTTGATCTTAATTTTTTTGTTTCCTGTATTCATTACAGACAGCTCTACGATTCCTTTTTCCTGCAGATGAGTGGTGCCGGATTCAAGTTTTAACGTACATTTATTCTGTCCAAATACAGTTGATGTATAAAATATCAGCAAAATAAATAGAATCTGTTTCATCAGTAATTTATTAAGCCTAAGATAATTAAAATTTTAAATTGCCGATAAAGTAATTTTGCTGTATGGTCTTAATTTTCAATAAGGGTAGTTCTTTTTACCGCTTCACGATACTGCAATAATATCTTTACTAATTATGTCATATTTCAGAAGGATCACAAAAATCTTCAGCAGATTCTCATGATCCTTTATTGAAACCCTTCTCACAGAAAGCTAGATATTGTATTCAATTTCACCGATATAATATAATGCATATTCCTCATCATTCACCGAAACCGGATTGGGAATAGCATGTTTGTTAGCGAAAATAATAGCATTTACCGGAGTTTCCAGGCCGAGCTCGTTGATCTTCTGTTCCACAACGGGAAGCCATTGATCAGCATAAGAATAATCGGTAAACTTTTCGTAGATGCCTAAACTTTCCTCTTCAAAACCATATTCCAGAAAATCATAATCAAACCATTGGATATGTTGTGATTCTGCAAATTTTGAAACGTAAAGATCCTCCGTTTCCTCTTCTGTGTAATATTTCTCATCTTCTTCCGCAAAATCATTAAAGGCGTCCTCATTTTTAAAATATCCCAACCAAAAGTGTGAAATTTCTTTCTCCATAAATTATTTTTTAAGTATACTGTATGTTTATTTTAATCTCTTTAATTGTTCACTTTCACCAATAGCCTTTTCCAGTCTGGAAAGCCTTGTTTTTTCCTGTTTGGCGCTCATCAGCCAGTGAATGACCATCCTTTTATAAGAAGGAGCCTGTTTTTCAAAAAAAGCCCAGGCATTTTTATGGGTTTTAAATTGCTTTTCATATGTCGGATCAAGAATGATTTCCTCTTTCTCATGCGAGTAGACTCCCGTTTTATCTTCTTTTCTTGCTTCAAATGCTTTTTGCCCTTCTAAGGTCATAAGCCCGGCTTTCGTCAGCTCTTCCACTTTTTTTATATTGATGATACTCCAGATGCTATTCGGTTTTCTTGGTGTAAAACGGTTAGAATAGCTTTCTGCGTCCAAAGATCTTCTCACACTGTCTATCCATCCGAAGCACAAAGCCTGGTCCACAGCTTCAGACCAGTTCATAGAAGGTTTTCCACTGTCTTTTTTATAGAAGCCCACCAGAATCTCTTTTTCTTTTGTATGATGCTCCTCCAGCCACTTTCTGAATTCTTCCTTGGTTGCAAAAAAAGTAGGCGTCATCGTGAATCTTGTTATTGAATTAAAGTGTAATATTACAAAACTTTTCTTTTAAACAGTACAATACTGATTGATCAAAAGACATTAAAATACACTTTTTTATTGTAATTTTATTCAGGTAAAACTCAGTACAATGGAATTCCTTCAGGATCATTATGTCATACAAAATGAACTGCTGCTGATACTGATCTCTGTTCTTCTGGGACTTTTGATTGGCGCAGAACGAGAATATCGTAACAAATCGGCAGGTCTTCGGACTTTTATTCTGGTATGTTTCGGCTCCTGTCTTTTTACCATTCTTTCCATAAAAATAGGCGTTGAAAATCCAGATCGCTTGGCAGCCAATATCATTACCGGAATCGGTTTTCTGGGAGCAGGCGTCATTTTTAAAGGGGATAATAAGATCGATGGAATTACTACGGCAACCACTATCTGGGCTACCGCTTCAATAGGAATGGCTGTAGGCTCGGGCTATGTTTACCTTTCATTTTTAGGAACAGTTTTGGTGCTTTTGATCCTGAGTGCACTGATCTTCCTTCAGAATTATATAGACAGTAGTCATAAAATAAGAGAATATAGAATAACGGTCACCAGATCAGAAGATATTGAGCACTGTGAAAAAATATTTGAAGAACATCATCTGAAACATTTTATGCTGAAAATGCAGTATACACAGGGAAACCTTTCTATCACATGGAGGCTCACGGGAAAACATACAAAACATGATGAAGTCGTAAAAAGCCTTATTAATGATCCTAAAATTACAGCTTATCAGTTTTAGATACAAGCAAAAAAATAAAGGCTTAAGCCCTTATTTTTTCTTGAAAACATACAGATCCTTGTTAGGTCCGGTTATTTCTTTTCCGTCCATATCCAGCTGTATAAGAACATTTTCACCTACTTTGTATTTATAGCCGGCACTTTTTCCTTTTAAGGTAATGACACTTCCTGAGGCATCCCATTCAAAAGTTCCTTTATCCTGGTTTTTGGAATTTCTCTCAATATATTCCTCAGTGATGCTGAACGTTTTATCATTGTTAATGGTAAGCGATGTTTTAATTCCCGGACAATCTGCACAAGGAACTACAGCCTCATACGTTCCCGGCCAGTCAAGAGCGTTTTCCGAAGTATCGCCTGGAGCAGAAGGAGTTACTTTTGCAATACTGTCAGAAGAAGGTGTTTGTACCGTTGCAGAATCTGTTGTCGTATCAACAGTTTCAGGAGTTTTTTCTTTAGGGTTACACGATGTTAAAAATGCAGCAGATGCAATCCCCAGAATGAACATTTTGCTATTTACCATGATGGAATAATTTAGATATATTAATAATTTAAGTGCTTTATTTGAAACAAAAACTAAGCCATAGAGGGGAGTTGGAGGGCTGTAGAGTTTGAGAGTTTGAGAGTTTTAGGGTTTGGGAGCTTGATTTATGTTGTTAGTTGACAGTTAAATTATTGAGGAAACACTTTGAAATCTGAAATCTCACATCTGAAATCTTGATTCCTGGCTCTTCATTCTGGCACTCCAAAATTCACCACTCACTTATGAAGCAAAATTCACCATTGACATATTCCAACTTAACCTTAGTCTTATATCTCGTGTCTGAAATCTCACATCTGAAATCTTGATTCTCGGCTCTTCATCCCTGCCGCTATATTTCCTCGCCCATGTAAGGCATATGTATAATATTCTTTGTAAATTGGGACAAAATTTTGATTATGACAAAAAAGATACTTTTATCCGTATTTCTTTTGCCGGCTGCAATGGCATTTGCACAACAATATGGAGGAATGTGGATTCCTACAGAACTGAATGAAAAGGAAATGAAGGATTTGGGAATGAAAATCTCTGCCAAAGACATTTTCAATACTCAAAAGCCGAGCATAAAGGATGCGGTAGTACAGTTTAACGGCGGATGTACTGCTGAAATCATTTCACCGAAAGGTCTGTTATTGACCAACCATCACTGTGGATATGGGCAGATCCAGGCCCATTCTACAGTTCAGAATGATCTTCTTTCGAATGGTTTCTGGGCTAAAAATCCAGACGGGGAACTTCCGAATCCGGGTGTAAAAGTAGACTTCATTGTAGACATCAAAGAAGTGACAGATCAGATCCTGGAAGGGACAGACAACCTTGTAGAGCCTGAGCTGACTAAAAAAGTTAATAAAAATATTGAGGTTTACAAAAACTCTCAGAAAATAGAATCTTACCAGTCGATCATTGTAAAATCAATGTACTACGGTAACAAATATTATGCTTTTACCACGGAAACATATAAGGATATCCGTCTGGTTGGGGCACCGCCTCAAAGCATAGGGAAATTCGGGAGCGATACGGATAACTGGGTTTGGCCAAGGCATACCGGAGATTTCTCCATGTTCAGAATCTATGCAGGAAAAGACAACAAGCCTGCAGAATATTCAAAAGACAACGTTCCTTACGTGCCGAAACACTATCTTCCTGTTTCCATAAAAGATAAAACTGAAAACGATTTTACATTCGTATTCGGGTTTCCGGGGAAAACAACAGAATATCTTCCTGCAGTAGCTGTAGAGAAGATCATAACCGATATAGATCCTGCAAGAATTGCCGTACGTGAGGTGGCGCTGAAAACATTGGACGAGAAAATGCGTACAGACAGCGAAACGCGCATCAAATATGCTTCAAAATATGCTTCAGTGGCCAATTACTGGAAAAAATGGATAGGCGAAGTAGAAGGCCTGAAAAAATCTAATGCAGTTGAGAAAAAAGTCATGTACGAAGGTTCTTTGGTCGCTAAAAATCATGAGATCAAAACTACTTTGGACCAATTGAATAAACTGTACAATGATCAGGCTCCTTATGCATTAAACAATGCTTATTATACAGAAGTGGTAAGAAATGCCGAAACGCTGAAGCTTGCAGGCGATTACTACGACTATATTGCCTCTGTGGAAGCAGGAAAAATGGATGAAAAAGAGCTTGCCAAATTAAAAACAAAAGTAACCTCTTTCTACAAAGACTACAGCGCAGAGCTGGATGCTAAAGTGACAGCAAAATTACTGGCTTTGTATGCCAATAAAACCGCTCCTCAGTTCCTGCCTGTCGGATTCAGTAAATATAAAGACGAGAACCAGAACATTCCGGTAGTGGAAGAGATGTCTAAAAACTCAATCATTACAGGAAGAGAGCAGGTAAACGGAGCGTCTCTCACCGGAGATATTGAGAAAGTATTTTCCAATCAGGACAAGCTAATCAAAACTTTGAAAAAAGATCCAATTTATCAGCTGTACGCCTCTATGAAAGAGACCTATATGAAAAATGCTGATCCTCAGTTTACTTCTCTTCAGGGGAAAATTGACGACCTTCAGAAGAAATTCATGGCGCAGCAGATGGCAACGGATAAAGACAGAAAATTCTTCCCGGATGCGAATTCTACCCTTCGTGTAACCTACGGAAAAGTAAAGGGTTCTACCCCTAGAGATGCTGTTTCTTATGGTTATCAGACGCATTTGGCAGGAGTAATGGAAAAATATATTCCGGGAGATTATGAATTTGATGTTCCTAAAAAACTGATCGATCTTTACAACAAAAAAGACTACAGCATCTATAAAGACAAAACAGGAGATGTTCCTGTAGGATTCACTGCGACCAACCATACAACGGGAGGAAACTCAGGAAGTCCTGCTCTTGATGCCAACGGAAACCTTGTAGGCCTTAACTTCGACAGACAGTGGGAGGGAACAATGAGCGACATCAATTACGATCCGCGTTTCAGCCGAAACATTATGGTAGATACCAAATACATCCTTTTCATTATCGATAAATTTGCCGATTCCAAATGGCTTATCGACGAAATGAAGGTGATTAAATAATACATAAAAGTGATACCTTTAAGAATCTATTTAAATCCAATTTGAATAGATTCTTTTTATTTAATAGAGATGAAAGATAAGATCATCAATATACTCGCCGCCTTTGAAAAAGGAGATATCGGGAATTCTTTTCCGATGGATTACTGTTTGCCCGTCTATCACTGTGTTTCTGATGAAAATCTGCCACATATCAGGCACATTATTCAATATAAGAATACAAAACAGTTCGAAGCAGATATAGACTGTCTTTCAAAGCATTTTCAGTTCGTCAGCTGGTCAGAATTCAAGGACTTTATCAATGGTAACTTTAAACCTAAAAAAAAGATTGCTCTTCTGACTTTTGATGACGGTTTCAGGGAGTTTTACGATATTGTACTTCCTGTTCTGGAAAGAAAAGGAATATATGCCTGCAATTTTATAAATCCGGCTTTTATTGATAATCAGGAGCTGATGTTCAGATGTAAGGCAAGTTTAATTATTGATGCTGTGGAAAAAACAAAGACAGCAGATCCGGAGATCTTTCAAATGCTTTCCCTGGAAAATACGTCAACAGAAGGTTTAAAACAACAGGTTTTAAAGATCAATTATCATAAAAGAGAACTGCTGGACAGGATTACTGAAAAACTGGAAATTGACTGCTATGCTTACCTTAAAGAGCACACTCCTTATCTTACAACAGAGCAGTTAAAAGTACTGACGCAAAAGGGCTATGGAATTTCCTCCCACAGCTGGGATCATCCCAAGTATGGCGAACTGTCATTGAAGGAACAGATGGAAAGTACCAACCGGACTTTTCATTATTTGAAAGAAAATGGTTTTCTATACGAAAGCTTTGCATTTCCATTCACGGACTTTGGAGTAAAAAAAGATTTCTTTGATGAGCTGTTTAAAAATAAAGATCTATTCTGTTGTTTTGGAAGTGCAGGCGCAAAATTGGATAGTATAGAGCGGCTTTTTCACAGAATTCCGATGGAAATGGGAGAGAGCGGAGAAAACATATTAAAAAAAGAAACCGCTTATTTCAGATTGAAAAAAATAATCAACAAAAATAAAATAGTGAGAAGATGACGGAGCTGAAGACATTTAACAAAAAAGAACTTGAGGATTTCGTGTCATCAGGAGATTTCAGAAACTTTGATTTTCTTCCTATTTCAGAACATCGGGCAAAATCCCAGATCAAAAACCTGAAAGCTTTAGATAATCAGACACTTTTGGTTTTGGCTTTTTATGACGGAAAACTGGCCGGGTATGTAGGATGTTTCCCTGATAATTATTTAATTGACGGAGAAATATTCCACTATGCGTGGTTAAGTACCCTGTTTGTAAGTGAAGAATTTCGTGGGAAAAGGATTGCAAAAGCATTACTGAATAAGATGTTTGAAGAATATGACGGCAATATCATCGCAACAGAATTTACCAAAGAAGCAGAAGCTCTTTATAACATGTTGGGCGTTTTTGAATATGTTTACCCAAAGGCAGGAAAAAGATATTATTTCCGTTCAGATGCAGCGCATATTATTCCTGAGAAAAAGCCTGAAACTAAAGCTGCAAAACCACTTTTTCAAATAACTGATGCTGTTGCCAATTCTTTAATTGCCTTAAAAAACTCTGCCATCAAAAAGCCCGGATTCAGATTTGAAATCCTTGATCATATTGATACCGAAAGCTTAGAATTCATGTCAGAATTCCGTAGCAGACGAAATGCCGATGAAATCAATGTATTTATAAAAAATCCGTGGGTATTGGAAGGTAAGAAGAAAGATGATCAATACCTGTTTTCAAGTTATGCTGAGGTTTTTAAATATGTTTGGGTGAAAATATATGATGACAACAGTAATTTAGCAGCCTGTTCACTGCTTCAGCTCAGGGATGGGAATCTTAAAATTCCCTATCTGTTTTCAGAAGCCTCTGATCTGGATCGCTTCATTGATTTCCTAAGCTATTATATTGTCAGCAATAAAGTAAAAAACCTAACCAGCTATCAGAAAGAACTCAATTCACGAATAGAGCAGTCGAAAATATTTCCAAAGATCTACGAACGTAATTTTGAAAGAAGATACTTATTCCACAAACAGCTCATACAGCATCTGCCAGAAGGATTCGATCCTGAATATCAGGACGGAGACGGAGATTGTATGATGACCTAGATGTAGCTTAAAATCAATATAAATTCTGTTTTTTTCAGTGCATTTATTTTTAGGTCCTTATACTCGGATTCAATTAATATAAAAAACCGCTTCAATTATGAAGCGGTTTAAATTTTTTTAATGTCCGAAAATCTCTTTCAGTGTTAGCTCTTTAAAGGTTCCCATCTGGTTTACGGCATCCATATCCAGATTTTCTTTCTTCCCAATAATCGCTGTATTAAAATGTATTGGCCTGATCTTCGTTTGGTAAAAATCCTTCAGATCTTCAAACTTCAGGTTTTCGATCTGTCTGTAAATGTCTTTTCTGAAATCATGGTGAATCCCGAGTTTTTTCAGTCGTAACGTATTGAAAAATATATTGTTTCGGGTAATTCTGGTTGAAGCGATCTGTTTCAGAGCGGCATTTTTGGCATTTTCAAACTGGATAGGAACTTCGGGAAGCTCATTCATCAACTCGCTCATTGTGCTTACGGCAGTCTGGAGTTTATCCGGCTGCGTTCCGATATACGTGGTAATATAATCAGGATGCCCCAGCTCAGAATTGGCTGCGTAAGAAACATACGCAGAATAGGCTAAACTCTTACTTTCGCGGATCTCCTGGAAAACGATAGATGAAAGCCCTCTTCCGAAATATTCATTGAAAACGTTAATCTTTCCGAAGTTTGAAGTATCTACCTGATGTCCTCTTCCCACTTTACTCATTTCCATCTGAACCATATCATAATCTGTAAAATAGACATTTCCGTTGGTTTCAGGTTCAGGATATTGTTTAGGCTCAGGAATCCGGAAACTTTCATTTTCCACATACCTTCCAATATACTGTTTGAAATTTTCCACATTCTTTCCATAGAAAAATATCTCATAAGGATATTTGAAAAGATTTTTCATTCTGTCTGTAAATACCTCTGCATTGCTGCCTTCAAGCTCCTCTTTGGAAATAATATCCGTGTAACGTGAGAAGCTCCCCAGTTTTGTATAATTGGTCAGGGCAGTCATAATACGGGTTTTATCTTTTTTTGTAGCCTGGCGGTTTTCCAGAACCGTTTCTACGAATTGCCTGTAAATCTCCTGATCCGGTTTTACACCATATATCCAGTGCTGAAGAAGAGAAATCCCTTTTTCAATATTTTCTTCCAGCCCGCTCAGTGAGATCAGAAGCTGGTCATTTGTTGTTTTAAAATCATTGCTGATTCCGATCTTAAAGAATTCCTTTTTTAAATCCTCAGGTGAAAGATCTTCCGTTCCAAGATATTGTAAAAGCTGGGTAGACATTCCAAGATCCCTGTCGTTATCACTTCCAAAAGGAAAAATAAAGTGCACCTGGGCAATATCATTATATTTATTGCGAACGAAGCTCAGCTTTTTATCCTTTACCTTATCTGTAAGGATTTCTTTCTCATAATCAATAAATTCCGGCTGTATATCTTCTGTTTTTTCAGCAGTAATTTCCTTTAAAAAGTCAGACTGCGCATCACGGTTGATTTTAATCGGGGTAATTCCGGGATTTTCAACTCTTACCAATTGGTCATTAACACCTTTTTCCTTGTAAACAATCGCATAGTTCTCTTTAAAAAATGCATTGGCAAAATTGACCACATCTTCTTTGGTAAAACTTTCATACTCATCCATTTCATTCAGTTCCTGTTCCCACGATCTTCCCTTGATATAGGTGTCATAAAGGTTTGTAGCCAGTCCATCTGCTGTTTCCAGGCCTTTCAGACGTTGAATTTTAAAATCATTGATGATAGCAGGAAGAATCCAATCCGGGAAATCTCCTTTTTTGATCAGCTCAAGCTGTTCCAGAACCATATCTTTTGCCTCATCCAAGGTCTGCGTTTCCTTCGGAACAGCCACGATAGAAAAATATCCGTATTGTTTTAATCCCACAGAAAAAGCCTGTGCCCAAAGCATTTTTTGCGTTTGGTTGATGTTCAGATCAAGAAGTCCGGCTTCCCCTCTGTTGCTGAGAATATTGGCAGTGATATCTGCAAGCATAGCCTCCTTTGAACCAAAACTGTCCGTTCTCCAAGCTAATTGAACCCTCGGAGTGGTAGGGCTTTTTACCGTCCTTTTTACAATTTCTGTTAATGGCTGCTCGGTAACAGGAGTTTTTTTAGGAAGCTCCCTGTAAGGAATTGTTCCAAAATACCGATCGACAAGCTGAATGGTTTCTTCAAAATCCAGATCACCGACTAAAATCATAGCATAGTTATTCGGGACATAATATTCATCGAAATACTTATGAATAGCCTTCATTGAAGGATTCTTCAGATGTTCAGGTTTTCCTAGTGTTGTTTGCTGTCCGTTCGGATGGGTTGGAAAAAGAGCAGCCATCAGCTCATAGCTCACAAGTCTTGAATCATTATCCTGAGCCCTGTTAAATTCCTCATAGACCGATTCCAGTTCCGTATGGAAAAGACGAAGCACAATCTCTGAAAACCTTTCCTTCTCTATTTTAAGCCATTTTTCCAGCTCATTATTCGGAACATTATTTTTATAAACCGTCTCATCAAACCACGTGTGGGCATTGGTTCCGCTGGCTCCCAGGGATGAGATGGCTTTATCATACTCATTGGCAATGGCATATTGGCTGGCTTCCTGGGAAACTTCATCTATTTTTTTATAGATTTCCTTTTTTTTATCAGGATCCTGTTCTGCTTTATGTTCTTCATATAGCGCAGAAATCCGGTCAAGGAGTTCCTTTTCTTTTTCCCAGTTCTGGGTACCTATTTTTGAGGTCCCTTTAAACATCATATGTTCAAGGTAATGCGCCAAACCCGTATTGTCAGACGGATCATTATTACTTCCTGTTCTCACGGGAATGTACGTCTGAATTCTCGGAGCATCAAAATTTTGAGCAAGAAAAACCTTTAAACCATTTTTTAAAGTGTAAATTCTTACCTTGTTTTCGTCATTGGGAATGGTGATATATTCGTAGTTGTTTTTATCTGTATGAACTGTTTCTTTGTATCTTTTGTCAATCATAAGCTAACTCATTTCATTCCTAAAAATCAGAATGCATTACAAATGTAAGGATTCAGAAAAGAACAAACCGGAATTTCCGTATTATTGCATCTATAGTTTTAATTTATATCAGATAAAAACATTATTCACATTATCAGAGGTCAAAACTATCCTGTAATTATCATTTCACAAATTAAAATCATAATGAATATTCAGTACCGAAAACTTTTACCCGAAGAAAGTGCCGTTTACAGAACAATCAGGCTTGAAAGCTTAAAGGAATTCCCGGAATCTTTTTGCGCGGACTATGAGGAAGCGTTAAAAACTGAAAAATTCAGAATAGAATATGATATTGAAAATCAATTGGCAGAAAGGTTTGTATTGGGAGCTTTCAATGAAGATCAATTAATTGGAATCTGTACTTTTGTTAAAGATGAAAATGACAGAGGAAATATTTACCAGATGTATGTTAAAGAAGAATATCAGGGTAGAAATATAGGTTTACATCTGATTCAAAAGGTTATAGAGGAGGTTTGTAGCCATTTTAAGAGCATTGAAATCTATCTTGAAGTTAAACATAATAATGCTAAAGCATTTAATCTTTACAAAAAGATTGGTTTTGTAGAAATTTCTGATGCGCAACAAAAGGAAATTAATCCGAGTGTACTGATGAAATATTCTCGTTAAATAAAATAATATTAATCAGACATCTTTATTTTCTTTGCTTCTTTCCAAAAGAAATTCTATAAGTTTGCAGTAGTTTTCCAAAAACACACACCATGCACGGAAACATTCTGATCATCGATGACGAGATCAAGCTCCTGAAATTATTAGGAATGATTCTTTCCCAAGAAGATTTTAACGTAAAAGAAGCCTCAACAGCACGTTCTGCCATGACTATGCTCGAGCAGCATGAATTTGATGTTGTTCTATGCGATGTCCGGCTTCCCGATGCTTTCGGGGTAGAGCTGGTAAGATCCATCAAAACCAAATATCCTCATCTCGAAATTATTCTGATGACCGCCTTCGGAAATATTACCGATGCCGTTCAGGCGATGAGAAACGGCGCTTATGATTACTTAGTGAAGGGTGACGACAATGAGAAGATCATTCCGCTGGTATATAAAGCTTTGGAAAAAGTTAAAGACAATCGTTCTAAAATTGGTCAAAAAATTACTGTATCAAAAGGTTTCGGACAGATCATCGGAACTTCTCCTCTGATTCTTCAGTCTAAAAAACTGGCTGAAAAAGTAGCTTTGACGGATGCGGCTGTTCTTCTGACAGGAGAAACCGGAACCGGAAAAGAAGTTTTTGCCAATGCCATCCATGACGGAAGCGAAAGAAAGAAAAATAATTTTGTGGCCATCAACTGTTCAGCATTCAGCAAAGAAATACTGGAAAGCGAACTTTTTGGACATAAACAGGGTGCTTTTACGGGTGCTGTAAAAGATAAGAAAGGTCTCATAGAAGAAGCCAACGGAGGAACCTTATTTTTAGACGAAATAGGAGAGATGCCGATAGAACTTCAGGCAAAACTGCTGCGTGTTCTCGAAACCGGAGAATTCATCAAAATGGGAGAGACCAAAGTTTCCCGTTCAGATTTCAGACTGATTGCTGCGACCAACAGGGATCTGGAGGACGAAATTAAACAGGGCAACTTCCGCGAAGATCTCTACTTCCGACTGAATGTTTTCGAAATTCATCTTCCGCCATTACGTGAAAGAAAAGAAGATCTGAAAATGCTGGCCAAAAACTTCATTGATATTTTCTCCCGCAAACTTCACCTTTCAAACCTTCAGGTTAATCCTGATTACTATAAAACCCTTGAAAAAAACGACTGGAAAGGAAATATCCGCGAGCTTAGAAATGCTGTGGAGAGAAGCCTTATTCTAATGGAGGATAATATTCTGGATGCTGAAAGTTTGCCCCATTATTCAGATAAAATCGTTCCTGAAAGTGATTCTTTAAGTATAAGATCCCTCGAAAAAATACACATCCAAAAAGTCCTGCAGTACACCAAAGGTAATAAAGCCGAAGCCGCCAGGCTGCTGGAAATCGGCATTGCTACACTGTACCGCAAGCTGGAGGAGTATGGATGGAGGTAAATGAGTTGCGAGTATCGGGTTTGCGAGTCCGAGAGTCGGAGAGTTATGAGTTATTAGTTTCGGGATGCGTGTTTCGGGGTTTGTGCGTCGGAGAGTGTGAGTGTTTTAGAGTTTCGGAGTGTGAGTGTCGTTGAATAAACGACAAATATCTGGTGTCTGAGGTTCCCGAAGCCACCAGCGGTAATGTCTGACGTCTGGCATCTAAAATCGTGTTTCTTGAATCTCCCATTCGCTTTTCACTTACGAAGCAAAATTCACCATTCACTACTCACAACCACCATTACAACTTCGACCAACCTTATTCCCTATTCCCTAATCTCTACAACCTAACACCTGACTCCTATCATTTCAATAAACGAGCCTATCAAAATGATAGGCTTTTGTGTTTTGGTACGGTTGAGTTATTTGATTTAATTTATTGATTATTAGTTATTTGAATGTTTTTGTATCAGAGTGGGCCTTTATTTGGCCTATAGGACCTGAATAAAATATTTTAAAAATGACAATTTCAAGAAAAACGTTCAAAAAACGTGAGCACGCAGGCTTCAGTCTGCTGATGGTATCGTACGTACTGCTGACCCTATTAACTTTAATAATAACGATATGATGCTGATAAGTTTGATCCTGCTTTTTGCAGTGATGTTCTGGCTTCTCTATAAATCCGTTGAATTTTTTGATAAAATATAAAACTATGTGGAGTTTATTTTTCCTTTCAATTCTGGCCTTTGTGTACATCTGCTACGTTTTGCTGAAACCTGAAAAATTTTAACCGGTCATGAATACAGAAATTTTAGGCGTTATTGCCATGTTTGTGATCACATTAGTCATTGGAATATTTCTTGGGAAATACATTGCTAATGTGTACGGGTACAAAAAGACCTTTTTAGATCCTGTTTTTGAACCTGTTGAAAAATTAATTTATAAAATATCCGGAATCAACCCGGTCCGCCAGATGACCTGGAAGCAGAATATGTATGCCATGCTGACGATCAATCTGGTCTGGTTCATGATAGGATTCCTGATCCTGCTGACCCAGGCGTGGCTTCCTCTGAATCCTGACGGAAACCCGAATATGTCACCAGATCTTGCTTTTAATACAGCTATTTCCTTTTTGGTGAACTGTAACCTTCAGCATTATTCAGGAGAGACGGGAGTGAGCTATTTAAGTCAGCTTTACCTGATGTTCCTGCAGTTTGTAACCGCAGCTACCGGAATGGCGGCTATGGCAGTTCTTTTCAAAGCTTTTAAAGATAAAACAACTACAGAACTAGGGAATTTCTACGATTTCTTTACTAAATCTGTGGTCAGAATACTTGTTCCGATCAGTATCCTTGTTGCTCTGATCCTTTCTGCCAACGGAAGTCCGATGACTTTTGAAGGAAAAGACCATGTCACAACGCTGGAAGGACAGAAAGTTGATGTTTCCAGAGGGCCTGTAGCCGCTTTTGTGGCGATCAAGCATTTGGGAACCAATGGGGGAGGTTTCTTCGGAGCCAACTCAGCACACCCACTTGAAAATCCGAACTATGTAACGAATATGACCGAAATGGTCACTCAGATGATCATTCCGTTTGCATTGGTTTTTGCATTAGGATTTTATCTGAAAAAGAGAAAGCTATCATGGGTGATCTTTACCGTAATGACTGTCGGCTTCCTGGCACTTGCCGTTCCGAATATTGTGAATGAAACAAGTGGCAATCCTCTTATCACAGAAATGGGGACTGACAACAGCCTTGGAGCTATGGAAGGTAAGGAAATCCGTTTCGGAAGCGCATCTTCAGGATATTGGAGCATTGCAACAACTGTGATTTCAACAGGCTCTGTGAATTCAATGCATGACAGTACGATGCCGCTTTCAGGAATGAATGAGCTGCTGGCCATGATGATCAACTGCTTCTACGGAGGCTGCGGTGTTGGAATCCTTAATTATTTCATCTTCATTATTCTCGCAGTATTCATCAGTGGCCTGATGGTAGGAAGAACGCCGGAATTCATGGGTAAGAAGATCGAAGCCAAGGAGATGAAGATTGCTATGATCGTGGCTCTGTTCCACCCGTTTTTAATACTTGTAGGAACAGCGTTAACCGCCTATCTGCCGGAATTTGGAGCCAAAACATTGAATAATCCTGGTTTCCACGGGTTCAGTGAAATGCTGTACGAGTTCACTTCTTCTTCTGCGAACAACGGTTCCGGGTTCGAAGGCCTTGGAGACAATACCCCATGGTGGAATATCTCAACAGGAATTGTATTACTCTTATCCAGATTTATTCCGATCATCGGACCGATAGCGATTGCAGGATTATTGGCACAGAAAAAATTCATCCCTGAAAGTTCAGGAACTCTGAAAACGGATACAGCTACTTTCGGCTTTATGACGCTGGCGGTGATCCTTCTTATTGCAGCCCTGTCTTTCTTCCCGGCCCTTACATTGGGACCTATCGCAGAACAGATCCAGTATTTCTCTAAATAAATATTAAAAATTAAAATCAATAGTCAACCATTAGGAAGATTGAAATATCAGGAAACTAGTCTAAACTCATCGAAACATTCACCTGAATATATTATCCATTTCCACTCCTCTTGTTTTAATCTGTCTTAATGGTTACCATTGATTTACAATGATATAACTCTTTCAAAAAAATGAAAAATCAATCACAGACATTGTTTCAAAAAGATTTGGTGAACGAAGCGATCAAACAGTCCTTCGTGAAGCTGAATCCTAAAATCATGTTTAAAAATCCCGTGATGTTCCTGGTAGAGGTAGGAACTGTTGTGATGTTCATCGTAAGTCTTTTCAGTCTTACAGGAGACCAATCGCAGGGAAGCTTTGCTTATAACTTTACCGTATTCATTATCTTATTTTTCACCGTTCTTTTTGCCAATTTTGCAGAAGCAATAGCCGAAGCCAGAGGAAAAGCACAGGCAGATACCCTCAGAAAAACACGTGAAGAAACTCCCGCCAAAGTAATTTTGGAGAACAAACCGGGATTTCAGGTAGAAACCATTCTGAGAATGTCCGCCGAAATGAAACTGGGTGATATTTTCCTTTGCGAAACCGGAGATCAGATCCCGATGGACGGAGAAATTATCGAAGGACTTGCTACCATTGATGAATCTGCAATCACCGGAGAAAGTGCCCCCGTTATCCGTGAATCCGGAGGGGACAAAAGTTCTGTAACCGGAGGGACAAAGGTTCTTTCCGACAGAATAAAAGTAAAAGTGACCACCAAACCGGGAGAGTCCTTTTTAGATAAAATGATTGCCCTTGTAGAAGGAGCATCCAGACAGAAAACACCTAATGAAATTGCATTAACCATACTTTTGGCAGGATTTACCCTGACCTTTATTATCGTAACACTCACTTTGAAACCTTTTGCAGACTACGCGCAGACTCCCATTACCATTGCGGCCTTTATATCACTTTTCGTTTGCTTGATTCCCACAACCATTGGAGGTCTGCTTTCTGCAATCGGGATCGCCGGAATGGACAGAGCCCTGAGAGCGAATGTGATTACGAAAAGCGGTAAAGCAGTGGAAACTGCCGGAGATATTGACGTACTGCTTCTTGATAAAACAGGAACCATCACCATCGGAAACCGTAAAGCGACGGAATTTCACCCTGCAGACGGAATCAGGCTGCCGGACTTTATTAAAGCTTCTGCGTTAAGCTCAGTAGCGGATGAAACGCCGGAAGGAAAATCCATTATAGAATTAAGCCAGCTGAAATCAGAAGACCTTCTTGTTCCCAACCCGGTCTACATTGATTTCTCCGCGGAAACCAGAACCTCAGGAATTGATTTTGAAGACACAAGGATCAGAAAAGGGGCTTATGACACGATAAAAAAACTGACTGAAAAAGCCGGGAATATCTTCCCGAAAGAAACCCAGGATGCTGTTACCAAAATTTCTGAAAACGGAGGAACTCCTCTTGTTGTCAGCGTTAATGAGAAAGTATGGGGCGTCATCGAACTTCAGGATATCATTAAAACAGGAATTCAGGAACGTTTCCAGAGACTGAGAAAAATGGGGGTAAAAACGGTGATGGTAACCGGAGATAATCCTCTGACGGCAAAATTCATTGCAGAAAAGGCAGGCGTAGATGATTTCATTGCCGAAGCCAAGCCTGAAGACAAAATGAACTACATCAAAAAAGAACAGCAGGAAGGAAAGCTGGTCGCCATGATGGGAGACGGAACGAATGATGCTCCGGCACTGGCTCAGGCCGATGTGGGGGTAGCAATGAACAGCGGAACACAGGCTGCAAAAGAAGCCGGAAACATGGTAGATCTTGACAATGACCCTACGAAACTGATTGAGATCGTAGAGATTGGGAAACAGCTGCTGATGACCCGTGGAACACTGACGACTTTCAGCATTGCTAATGACGTTGCTAAATATTTTGCCATCATTCCTGCACTGTTGATTACTTTCATTCCTTCCCTTCAGAAATTGAATATTATGAATCTTCACAGCCCGGAAACAGCCATATTATCAGCCGTTATTTTCAATGCCGTGATCATTCCTTTCCTTATTCCGTTAGCGTTAAAAGGAGTTGCTTATAAACCGATTGGGGCCAGTGCACTCTTAAGAAGAAATCTTTTAATCTATGGCTTGGGTGGTGTTATTGTTCCGTTTATCGGGATTAAAATCATCGATTTAGTGATCAGTTTATTCTATTAAAATTAAAAAAAATGAAAAATCATATTGTTACAGCATTCAGACTGACTATTGTAATGTTGGCTATCGTAGGAATTTATCTGCTTATCGTGTATGGAGGCTCCAAAATATTGCCTACAAAAGGAAATGCAGAGATTATCACTCAAAACGGACAGAAATTCTACGCCAATATCGGGCAGGAATTTAAATCAGAAAAATATTTCCACGGACGTCCTTCAGCTGTTGATTATAACGCAGCGGGAAGTGCCGGAAGTAATAAAGGACCGAGTAATGAAGAATACCTGCAAACCGTACAGAAAAGAATAGATACCTTAAAGATGACGCATCCGGGAATGGAAAATGCAAAAGTTCCTGTAGAGCTGGTTACAGCCTGTGGAAGCGGACTGGATCCTGATATTTCTGAAGAAGGGGCTCTGTATCAGGTAAAGAAAATTGCAGAAGTGCGAAACCTTTCTGAAGAAAAAGTAAGAAATTTGATTAAAAATCAGACAGAGAAACCGTTTTTAGGACTTTTAGGACCTTCAAAAGTAAATGTACTGAAGCTTAATATCGCTTTGGATCAGTTAAAATAATCTAGCTATCACCGTGAAAAAATATATCATTACCAGTGCTGTATTATTCGGGATCTTTTTCCCGAAAGCACAATCATCAGATTCATTAAAAACAGAAAATAAAGTGACTTTTTCTGCCTATGCAGAACTTTTCTACACGTATGATTTTAATGAACCAGCCAATCATCTCCGTCAGAATTTTTTATACTCCTACAACAGACATAACGAGCTCAATCTGAATTTAGGATTGGTAAAAGCGAATTATCAGAGTGAAAATCTCCGCGCCAATGTAGCTTTAATGGCCGGAACCTATGCGCAGGACAATATGGCTGCAGAACAGGAAGCATTGCGCTATGTAAATGAAGCAAACGTGGGAATTAAAATTTCAAAGACCAAAAACCTTTGGATTGATGCAGGGATTATGCCTTCCCACATCGGCTGGGAAAGTGCCATAGGAAAAGATAATGTTAATCTGACAAGAAGTTTTGCTGCTGAAAATTCACCGTATTTTGAAACCGGAGCAAAGGTTTCTTATACTTCAGACAATGGAAAATGGTTTTTAAGCGGATTAGTGCTTAATGGCTGGCAGCGTATCGCAAAACCGGAAGGTAACCAGACGATTTCTTTCGGGCACCAGGTAACCTATAAACCGACAGAAAAAATTACCCTGAACAGCAGTTCATTCATTGGAAACGATAAATCAAAAGCTGAAAAAAGAATGCGGTATTTTCATGATCTTTACGGGAATTTTCAGTTGACAGAACGATTCTCAGCGTTGCTTGGGTTTGATATCGGGGCAGAACAGAAAGAGAAAGGAAGCAACAGTTATAACATCTGGTACACTCCAAATGTCTTAATGAAATACCAGCTAGACAACAAATGGGCCCTGGCGGGAAGAGTTGAATATTACAATGATAAAAATGGGGTGATCATCAGCACCAAAACACCCAACGGTTTCCAGACCTTCGGCTATTCCCTGAATGTGGATTATGCTATTCTGAAGAACGTAGTTTTCCGTACAGAAGCGAGAGGTTTTACATCTAAAGACGCCATTTTTATGAAAAATGATGAGATGAAGCAGGGAAATTTCTTTATCACAACAAGTCTGGCTGCATGGTTTTAGAAAGAGAAAAGTGAATAATGAAGAGTGAAAAATAATTAATCAGCCACAAAAGTCACAAAAGTTTTTAAAACTTAAGTTATTTGAAGTTTAAACGCATTGTGAAAAGAAGTTCACATCAGTATAAAAATCAAATATTTTTATACTGATGTATACCACTTATAGAACCGGGGAAATTCCCTTCCACGGGAGGGGTGGAGAAAATTCAAAGAATTTTTGACGGGGTGGTTCGGAGAGTAGTTCAAGAAAAAATGTCCAAAATAATCGTAACTTACTTATATCGTCTAAAGTGTTGGAAAATAAACCTTTTGTGCCTTTTGTATTAAAAAAAATAAAGCAAAAAAAATCAATGTCATCAGCAAAACATTTTTTAGAACTCATTCAGAAATCCCGCAAAGGAAAATTCAAGATCTATATCGGGATGAGCGCAGGGGTGGGAAAAACTTTCCGTATGCTTCAGGAGGCACAGTCTCTGCTGCGTAACGGCATTGATGTGAAAATCGGCTATGTAGAAACCCACGACCGTGAGGAAACTGTAGCTCTTACCGACGGGATACCCGAAATACCGAGAAGATCGGTTTTCTATAAAGGTAAAAACCTTGAAGAAATGGATCTTCAGACCATTATCAATGAACATCCTGAGGTGGTTCTCGTGGATGAATTGGCGCATACCAACGTAGAAGGTTCAAAAAATAAGAAAAGATGGCAGGATGTGCTGGAGATCCTTGATAACGGAATTAATGTCATCAGTGCCATGAATATTCAGCATATCGAAAGTCTGAATGAAGAAGTGAAGAACATTACAGGAATAGAAGTCGCTGAACGTGTTCCTGATAAAATTCTGGGTCTTGCCGATGAGGTAGTGAATATAGACCTTACTGCTGATGAACTGCTGACCCGCCTGAAAGAAGGGAAAATTTATAAAAAAGAGAAGATCCAGACTGCGCTTACCAATTTTTTTCAGAGCGGACATATCCTGCAGCTTCGGGAGCTTGCTTTGAAAGAGGTGGCCGCCCACGTGGAAAGAAAGGTGGAAACGGAAATAAAAACAGAGAATTTTAAACCGATAAAATTTCTCGCATGCATCAGCAGTAATGAAAAGATCGCTAAAAATATCATCAGGAAAACTGCCCGTCTGGCGAGTTATTACAACAGCCAGTGGACGGTTCTGTATGTACAGAAGCCATCGGAGAATCCCGAAAAAATTGCCCTCGATAAACAGCGGTATTTGATTAATAATTTTAATTTAGCACAGGAATTGGGAGCGAAGGTCGTCAGGGTAAAAGAAAACAGTGTCCACAAAGGAATTCTGGATTACGTGATTGCCCATAATATCACGACAGTCTGCATAGGAAAACCCCACGCAGAGCTCTGGCAGCGTCTTTCCGGCTACAGCTGGATTTATACGCTGATGAACAGGCTGAATGAGAGGCAGATAGATATTATTATTTTATCTTAGAAGTAATGAAACTTAAAACAAAACTCACCCTAGGCGTAGGTCTTTTATTTTTACTGATTGTACTCATGTCAGTAATTGGATCCGTCTATATCAATAAACTGAAATCGGATACGGAAAAGATCCTTACGGCCAATTACAACAGTCTGGAATTTTCTAAAAATATGTTGCTGGCACTGGATAAAATAAGCACGGACAGCGCTATTGCCGTCAATGATTTTCAGAAAAACAATAAGCTGCAGGAGAAAAACCTTACTGAGTTTGGCGAAAAAGAAGCTACCCAAAGCCTGAATCTTCATTTCAATAGTTATCTGAAACAATCTTCTCCGGAAAAAGAAAAACTGATCCGTGAAGACCTCGCGAAAATCATGTCCCTGAATATGAAAGGGATCGAAAGAAAAAGTGATATCGCCATCATCACCGCTGAAAACGCCACTTTCTGGATCGTCAGTCTGGGAACCGTATGTTTCCTGATTGCTTTTATCCTGCTTTTTAACCTGCCTCAGACCATTGCAGAGCCTATCAATCAGCTGACGTTCAGTATCCGGCAGATTGCAGCTAAAAATTATAATGAAAGGGTACATTTCAAAGGAAGTGAAGAATTTAACAGCCTTGCGGATTCTTTTAATACCATGGCGGAAAAGCTTCAGGAATACGAAAGCAGCAGCCTTTCCAAACAGCTGATGGATAAAAAACGTATTGAAACACTGGTGAATAATATGCATGATGCAGTGATCGGGCTGGATGAAAATCACTTTATCTACATGATTAACGATGAGGCATTAAAGATCACCAATCTACGTAAGGAAGAAATCATTGGCAAGACCGCCCATGAAGTGGCTGTCAATAATGATCTGATGCGGGAACTGCTTAAAAATATCGATCATCCGGTGAAAGAACCGATCAAGATTGTTCGTGATAATAAGGAAAACTATTTTGAGCAGGATATCATTCCCATCAATATTGTAAAAACGGGTGAAAAAGAAACCAGATATATCGGGAAAGTAATTCTTCTCCGCAACATTACCCCTTTCAAAGAACTGGATTTTGCTAAAACCAATTTTATAGCTACAATCTCTCACGAGCTTAAAACTCCGATTTCTGCGATAAAAATGGGAGTACAGCTACTCGGAAACCAAAAATTCGGAGCGCTGAATGACCAGCAGCAAGAATTGCTCAAAGGTATCAATGATGATGGCCAAAGGCTATTGAATATCACCGGAGAACTTCTGAACCTTTCACAGGTAGAAACCGGAAATATCAGACTGACCATTGAAAAATGCTCACCGAAAGAGATGGTACAGGCTGCTGTAAAGAATGTTGAAAAGCTGGCGGAACAAAAAAATATTCCAATCAATATCGAATATCTTGTAAGCGACAATGACTGGGTGAACGCAGATTTTGACAAGACGGTCTGGGTGATTAATAATTTTCTGACCAATGCAGTAAAACATTCCTTCCAGGATGAAAATATTGCGATCAGGGTAGAAAGGTTGGATTCAATGATTCAGTTCAGCATTACCGATACCGGAAGCGGGATCGATGAGAAATACCACCGCCAGATCTTCGACCGCTATTTTCAGGTTCCGGGAGAGCATCAGAACGGGACAGGGTTGGGCCTGGCTATTTCTAAAAACTTCATTGAAAAACAAAATGGGGATATAGGCGTAAAAAGCGCTCCGAACCAGGGAAGCACTTTTTATTTCAGGCTGCCTGTTTTGTAATTTTCAAAACAGGATATTTTATATATTTGAACCTTGAAACATTCCAACTTATACAGATATGAAAGAAACTCATTTTTATTCAAGTAAAATTGTAAGTTTTGTCATGTTTGTTTTCTCAGCTATTTTTACTTGTGGTTTTATATTTATGGATATAGACCGCTATAGTCTTTTTAAAATAATTATACTTAAACTGGGATTTGTTTTGTTTCTTTTTGGTCTTATTTATTCTTTGATTTTATTGTTTCGTAGAAAACCATTACTTACGATTACTGATCGGCAAATTATTATTTATAATATGTTTGGAAAACAGACGATAGTAGATTTTGAAGATATTAAATCATTTTATATATCAAATTCAGCCTATCGTGGAATTAAAACGACCGAAAGTATTTGCATTGTTTTAAAACCAGATAAAAATAAAAAATCAAGTAAATTTTCATTTTATTTCCATCAAGCCATACAAGTTGATATCTTAAATGTCAAGACGAAGGTTCTGCTTAGAATTTTAAATACAAAACTTAAATCTTTAGATAAATAAAAGAATTTTTATTAACAATTCAAGTAATACTAAATGTTCGATAATTTATTCTTTTACCTTTTTCTGGCAGGTATCTTACTAAAATTAATTTCCGGAATCTTTTTTTCTGTTCAAAAGAAAAAGATCATTGACAGGTGCAGAAATTCAGATTCCAAAGTATTAAAAAATATCAGTGGAAAAATTGTTTGTGAAAAAGGTTTCTTGCGTAGAAATATTCGCTGGTACAGTTTTGATATACTTCTTAACCAAAACTCCGTTTTTTTATTTCCAAAGGATTTTTATTTTATTCAGGCCCGTTTCATCAATCTGACCTTTAATTCTGATAAGAGAAACACTAAAAGTCCGACGGTACTGAGAGAGTTTAGTATTAATAAGGATATTGTTGTTTTGATATCTTATCCTGATTTTTTAGTTAACGGGAAGCGGATCATCTATTTACAGGACCTTAATCCCGAACAAATCAAATTTTTCCAGGAAGCTTTAAAGAATAGAATGCCTGTAATTTTAAAGTAATAGATTTAGCAAAATTCTTTTAAATTTACAAAGTCACAATCACAAAACCAACGTATGAAAACTTCTATTAGTTTACTATTACTTTTGTTTTTAATCATGTTTCACTCAAAGATGTCAGGTCAGGCTTTCAAACTGGAAGAGCTCGCCGGATTCAACAGGCTTGATATGGCTTCATTTAAAACAGAAATTAAAGAGCAGCATAAATATACTTTCTATGACAAAACAGAAAGTCCTGCATTTATTCTGTTCGAGTATGACAGCCCGGGATATATCTATAAAATTGGAAAATTTGATTATACTGATGATAAATCTCAGGACAATATAGAGTTTCAGTTCAAAGACAAAAAAGAGCATGATGCCTACATAAAAGCAATTCTCGCAGCAGGTTACAAACAAACTGAAAAAGGGAAAATACTTACCGGTGAAAATTATGTAGATTACCTTAAAGATAAAGCACAGATCAGAATGGTTCATCCTAAGACTGCAAAGGATAATTACACGATTATAGTTTTCAAATAAAATGATTTTATATACTTTGGTATCACTGGATTTTGTACGATAAAAAATAAGGGCTGTAAATTTTTTTTACAGCCCTTCAAATATAGATAAGGTTATTAGTTTATTTTTTAATGAACTTCAGGATCATCGTTTTGTCTTTTGTAAACAACTTGATGATGTAGTTTCCTTTAGCCAGTTCGGCTACATTTACAGAATTGGTTTTTACACCTGTAGTATTCAGGATTCTTCCGGAAGCATCATAAATTTCAGCTTTGATGATCTCCTCACTGGATTTGATGTAAAGAATATCCTGTACCGGCTTCGGATAAATGCTTATATTTTCCTTGCCTGTTTTAGTTTCAGAAACTGCCAGCACATTTCTTACCGTAGTCGTGTAAGTGTTGGTAATGATCGGGGCATTATAATCAAAATAAATATTTGCCGTATTGCTGAATGCATCTCCCATGGTCAAAGTAGATTTTGTTTTGATCTTGAAAGAAATGTATCCATCATTATTGGCATCGTCAAACGGAAGCTGTATATTTTCAAAAATAAATTCGGCCGTATTTCCGGTCATTCTCGTTACAAAACTATGGCTTGCATGTAAAGGGGTGAGAGTAGAGATATCAAATTTTGAAGCATCAATTACATCTTTCACCACAATATTCCTTGCGTTGGCAGTTCCTTGATTTTCAAACCGGATCAGGTAATGAACGTAATCGCCTACCTGGGTCTGTGCAATCATCGTTCCTTCAAGACAGGTTTTGTCATTCGGATCCAGAGAATTCACAACCGTTTGGTTCAGGGTAAATGTATTGTCTGTTGGCGTATCGTCAGGGGCTCCGTTGATCTGTGCTGTATAATGCAGGATATCACCATCGTTTACCGGTGGAGTATCGGTTGGTGTATTCAGTTCGAATTTAACTTTAACTTCTCTTGTTTCAAAAGGAAAAAGACCTGTGAAATTCCAGGTAAGGTTTCCGGTAGATTGAGCATCAGGAGTTACAGTAGAGCTTACGAAATCCATAATACTGTCGTTATAGCTGAATCCAACAGTTCCGGACTGCATGGTCGTTCCCTTGTTTTTGAAAACAATTTTATAATCCGAATTGAATCCCGGTACTGCAGAATCCAATGGAATAATCACAATTTCAAGGTCCGGATGGGATCCGTTGGCTGTGATACAGAAATTCTGCATCAGCGGGCTTGTCATCATCGGGAAATTAGCCGTGAAAGTGGAAGGTGAAATACTGAAATAGGCTGGGTTTTCAAGAACCGGAGTTATTGTGTGTGAGCCTGCCGGCACCGGAAAGGAATAGTCGCCAGAATTATTACTGATAACGCTTCCTGTAGTACCGCTACCTGCGATATTGAATTTCTGGAATGCCTTATTCTGATCCGCCGGATCGCAGCCGTTTCCGTTAAGATCATATTTTGTATTTCCTTTGATGGTATAGAAAGTTCCGCCGGGAGTGAATGAACAGTAAGAATTTACCGTTACATTATTATAGCCGAACGAAGTATTGTAGGCAATTGTCTGATTAATTTCAGATTCGTCACAGCAGATATAGCTTAAATTAGGATTGTTTTGATAGAGTCCAGAGTTAAGCCTGCCGTTTTTCATGAATATACTCTGCAAATTGTTATTGGGAGCATTAAATGAGTTCAAAATGGTGTTATGGGTAATGTTAAGAGAAGTAAGCTGGTTGTTATTGAGGAAAAGCGTCTGCAACAAAGGAACTCCGGAAAGATCGATGCTGGTGAACTGGTTGTTGATGATCCTCAGATAATTTAAGATCGGACTCTGACTTAAATTAAGGGTTGACAGATTATTATAACTGGCCTCAAGTGATTTTAATTTGGGTGTATTCTGAAGAATGAGAGAGGTAAGCTGGTTAGCGGAGCATACTACGTCTTCAAGTTTTGTTAAGTTACTCAGATCAAGACTTGTCAGCAAATTTCCGGAAATATGAAATCTGTATAGATCAGTCAGTGAGCTTACATCAATGCTGGAGATTTCATTGTCACTGCACAGAAGATATTTCATAGTCGTACTTCCGGTATAGTTGATCGTTTGCAGTTTTCCTCCGTTACACGTAAGGATATTCATTTTTGGAAGATTGGAAATATCCAGGTTGACAATTGCGGAATTGGATACATTAATATTTTCCAGTAAAGGACATCCTGTAAAATTGGCAGAAGTCATATTCACGTTATTCGTAAAACTTACCAGTTTCAACGTTTGCATACCGCTGACATCTACGGAAAGAACGGTTGGACAGTCGGATACATCCAGATATTCCAGGTTGGTGAAAGACTTTATCCCTTCTATTGAGGAAATCTGGAATGAATTGCCATTGGAGCTGTAGATGTTTATATTTCTGATATTAGCGGCTTCGGAAACCTGTATTTCACCATCATTATTGAGATCCATAGGTATCCAGTTGCCTGCAAGATTTTGAGTAATGTGGTTGGTGGCAGTTCCGGAAAGGAGTTTGGCTTTAAATTGCAGATCCGGAATGTTGACAATCTGTGCGATGACAGATAAGTGTGCCAGAAAAAGCACAAAAAAATAGAGTTTTTTCATGGTCGAGTGATTATTTGTTTTGATAAATATATGAAAAATTGTATTACGAAAAATAATTACTTTTTAATTTTTATTATTTCATATAATGTTTGTTTTGTTTGTTTTTGTTTAAATAATTTATTTAAATATTGTTTTTGTGTTAATTTTTTATTCTGTATAAATATTATGGAATTGTAGAAATATGAGGAAAAATATGGTTATTTAATAAACAGTTATGGCTTTCCGAATAATTTAAATTTTAGCTAAAGCCCGTTCCCATTGAATATATTTGCTACCACTATAAAAATCTGCGTTATCCGAGCCATCTGCGAGAAATATTTTCCATGTTTTATGAATCTGTGTCATCTGTTTAGTCTATAATCACAATTCAATGCTATTAGGCTTGGACTTTACAAAAAAAATAAGCCATTGAAATACAATCTCAATGGCTTATTTATTATTTATTAAAGGTATTACTGTTTCTCTACCAGATCCAGAAATTCCTGTTCATCCAGAATGGTGATGGTACCAATGTCCTGCGCTTTTTTCAGCTTGCTTCCGGCCTTTTCGCCTACCACAAGGAAATTGAGGTTTTTAGAAACTGCAGAAATATTCTTTCCGCCGTGTTTTTCCACCATTTCTTCAGCCTGTTCTCTAGTGAACAAAGATAATTTTCCGGTAAAAAGGAAAGTTTTCCCTTCCAGAACATTAGACAGAACCTCATTCGTACTTTCTCCCTTTTCAAGCTGTACTCCATAAGATTTCAGACGTTCGATCATCAGGATGTTTTCCGGGTTGCTGAAGAATTCAACGATGCTTACTGCAATCTTGGCACCAATGTCTTCCACCTGGCAAAGTTCTTCTATGGTAGCGGCTTTCAGCTCATCAATAGTAGCGAAATTTTTCACCAGTTTTTTGGCAACCGTTTCACCCACATGCTTGATCCCGATTCCGTACAAAACCTTTTCAAATGCAATTTCTTTCGACTTTTCAATCCCTGAAATAATATTCTGTGCAGATTTTTCTGCCATTCTTTCCAGCGGAAGGATTTGTTCTTTCGTTAAAGCATAAAAGTCAGCCGGATTTTCGATTAAGAGTTCTCTGTAAAGCTGTTCGATAGTTTCGCTTCCCAGGTTTTCGATATTCAAAGCCTTTCTGGAAACGTAATGGATCATTCTTCCCACTACCTGAGGCGGACAGTGAAGATCATTCGGGCAGAAATGGATGGCCTGGTCTTCTATTTTTACAAGCTCGGTACCACATTCAGGGCAGTGCTTGATGTATTCTATTTCTTTGCTTTCTTCAGTCCTTTTTTCAGTATTGACGCCTACAATCTTGGGGATAATTTCGCCGCCTTTTTCCACATAAACAAAATCATGTTCGTGCAGGTCAAGTTTTTTAATAATATCCTCATTGTGGAGAGAAGCTCTTTTTACGATCGTTCCAGCCAGTAAAACAGGTTTCAGATTAGCCACAGGCGTAATCGCACCGGTTCTTCCCACTTGATAAGATACGCTCTGAAGTTGGGTTTCTACCTTTTCGGCTTTAAACTTATAAGCCATAGCCCATCTTGGTGATTTTGCCGTGTAACCAAGCTGTCTCTGCTGCTGCAAAGAATTGACTTTTAAAACAATTCCGTCAATCTCAAAAGGAAGATTATGCCTTTCCGTATCCCAGAAACTGATAAACTCCTTCACCTCATCCATTGTTTTACAGAGCTTTGCCTGCTGTGAAGTCTTAAAACCCCAGCTTTGAGCCTTCTGAAGCAGTTCCCAGTGACTCTGTGCAGGGACATCCTCAGAAATAAACTGGTAAAGTACCGATGACAGACCGCGTTTTCTTACCTCGCCGCTGTCCTGCATTTTTAAACTTCCGCTGGCAGTATTCCTCGGATTCATGAAAGGATCCAGTCCTTCTTCTTCACGCAGTTTATTGATCTTGTCAAAATTTTTACGGGTCAGATAAATTTCACCTCTCATAAAAAAATGGGCAGGAAAATCACCCTTTAAAGTAAGAGGAATATCTGAAATAGTTCGGACGTTTGCCGTAATTTCGTCTCCCTGGAAGCCATCACCGCGCGTTACAGCCTGAGCCAGTTTTCCGTTTTCATACAGGATAGAAATAGAAGCGCCGTCATACTTCAGTTCCGCAACGAATTCCACCGGATCATTGATCGTTTTGATAATTCTTTTCTCCCAGTCTTCAAGATCATCAAAATCATAAGAATTATCCAGGGAATACATTCTGAATTTATGCTGAATCGTTGGAAAAACTTTAGTAATACCGCCTCCTACACGAACGGTAGGCGAATTTTCATCATAAAATTCCGGATGCTTTGCCTCCAGGTCCCGAAGCTCTTCCAGAAGCATATCAAACTCAAAATCAGAGATGGTAGCGGCATCCAGGAGGTAGTAATTTTCATTATGTTGGTGAAGTTCCTTGCGGAGCTGTTCTATTTTTTGCTCTATGTTTTCAGGCATTGCATTCTATCTTTTGAGCAAAAATAGCTAAACTAATTTCATTAAAAAATACCATAATTAAATATTATAGAAATATTAAAAAGCTGTAATATCATTTAAAGTGTTAATAATCATTATTTTAAAACGTTTGTTTAAATTAATTTAACATAATGTTATGATTTAGTTGAAAATTTGTTAAAGCTCCCTTAAACAGATGGTCCGGAATGTCAAAATACCTTTGCACATCTAATTTGAAGAGATGAGAAAAGTAAAGATTGTACTAGGATTATTGTTTTTGGGATTTGGAACACTGGCTTATGCGCAGACTACGCAGGCTTCTATTGTGGGAAAAGTAACCGGGCTGGGCAGTACTGCTCAGGAAAAAGTGAAAGTAACGATCGTGAACGAGTCTACAGGGTTCAGGACGGAAACGGAGACCAATTCAAAAGGGGAATATATTTTCAAAGAAATTCCTTTGGGCGGGCCTTATACGGTTATTGTGAACGAGGAGAAAAAAGAAGGATATAACGTCAACTTTGGAGATCAGGTGACCGTCAATATGAGCCTGGGCGGCAGCGAAAAGCAGATAGAAGAGGTGGTTGTTACCGGAAACCTGAAAAATAAGATCGGAAACCTTGGAGCAGCTACAGCTATTTCAGCAAAGAATATCAGCATGCTGCCGGTAAACGGAAGGAATTTCACTAATCTTACCGAACTGTCCCCGTTAAGCGGAAAAGGAGGGAATCTTTCCGGCCAGCTGGGATCTTCAACCAACTTTACGATTGATGGAATGACGGCTAAAAACCCAACCTCAGCAGGATCCACAACCAGCAGAAGTGGTGCCCCGTTTTCTATTTCTATTGAGGCTGTCCGTGAGTTTAAAATTACCACCAACCAGTACGATGTAACACTGGGAAGAAGTGGTGGTGGAACTGTAAGCGCCGTTACCAAATCCGGAACGAATAAATTTTCTGGAAGTGCCTGGGAATATTTAAGGACAAACTGGTTATCCAGTCCGTATGACATCAGGGGAAACAAAAGAGAAAATGATTTCTCTACTTCCCAGTTCGGATTTTCATTGGGCGGACCGATTATTAAAAATAAACTACACTTCTTCGTGGCATGGGATCATCAGCTGGATTCAAGACCGTTAATCATTGCGGATATCAAATCTAAAGACGACGAGAAGAGATTTAATACAACAACTGAGACGCTGAACCAGTTCCTTGATATTGCAAGGAAAAAATATGGAGTTGGAAATACTCCGCAGTTCGGAAGCTTTGATAAAGTAAGAAATTCTGACGCAGGATTCCTTCGTTTGGATTGGCAGATCAATGAAAAAAACCTATTGACGTTAAGAAATAATTTCACCTACGATCTTAATAAAAACGGATTGGGGGATAATACCGCAATCAACTTCTTTGAATCTTACGGGAATGATAAAAACCTGGATAACAGCTTACTTTTGACTTTAAGAACTAACGTTAAACCGAATATCACGAATGAACTAAAAGCACAGTATTTATATACCTTTCAGGACAGCTACCAGAACAATGAGTTGGGACATCCGGTTCCAAGAGCCGTTGTAGAAGGAGTTGCCTCCAGTGTTGGATCTACCAATATCCAGATTGGAGGACATCGTTTTGCCCAGGAAGGTTTCCGGAATAATGTATTCCAGATTGTGGATAACTTATACTACAACACGGATAAGATTAAATATACTTTTGGAGCAGATCTGATGTTTACCAGATCAAAATCGATCTACGGAAGTGAAGTGAACGGAAGATTCCAGTTCCAGGGAATGACAAATTTTGCCAATCTTACTCCTTACAGGTTCTACAGAGAAGTACCGTTGATGGACGATCCTTCTGTAAAATCCAGTATCTGGAATGCAGGAATATACGGACAGATCCAGACCAAAATAGCAACAGGTCTTGATTTTATGGCCGGATTAAGATTCGATTACGGAGGATACCCGAAAGCTGAATTCAATCAAAAGCTTTTTGACGAAATGGGAATCAGAACGGATAACCAGATCAAGTCTTTTGTTATTCAGCCAAGATTTCAGTTTGACTGGAATATCAACGAAGAGAATAAGGATTTCTTAAAATTTGGTGCGGGAATCTTCTCTTCCGATATCAACAACTATATGGTGATCAATAACCTTGTTTTTGACGGAAAACATTTGGCAACAGTAGATGTGAATCCAGGAACTGTTGGCCTGACTCCTGATTTTCCAGGATATAGAAATGACTACGGAACGGTTCCTTCACTTTCACAGTATCAGATCCCAACAATCAATTATACAGGAGAAGACGCAAAAATTCCAATCGTTTATAAAGCGAATATTTCCTATACACACTTCTTTAATGAAAGATTCAGAGCAGGAATTGCCGGATATATGGCGCTGGGAAGAAACAATTACTTCTATTATGACAGAAACATGATGGGCAATCCATTCTTCACTTTAGCCAATGAAGGGGGAAGAGGAGTATATGTGCCTGCATCTACTATCATCAATAATGATAATAAAAGTGTGAGTATCGACTGGAAAGAAGGAAGAATCAATAAAAAATTCGGAAGAGTGCTTGAGCTTGTAAGCGATGGAAAAGTAAACCAGTTCTCGTTCGTGGTAGATACCAGCTACCGTTACTGGAAAGATGGGGAGATCACTGCAAGTTATACATGGTCCGACATCAAAGATAATACCTCATATAACGGAAATGTGGCGAATTCTGCAACATTATCTACTCCGGTTCAGGGTGATCCGAGAGATTTAAGAATGGGCTATTCTGACAACCAGTTCAGAAACAAGATCGTGGTTTACGGTAACTCACCTACCATTGCAGGCTTTACTTTGGGAGTAAGGTATTCAGGAATCGGAGGAACGCGTTTCTCGGTGACTGCAGGAGGAAACATTAATGGAGATTTCGTGGATTCCAATGATCTTGCCTATATTTTCCCGGAAATTATTACCCAGCCGCTTCTTAATGATCCGGAAGTAGGACAGGCATTGAAAGATTATGTTGAAAAATACAACAATGCCATTGCAGAACGTAACGGAGGTAAAAACGGTTTCTACGGGGTATGGGATGTTCGTGTTGCGAAGAAATTTAAATTTGAAAAGATCGGTGCATTTGAGCTTTCTGTAGATATCTTCAACCTGGCGAACCTTCTTAATAAAGAATGGGGTGTGAATAAATCTTATGGTAATATGTCGTTGTACAGGGTAACCAAATTCAACCAGACTACAAGGCAGTTTGAATACGTTAAAAATACCAGCGGTTTGGCGCCTCTTTCCGGGAATCCTTACCAGATCCAGATCGGAGCCAAATACAGCTTTTAACATTTAAATAGTACCTTTATCAAACATTTTAAGTTTTTTATTTAATTATCCAATTGTATTATGAAAAAATTTATCTTAGGGTTAGCAGTTTTAAGCACAGTCGTAATGAAGGCACAAACCCAGATTATTGCACACAGAGGCTATTTCCAGGCTCAGCCGCCTACAACGGAAAATTCTATTAAATCTTTAGAAAATGCCCAGAAATTAAAGATATACGGATCGGAATTCGATGTAAGAATGACCAAAGATGGAGTTCTTGTGATCAATCATGACGAACATCATGGTGAAATGGAGATTTCTGAAACCAATTTCAAAGAGCTGGAAGCATTGAAGCTGTCGAATGGCGAAAAGTTTCCAACACTAAAAGATTATCTGAAGCAGGGCAAAAAAGATCCCTCTTTAAAGCTGATCGTTGAGATCAAGCCTGCAAAAACTCCGGAAATAGAAAATGAGATCACTCAGAAAACCCTTAAAATGATCAGGGATATGAAACTGGAAGGGCAGAGTGAATATATTTCTTTCAGCCTGAACATCTGCAAACAGATCAAAAAGCTGGAACCAAAATTCAAGGTTCAGTATCTGAACGGAGAGCTTTCTCCGGAGCAGATCAAAAAAGAAGGTCTTGACGGAATGGATTACCATTACAGCGTTTTCCAGAAAAATCCAACATGGATTTCTGAGGCGAAAGCATTGGGATTGATCACAAACTCCTGGACAGTAAATGATCCGGCAATTTATCAGGATCTAAAAAATCAGGGAATAGGTTTTGTAACCACTAATATTCCCGATCAGTTAAAGAATAAATAACAGATTTTGGCTTAAAGAATAAAGCCGATAGTAAATTTTACAGCCTGTTTCATTTTAGAAACAGGCTGTTTTATGTCTGTGTTTGAATGATTTATTGATTGAAAGCAGTATGGTATGTTTATTTTTTTAGAGAAAGACAATAAAGGTATACTAATGAAGATATAAAACAGTATTAAAAATTATTAATTATTTAAACAATTGAATATCAAATATATAAATGATGTGTTAAACTTAAGTTCATGATTTGTTTAATAATATTTTAATAAATGTTAAAGTGACGTTAAAAGCATAGCCATAATGTCGTTTTAATTTTGCGCAAACAAAAAGGATATGCGTAAAGAGACACAAAAACTGCTGGTTTTGTCGCTGTTAGGATTAGTCAGCGTCAATCTGGCGGCTCAGCAGAAAGCGAAAAAAGATACTGTTAAAGGCATTGATGAGGTGGTGGTAACTGCTTTGGGGATCAAAAGGCAGGATAAGTCTTTAGGATACTCTACCCAAACTATTAAATCAGAAGAAATCCTCAAAACCCAGAATAACAACTGGGCCCAGTCACTGGAAGGTAAAGTAGCCGGACTGAAAGTTCAGACTGCAGGGGCAGGGCCATTGGGAACCAGCCGTATCACACTCCGTGGAGACGTTTCTATGAACATGGGAAATAACGGGGCACTAATCGTTGTAGATGGTGTTCCTTTAAGTGACAGGAAAACAGGAACCGGAACTTCGGCATACGGCGCCGGTTCGGGAGGTGACTTACCTATTGATTACGGGGACAGTTTCAACAGCATCAACCCGGAAGATATCGAATCTGTTACCGTTCTAAAAGGACCAAGTGCATCTGCATTGTACGGTTCCAGAGGTTCCAGGGGAGCTATTATGATCACCACCAAATCCGGTAAAACGAAAAAAGGAAAAATTCAGATCACACTGAACTCCTATACCAGTTTTGACAGCGTCCTTAAATGGCCGGATTATCAGTATGAATATGGACAGGGAACCATGCAGAAAGACAAAGGCGGAAATTATTACTACTCTTACGGAGCTTCCGCAGACGGAGTGAATACCGGATCTACCAGCAGTGCTTTCGGACCGAAATTTGACGGGCAGTATTATTTCCAGTATGATCCTTCAGTAGAGGGACAGAGTAAGGAAAGACAGCTCTGGAGACCCTATAAAAATAACATCAAAGATTTCTGGCAGACAGGAACCACCTATTCAAACAGTTTATCATTAGAACATTCCAACGAAACGACTGCCTTCAGATCATCTCTTTCTTACCTTAAAAATGAATGGATGATGCCGAATACAGGCTTTAACAGACTGAACGCAGCAGTATCTGTTGACCATAAAATGAGCAGTAAACTAAGGGTAGGAACCAAGTTGAATTTCAGCCAGACCAAAAGTGATAATCTTCCGGCTACAGGATATAACAACCAGTCGATTTCATACTTTATGATCTTTCAGAATCCAAACGTAGATCTGGCGTGGTACAGACCTATCTGGAAGAGCGGTCAGGAGCAGGTAGATCAGATTCATCCTTTCAGCTCATATATTGATAACCCATATGTTATTGCTTATGAAAACCTGAATTCTACAGATAAAAAGATCATTACCGGAAATATTAACGTAAACTATCAGTTTGCGAAAAATTTTGATGTGGCCTTCAAATCCGGACTGGAATGGAGCAATGAGTTCCGGACACAGAGAAGACCGTGGAGCTCTGCCAATTACCTGAAAGGCTATTACAGGGAGCAGTACATCAGATATTTAGATCTGAATAACGACATTCTATTTACCTATAAAAATAAATTCGGAGACTTTGGTGTAACTGCTTCTGCCGGAGGAAACATAAGGTATTATGAGCAGAGCATGAGTGATTACAGGGCGATAGGGCTTAATAAAGCAGGGGTATACCAGCTGACCAACGCCATCGCACTGGATAATAAGCTTCCGAAGCCTAATGACAACCAGGTGAACAGTATGTATGCACTGGCGAATTTCAGCTATAAAGATCTTGTTTTTGTGGATGTTACGGCCAGGAATGACTGGAGCAGTACGCTTCCTAAACACAACAGATCTTATTTCTACCCGTCGGTGTCATCATCCTTTATCCTGTCTGATATTTTTAAAATGAAATCAGACCAGTTTAATTTCTGGAAACTGAGACTTTCATGGTCAAAAGTAGGAAACGATACCTACAATTATATGCTTGATAAATACTATGAAAATAGTTCGTTTACTGGTTCCGTGGAATCTCCCTTGCTGTATCCCAATCCTGATCTGAAACCTGAAATGATCACCAATATTGAAGGCGGGATGGATTTTACAATCCTTAAAAACAGATTAAGCTATAATATCACAGCTTATCAGAACAATTCCAATAATCAGACTATTGTAATCCCGGTACTGTATGAGGTAGGCTATAACAAAAGGATTATTAATGCCGGTGAGATCAGAAACAGAGGAATTGAAATGACCTTAAATGCTTATCCGGTCAAGAATAAAAACTTCTCCTGGAATGTAAGCGCCAACTGGTCTATGAACAGAAATAAAATCCTTTCCCTTCCTGAAGAATTTCACGGCGAACCTTACACCATTGGAAGTGTAGGCGGCGTGGTGTATTACAATGCTGTAGTAGGCGGTTCGTTGGGAGATATGTACGGTTATGGCCTGATGTATTCTCCGGACGGGCAGGTAATTTACGGAAGCGACGGATTGACGGCAAAGCCAACGGAAATGAAAAAGATAGGAAATGCCTATCCAAAATGGAGAGCAGGTCTTCAAAATGAATTTAAATATAAAAATATTACATTAAGCTTCTCATTTGACGGTCAGTATAAAGGAATTGCCTATTCCCAGTCCCATCACAAAATGTCCGAGCAGGGAAAACTTGAGCATACGCTTTGGGGAAGAGATAATCCGAATGGCCTGATCGTAGGGCAGGGGGTAGTTCAGAACCCGGATGGCAGCTTCTCACCGAACACGAAAGGAGTTCCTGTTCCTACCTATTACGGTGATTATTACAGGAGAGCCAATGTGGAAACGAATTCATTCGATACCTCGTTCATCAAGCTTAGAGATGCCAGGATTTCTTATTCATTCCCTAAATCAATCGTTGATCCTTTGAAGGTTACGGATATTACCCTTGCCTTATTTGGAAGAAACCTGTGGATGTGGACAAAATTCCCATTGTTTGATCCCGAAGCTGCAACCCTTGATGATTCTACCATTACTCCGGGGATAGAAATGGGGCAGCTGCCTTCTTCAAGAACAGTCGGTATACAGTTAAACGTTAAATTTTAAAAATCAGAACAATGAAAAAACTTATCTATATATCTTCATTTATCATGCTTTTGGGAACTGCTGTGTCATGTGACAGAAGCCTTGATGAGATCAATAAAGACCAGAGCCGGATCAATAAACCAGTGGCCAGCTCACTGCTGGTTCCTATCCAGTATAATATGGCTGCAATAGGCTATAACAGGGCTAATGACTTTACTTTCGACCTTATGCAGGTATCTCTGGACTTCCCAAATGAAGGAAACTCGCTGAGCCGTTACTACATCACTGAAAATACCGGAGCCGGGTTCTGGAATAATTCCTACCGGTGGCTGAAGCAGGTAGATGACCTGAAAAGAGCTGCTGTTGAAGAAGGGGATAAAAACTATGAAGCCATTGCTTTGGTATTGAATGCATGGATCTATTCCAACCTTACCGATACGTATGGTGATATTCCTTTCTCTGAAGCTTCCAAGCTGGATGAAGGAATTTTACAGCCCAAATTCGACAGACAGAAAGATATTTATGTAAAACTGCTGGATGATCTGAAAACAGCCAATTCCCTTTTTATCACCAATAAAGTGCTTGCAGGAAATGACCTTTTTTACAAAGCTGAATCAGATGCAAACGGAATCACCAACTGGAAAAAGTTCTGTAATTCACTTTCTTTAAGATTGCTGACAAGAATTCTAAGCAAGAATGGTGAAGTGAATGTTCATGCAAGAATCCAGGAGATCATCGGTAATCCTTCTGTATACCCAATTTTTCAAAGCAATGCCGATGGAGCGAAACTTGATATCACGGGAGTTTCCCCTCTGATGCCGCCTATTGCCAGACCCCAGGATTTTACTACCGGAAGAGCTGCTTCCGAATTTTTTGTTACAACGTTGAAAACAAATAATGATCCGCGTTTGGCGATGTTCTTCTCCCAGGCCAAAGATCTGAACAATGTTAGTATAGGGTACAAAGGAGCACCTTCCGGGTATGCCTTTGGAACCACATTCGATTATCAGCCTTCAAATCTTAATCAGAACCTAGCCAAAGCCCCTCTGAAAATCCTTATGTATCCTTATGCTGAGCTGCAGTTCATATTGTCCGAGCTTGCCTTTAAAGGAATTGTTCAGGGGAGTGCTCAAACTTATTATGAGAATGGAGTAAAAGCAGCGATAGAACAGTGGGGAGCAGTAATGCCTGCCAACTACTTCAGCAATCCCAATGTGGCTTATAAGCCTGAAATGGAAAGAATCATGCTTCAGAAATATGTAGCGCTTTTCTTTGTAGACCAGCAGCAGTGGTTTGAAAAAAGAAGAACGGGCTTTCCTGTACTTCCCAATAATGGAGGTCTTCTGAACGGTGGTGCCATGCCTAGTAGGTTAATGTATCCGCCAAACCCTAAAGTTTTGAACACTGCCAATTACCAAGCTGCGATTCAGCAGATGGGTGGAGATGATATCAATGTAAAAATGTGGTGGAATAAATAAGTTAAAAAGAATAAAGAATAAAGAATAAAGAATAAAGAAATGAGTATTAATATAAAATTTTTAATGCCTTGCGTATTGGTTTCGGCAATGGCATTTTCACAGGATTCCGTTTCAGGATATGTGTTTGAAGATAGTAATAAGAACCAGAAGAAAGAAAACAGGGAAAAAGGAATTGAAGGCGTTTCGGTATCCAATGGAGTTCAGGTTGTGCTTACTGATAAAAACGGTAGGTACAGCTTACCTGTTCAGGAAAACCAAACCATCTTTGTGATCAAACCTTCAGGATATCAGACGGCTCTGAACAGCAATAATCTACCGCAGTTTTATTACCATCACAAGCCAAAAGGCTCACCGGCTGATTTTAAATATAAAGGAACAGCGCCAACAGGAGATCTTCCGAAAGAGCTGAACTTCCCGCTTTATAAAAAAGACGAAAGCAAAAATTTTGATATTCTTGTTTTCGGAGATCCTCAGCCTTACACAGAAAAAGAGCTTGATTATTTTAAAAGAGCTATCGTGAATGAAGTGAAAGGTACTAAGAAAAATGCAGTATTGGGAATCAGTTTAGGAGATTTGGTGGGTGATAATCTGAGCCTTCAGAAACCTTACGCGGATGTAATGAAAGAGATTGGCCTTCCATGGTACAATGTGATGGGAAATCATGATATGAACTACGACGCCAAAGAAGATCAATTTTCAGATGAAACCTTTGAAAATAACTTTGGTCCGGCTAATTATTCTTTCAATTACGGAAATGTACACTTTATTATTTTAGATGATATTCTATATCCCGATCCGAGGGACGGAAAAGGCTATTGGGGCGGATTCCGTGAGGACCAGCTGAAATTTATTGAAAACGATCTGAAACTGGTTGATAAAAACAAACTGATCGTTGTTTCTTTCCATATTCCCTTAGAGCATAAAAACGAAGATAATTTCAGAAACTCAGACCGCCAGAAATTATTTGATTACCTGACTCCTTTTCAAAATGCTTTGATTTTATCGGCTCACACACACATTCAGCAACAGATTTTCTATGGAAAACAAGCCGGCTGGAACGGTTCAAAAGACCTGCATGAATACAATGTGGGAACTACCTGTGGCGATTGGTGGTCAGGAACGTCTGATGAGATAGGATTGCCTACTTCAACCATGAGAGACGGAACTGCAAAAGGATATTCGTTCATCAGCTTTAATGATAATCAGTATAAAGTTAAATATAAAACAGCCGGAAAACCGGAGGACTATCAGATCAAATTGTATGTTCCGAAAGTGATTCCTTACCCGTCAAAAACCTCAGCAAAGATCCTTGCCAACTTTTTCATGGGAAGCAAAAAGGACAAAGTAGAATACAGGATAGACAATGGAGCCTGGGAAGAAATGGATTATGACGAAACAGTAGATCCGAATTTTGCCCTTTCCGTATTTAAATGGGATTCTACACAGAATTTATTCCCCGGAAGAAGACCATCCAACCCTGAAATGTCAAAACATATCTGGACTGCAGGTTTTCCTAAGAAGCTTGCATTAGGAAAACATAAACTTGAAGTGAAAGCTGCAGATATGTACGGAAATCAGTTTACCGCTTCCGAAGAATTCGAGGTACAGAACCCTGTTCTTATTCCATAGTTTTTCATTTTTTACTATACTTTCAACAGAAACCGGTTTATGATTAAGCCGGTTTTGTTTTTTTGGAGGTAATTTGTAATGATTATGGTGTGAACCACCCCCGTCAAAAATTCTTTGAATTTTCACCACCCCTCCATGAGAGGAAAATTTTGATCCGATGAATTTTTTGTTGGTAAAGACCTCCGGTTTCTTAGAACTTAAGTGAACTTTTATCTTTAAAGCATTAAACTTTAAAATAACTTAAGCATTCAAAATCTTTGTCCCTTTGTATAAAAATCAGAGGTTACTATTAAAATTCGGTTAAATCCGGATTCTATCGGTCCTTTAAAAATGTTCTTTCGTAAATTTGTCTGACGAAACAATAATATTATGAATATAAGCGGAAAAAATGCCATCGTAACTGGTGGTGGAAGAGGATTGGGAAAAGCGGTTGCTTTGGCTTTGGCTAAGGAAGGAGTGAATGTTGCTGTTACCGGTAGAAATGCAGAAAATCTTAAAAGTACGGCTGAAGAAATTAAAGCGCTTGGTGTAAACTCGGCCTATGCTGTTTTCAGTATTGATAACGAATCTGAAGTGAAAACCGGAATCGAATCCCTTGCAAAACAGCTGGGAAGCGTAGATATTCTGATTAATAATGCCGGAATCGGGGATTTTGGAAGCATTGAAGATATGCCTTCCGAAACATGGGAACAGGTCATTAAAACCAATCTGTTTGGAGTGTACTATGCTGCCAAGGCGGTGTATCCGTTCTTAAAAGCAAATGGTGAGGGAGATATTGTCAATGTGGCTTCTACAGCAGGTTTGAAAGGCGGTCCGAATATGTCAGCTTATGCAGCATCCAAAGCAGCGGTAGTTTCCTTGTCACAATCGATGATGGCAGAATGGAGAAAGCAGAACATTCGTGTGATCACTTTAACGCCGAGCACTATTGCTTCCGATATGAGTATTCAGGGGGGACTAACAGACGGAAATCCTGATAAAGTACTTCAGCCGGAAGACTTTGCAGAATGGGTAAGAGATATTTTGAAAATGAACAGAAGAGCATTGATTGCTAACGGTTCTATTTTTTCTACAAATCCATAGATTGATTATGAGTTATGGAATTTGGGTTTGTGTGATGTATCAGGAACTAACTCATGTATAAAATATTCAATAGGAGCGGGCTTTAGCCCGCTTTCTCTTTTTAATAATCTCATCCGGCTTTAGCCAAAATAAAAAAACTCTTACTAGCCTTTTCCATAAAACAAAGACATTATTCTCAAAATATACAAGACTCATGGCACTTCAATTTTTTTAACAATAATAACATCCTTATTTTTGCACTAAATTATTCACTCACATGCAAAATTATTTAGAATTCAATTTCAGGATTTCTCCATTGCAGCCATGGAACGAGATATTAATGGCGGAGCTTATCGAAATAGGTTTTGACAGCTTTACGGAAGAAATCGACGGAATTTTAGGATATATCCAGAAAGAACAGTTTAAAGAAGAAGATCTTAAAGCACTTCCGCTTTTTGAAAATGAAAATGTACAGATCACTTATTCTTTCGAAGAAATGCCCAATATCAACTGGAATGAAGAATGGGAAAAGAATTTTTCGCCGATCAATATTGATGATAAAGTGCTCATCAGAGCAGAATTCCATGAATCTGTCCCGGGAATGCATGAAATCATCATTCAGCCAAAAATGTCTTTCGGAACAGGGCATCATCCTACAACGCATCTGATGATTCAGCAGATGATGGATATTGATTTCAATGGTAAAAAAGTGCTTGATATGGGATGTGGAACCTCGGTTTTGGCAATTTATGCAAAGCAGATAGGTGCAGGGGATACAAAAGCGATTGATATAGACGAATGGTCTGTGGAAAACTCAAAAGAAAATGCTGCCAGAAACGGGGTTGAACTTGATATTGAACTGGGAACCGCAGAAAATTTAGGAAAAGAAAACTTTGATATCATTCTGGCTAATATCAATAGAAATATTCTGATCTCCGATATTCCTACCTATGTTTCTGTTATGAATGAAGGGGGAAAACTTCTGCTTTCCGGACTGTGCTTCTTTGATGTGGATGATATCCTGGAAGTATGCAAAGAAAGCGGACTGGAACTTAAAAAGAAACTTCAGCGTGAAGAATGGGTAAGCCTTTTGCTGGAAAAATAATGAAACACAATAGTCATATGAAATCTTTATTGACGGTTTTATGCCTGCTGTTCCTGCAGTTTTTTTCTGCACAGGAAGAAAATGGCGTTTATCCTGACGGAGTTTTCAGCTTTGAAGAAAACAAACCCCAGAAAATTTTTACAGACTGGACCAGAGTAAGAAAAGAACCGGATGTAAAAGCTGAAGTAACAGATTCTCTGCAAACCAATCAGCAGGTGCTGATCCTTAAAAAAGAAGAAGCAATACTTAAGTTAGGCGAAAGAGGGGCTAATTGGTACAAAGTTGCTTATCAGAAAGGAGATTTGATTTCGGAAGGGTATGTCTGGGGAGGTAATCTTTCCGTTGGTTACCGCAATAAGAACGGCTACGATTTCCTTTTTGGACTTTCAAAAACGGTAGACCGGAAAAATAAAGAATATAATGAAACTGTAAAGCAAAACATTGCCGGGATAAAAGTCATCGAAGGAACCAATTTAGTTGATGAGGTGTACTTCGACACCGGAAGAGGAGAGGAACTAAGCTATGCTACATTTACCATTGAAAGCGGACATAAGCTGCAGAATGTGGAACTCACCCTTAAAGCTATGGTTTCCGGTGAAGCCTGCGGAATTGCAAGCTATACTCAGTATGTTCTTTTTAAAGACAAAAAGCAGGTTCCACTGCCACAACTGATGAATGTAGGGGATGCCGATGTATACTACCATTCCGAAGAATTTGTATTTCCCAATGATAAAGGCGGAATTCCCAATGCATTTATCTTTAAAACAGAGGAAATGGAAAGAGATGACAAAGACAGAGAAAAGAAAAAACATTCTTCCAAAACGTATCTCTGGAACGGAAATTCTTATAAACTTAAATAAAATTCAAAACTAAAAATAAAGCAGCTGCCGTATAAATTACGGTGGCTTTTGTATATCCTTTAGCGAATAATAGAATCTGTTTTATTAAAATACAAAAGACTTAACATTTTTTGCAGGGTCTTTCTCAGTGAGCCTGAATCATTTTAAATTGCATTGTGTTGGCTTTAATGATTTAAGTTAGAAATCTTTCTAAATCATTCAGATGGATGAGGCATGGACAAATAAATGTACCTTTAATTAAAATATAATAAATTAACAATTAATACGTTATATATGTAAACAATCCGGTAACGTGCCGGAAAGCTTAATACGCTCCTCATTCCAACACCCGATTTAGCACATCTGTTTGTTCGCGTTAGGTAGATCAAACAAGATATCTTATGTCACAAAAAGTAAAATTCTCATCAGTTTCTGGTTCTCATTTTTATGCAACTCTTAGGAGCAGAGTAGATCAATTTTTCAGTCAGCATCAATTAAGTCAACATGCCAATGGCCATATGTGGGGCAAGACTGTATTTTTCCTTACAGGCTTTATTGGAATTTACCTTGTAATTATTTCAGGTCTGCTTCCGACCTGGATGCTCTTGCCACTTGCAGTGGTTCTGGGTATGTTTAGTGCCTTTGTAGGCTTCAATGTATGCCACGATGCTATACATGGTGCACTTTCCGGTAATAAAAAAGTGAATAAACTGTTCGGGTTTATTTTTAATCTGATCGGCGCTAATCCATACGTTTGGAGTATCACTCACAATGTGGTTCACCACACCTATACCAATATCCCCGGACATGATGAGGACATTGAAGTCGCGCCGGGATTGATCCGGATTGCTGAGGAAGACGAAGTGAATCGCATTCAACGGTACCAGCATTGGTATGCCTTTCCGCTTTACAGCTTAGCTTCCCTGTCATGGGTGTTCCGTAAGGATTTTGTAAAGTTTTTCCAGAAAAAAATTGGGGCACATCAGAATAAGCACCCTAAGCTGGAATATTTCAATTTGTTTTTCTATAAAGCGCTTTATTACTTCCTTTTTATCATATTGCCGCTATTGGTACTGGATGTGAGCTGGTGGCAGTTTCTGATCGGTTTTCTGTTCTTACATATTGCCGAAGGCTTGACGATGGGACTGGTATTTCAGCTGGCCCACGTTGTTGAGGGGACCAATTTCCCTGTGCCTAACGAAACCGGGCAGATAGAAGAAGCCTGGGCGGAGCACCAGATGCGTACAACAGCGAATTTTGCAACGCACAATAAGCTCGCGGCATTTTTCCTTGGCGGACTAAACAGGCAGATAGAGCACCATCTGTTTCCTAAAGTCTGCCACATACATTATGGGAAGATCTCTGTTATTGTGAAGAAGACAGCGATGGAGTTCAACTTGCCTTACATTGAAAATAAGAGCTTTTTATCGGCACTGTACTCGCATTTTCTAACACTGAAAAAATTTGGCAAAGAGGCGGCCGTTAATTAACCAAATAGGGTAGCTAGCCTTTGTGTCCCCGAACTCTTTGGCTACTGATCTTAATCGGATTTTACGGGTATTTTGTTGATTTATAATATTTTATAATTTATTAAATGTATTTTTGATTGTTAAACTTATATTTATACATACCTTCATTATATTCTAATATTATGGTTTTATAAATTTATCCTGAAAATTCATCAAGCATGTCTAAACTTGGAACAAAAAATAATGTCCCTGTTTGTGCAGTACTGAAATCAAGAATTCGGTCATAATTTCCCGGCGGGTTACCGATGAACATATTGGTCAACATTTTTTCAACCGTGCTGAATGTACTTGCATAGCAGATAAAATAAGTTCCCATTTCATTAGTTGCTACGTTTCCGAAAGGCATGTTATCACGCACAACTTTAAAGTCATCACCAATATTAGCCAATGCAATATGTGAATTTTTAGGTTTTACATCATCATCCATTTCAATATCAAGGTCTTTGGATCTGCCTATTACTTTTTCCTGTTCTTCCACAGAAAGCGATTTCCAGGCATTAAGATTGTGGATGTATTTCTGTACAAAAAGATAGCTTCCTCCTTCATATTGTAAATCAGAATCACCAATGATGGCAAAATGATCCCGGTCTTTGCCGTGTGGGTTTTCAGTACCGTCAACAAATCCTAAAATAGATCTGCTATCCCAATAACGGAATCCTTGTACCTCAACTACACAATCTGCTATTTCCTTCATATATCCGGAAATTATAGAGGCCATATCATAAGCAAAGCTTTTTTCATCGGCCCGGATGTGAAAATGCAAATCTCCTTTTGTACTTACTGCCGTATGTTTACTGCCTTTTATTTCCTGGAATTTCTTAAATTCTTTAGGCAGTGGTTGAGGCAATTCAAGTTGTTGCCATGCTTCATATCCAATCCCCATTACACAGCTGGCTTTGGAATCCGGAAAACGGTCAAGTGCCGAATTATTCAAATTAATTACCAAAGCACAAACTCTTTGGAAAACTGATTTGATCTTATCGGGATCAACGTTGTCCTTAAAATTCCATATTAAAAAATAGGTGTTATTATTCGGATAATCTGTAACATTCTGAGCATTATAATCAGTAGAAAAAGTATTATTCATTGAGATGGGTATATCGGTTTTTATTTATCAAATTTAATAAATGCTGTTGGGATAATAAGGTTGGTTTTATAAAATAAACAATTCAGAATATTCTTCTCACAAATTACGGTAGAAACTTTTTATTATACCTTCGTATGACGCCCTAAAAATGAGTATTATTGTAAGAAAATTAATTCTCAAAATATATGGGGCATTGGGAAATCTTTTTGTTTTTTTTAATCATCGCTTTCATTTATTCTTCCGTAGGATTTGGTGGAGGATCCAGTTACCTTGCTGTTCTGGCAATGTATAGTCTTCCTTATCAGGAAATACGGTTAACAGCGCTTATCTGTAATGTTATTGTGGTAATAGGAGGCGTATTTATTTATATCAAAAATAAGCAGACTGACTGGAAGAAAATACTTCCGCTTGCGATTATAAGTGTTCCTATGGCGTATCTGGGAGCTGTTTTAAAAATAAGCCAGGAAACTTTTTTCCTGATCTTAGGCATTACTTTAATCATTGCTGCATTGTTGCTTTGGATCAAGACAGAGACAAAAAATGGCGAAAACCCCTCAGAATATACAGAAGCCTCTCTGTTCAAAAACGGATTTTTAGGAGGGGGAATCGGATTTTTGTCAGGATTGGTGGGAATTGGCGGCGGAATTTTTCTTTCCCCTCTATTAAACCTCATGAAATGGGATACCCCACGAAAAGTTGCAGCAGCATCAAGTGTTTTCATATTGGTAAATTCAGTATCAGGGATTTTCGGACAGTTGTCCAAATTATCTGCAGGCATGGATTATTTCAGAATTCTGAGTTTGTGTTTTGCCGTATTCATTGGCGGACAGATAGGTTCCAGGATGTCCCTGAAATGGAATCCCTTGGTCATCAAAAGAATGACAGCTGTCCTGGTTTTGGTAGCCGGGATAAATGTTTTAATAAAATATTGGTAATAAGCTAAATTTAAAAATGATACTTAAAATATTAGCATTCGGAATAACGAAAGATATTTTCGGAGCATCAGAAAAAGAAATAGAAATAAATGAAGGTGCAAATGTTAATGCGCTAAAAGAGCTTCTGGAAAAAGATTTTCCGGAACTGAAGAGATTAAAATCCTATTTTATTGCCGTTGACGATGAATATGCGGAAGACGATCAGATCGTAACAGTCTCTAATGAAATAGCAATAATTCCTCCGGTAAGCGGCGGATAAAAGATATGGTTGATATAAAAATAACAGAAAATATACTGGATCTTACGGATTGCTTTAGCCTTGCATCCGATCCTGCATGCGGAGGAATGGCATCATTCGTAGGAACAGTACGAAATCAGACCAAAGGTAAATCTGTCACTCGTTTGGAATATGAGTGCTACGAATCTATGGCAGTTAAGGAAATACAAAAAATAGTGGGTAAAGCCATTTCTTTATTTTCGGTAAAAAATATTGTAGTTCATCACCGTACCGGAATTTTATTTCCAGGCGATGCTGCTGTGATCATCGTGGTGAGTGACGGGCATAGAAATGCTGTTTTTGATGCGTGCAGCTATATGATCGAGAATATTAAAAAAACCGTTCCCATCTGGAAAAAAGAAATTTTTGAAGATGGAGAAGAATGGGTTTCCGCACATCCGTAATTTGAGGAACAAAATTTTGTACCTTTATTAAACCAGTTATTAAATTATGAAAGCCCATCTGCTATCAAATAAGTCAGTGAAACAGATAGAAATCGTCAAAGTTAAGGACAACAGCAGTTTTCCTTATACGGATGATGTTTCTGTAGAAGAACCTTTGGAAATCAGGGTTGTTTATCATTTAGCAGATAAAAAAGAGTCCAGAAATATATCTGTAACGATGCGGACTCCCGGAAATGATGCAGAACTGGCAATCGGTTTTCTGTTTACGGAAGGAATTATTTCCAGCCGTCAACAGGTGAAAAGCACCTATTTTCCGGAAGCAGAATGTTCCAGAAATAGTGAAAATATTGTCATTGTTGAGCTTACAGAAGGTTGTATTCCTGAGCTTATGAAAGCCGACAGAAATTTTTATACAACTTCGAGCTGCGGTGTATGTGGAAAAGGTTCCATAGAATCCATAAGAACAGTAAGCACTTTCCATAATCATACAAAACAAAACACAGAAGTTTCTCTGGATACTCTGTATCAACTATCTGAAAAGCTGCAGTCGTTTCAGAATAATTTCAGTGCTACAGGCGGTATACACGCTTCCGGTATCTTTGACCTGGAAGGCAATCTTTTGGCACTGCGGGAAGATGTAGGAAGGCATAACGCACTGGACAAACTCATAGGATATGCATTATCAGCAGATTTACTTCCTCTCGACAATAAAATTTTGGTTCTAAGCGGAAGAGCCAGTTTCGAGCTCATCCAGAAAGCAGCAATGGCAGGAATTACAATTGTTGCAGCAATAGGAGCGCCATCCAGCCTTGCAGTAGATCTGGCAAAAGAATTTGATATCACTTTATTAGGCTTTCTCCGGGATAATAGGTTTAATATTTACCATTCAGGCAGCTATTTTAAAATTGAAAATTTGTTATGAAAATAAGAATTAAAGACAATTCAATACGATTCCGTTTGACCCAGTCTGAAGTTGCAGAATTAGGACAAAACGGAGTCATCTCAAGCTTTACGGAATTTGTAGACCGTCCGTTTATTTATGCTATTGAAAGAACGGAGGACGAAGAACTTTCAGCCGCTTTCATCGAAAACAGAATTGTACTGAAAATGCCGAAGGATATGATAAATGAGTGGATTTCCACAGACAGAGTGGGCTTTGACGGACAAGCCGGATTGGTGAAGATTTTAATAGAAAAGGATTTTGTATGCATTGATAATACGCTGGAAGACCAAAGCGACAATTATCCCAACCCGAATATAAAATGCTAATTTTTTCATTTTTTAAAATTTAGAAATCATGGAAAACAAAGATTCATTCGATAAAATAAAAAAGGGTAGTAGATTACCTTCTGCAGAACCTCCATATAAGTTGCTGGATTTGAAATTGAAACCTCCAAAAGCTTGGGCAGCTGGTGTTCCTGCTGTTATCCATTCATTGGACCAGTTGGTTCTCAATGCCTCGGTTCTTCGTGGAGGAAGGGCTCTTTTCAGTATGAATCAGTTTGATGGTTTCGATTGCCCAAGCTGTGCATGGCCCGACCCGGATGATGAACGTTCCAGATTGGGTGAATACTGTGAAAACGGAGCAAAAGCTCTGGCGGAAGAAGCTACCTCAAAAAAGATCGGTGCAGAGTTTTTCAGAGAAAATTCGGTTTATGATTTAGCAAAACTGACGGATTTTGAAATCAGCCAGTTAGGAAGAATCGTGGAGCCTATGTATTTACCGAAAGGAGGAACCCATTATCAGCCGATAAGTTGGGATAATGCCTTTACAAAAATTTCCGAAAAATTAAACGCTTTGAATTCGCCTAACGAAGCCATATTTTATACTTCAGGAAGAACCAGCAACGAAGCAACCTGGGTATATCAGTTGTTCGCCCGTGAATTCGGAACCAACAATTTCCCGGACTGCTCCAATATGTGCCACGAGACTTCCGGTTATGCGCTTTCAAGAAGCATAGGTATCGGAAAAGGAACCGTAAAGCTGGAAGACTTTTATGATACAGACCTCATCATTATCATTGGTCAGAATCCGGGAACCAATTCGCCGAGAATGCTTTCCGCATTAACTAAAGGAAAGAAAAACGGAGCAAAAATTATGGCAATCAATCCGCTTCCTGAAGCCGGATTAAAAGGTTTCAGAAATCCTCAGGAAGTCCGTGCTTTGCTCAATAAGCCTTATGAATTGTCGGATTTATATCTTCCTGTAAAAATTAACGGGGATATGGCACTTTTAAAGGCACTTCAAATTCTGGTATTGGAAGAAGAGGCTAAAAATCCGGGAAAAGTTCTTGACCACGATTTTATCATTAATAAAACTGCGGGCTTCAATGAATTGGTTGAAGAATTAAAATTGTATGACCTCAATTTTTTATCCGAGGAATGTGGAATTCCGATTGAAAATCTAAGGGAAGCCGCACAAATGATTGCCTCAAAAAAACGCATTATCATTTGTTGGGGAATGGGAATTACGCAGCAGCACAACGGAGTGGAAATGATTTATAATATCGTGAACCTCCTGCTGATGAAAGGAAGCATAGGAATTCAGGGAGGAGGAGTCTGCCCTGTTCGAGGTCACAGTAATGTACAGGGAAACAGAACGCTACTTATTAACCATCATCCTACGACCGAGCAATTGGACAGATTACAGGAATATTATGGCTTTAAAGTTCCGAGAGAAGGCGGCTATGATGTTGTGAATGCACTGAAAGCGATGCACGAAGAAAAGGTAAAATTTATGTTCTGCATGGGAGGTAATTTCCTTTCTGCAGCACCGGATACAACCTTTACGGCAGAAGCAATGCGGAAGCTGGAAATGTCTGTAATCGTTTCTATAAAATTAAACAGAAATCATCTTATCCATGGGAAAGAAGCTCTTATTTTGCCGGTAATTTCCAGGAGTGAGAAAGATATGGTCAATGGAGAACTTCAGCACGTAAGTACAGAAAACTCAATGGGTGTTGTGGAATGGTCAAGAGGTGTTCTGGAGCCGATTTCTGAAAATCTGATCAATGAAACACACGTCGCCTGCAGAATGGCAAAAGCAGTTTTAGGTGAACGTTCTGTTGTAGATTGGGACAAATTTATCAACAGCTATGATGCCGTTCGTAATGATATCGAACAATGTATTCCCGGATTTGAAAACTATAACGAAAGGGTTGTTCAGAAAGGCGGTTTTTATCTTCCGAACGGACCAAGGGATGGTATTTTCAACAGTGAATTTTCACCGGGAAAAGCTGCATTCAATATAACCGCCGTACCAGATAATTCGCTTGCAGATGACGAATACCTGATGGGAACCACCAGAACACATGATCAGTTTAATACAGTTGTGTATGGTCTGAATGACCGTTACCGTGGGATTTTCAATGAAAGAAGAGTTGTCATGATGAATGAAAAAGATATAGAGAAAGCCGGTCTCAAAGAAGGTGACCATGTAGACCTTTTCAATTATGATGACGGAATTGAAAGAATTGCTCCTCTTTTTATTGTTGTAAAATATCCCATCCCGCAGAAAAGTACAATGACCTATTTCCCGGAAACCAATGTATTGGTATCCATCAATAATGTAGTTAATGGAGCTAATATGCCTGCTTCCAAATATGTCCGTATCAAAATCCGAAAGCATAGTCCCGAAATTTTTAAAAGGATTGATGATCACGTCATTGCTGCAGCCGGAACAAGCCTCGAACAACCATAAAATATATTACTTAAGTAAATTATCATTTAGTAATGATCATAAGAAAAAAAGAACACTGGTTCAGAATGCTTTTTGTGTGGCACGGTTCTGTTTTGCCTGCCTTGCTTCCCCGTTTGGGATTGCTTTTAATCCTTTCTTTATTGGTGACCTATTTTCATGGAACAATTCTCTCATTTAAAGTTCCGTTAAATCCTGCGCCACTGACGCTGTTTGGCTTTGTACTGGCCTTATTCCTCGGGTTTAGAAATAATGCCAGTTATGACAGATTTTGGGAAGGAAGAAAATTATGGGGTGCCTTGTTGAATACTACACGTGCATTGACCCGGCAAGCAATGACTCTAAGCAATATAAAGAACGATATAATTTCTGTTCATAGCTTTGTTAATTTACTTAGTTCCTTTGTTTTTGCGCTGAAACATCAACTTAGAGGAACAGATGCTTATGAAGATTTAAAATCAAGGCTTAATGAAGACCAACTGAAAATTGTTGCAGGATCAAAATATAAGCCGGCAGTTATTATGCGGTTGCTTGCAGAATGGGTTCAGAAAGCGAAAGATCAAGGTTACTTAGATTCTATCCAACAGGCGCGTTTTGATGAGAATTTTGATAAACTTTCTGATATTTTAGGAGGTTGTGAAAGATTGGTCTCTACCCCGATTCCTTACAGTTACCGTGTTCTGTTGCATCGAACGGTGTATATTTATTGTTTTTTGCTGCCTTTCGGTCTTGTAGATTCGCTGGGATGGTTTACGCCTCTTATTGTCGTATTTGTAGCTTATACATTTGTTGCATTTGAAGCGATTGCAGATGAAATTGAGGAGCCTTTTGGAACGGATGCGAATGATTTAGCCTTGAACAGTATGTGTATCATGATTGATGAGACCATTCATGAGATGGTAGGAGAACATATTGCTGTTTCTCAGAAAATGACTCAGAATATTATTGATTGATGCTTAAAAAAGAAGATGATTATTACTTCTGAATGATTTTAAATTAAGAAGTATTTATTATATTTTTTGGATGCCGTCTTTTAAAGAAAATACTTCCTTTTCAGGAAAGCTCTTTTTTATTTTTCTTACCGCTTCTGTACTTCGCTTCCCGGATTGACAATAAACCAAAATAGGTTTTGAACAACTTGAAATATAATCTGAATGATTCTGTAATTCTTCTGCAGGAAGATTGATTCCTCCTATATTAAACTGTTTATGCTCTTGCGATGTACGGACATCTATGATTTCAAAATGATCTTTCTTCTGCATCAGCTGCTCAAACGTAATGGTATCAACAGCCTGAGGTAAAGCTGTAATCTGCACAGAAGTTTTTCTTAATTTAATAATCTGTGTTTTGCCATTCAGAACATTCATCATCCAGAGTTTTCCTGCCAATAAATCCTCGGGATTTGTAAAATATTTTATGGCTTCATTAGCCTGCATACATCCTACAATTCCTGCCAGTGTAGGAAGTACGCCGCCTTCTCTGCAGTTCGGAACCTGTGATTCTTCCGCGTTCGGAAAAACATCACGGTAATTGGGAGAGTAAGTACCGTCTTTCTGTATAACATTCCAGATACTTACCTGGCCTTCGTATTGGTAAATAGCGCCATATACTAAAGGTTTTCCTGTCAATACACAAGCGTCATTCAGCAAACATTTTGTTTCAAAATTATCAGTTCCTTCAATGATTAAATCAAAGTCTGAAATCAAATCCATTACATTTTCGGAAGTTACCCGAAAATTGAAAGGAATGATTTTTACCGATGGATTTTGTTGCTGTAATTTTGTAGCGGCAATGTCAACTTTTGATTTTCCAATATCTTCCGGAGCATATAAAATCTGGCGGTGCAGATTGCTTTCGGAGACTGTATCATCATCCGCAAGACCAATCGTCCTTATACCTGAAGAAGCCAGATATTGTGCCGAAGGACAGCCCAATCCGCCCATGCCTACTATCAGAATTTTAGCATTTTTAAGCAATTCCTGGGAAGAAACACCAAATCCGGGTAAAGCCATCTGGCAATGATAACGTTCAAGCGGGTCACTCATATGTTTTTTATCTTCGGTTAAATCTATTTTTTTAAAATTTCCTTTGCCTTTGCCATATCTTCGGGTGTGTTCACATTCATTAAAGCTTCTGGGTTACCAGGTTTCAGGATTAATGTATCACTGTTGATCAGAACTTTTCTTGGACAGGTATTTCCTGATCCTAAAAAATTGAGGAGCAGAGGATAACTTTTAGGTTCCCAAATGGTAATCAACGGTTCTGGAAGCCCATCAAATGGGCTTTCATAAGTGGTTGCTGCTTTTTCGGTATTTCTGTTTTCAATTAAAAATTCTAAAGATTTTTTATCCAATAAAGGTAAGTCGCAGGCAACGACTAGCCATGCTTTATCTCTTTGAGAGCGCAACGCCGAAAGTATACCGCCGAAAGGTCCCATGTTCAGAAAAGTATCGGTAAGAGCCTTGTAATCCGTATCAAAATTTTCCAGTTGGTCTTGTCTGCAGGAAATAAAAACCTCTTCACAAAATGGAGCTAAAAGATCAGCCGCAAAATACCGCTGCTCTTTGCCATGCCAATTGATTTTATCTTTAGGATTTCCCATTCGCTGGCTTTTTCCTCCTGCCAGTATCAGTCCGTTTAATTTGGGGAAATCAGTCTCTTTTGAAATCATTTTTTCCTCCTGTTTTTTCGATGAGTTGTATTTCTTTTATCACAATGTCATGGCTCATTGCTTTGCACATATCGTAAATGGTAAGTGCGGCAACAGAAGCTCCTGTCAGTGCTTCCATTTCGATACCTGTTTTTGCTTCAATCTCTGCAGTACAATAGATTTCAATTTCATTTTGAGAGTTGATTTCAATATCTATTTCACAGTTATCCATACCGATCGGATGGCAGAGAGGAATCAGATCACCGGTTTTTTTTGCTGCCATTATTCCTGCAATGATGGCAGTCTGGAAAACAGAACCTTTTTTAGTTTTAAAATCATCCTTTTGAAGTGCTTCCAGAATATTTTCGGGAAGTATCACAACAGCTTTGGCAACGGCTTTTCGGTGCGTGACTTTTTTACTGCCAACATTTACCATGCCCGGCTGTTCTTTTTTATTAAGATGTGAAAAGTTTGTCATAAATACATTAAAAATTATATTTCCAGATTCTATACACTTCGCCTTTCTTAAACTCAGTTTTTTCCAGGGGAAGTTCTATGAATGCATGAGTCTCTGCGAGATGGGAAAAGTCTCCGGAACCATTGGTATTTACTGATTCGGCGATTAATTGTCCCGATGGGTTCACACTGAGTTTTACCTGCGCAAAATACTGAAGTGGAGATGGAAAATCTATATCATTTTGTAAAACGGCATATTGTGCTGTTTCCAGGATCTCCAAAGATTTTTCCAACCAGGGAATAAAATACCGGTGGAGACACATAAATACGGAAACCGGGTTTCCCGGAAATGCAAAAATCAATTTTTCGTTTTGGCTTTTTCCAAACCAGAACGGTTTTCCTGGTCTTTGTTTTATTTTGTGAAAAAGCTTTTCTACTCCCAGTTCTTCACAGGCTTTGGGCAGATAATCGAATTTTCCCATAGAAACCCCGCCGCTCATCAGCAAAATATCACAATTTTCGATACATTGGGAAAGTTCCTTTTTTATGAATTCAAAATCATCATTCCAATGCAGCCAGTCAGCATTTATTCTGTATTTTTCCAAAACGGATTTTATGGTAATTCCGTTGGAGCGTCTTAACTGAAATGGAGTAGGGATCGTTTCAGGTGGTACCATTTCGTCCCCTGTAGAAATAATGGCTACTTTGGGAAGTCTTTTCACTGTTAGAAATGTTTTTCCCACTGACGCAGCAATCCCGAGAATAGATGGAGTTATCACTTGATTGGCTTTTACCAATATTTCTCCTGCCTTTTTATCTCTTCCTTTCAGATGGATATTCTGTCCTTTTTTAACATCGATAGTAATGCTTGCAAAATTGTTATTTATCAAAATATCTTCATAGCGTATGACAGTGTCCATTGAAGAATCCAAAGCTGCTCCGGTCATAATTTCTATGCATTCGTTTTCGTCATCAATAGAAACTGGAACTTCTCCCGCTGCCTGTACAGCTTTGATGGTAAAGGTGCGAATTCCTTTTTCAAACGAATTAAAGCTGATGGCAATTCCATCTACTGTTGACCTGTCAAATGGCGGCAAATCGCGATCTGCCAAAATATTTTCTGCTAAAATTTTTCCTAAGGCATTTTCATAGAAAATCTCCTCGGTTCCGAAGTCTCTGATTTGGGAAAGTATAATCTCTTCTGCCTGCTGTACGCTGATCATTTCCATAATTATCCTCCTATTGTTGCCATTGATTGATGGATTTGTGAGGTGGTTAAACTCAGTTTCTGAGCTTCCCAGCCGTCTTTCGGTTTTTTGTGTATGCTGCTGATAATGATGTTTTTCAACTCTTCATCTGTTTTTCCCATACGGATTTCATCTTTTAGGTTGACACCGGTTCCTTCATATAAACAGGTTCTGAGAATACCGGAAGGGGTGATCCTTATTCTGTTGCAGTCTCCGCAAAATGAACGGGTATAAGCTGCAATGATTCCAATATTTCCTGCAAAGCCTGGGATCTTATAGCTGTAAGACGTTGAGCTTTTAGGATCATCTGTCTTTTGGATTTCTGGGAAATGATCTTTAATATAGCTGTAAATTTGTGTAAAATTCCATTTCAGGGAAATATCAGTATCACTTCCGTTAAAAGGCATTTCTTCAATAAAGCGGACATCTACCGGAAGCTCTTTTGCGAGCATGACCAATGGAATGATATCCTCAGTATTTTCCCCTTCCATGACTACCGTGTTGATTTTTACTTTTATATGATGTTGTAATAAGCTGTCTAAAGTTTTCATCACCTGATCAAAACTATTTCTTCTGGTGATCCGGAAAAAGCGTTCTTTATCGAGTGTATCAAGGCTTAAGTTGACAGATTTGATCCCGAATTTTTTAAGTTGCGGAATATACTGTTCAGTAAGAAGACCGTTGGTTGTTATACTGAGATCGGTAAGTCCATCTAATTGCGATATATTTTGGATGAGTTCAATACTGTTTTTTCTGACAAAAGGCTCTCCTCCTGTTATCCTGATTTTATCTACTCCCAATTCTGTAAATACCGAACAGATTCTGAGCATTTCTTCGTCAGTCATTAATTCCTTTTGCTTAATCCAGGTAAGACCGTTTTCCGGCATACAGTAGGTGCAGCGGAGATTACACCGGTCTACGATAGCAAGCCGAAGATAGTTTATGCTCCTTCCAAATTGATCTGTCAACATTTAAATATAATAAGTCTTATTACAAATATACTGAATGTTTTTCTTCGAAAACGGTAATTCTATACTTGCAGATAATAGACAATATTTATTTCACAATTCCGGATATTAATGAGTATTATCGAATTTAAGTAACTTTATCGGACATTAAGTAAGGGATGCAACAAAAGAATAATTCAGCTGTATTGAAAAAAGAGGGTAAAAAAGATATTGATGTTATTTATCAGGGCGAAATAAGTTCTTCCGAGCTTAACCGTTTTCCTGACAATTCTTTCACAATCATTATTTTAGATGAATGCATTGAAGGTAATTGTATTACGGATATTGATACATATACACTAAATTCCCGGCAACTATTTGTTCATCTCCCTAAAAGGAAATATATATGGAATCTGCCTTTGCATGCGAGTGGCAGAAGGCTGATCATTAATGATTCTATTCTTGAAACATTTTCTCCTACATTAAAGCATACTTTTTCGCCTCACAGTACATACGAAATGATCCAGTCTAACGAAGAAGCTTATGAGAAATTCAGTATGGAGTTTGATGCGATTCGTAAAGAAATACATTCGGAAGTTGTATTTCCGGAACTTATTAATGCAAGGGTAAGACTTTTAGCGCTGATGATTAATCTTTGGATAGAGCAGATGCATGGAAAATCTGCATTGAATGATTACAATAATCCTGCTTTCCGGTTCCATGAACTTGTCGAAACCTATTACAAAACGCAAAAAGGTGTCGCCTTTTATGCTGAAGAGCTATGCATTACTCCCAATTATCTAGGAGTTCTGTGCAGGAAACAATATAAAATATCTCCATTGGAATTTATAAGACAAAGGATATTATTGGAAGCAAAGAAATTATTACACAGTTCAAATAAATCAATTAAAGAAATAGCTTTTGAGCTTGGGTTTAATAATTTCTCTCATTTTTCCTATTTTTTCAGAAAACAAACAGGCTGGACTCCCAAGAGTTACAGAATGACTATGGGAAAAAGTTAAATTTAATCAACATAGAAATAAAGATATTAAAGGTAGATACGGCAGAAAAGTTGATGTGCAGATTGAAATTTTGTCAATTCTAACTTTAAAATTGAATTCTACATATCCCAATTGAAAAGGTTGGGTCACACATTCTTATGGGCATAAAAAAGGGGACAACTATCAAATAGTGTCTCCTTAAGTGACTTGACAGGATTATCCCCCGAACTCTTTGGCTGCTGATCTTAATTGGATTCCACGGGTATTTTGTTGATTTATAATGTTTTATTTTTTTGGGAATATTCAAGTATTCTTTAAGGTGGTCAATGACTTTTTAAAGTAGAATAATATATAATAGCAGAAGTATAGAATTACTTCTACAACGGGCAAGAGTAAATCGTACGCCTTATCTATCAGTTAGTTACATGAATAAAATATCTTTGTCTTAGAGTTTTATTCTCGGATTCCCCACGATAATAGAATTTTTATATCGCTTCTAAAAGCACAAAATTTTGATTAGTTTCCTTGACTTTGGGCTCTTCTTCTCAACAGAAGAAGAGAACGAGTCACAGACTAAGCAGCCATTTGAAGGGTGAAAATCAAAAGATAGCTTTTAATGTATAGGCGATTTTAATGATTAAACACAATAAAATAATAAAAAAATCAAAAGATTATGAAAAAAAATGTTTCGCCACTGATACTTGTACTGTCAGGTTTCTTATCATTTGGCAATGCTCAGGTTGGCGTAAGTACTTCAAACCCTCAGGGTACCTTCCATATTGATGGAGCTAAGGATAACCCTGCTGTGGGAGCCCCTTCAGTTACCCAACAGGCTAATGATATGGTTGTAACCAACACCGGATCCTTAGGTGTAGGTATTACTGTTCCTACGACTAAGATGCATATAGTTACCACCGCAGCTAATTTGAACAGGTATACCTTAATTGATGCTCCAGCTGGTGGTAATAATCTGTCTATTTTAGCATTGAGAAATACGTCTCCATTGGCTGCCGGAAATTTTTCACTTCTAGGTTTTACAAACAGTGGACCTACATCGGGAGGTGCAAATTGGGGAATTGGAAGTATACGTACCAGTACAGATGAAGACTTTTATATGGGAAATTCTCTTGGTGGAGGTTATCTGGAACGTCTTAGGATCACCTCTGCTGGAAATGTAGGAATCGGAACCTCTGCACCGACAGAATTATTGGATGTAGCAGGTCATACGAGAATTAGAACGATGGATATTGTAGCAGGAACTAATGCTGTAACTCCTGTTTATGCGGATTCTAATGGAGTATTGGTTAAAGCTTCTCCTTCTACAACTTTTGGGGCCGTTCTCTCATCTGCTCTCAACAATCTCGCAAGCGGAGCTACCGGACAATTGATTACGGGTTTATCTGATGGTGGTTTTTATAAAGCTGTGGTCATAGTTGGAGATGGGTGTGGTAATGTAGCAATTGCAGAATATTACGTAATAAATAGCACTGCAAGCAGCTTATATTCGATCAATGGATTAGGGGGAAATCAAGGGAGTGGAAATACAGCAAAGTCACCTATCTTTAATGAGATCAGTAGATACAGCATTTCAACTGCCTGGACAGATGTGGTTGGTTGTGCGGATGGTGGAAATCCGAGTGCTTTAAACTATACGCTAACCATGCCGGCGGCAGGAACAATAAATATTACTAATAATGGAAACGTCGCAAGAGGGTATAGGATAATTCTTACGAGGTATTAAATCTAAACTTAATAACGCTTTAAAATAAGTCTGCCATATACAATAGCAGACTTATTTTTTATTCTTAATTGTAGGCATTTGTAGGCATTTAGTATTGTATTTTTCGCCCAGCTTAAAGTGTATACTCTTTTTTCCACTTAGCAACAGAATTTCTGCTTAATTTAAAGTGAGTAGCCAGCTGAGTATTATTCAGTTTATTAACTTGTTGATGCACGAGCATATCGATGATAGCATTTTTATCGTATGATTTATGTTGTTGGTTAAATCTTGTTACCTCTTTATCTGTATCATTGAAAATGATTTCATTAAGATTAATAATATCCAGAGTTGTAAGTTCTTCCTTAGCTAAAATAAATGAGCATTCTTCCCATTTTTCAGGATTTTTATGGCTAATAATATCCGTATATAGTTTCTTATAGTTAGGCATAAGGTTTTATCTTTTATATTTTTTAATCCAGGTATAGAAGGTGGCTTTCGGGATATCATAATCATCCATTATCTGCTGTTTTGTTTTTTCTCCCTTTTCAGTCAGTTCCAGGACGAAGTCAATGATTTCTTTTGTGTAAATATTTTTTCTGAACTGAGGCATTGCCGTTTTTTTATTTTCTGTTACTTTATATAAAGCTTTGGAAGGAGAATATAAAATTAAATGTTGGGAATAAACTCTAAAGAAATCATATTTTAAGAGCTTTGACCACCTCAGGAGAATTTCTGAATCTAAGGATTTACTGAGGTACATATTTTCTACCTCTTCTTCTGTACATTTTAGAAAACTGCATATTCGAGAGATTTCTATGTTTGTTTCTCTCACTTTTTGTTGGACTAATGCCCCAATGTTAAGTTGCTTGAAGTTATTTGTTATTGTCTCCATAAATTTCTGGAATTTAAGAACTGACATTTTAGATACACTAGATAATTATCTTTAAACAGATGGAGGTCGTTGCAAAGAGTAAATTAATGATTACTTGTATTACCGTCCAGCTGCCTGCCATGAACCAGTTTTTGTCTTTTACAAAGATATTTGTTGTGTAGCACTTTCCTGAAAATTTATCCTGCGACTTTGTCTTATTGTATGTAGAACATATTCTACAAAATTGTACTGTATAATAGACTAATTTTGCAGAATTACCAATTGTACTATGAGAATATCTATATTGATTATTTTTTTATTTCACTTTCAGCAATCATATGGTCAATATGTTTCTTCATGGTATAATACAGAGAATGGCCTTCCACAGAATAGTGTCAAAGCTATTGTAAAAGATAAGTATGGTTTTATATGGCTGTCTACAGACAATGGAATAGTGCAATATGATGGTTCGGTATTTACAATACATAATAAATTAGCAGTTACCAACTTACATTTTGAAAATTTCTATGGAAATGTATTGAATGACAGTATTATAATTTATAACAATAATGACGAGAATAAAATTCTTATAAGAAAAAGAAAAGTCCAGTCTATTACAAAAAGAACTTCAACAAAAACATTTACAAAAGAGAAGTTTAATTTTTTAAAAAGGATATCGAAAAATTCTCCGGAATCCAAATACGGTTCTAATACCAAATACTATATAAAGACCAGCTCCGGAAGATATAGTTTTTATAATAACAGGATGATATATACCGATGGAAAAAATAGGCAGACCAAAGTTCCGGTCGTCACCACCAATTTATCCAATATATTTCTTAATGAAGAAGACACTCTTTTTTTCACCGATCCGAAAAACAGAAAAACTTACCGAGTTGATAAGGGAAAGTTAACAACTCTTACAAAGGCAACTCTTCTTAATGATCCTGAAACGAAAATATACTGGCAGCAGATTATCGGTCAGACTTTCATCATCAATAATGATAACATCTATCTTTTGCAGGGCTATAAGAATGATGATTTGCAATTAAAATTTTTGATAACCTATAAGAATTTTGGAAACCAATTCTTTAATTCTATGTTTTATGATAAAGATTTTGAAAGATTATATCTGGGAAGCGTAACCAAAGGATTAAATATTGTACAGCTAACCCAATTTTTCACAGCTCAGAAAAAAATTCATTTTGTGGATGAAGTAAGCAGTTCTTCCATACCATTTAATAAAAATACAATTATAGACCCCTATGGATATGAAGTGAATAAACATGGGCTTGTAAAGAATCATCATTTCGGTGTTAATGACAAGCATTTTATGTTTTACGATGATTCAGGGAATATTTTGTACAAGAATGACGACGATGTGGTTAGAAGATATAAATCCACCCAATATACTACCACTCATAGCATTCATTTTCCGGGCTTAATAGGTTTTTTTAAAAGTGCAGACCAGTTTGCTGTTTCTACAACAGATCTTACCCATTCCTACCTACATCTATTTGAAGACGAACAATTAAAGACTATAAATACTACGTTGGAGTTTACTGGATTTGTGAATTCATTTCTGCAATATAACAACGACGAATTTTTGATTGGATGTAGCGATGGTTTGTACTTAGGACGGCTAAAACAGAAAATTGCTGCCCAAGTAGCCAAAGAGATAAATGTGAAAAATATTATCAGAACCTCGGACGGACAGATATGGATAACCACCAACAAAGATGGTTTCTTCTTGTTTAGAGATAAGAAGCTTTTCAAAATGCCTTTAGACCAGAATTCATATTTAAATTCTGCACACTATATTTTGGGGGATACGCATGGATATTACTGGATATCTTCCAATAACGGGTTGTTCAGGGTGGCTAAAAAACAGCTTTTAAAATATTCTGAAAACAATAAGACTCCTGTGTTTTATTACCGTTTTACGAAAAATGATGGCTTATTAACCGCTGAATTTAACGGCGGCTCTATGCCTGATGCCTATTCCTTGAAAAATGGTGAATTTGTATTTCCCTCAATGGAAGGGTTTGTATTTTTTGATCCGAAGGATATCAAAGCGTATTATCCGGATAAGAAAAGCATATATGTTGAAAGAGTGAGAATTAATGATTCAGATATTACTTATTTTTCAAAGGATCTTATTTTAGAGAATAATTATAAGAATGCAGATGTTTTTATTGATATTCCTTACTATTCAAGTTCCTATAACTTAAGAATTGAAGCAAAGATAGAAGGGCATGATACTGACTGGAAACAAATTGAAATTAAAAATGATAGAAAATATACGATAAGCAATCTAAAGCCAGGTAATTATATACTACATTTAAGAGTTCAGGTTTCTCCGGAGGGCAGTTATGAATACAGAACCGTAAAAATTAAAATCAAACCACTTTTTTACCAAACTACAGCTTTTAAATTAGCAGTTACTATTTTATTTTTATTCATATTTATAGTAATCATCTACACAAGAACTAAATTTTTACAGATAAGAAATCGATTGCTCAAAAAAAAAGTATCTAATATTAAAATAGCGCTTAAAGAAAGTGCACAACATCTTGAAGCCGTAAAAAATGATATGCAGAAAGAATCGGAGTATCAGAAAAAGCTGATAGAGGCTATCAGCCATGACATTAGTACCCCTGTTAAATTTATTGCTATGATGTCACAAAAATTAATTGATGTCCGTGAAGTTGATCTTCAGAAAGAATATTTCGACAGCATTCATCAATCTTCGGAAGAGCTGTATAATTTTACCATGCATCTTAAGGAATACAGTGATTTATTTGGAACTTACGATGTATACGAAAAGGATGAATATCCTATTAGTGAGATATTGATGGCCAAACAAAAACTATTTAATGAAGTTAGTAAATCACAAAATAGCAGAATTGAAATTATTGAAAAGGGCAACATTTATTGTCAGTTTAATAAAAGTATCCTATCGTGTATTGTCCATAATCTGGTTGATAATGCTGTGAAAAATACATCTGAGGGCATCATTTATATTATTCCTGAAGATAATCAGGAGAAGATCACTCTGAAAATAGCGGATACCGGCAAAGGGATGTCGCAGGAGCAATTGACTTATTACAATGGATTGTACCAAATGTCAATGAATGATGATGTTATAAAATTTAGAAATTACGGTCTTGGTCTACATATGGTTATTTACCTTGTAAAAAAAATGTATGCAGATATATCATTTTACGAAAATTATCCTGGTGGAACTGCTGTTGAAGTCAATATTTATAAAAATAAAATGAATGGAAAAACGAATTTTAATAGCTGATGACCATTTTGTAGTAAGGGCCGGAACAGCCCTGATTTTAAGATCGGCATATCCCGGGCTTACAATAGATTCAGCAGAAAATTATGGACGTGTAAAAGAATTTCTCAAAACTAATCATTATAATCTTCTCCTTTTAGATATTGATATGCCGGGAACAAAATATACCGAAATGATTTCTGAGCTAAAAAATATTCAGAAAGACCTGAAGATTTTAATATTTTCCGCCTACGATCAAAACATTGCCATACAGTATATTCGCAAAGGAGCAGATGGCTATTTAAATAAGTTGGGAACAGAAGAGGATATAAAAAACGCTATAAAAATTATTTTAGAAACCGGATATTTCTACCCGCCTGAGCTTATTCCTTTTATCATAAAGAATTTGGATGGAGGGAATAGGATAAAAGAACTTTCTTCCCGTGAATATCAGGTGTTTGAACTATTAGCTAAGGGAAATGGAAATTTAGAAATTTCGAACCATTTGGGTCTACGAATAAATACAATAAGTACCTTTAAAAAGAGAATTTTTCAAAAATTAAAAATTAACAATATAGCAGAACTCATAGAATTATATAAAAATTTACATTAGATGCAGCCTATTTGTTATTTCGCAACAATTTAAAACCCATATTATCTGTCAAAATAAAATCTATAATTTATGTTATAGATTTTTGTTTTTCCGGCTTGTGCCCGGGTACATAAAGTTCTGCCTGTTTGTAGATTTAGTTCTATAAATAAGCAGAACAAGCTGTATGTGTTATATTTCAACACGCCATATAAATCAAATACCTTTACGATATAAAAATTGTAATCGGAATCTTTACAGTACGAAGTCTCTTAAAAAAAAACAAATCTTTACAGCTTTAAAATGAAGTACTTTCTACTGATGGAGAGGGGATTTACTATGATGATTCCTATAATCTAAGAGCAAATATAATTAAGAAAATAAATATTTAGACACTAAAACGAAATAATGATAAAAGTATTAACTAATCCCATGAACGATGAAAAAAATTAAGCACTATTGTTATGTCTTTGCTCTCATAACAGGAATTGCCGCGCAGGGTCAGGTAGGAGTTGGCACAGCTACTCCCCACCCATCTTCCATATTAGATTTAAATGCTTCTAACAAAGGATTGCTGTTACCAAGAGTAGCTTTAACGTCAACGTCAGATATTACAACGGTCCCCAATCCTGCAAAGGGACTGCTTGTGTATGCCACTCAAAATTCAGGAACCGGCATTACGGCAATACAAAGAGATACATTGTATAGGTTTGATGGCACCAGGTGGAGAGCCCTTACTACCAGAGAAAAATTTATTTCCAATGAGATTCCCAAAATTGTTGCTGTAGGACGAAAAACTACGGAAGAGGGATGTGTTGGCGATACTAATGGATCATTTAACCTAAACGAAAGGAGCAGTACTTTAATAACTGCAACAGGAGCTTTTACTCCTCCCCAGACTGGATACTATATGTTTTCGGTAGGGTTAGTTCAGTTAATGAATTCTAACCCCAGTCAGAATTTCAATATAAGTCCATACATACAGGCTCCAAACTTAGCTACTTATTCTTATACGTATAGAGGGACGGCAGGTGGAGCTCGGAGTCAGCGTGCATCTGTTTTAGGAGTTGTTTATTTAACACAAGGAGTACCTACTCAAGGTTTCAAATGGTTTTTCGGAACTAATACCTGTCCTGCTGATGGTAGAATTCAGGGACAGGAAGTGATCTGGGAATATTTGGGTAATCCTTTATAACTATAATTTAATTAAAAACATGAGAAAAGTATATTTTTTAATACTCTGTCTTTTTCTTTCTACTGAACAGTTAATAAGCCAGATTGGTATAGGTACTGCCGCTCCCGCACAATCATCGATCCTGGAGATGTCTTCTGCAAATAAAGGTTTTTTACTTACCAGGATACCCTTGATATCAAAAACTGATATCACTACAGTTGCCAATCCATCTATGGGAATGCTGGTTCTAGCATCGCAAAGCTCAGGGGTTGGTGAAAACGCGATTTATGAAGGGCGATTGTATAAATTCAATGGAACCGGTTGGGATGAAATGGTGGAAGAGGGAGAAATCGCTTCGGGAAGTTTATACCCAGAACTGGTAGCAGTAGGAAAGAAAACGACCAATACGAGTTGTACAAATGCCTCTAGCGGTAACTTCCAGTTAACAGCTCTTACGAATATTAAAACGACGATCAAAGCCGACGGTTCGATAACAGCTTATAAAACGGGGTATTACATATGGAGTGTCAGTCTTAGGCAATTCATGCTGCAATCGGCTTACAGCCCTTTCCTGCTTCCGGGAATGCTCAATTATTCATTCAAGGATGGTACGGCAACAACAAGAGCCTGGCAGACTACCGTGTTTACAGGGTCGGTTTATTTACAGTTGGGGCAAGAATCAAAACCTTTCCAATGGAATTTGGGAGGAACCTGCGTAGCACTGGATCAGATAGGAGCACAATTAGTTACTTGGCAATATATAGGACAATAGATAATATAGATTACAATGAAAAAACAGATATTTTGTTTACTAATAGTTTTTTTTACCATAACGATTGATGGGCAAATGGGAATAGGAACGGCTACACCTGCTCCCTCTTCAATATTGGAATTATCATCATCCGATAAGGCATTGTTGCTTCCCAGGATATCGCTTACCTCGACTACAGATATTACCACGATAACCAATCCGGTTAAAGGATTGTTGGTGTATAACCTTTCCACCTCAGGTACAGGAACGGGTATGGTATACAAGGATTTAATTTATTTATATGATGGGGTTTCATGGCAGGCATTAATGGATTATAAGTTGGCAACGAGTACAATCAATTTACCAGTGTTATATTCAAGAGGTCAGAAAACAACTCTCAATACTTCTTGTACAGGATTGTCATCAGGACTATTTGATCTTGATTTTAGAGATGATAATTTGAATGCAAACGGAAGCATCGTAGCGGACAGGGATGGATTTTATAAATTTACAGCACATATTGTTCAATACTTTCAATTGGAATTCTTACCCTTATTGATTACCCCTTCTAATTTATTCAGCTATGCTTTTCGGGGAGCTGCGGGATATCAAGACAGAGAAATCGCGACTTCCGGAGTAATATATTTACAAAAAGGACAGGCGAGTGCAGGTTTTACCTGGGTATTAGGTGGAACTTTTGTATGCAACAGTACTCACAGAATCAGGGAACAAGGGGTTATCTGGACCTATCTGGGAGATTTATAATGTATATAGAAAACAGGCAGTTTCTATAGCCTACAAAAGCCCGTGGAGTTAATATTGAATAAGGTTATTGCGATTGCCAGGTTAAAATTATTACTAGTGGTAGTAAATGCAATAATAGTAATGTTGAAAGGGCATCGAGGTTCACTATGACTCTTTCCAAATAGTTTAAGGAGACGTTTATTTATTAACGTCTCCATTTTTTTGTATTCTGTGCCTTGATTTTCTGATTCATAAAGAATGTAAAAGTTCGGGTCACAAATTTTTATGGGCATAAAAAAAGGAGACAACTATTAAATAGTGTCTCCTTAAGTGAGCTTGGCAGGACTATCATCGAACCGGTTGTTAGTTGATTTAAACTGGATTTTGCGTATATTTACTTGAAATACAATATTTTACAAAATTTTAAAAACAGTTCGAATCCTGTTGAGATAAGGTGAAAGGTATGAGTTTTCGAACCTTTTCATTTTAATATTATTTTTTTTAGAAGATATCTCGTTGATAATTAGCTATTTAGGTAACAGGTGATCCAGTTCGAATCCTGTAACCATAAGCATTAGCTTCCTAATCACTTCATAAAAGTTACAATTTTTGAATAAAATAGAGTTGGCAATTAACCAACTCTATTTTGTTTTATTGAATTTGTTTGAAATATTTGTAATAGGAAGGGATTCGAACCCTCGAACCCTTTTTTAAAATCAAATGAAGGCATAGAAAACACAGTTTCGAATTTATTGCTATATATTGCAGTAAATTTTATAAATATCTGAAAAACAACATTAAATGGGTTTGGTGTGAAGGTGTTGAATCCCACGTTCTCTGCTGAAGAAAGTAAGAAGAGTACTTCTGTATTTTGTAAGGCTAATTTATCAGTAAAATTTCTGTGACTAAAGGAACAATAAAAGCAGACCGGTAGCCATTGCAAAAAACTACAGAATTGGATAAAAGAAATTCTGAATACCTAACAACTTCCGAAAAATTCACCATATAAATATCAATTCCAATGTTGATTTTTGTATAATAACATTTGGATAAATATAGAATGGCGGTACATGATGTAAAAGGTAAAGTTATTTTGATCGTTGATGGGGGTAAAAACCTTGGTCGATTATTAAGCAGAAGAGCAAAACTGGTAGTGCATTACAATAGCGAAAGCTCAAAGGCGGAAAGCGAAAAAACGTTGGCAGAAGTTCAAGCCTTAGGTGTCGAAGCATTTTTGTATCAGAGCGATCTGACAAAAGTTAAAAATGTAAGCAGGTTAACTGAGGGGTGGTGGATCACGGGACAAACTATTTTTACCAACGGCGGTTATACAACCAGATAATTGATTAAAAACCAGCTATTCAAAAAATAACAGCTGGTTTTTTCATTTTCAAAATACAATTCACCCGTAAGAGGATAATTTTGGACAACGATATTAAACTCTTGAAATGATTTGCACCACAGATGAGATGATGATAAGGTAATAGGCAGAATAACAAGGAATAAGTATATATGAATAATCAGTAAAATATTGATAATTTGAACTTAAATAAATTCCGGGATATATTTTATTTCAGATTCTAAAAAATGATTATGGATGCATTTTCTCATATTAGAGTTATTATAAGTATGATTTTGGGCTTTGGAGTAGCTCAATTATTGAAAAATGTAGTAAAATTGATAGATCATCCCAGGAAAAGAAAATCTATTTATTGGTTACATTTATGCTGGGTATTTTATATTTTTATTCTGATTGTTCTTTTTTGGTGGTGGGAACATCGGCTTGAAACTGTTCAACATTGGAATTTTTTGAGCTATTTGTTTTTAATTATCTATACCACATTATACTATATACTATGTGTACTGATTTTCCCGGATAATATAGATGAATACAAAGGCTATAAGGACTACTTTTTTTCCAGAAAAAATTGGTTTTTCTTATTTCAGATACTTCTTTTTGTGATAGATTTCGGGGATTCTCTTTTAAAAGGTAAGGCCTATTTTCAATCACTTCACTGGACCTATCCGGTGAGAAATATACTGCATATTGCTCTTTGCTGTCTCGGAATCAAATCATCAAATGAAAAAGTACAAACCGGTCTTTTCTTTATTTTGTTTGCTTTTGATATTTTATTCATAGCGCAAAATTATTTATACTGAATTCTGAATTTTATGAGAGAAACTTATAGTAAATACAAAACAACACACTTATGAACAAATACCAATCACTTTTCGACACACAAAAAGAATTCTTCTACACCGATGTTTCCAAAACCTACCAATGGCGGATGGATCAGCTCAACAGGTTGGAGAAAATGCTTCTTGAAAATCAGGAAACATTTTGCCAGGCTCTAAAAACGGATTTCAACAAACCGCCTTTTGAACAGTTGTTTGAAATTACAGTGCCATTGGGAAATATCAAATATTATAAAGAAAACCTTAAACAATTAATGGTTCCCGAGGCTGTTGCCATACCAAAAGGATTGGAGGAAACCGGAAACAAAGGCATTATTTACAAAGAACCTTTTGGCGTAACCTTGGTTATAGGCCCGTTTAATGCTCCTATCTTATTACTCCTTGATCCTGCCATTGCAGCTTTGGCAGCCGGGAATCCCGTTATTCTGAAACCCGCTAATACAACACCTACAGTTGCTGCACTCTTTCAGGAGCTTATCCCAAAATATTTTGAACCTGAAGCTGTAAATATTGTTACCGGGGGACGAGAAGAAATTACGGCGTTATTGGAGCTGCCTTTCGACTTTATTTTCTTTACAGGAAGTTCTGCGGTAGGAAAAGTCGTTATGAGAGCTGCTGCTGAAAACCTTACACCCATAGTTTTGGAATTGGGTGGTCAAAATCCGACTGTGGTAGATGAAACTGCAAATCTTGACATTGCGGTTGACCGTATTGTTTGGGGACATATGGCGATTTCCGGACAGTGGTGCATTGCCCCCGGTTATGTATATGTTCATGAGAGTATTGCCGATGAATTTCTTGATAAGCTGAAAGCCTCTGTTGTAAAAATGTATGGTGAAGACCCAAGTTTAAGCCCCGACTTTGCAAGAATGATAAGTGAACATGATACCGAAAGGGTAGCCTCTTATATCATCCCCGAAAAAGTAATTTTAGGGGGAAGATTTGATGTAAAATCAAGATATGTAGAACCGACCATTTTATACCCGAGCACCTGGGAAGATCCTGCAATGCAGCAGGAGATTTTCGGGCCTGTATTCCCTATTTTAGTATATAAGGATTTAAAGGAAATTGTAGAAATCATCAAACGCAAACCAAAATCTCTGGCAGCTTATTTCTTTAGTAAAAATCAACAGAACATAGATTATTTCTTAAATTCGGTTTCTTTCGGCGGTGGCTGTATCAACCAGACCAATTTGCATTGCTGGATAGACAGTCTGCCTTTCGGTGGCGTTGGTTATGCCGGGATGGGCAAGTATTATGGCAAAGCAGGTTTCGATGCATTGAGCAATACAAAAGCCATGCTGATAGGAAATCCTGATTTGGAACTGGATGTTTTTCCACCGTATGAAGGGAAAGATATTGCAAAAAATTTAAGCATATTTGAGTAAAAATGAAACAAAAGGAAGCTATCCATTTGATTGAAAAGTCAATTCTAAATTCTAATAAACCTCAGGTTTGGGCAGATTTAGGTTGTGGCAGTGGTACTTTTACCAGCGCCTTGGCTCATTTGTTACCAAATGGAAGCCATATTTACGCAGTGGATAATCAATCGCAGAACTTTCCCAAATCATTAGGCAATAATGTTTCTGTTGATTTTATAAAAGCTGATTTTGGAGACTCTGATTTTAACTTTTCAAATCTCAATGGGATTTTAATGGCAAACTCACTGCATTATATAAAAGATAAAGTGCTGCTAATTAATCGTTTGGAGAAATATCTGTCAGCAGATAAAAAATTTGTTATCATAGAATATGATACCGCCATTGCCAATCAATGGGTTCCTTATCCAATTCATTTTTTAAAACTGAAAGAACTGTTTACTAACCTGGGGTATTTAAAAATTATTAAATTAGGTGAACAGCAATCAATATTCGGACAAGGCAACCTGTATTCTGCGACCGTCGGTATAAACCATTAAAAAATGAAATATGATCCTAAAAATTATTAATTCCGTATTAATGCTTGTCGCCATATTTATGGGCCTGAAACAAGGATGGGCAATGCTTTCGGGCAAACAGGAGATGATAGCAATGTTTAGCAAATGGAATATCAGTAAAACAGGTTTAATGATTATTGGAGTAATAACGATGCTAAGTGCTTTGCTCATTATTTTTCCGAAAACTTTTGTTTGGGGAAACTTCTTGATGGCAGCCGGCATTTTATTGATCATCAGCTTTCATTTGCTTGATCGAGATTTGAAAGGCGTGGCAATAGAATTACCTTTTCTATTGCTGAACCTGGCCATTATCTATTTTCAACACCCACTGAAAGACGGGTTATTATAAACAGTCAATTTTCAATAATGAAAGCATTAGTTATTACAACCTTTGCGGTTTGCTTTTCACTCACAGCGTGTGGACAGTCAAAAACTCAGAAGATAGAAACAACAATTAAAAAAGCACAAAAAATGGACACAAACAAACTTACAAATGAAACTGTAAGAACAGCTTTTGATGCCTGGCAAACCGGCGACACCAAAACCTTTCTTTCTTTTTTCACTCCTGATGCCACGATGACCGATGATGGAAATCCACGGAATTTCCAAAGCTTTGTAAAAGAGGCTTGCGGAAAAGAAATTTTTCTGACAATTGATACCGTTGAAAATGAAGGGAAAAATATCAAAGGAAATTTTAAAGCAGGGAATTGGGGTACTTTTCCTGTGTTTTTTAAATTCCATCAGAATATTGAAGGAAAGTTTGACAGGCTGGACATCGGACAGGAAAAGTAAAACGTTATTGCCACATTCACAATAAAAAATATCTGTTGCATTGATGAAAAAGCTCTTAAAAACTAATGGATGAAGTAAATAAAACCATTGCTGCTTTGCAAAAATACAAGTACGAGTTTTTGCTCTTTGCACTTGCACAGCACCTGTTTATAGGCATTTTTTTAACCGACCTTGATTTTTATACTCGGGTTGTCTGGCCGCTAAATATGCTGATACTGGGAGTAGGAAGTATTTTTATGTTTACAGGCAAACATAGTTGGAGGCATTGGTTTAGAAATATCCATTTCGTAGTTGTTTTACTGTTGCCCATTGGGATTCCGTTTTGCAAAGATATATCCTGGTATTTCACTTTTCTCAATATCAATTATGTGATTTTCTTTGCGTTCCTGTTTTCAGAATTGCTAAAGTTCTTAATAAAACCAGGGTACATTAATAGCGATATTATTTCAGCATCGGTGTGCGGCTATTTTTTATTAATTGAAATCTCAGTTTTTTTATTACAATCGTTTGAGGATTATAACCCATTGTCTTTTAAGGGTGTAGATACTTCATCATCAGCAAGTATTTTTATTGATCTGGTATATTTTTGCTCTATAACCTTTACCAGCATCGGCTTTGGCGATATTACACCAGGTACACATACTACCAAATTAATTGCTGCTTTTATTGGCATTCTAGGACAGTTTTATACAGTAGTTCTGGTTGGTATTCTTATCAGCAAATTTTCCTCAAAAAATTAAATCAATATGAATATAAGTTCGCATTACAAACTCAGGCATTTTATTCCCTGGACAAGGGTCAAAATTTATAAAATGTTAATATTAAGTATAATTCCGACGATACTGTTTTATTTTCTTGATTGGAAGTGGCTGGCGATTCCGTGGGTTCCGGTGGCTTTGTTGGGAACAGCGACAGCATTCATTTCCGGATTCAAAAATACCCAGACCTATAACCGTACCTGGGAAGCGCGACAGATTTATGGTGCTATTATCAATAACAGCCGTGCTTTTGGGATTATGATAAAAGATTTTATCCGTTCAGAGGACAAAGTTCTTGAAAAACAACTGCATCAGGAGATTATTTACCGTCATTTTGCGTGGCTTACAGCATTACGTTTTCAGCTTAGAGAAATTAAAAGCTGGGAAAACATAAAAATAAAAAGCTACAACCGTGAATATCTTCAATATTACAAAGTCCCGGAATGGGAAAGTAGTCTGGATGAAGAACTGACGGGACTTCTCAGTGAAGAAGAGCGCCAACACATTTTATCAACAAAAAACCGGGCAACGCAAATTGTAGCCTTACAATCTTCTCAGTTAAAAAAACTGAATGAAGAAGATAAAATATCGGCCTACAATTATGTTGCTCTGGAAAATCAGCTAAAAGAACTTTATGACCAACAGGGGAAATGTGAGCGTATTAAAAACTTTCCCTATCCAAGGCAGTTTTCGAGCATCAATTTGTATTTTACCAATGCCTTATGCCTGTTAATGCCTTTAGGTTTCATAGGCGAATTCTCCAAGTTGACGGAAAAATTCGGGGAAAACATCATTTGGCTTGTTATTCCCTTTAGTGTATTGCTGGGATGGGTATTTTTAGTTCTGGAGCAGATCGGAGAAAGTACGGAAAACCCATTTGAAGGAAATGCCAACGATATTCCTATAACACAGATAAGCAGGAATATAGAAATTGACCTTCGTGAAATGTTGGGCGAAAAAGATTTGCCACCGGCAATTGTCGCACAGAATAATATTTTAATGTAAATAAAAATACAAGCAAATTATGGAACATTTAGAAACCGTTAGAAAATGGTATCCCAAGGCGTTAACTTCTATTGATACTGTTAACCGGCTATTAGACACAATTGAAAAGCATATTGGCTTAAAACCAAACCAATTAATGCACGCAGACAGTATGTGCTGTGACGATGTAAATGCTATACAATATCCACCAAGAGCTTATGAAATGCTGGGACCGTTCCATTTGGGAGGGCTTGACGGTTTTCCTTTTGCCGGAATTACCGGAATGAATGCCTTTGCACATCATGTTCCGGAAGATGGTGCGGTAATTATATTTTATGCACCACATATCGGCGTTACAAAAGATGGTACTATAGGGGAAATAGGCAGAATAGGGCAGAGTGGTAACTCGGCGTGTTGTGGAGCTGCTAAAGGAGCATTGGGAAAACTCTCTGCGGGACGGATCATTGAAGGAAATGTTACTTCACTGGACTTTCAGATGAATACCATTGAGCAGATTTTCCTTCATCAGAAAGACCGGATCCTGAATGCAGAAAATCAAATATTTGAGGCTACGGAGGTTATGTATGAAGCTATTGATGAAAGAATAGAGGTGTTGGTGAAAGAAACCAATTATCCTTGTAAATATGTTGTTTTGGTGGGTGCTGTTTTTATCAATGGAGATAAGGATATGGGATCTTTCTGTCAGTATAAGAAATTCGATTATATTGATCTGGAAACACAGGAACGGAACAGCCTTATGGAAGAGTATTATCAATAAATAAAGGAAGAATTTAATTTTTTAAATCAGCCCTTTTATCTCAAATATGTATAAATAATCCTGGCATAAGCTGGGATTCTCTGTTTGTAAAGTATACCATTACGATGTGGATACTAGTTTTTAGTTATTATTTAAGGTACTTAAAATATCCTTTAAATTATTTTTTATTAATTAATTGATAATCAGTTATTCTTTTAAAATTGCCCATAGATTTTTTTGATAATATTATTGTGTCTTTTTCCGTAATTCTCACTTACCTTCTTTTCTTTTCCAAATTTTAAGCTATAAATTTTACAATATTTTGTGGACTTACAAATGTATTCTCTCCCCAAAAAAAAAGATTATTTAATAAAAAATGGATTGGTCTTTCAGAACAGAGTATACGAAAGAAAAACTCTCATAGTGGTTCAGCGTAGCTCATCTCCAAATCATAAATAATAATCAATTAAGAATGTTGGATAAAGGATAAAAACTAAAAACTAAAAATATGCTGAATCTTAATCAATTAAAGCAAAAAGGAAATACCTTTTGCAAGCATCTTATGATGCTGATAGCTTTAGCAGGAAGTATAACCGTATTTTCTCAAGATGCTGCGGTAACTCCTACTAATGATGACACCAAAGTTGCCTGGCGTACAGGCGGTGGCGGTGGAACCACTATTTTTGGGACAGTAACTGCTGTGGCAGTTGTTGGTAATTGGGGGACTACGCTTTCTCAAATTACTGATTCAAACACAAGCAATTCTGGCTTTTCATCACATTCTGTTGCTTCAACTTTGGGTACAGACATAACGTCAACAGTAAAACTAAGCGATGGTAAAACTTATGGAACAAGTCCATTTACAGGGTATAGAATTGGTGTAGTGGCAAACAGAGCTATTACAGGAGGTTTTACCCCGACAATTGGTCTTACTGGTACCAACAATGTCATTATTACAACATACCTTGGAGGTGTTGTGCAAGAAACTTCTCCTGCTCAGAATTGGACACTGGGAGCTTCTTCTATGGATGCTGGTTTTTATGTACATAAACCTTTTGATGAAGTGCGTATAATACAAAATGGGCGGGTAACCAATGTAGGTGGTACCGCCACGGCAACTCTTGGTGTTAATTATGTGTATTTGCAGCGTTACACCCGTACAGGTGGTGGTTTTGATACAACAGGAGAAAAAGTTGTCACTTGTAATGCCCAGATACCGCTTACAGGTAAAGGGGTAACGGGTTCTGGGGCGGCTGTTGTATTTGTACCGCCTTCTCCTGTTCCTATTGTTGTTCCGGCAACTCTCTGGCCGGGGTTAGCCCCTGCTCTGGAAGATGAGAAACCCAATACACATGGTACAATTCCTTTTATTAGTGCGGGTCTGGCTGTGTATTCCGGTAGATTAAAAGATGAAGGTGTGGTATATCCTGCAGGTACTTTTGGCGGTGGTGTTTACCAGTTGAATGCCATATCCGGAGGGTTGAATGTAACAAAAACACTCAGGTTTTATTTGAATGGTTCCCAACAAGGGCCGGATGTGGTGAGTCAAGAGTTTCTAAGTGCCTCGGCCAGCGGAAGTCTCTTGACTGTGGGTGCTGTATCTTCGCTTCCTTTCGATTCCATTGAATTTGAAATCTCTTTGAACTTATCTGCAGCTTTAGGCCTGCTCGAAATCTATTATCCAATAGTGCAGCGTTTTTGTGATGCAAACATTACCTGTGGTGCGCCGGTAAGTCTTATTTCAGGAGAGCTTACCCCGGGGGGTGCACAAAACCACCCTGTCTATGCAAAAGCAATTGGTACTAGTATACTTACAGCTTCTCTCGGAAATCCAGGCATCAATAACGTACAAAATGTGTTAGATACTGATTTGAATAATTATGCAGAAATAGGTGCTGCCACAGGAGCGTCGTTATATTCCAATTATGGTATCTCAGTTATTTCGCGACAGGTGTTGGATGCCAGTGATCCTGGGCATATTAAATATGGTTATCCTAAAGGTACTTTTGCTGGTTTTGAGATTCAGGACGATAGCTTTGCGACAGCAAGTGCAGCTAAAAATTTTATCATCAGTACTTATAAAGAAGGAGTCATTCAGGATACTTACAATACTCTTAATGTAGCATCGGGAAGCCTATTCACCCCCAATAATGGGAAGTACATTATTGGGATGAGAACCACTAAAGATTTTGATGAGATAAGAATTACAGTAGAATTACTGGCAGGTGCTTCGGCAGGCTCCAGCACAAAAGTCTACCGTGCGGTGATAGAAAAGTTTTGTCCTTCAGCAGCCCAGGTTTGTAATGTGTCTACAGATCTCAAAAGACCAGCTTATCCTGTATTTATAGATGCAGCAAACACTGGCGTTGAAGGTCTTGCAACAGGAAATACTTATTTTGAAGATTTAAACAATATTGTTGCCAACACTAGCCAGCCAGCTAAATTATATACTGCGGCAGGAGCTGTAACCAACGCTTCTGTAGCTGTACAAGACGGTAGTAAAGGTATTGGAGTTCCGGGAGATGCCACTTATGAACTGTATCCTGCCGGCACTTTTGCTGGTTTTGATGTAGCATTTCCTACACTTGCAGCAGCAGAATTGGCGGGAAGCACGATTACGATTATGACATTAAAAGCAGATGGAAGTGTTGCGGACTCTGCGGTAATGAATTCCAGTTTCTTTGGTTTGCATACTTCTATTCTTAATGGGACCAGTAATCGTCAGATATTGGGTTTTGCTTCCAGCCAACCATTCACCGGGGTTAAACTTACCGTAAACAAAGCTTTAAGTGCTAATGCAGGTGTTTTAGAAATTTATTCGGCAGTAATTCAGAGATTCTGTACTACACCTGTCATCAAATGTGATGAAATTGAAAACATAAGCGTTCCTAAGTATCCGTTGTATGTTAACGGCGCAAGAACAGGAGTAACTGCTTTTGTGGATGGAAATAGTTCTATCAGTCTTTCTCAGAATGCCATAGATGCGGATCCAAACAGTTATGCAACAATGCAACTTGGTGCGGGTGCAGGCTCAGGATTAGGTTTCAGTGTAGCTAATGGTTTTGGTGATTTCCCTAAAGATACATATATTGGATTTGACATTGCAACATTAGATATAGCGCAGGCTAGTGCTTTTGAAACAAATAATATAGAATTGTACAAGGATGGTATTCTGGTACAAACCAGTACGGGTACCCAGCTTGCCGGCGGATTAAGTACAGCAGCGGTTTCAGGAGGATTTCAGCGTTTGATAATAGGAACAGTAGCTCATGTTCCATTTGATGAAGTACGTTATGTGATAACCCGTTTTGCCGGTGCTTCCGCTGGTGAGATCAGAATCTTCAATGTAGTAGCAAGAGACTTCAGTCCAACTTCTAGCACAACGTGTCCGTTGGTTTTACAATGTGATGGCACGTATGTGCTTACCAACGGACCTACGACTATTACTTCTCCAACAATTCCTGCGGTAATAGAATATGCTAATACAGGATATGAAGGTTTAGCAACAGCAGGATATGGTATTGACAATGTTTGGAATGCTGTAAGCCAGGATCCATTGGATTATGCAACGATACATTTACCTGCATCCGCTGGTGTTACAGGCTCTATCTCTGTAGCGATACCTAAAGTGACTTTGCCGCCGGGCACATTTGCAGGGTTTACGGTGGACAAACAGAACTTTCCTTTTTCCGGTGGTTTTTTACCCAATGTTATGGTAAGTACATATTTAAATGGTGTACTCAGAGAGCAGAGAAGTGGTGGAGCTTTGATAGATTTTTCTTTCTTCACACAATGGTTTGGTACCAATCCAAACATATATACACCGGGCTTCCAAACAACATTATCGTTTGATGAAGTGAAGATTTCTATTGGAAGTGTCGCTTCATTAGGAGACCAGACATTGAGGGTATATTCTGCCTATATTGATACAAGAACATCAGTAGTAACGATACCTGGTGACGGTTACACTCCTATTGTTTGTAGCAATGGTGCCTGCTATAAACCCGGAGCTATTGCTACAGCTGGAAATCCTGCTCTGATCAGTAAGGTAGGAATGACTTCATTACTAAGAGTCGGAACACAAAATTCAGACAATTGGCCGGCAGCTCGTACTGGCGCCTGGTTAGTTTTAGAGGCAAGAACAAAAGGTTTTGTTGTTAATAGAATGGCGTTTAATTCCTCTGGAAATCCTGTTGGAATTCCGGTTGCTGATTTTGTTGAAGGAATGATTGTTTATGATACGACTAACAAATGTTTAAAGATATATACTACTCAAAATGGGGGAAGTACATTTGCATGGTTCTGTATCAGCACACAAGCATGTCCTGATTAATAATACTTTTTGAGAACCTGAATAGCAATATTTTGATTTTCAGGTTCTTAATTTTCACTAAAATTAAAATTAAAATGTTTAAAAATATAATAATAATAGCTGGGTTTCTAACGGGTGCATTTTTACAAGCACAAATAGGAATAAGTAGAGAAAGCGTAACCAATGGCTCTGTTTCATTGCAGTTCGGAGATAACGAAAATAAGGGACTTCTTCTCCCTTATGTAACAGATAAAACAGGGATTACTGAGAACGGGACTATACTTTTTGACACTTCAGATAATAAAGTAAAATATTTAAAAGATGTAAATACATGGTTTGATCTGAGCGTTGATACAACAGGGATTGCAGATTTGAGTATTCAAGCAATTGATAGAGTAGAGCAACCGGGAGCAAAGGTTTGTATCAGTCCGACCTTAGGAGGAACAGATACTACGCAAGGAATATTGGTTTTGGCCGATGATAACAAAGCCATGGTTTTGCCTAAAGTTGCCAATCCGCATTTGAATATTATCAGTCCTTCTGCTGGAATGATAGTATATGATACCATAAAAAAACAATTGGCTGTTTATAATGGTACTGTCTGGAGTTTTTGGAAGCCTTAGAGTGGACGAGATTATATCCTCAACAAAGTAGTTGATAATAAATAAAAACAGCTTATCCCATAAAGAGATAAGCTGTTTTTTGTAATAAAGAATAATTACTACAGTTAAATGGAAAGCATTTGCTTACTGTTTCCGAAGTTGTATATCTATTTTTTTATAATCTTAAAAGTTTTAATAGTACCATCATTCAAGGTTGCACTACCAAGATATACACCCGTAATCAGTATAGATACATCAATTTTAGCATTTATTTTATTAATTGCCTGGTCTTTTATCAGCATTTTGCCGTTTACATCGTATATAGATATTGTTTTTATTATTTTTTCGCTTGAAATATTGAGAATATCCTGTACGGGATTTGGATAAATATTAAATTTGAGACTATTATTCTTTATATCACTTGCAGAAAGTATCGAATTGTCTAATTTAACGATCCATCCTGCAGCAAATATAGGAGGGATAGTATTATCAAATCCGCAAATGTACTTACCGTCCGGCGATATTCCCATTCCGGTGCCAAGCTTTGTATCGAACGTAGTAATAGGAACATTTTGAGAAGTTAAAAAATCAGTAAGTAATATAGGACTTGCTCCTAAAGAAGGGTGATAAATAATTACTTCTCTGTCTCCGATCATTCCGCAATATCCTACAGCGGTACCATTTTCGGATACTGATACAAACACAGCATCAGTATATCCTGCCGGAGCATCAAAGGCTTGATATACATTGTCGTTAATATTATAAATAAAAGCTTTACTCCCTTTGTAACCAACTACTTGTCCGGCATTATTCACATCATTGGCTTCTCCGTATTCCGGATTGCTGAAATCTATATAATGTGCACCTCCATTCTGATCAAAATAAGCAGGCACCCGAAAAGTTCCGGCGCCGAAAAGGTCTTCCCGGTCTATCCAGCCGGCTACGACTCCGTTATCATTGACATCAGCCCCGCGGCCGTTAGTGTACAGTAGGTCACCCGTAAGTTTGGTAAGTATATTAGTTTCGGTATTATAAATAAATGGATAACTGTTCCCCGCATTACCTGAAGTCATTTGTCCGGTTACATACACGCTGTTTGCTGAAATTCCTTTTGCTTCTCCAAACCAGCTGTTTCCCGGTGTGTCTCCGGAGAAATAGCCAATAGCTGTCCAGCTTCCGTTTTTACGGTAAGCAGCCTGGCTCAAATCGGAACCATCCGCAGCTGTAAAAGGCATACTCCCAGCTATGTTTTCTGTATTATTCAGCCGGTTTGTTGCATCGGCAACAGGCTCTATAGGGGTACTTGTACCTGTAGAGTAGCTGTAATAGCCTCCGGAATGCACAGCGTTTCCATTGTTGTTGATATCATAAAGCCTTGTTCCCCAACCGGTGAGAACCCTCAGATTAGTTTGAGCATTCAGACTGCTTAAAAACAAGAAGGCTGAAAGCATGTAAATTTTTTTCATAGTAAGAAAATTTTATTAACTCAAAATTGCTTAGTTTACATCGTTTTATGAAACTTAAGGTGTGAGAAATTAAGAATTTCTTTTTCGAATTTAGCTAAATTTAGAAATCTGTTTCATCTTTTTCGTTGCTAAGTTTACAATAAAACAAAGTGTACATTTAAGTACATCACTACCTTTTAAATTTTAGTTTTGTATCCACAATTTTATTAACCTTCTTTTAATTGGATTCTATTGCTTTTTTTCTAGACTACCCAATCTCATGTTCCTGCGGATACGGCTCTCGATTGGTCATACTTACATTTTCTCGAAGATTTCTTTCCATTTCTCTGGATTTATCCTCGTCCATTGAATACCTTGGATCAGCAATAAGCGGCATCTTCGCCATCCTTGTAATGGTCCAGTCACCGTTGGAAAATGATAATCCACCTTCAATAGCCTGTTTTTTGTTTTTGAGCATTTTTTTATTTAAAAATATTGCAGTCAGTACTCATATTTAAAACTGATTTTTGAAAGAAAACCAACTGCAACTTTAATATTTATCTTCCTGTTACTTGCAGGTAGTTGGTAACATTAATCTTATACTGAGTCTTAGCTTCTGTAAGTTTATCTTCAGTTTCAACTTTTATGGCTTGTGCTTCCAAAAGATCAGAAAGCTGAATCAGACCATTATCGTATGAGTTTTTATTCACCCGTACATTTTCTTCTGCCTGTTGCAAAGTTTCTTTTAAGAGAATGATCTTGTCGTAGGATTCATTAAGGTCGGTCCAGGATTTTTCTATCTGTAAGCCGAGAAGCTCAATATTCTCCATACGATTATTTTCAGTAATCTGAGTTCTGTATTCCTGCTCTTTCATTTTGTGTTTTGCCCCCCACCAATCTGTTATAGGTATAGATAATGATGCATAAAGTAATCCGTTAAAGTCTCCTTTTTGTCCCTTTAAAAAAGGATCCAGATAATATCCTGTGGCACCAATACCCAGCTGGGGAAGGTAATCTCCTTTTGTTAATTTCTGTTGTAATTCGGATGCCTGCACAGATTTTTCGAGTAGAACATATTCCGAACGACGTTTCACCGCGTCAGAGGGAATCACATAAAAAGCCACAGGAGGTTGGGGCTCCAATAGATCACTATTTAAATGAATGTCTGCGGAATAAGGAATTCCAATGGTCTGTGAGAACTGCATCAGTGCTAATTTCTTACCATTTTCCAATTTATTTTTACTGACCTTCAGTTCGCTTTGGCTGATCTGTACTTTGAGAAGATCATTTTTAATGATCATACCGGCTTTAAAAGCATTATTTATCTGTTTGTACATTGATTCCAGAAATTTCTCATAATTCTGCAATGTTTTTTGTTTTTCTAAAATAGAAATGACCTGCCAGTATTGCTGTTCTGTTTTTATAAGCACTTCATTTTCGTTAATTTTTTGCTGATGTTGCTTTACATCAACGTTCAGGGATGCCAGTTGATTGGCTGTTTTAATTTTATTTCCTGCATACACCGGCTGAAGGATATTGACGGCACCGAGTCCCATTTGATTGAAAAGACTGATGTTTGCGCCCGGAAAATAAGCAAATTGTGTTGCTGCTGCCAGGTTAGCCGGGTTTCCATCATACACCGGAAGATTTCCTCCTGTCATATTGACTTCCAATAAAGGATTGATAGCCTTCATAGCAAATACCGATGCAGATGCACTTGGGAAGTATTTGGTATAGGCTTCTTTTTTTGTTTCTCTGGCGGCTGACGTTTCAAGGATGCTATTCTTTACGGATCTGCTGTTTTGAAGTGCCAGTTCCTTACTTTTCTCGATGGTGAGCGTTTGGGCAAACACTGACGTTGAAAATAACGCCAGTGTTGATATGATGATCTTATTCATTTTTTTAATTATTAATTGATTGAACTTATATTTTAAGCAATCTGATAAGTAGTTTTCTTATCTTCATTCTTATAGGCGAACCAATAGATCAAAGGAAGCATGATGAGGATAAAGATCATAGATATCAGCGTTCCGAAACAGATCACAGTTCCCATTGGTGCCCAAAGCGGACTTTTGCTGATGATCATGGGAATGACTCCCATAGATGCCGCCAGAGAAGTGAGTAGAATAGGGCGCATTCTTCTTTTTCCGGCTTCTATGCAGGCTTCGTAAACAGACATCGATTGCTTATGCCTTAATTCTTCGATGTAATCATACATAATGATCCCGTTTCTTACGATGATTCCGATGAGGCTCACAAGACCCAATACAGATGTTAAAGAAAATTCCATGTCCATCATTAATAATCCTGCTGCGGCACCCAATAAGCTGAATAATGTTGATACAAAGACCAGAGTAGCCAATTTTATCTTTTTAAAATGGAAAACCAGAATAAAATAGATAATAATAATAGAGATGATCAGCGCGGATAAGATCTTGGGTAACGTTTCGGCTGTGTTTTCTTTAAGGCCACCATAGCTTACCGTTATATTTTTAGACTGTAATTCTGGTGTTAGCTCATTGACAAATTGCTCTACTTCTTTTTGCGTGGAATCCGGTCGGCGACCCCGTTTCATATCAACATACACAGAAAGTGTCCGAATACCGTTTCGACGTACGATCTGCCCTTCATGCCATCCAGAGGTAACTTTGGCAACCTGGCGTAAGGGAACTGCCGGAGAAAATAGTCCTGTAACATATTCATTCTCTACATCAGAGATCTGTGGGTCTTTATTCTCCCATCTGGATTTTAAAACTACAGGAAGATTATAATCTTTCTCCCAAACGGATGTTATAGGAAGCCCTCCAAATCTGGATGTCAATCCAAGACCTAAAACAGCTTCATTGATTCCCAGCCTGTTAGATTCTACAGGGTCAAGAGCCACCTGGATGTCCGGAAGGATTTCCTCATAATTGGTATGGACTCTTATAGGATCGTTCAGTTTTTTGATCTTACTTTCTAATTGATCTGCCGTTGCTTTTAAGTCTGCTATATGATCACCACTCAGTCTTATTTCCACATCAGCATCTACACCTGCCTGATAATCCATCTGTTTGAATTTTATATAAGCATTAGGATAGTATTTTGCGTATTTGGTGCTGTATTCGTCCAGCATCGCAACCGTTTCTTTACTGGATGTTGTATTTACAATGAATTGTGCATAATTAGGTCCTCCAATTTTTGGTGCATAGGTCGTATGGAACCGGGGAGAGCTTGTGCCGATGAATGAGGTAATAGATTTTACTCTTTTATCTTTTTCAAGAATACGGTTCAGGTCTTTTGCAACCATTTCAGTTTGAGCCAGAGAACTTGCCTGGGGGAGATAGATTTCTACTGCAAACTGGTCTCTTTCAGCAATAGGCATTAATTTTAAAGGAATTTTTGTGAAAAGGAAGATCCCTAAAACGACCGATACTATTCCCAGAATGAAGGTGATCTTTGGAAAACGGAAGACTGCTCCCAAAATGCTGTCATAAACAGATTGAAGTCTGTCTAAAAATGATTTTCCTTTTTTGCGGCTTTTATTTTCAGCACTGTGCAAACCTTTGGTCACAAATGTATATTGGAGGAAAGGGACTAACAATACAGCTGCCGCCAATGAAACCGAAAGCGTGATAAGTATGGTCCAGGGGAACATTATTAAAAAATCATAAAGCTGTCCGGTAAACGTGATAAGAAAAGGAAAGAACGTTAATCCTATCGCTAATGTTGCCGAAAAGATAGCTTTGAAATATTCCTGGGCGCTTTCAATGGCGGCCTCTTTTCTTGGTATCCCTTCATCAATTTTTTCGAGATAACTGTCGATAATAACAATAGAATTGTCTACGATCATTCCCAATACAACGATCAATCCTGCCAATGTCACTGTATTGAGTTCTATTCCAAAGGCGAACATCAATGCCAAAGAAATGAAAATAGAGATCGGAATCGTAGAACCTGCAACGCCTGCAACCCTCAAAGGTAATAGAGCAACTACGACCAATACCACGGCAATAATAGCAATCAGCAATTCTTCTAAAAATGAAGAAATAGAAGTCTGTACGACTTTAGGCTGGTCGGCAATGCGATATACTTTTACATCGTCTGGAAGCGTTTTTTCAAATTGTTTCAGCACCGCATCAACATCTTTTCCATAATCCACAATATTATAGCCTGAGCGCATTTCAGTGGAGAGGATGAGCGCTTTTTTATTGTTACTGACGGTGTAGCTTGTGGGTTTTGGATATTCTCTCACCACGGTAGCAACATTTTTGAGCCTGATATTATTGCCTTGCGGATCTGAATATACGATTTGCTCCTCAAGATCCTTTTCAGAAGAGAATGGTCGCTCCATATGGATAGGGACCACGAGTTCATTATTATCCACAACACCTGAAGTTCCTGTGATCCCTTTGGTGAGAAGTGTTTGATAAAGGGAAAAAAGATTGATGCCATAGCTTGCCACCTTTTCCTTGTCTATGTAAATGCTTAGCTGTTCTTTTTGTTCACCAAAGCGTCTGAGATTGGAAACAGATTCAATTCCCCTTAGTCGCCCTTCAAGGTTTTCGAGATAGTCATTGAGCTGTCGGTAAGTTTTTGTGTCAGATTCTAAGGCAATCAATAATGCAGAAGTATCTCCAAAATCGTCATTGGCAATAACTGCTAACACTCCGGATGGAAGCTGTGGTTTAAAAGTGCTGAGCCCGTGTTTTATTTTAGACCAGACTTCGTCTTTATTGCTCACTTCATCATTCAGCTCCACAAAAATATATACGATGCCATCCCTCGACATGGAGTATGTCTTTGATTTTTTAACTTCCTTGTAGGTAAAAAGAAATTTTTCAAGAGGTTTTGCCAATTGCTCTTCCACCTCTGCAGATGTAGCTCCAGGATAAACTCCCACGACAACACCCTGACGTATAGTGAATGCGGGAAACTCCTGTTTAGGCATTTTAAAGAGTGCATAAACTCCGAATATGATAAGGGTAGATACCAGCAATAGTACAATTTTGTTGTATTCCATTGCCAAAGCGATCAATCCTTTTTGTTTTTTGTTTTCCATAGCCGATTAATCTTTGTTCTTTGTGATCACTTGTGCACCGTTGCTTATATTTTGGTAACCTTCGGTGATGATTTCTGTTCCTTCGTTTAATCCATAGACGATCTCAACATTATTTCCGTAAAGTTTACCCATTATTACTGCTTTATATTGGGCTTTGTTTTCTTTTGATCTTACCCATACAAAACGTTTTCCGGTATGGTCTACCTGTATAGATTTTAACGGAACAACAATATGTTTTTCGTTATTTCCAGAAGAGTTTAGATAGACTTTAGAAACCATTCCAGGCATTATTTTTCCTGAGGAATTATCAATTTTTATTTTAACATCATAAGTATGTGATATTGGGTTTGCGGAAACGCCTTTTTCGATAACAGTTCCCTGAAAACTTTCATCATTCAGTGCGGCAATTTTTACATTACATGATGTGCCCCTGTTGATTTTTGAGATCTCATTTTCCGGAATGGCCGCTTTTACCTTTATTGAACTGATATCCATTATCTGATAGACCGCTGATCCCGGAATTACATTGCTTCCCGGTTCTACCAAGCGTCTGCTGATGACTCCGGATTGCGGAGCATAAAGGTTTCCGTCATTTAGATTTTTACGGGCTATTGCTTCATTAGCTTTTGCTTGCTCTAATTGTGTTTTTATTTCTATCAATTTAATTTCGGGTAAGCTTTCGGATTTATACATTGTTGAAAGTCTTCTGTATGCATCTTCCGCCTGTCTTAGGCTTGCCAATGTCAGATTGTGTGCACTTTTCAATGAAGATGTATTAAGGCTCGCAAGCAATTGTCCTTTGCTTACTCTCTGCCCTTCATTGAGATACATGTATTCTACTGTCCCTAAGACCAGAAAACTGACCTCAAGCGTATTTTCACTTTCAACGGTTCCGATATATTCCTGTTGGGTAGATAAATTATCGTAATGGATAATCTTTGTTTTAACTTTCGCTGGCGAGATGGAAGATTGCTCAGTTTTTTTTTCGCAGGAAAAAAGGAATGCACTGACCGTCAGAATAGTCAATATGCCATTATTTTTTAGTTGTAACATAATTCTGTAATTCATTTGATCAGCAAAATTCAGAATATAAAGGTTTTGTTTGCTGATGTTTTAGTAGGTAGTAATGTTCAAAAAGTCGTTTTTTTGTAATTTTACACCATCAAAAAAATAATGATGGAAAATCTTGATTATTTTAGACGTATCAGTTTTGAAGAGCTGAATGCAGAAAATAATGTATTTTCTAAAATAGAGGATCTAATCGTTTCTCAAAAATCCTCAGCGATCCGAAGTTTTAGTTTTGACTGGAAATACCCTCATATTTTGGAAGGTATTGGTTTTACATTCTGTACAAAAGGACGAGCTGTCATTACTGTAAATCTTACACGGTATGTGGTGGAGGCGAATATGGTTGGGGTTATTCTTCCCAGTTCGCTTGTTCAGATCGAGGAGCAAAGTGAAGATTTTGAGATCGAATTTATTATATGCTCTTTCGATTTTATCTCTGATATTCAGCTGACAAAAGAATTCGGAGTAATAGGAAACGAGGTACAGCAATTGCCTGTTTTTTCTGTAGACGAAATTATATTTAAAGAACTGCTTGCGCTCCACGGATTCATTGTAATGCAATATGAAAAAAGTACAACATATAGCCTAGAGATTGTAAAAAATCTGCTTCATTCATTGATTTTTTTATTATTACAATGTTATTCAGAACTTCAGGTTTTAGATAATGTTCCAAAAAAATCCAGACAAAAGGATATCTACAGAACTTTTATGTCTTTACTTTTTCAACATTATAAAAATGATAGGAATGTAAGTTTTTATGCAGATATGCTCTCTTTGACGCCTAAATATTTTTCAAAAATAATAAAGGACACAAGCGGAAAAACTGCAGGAGAATGGATTGATGAAATCGTAATAATGGCTGTTAAAGGTATGCTGAAAAGCTCAAGTCTAACTGTTGCGCAAATTGCTGATGAGTTTAATTTTTCCAATGCCTCTTTTTTCGGGAGCTACTTTAAAGCCAGAACAAGACAAACGCCATTGGAATACCGAGGTCTTAAATTGAAAAATAAGGATTAAAATAATGGTGATGATATACTTGAATGTATCATATTATATTTTCAAGCAATTACTGTTCATAAATCATAAGCTGAATTAAGAATCGAATAAGATCTTGCTCTTTGTTATTATTTAGTACATTCAAGTATATCATCACCTTAAGTTTTTATAATATTCAGAAGGGGTTTTACCGATTATGTCCTTAAAATAACGGTTAAATGAAGATTTTGATTTAAATCCAGCTTCATAAGCAAACGATAAAAAATTTATATTTTTATTTTCTTGGATGGCTTTTTCAATCATATTTTTAAAATATTCAATTCGGTATTCGTTGATGTAGCGATAAAAAGGCTTGTGCTTGTACCCATTCAGCATTTCGCTTATTTGGTACTTGTTGATCTCGGTTTTTAACGCCAATTGATCCAGATTCAGGTCACAGTCTCTGTACAACTGTTTTTGCCTCACAGACTGATCCATTTTCTGCCAAAGTTCACTGAATTTTATTTCATAATCAACTGTATTTAATGATGGCTTTTCTTCATCAGAATGTTGATTAACAGGGATTTTAAAATTATGTTGAAAACTGATTTCCTGAAAATGGCTAATTTCAGTTGTAAGGCTTTTTCTCACAATTATAAGACAGATCACCAGCAATAGAAAGTAAGCTACTGTTCTTATCGAAATATTAATAAGCTGAGATTCTTCAGGATAAAGATAAAGCAATGTTTTTGAAATTATCACTCCGCATTCCATAAAAAGAATACAGTGAGAAATTCGTGTAATTACATTGTATTCAGTCTTTTCAGTGGTTTTAAATTGATTTTTATTAATGATGATAATGCTTTTTAAAGGATAGTATAAATTAACCGTAAAAAGAACGATCAAACTGAAATCATTGTAAAGGTCAAGCAGTTTCTGATCAACATGATTGAGGACAAAAAATACACAGGAAACCGTCAAATAACCGATCATCAAAATAAATAGTGGAATAAAAGCATACCATTTACTCGTAACGGAAAATTTTTTTTTTGTTTTACTTAAAGCATACAGATAGATCAACGGGCCGTAAGACGCACCAATAAAAGTATTCATCTGCTGTCTGATACTTTTGTCAGGAATAAAATTAAAAATAACAAACTTGATAATGAGATGAACGGCAATCGCAGAAAGCAGGCAGATAAACAAGTAATTTGAAGGTGATTTTCTCTCTCTGAACTGTAAAAGCCAAAGCGCCACCAACGCCTGAAAAGCCCCAATGATAACTATATATTGCATCCTTCCTTATGTTTCCACAAAATAAATGCAAAATCTTCATTGTATCATTCAGGAGTCTATTATTTATCTATTAAAAATTGAATTTCCGATTTAATATTGGGTTCATAAATAAATAACAAATAATTTAATTATTTTAAGTTGCTGAAAATTAATGGTTTAATAGTACCGATCTAACGAGTGACACGTTGTCTGAATATGGTTTTTTCTTCTGGACGAATGTGGGTTTCGATTCGCCCAATTTTGTCACAAAAAAATTCCTATGAATAATTCTATTGGTTTTTCAAAACAAAAATCTCGGATCATACAGATTTCTGCATTTTTCCTGATGGCTTCTTTGGGAACCATTCATGCACAGACTATTAAAGGTACTGTGGTCGGCAAAACAAACGGAGCGCTTCCGGGAGCTAACATTTCGATTGTAGATGCCGAGGCTAAAGCTGTTTCGTCATTAGACGGAGATTTTAATCTTCTTTCACCCAAATTAGGAGAAATAAATATTAAAGTTGAGTATATCGGCTATGAAACAAAAATCTTCCCGGTTACGATAAAAGAAGGAACAAACGATATCGGTTATATTACCATTGCTCCCGAAGAAAAGAAAAACAAGGATGAAGTAAAAGATATTGAGCAGGTCGTAATTTCAAGACCAAACGCTTTGACCCAGGCAAAAGCTTATGAAATCAAGAAAAATAACAATGCCATCATGGAAGTTATTGCTGCCGATGCGATTGGAAAACTTCCGGATAGAAATGCAGCGGAAGCTGTACAAAGAGTTCAGGGAGTGGCTGTTGCAAGGTATCACGGTGAAGCAGATCAGGCGACCGTTCGCGGGACTCCTTTTGCGTGGACTTCTGCATTGTTCAACGGAAATCGTCTTCCAAGTGCGAATGTTTTAGGAAACAGATCTTTCGTTCTGGATGTTATTCCTTCCGAACTGATTCAGTTTGTGCAGGTTTCAAAAGCCGTTACACCTGATATGGACGGTGATGCGATCGGTGGAAGTATCAATTTTATTACAAGAACTGCTCCTGCAAAGAAAACATTAAGTATAAGTGGCGCGGGAGGGTATAATACTTTCTCTCAAAATGCAACGTATAATGGCTCAATTGTTTACGGAGACCGTTTTTTCAAAAATAAATTGGGAGTTATTTTATCGGGTGCTATTTGGGACAGACAATGGGGAGCAGATTCATTTGATGTGACTTACAATACGGGCTTAGCAAATGATGTTCAGAAAAAATCCATCAGCACGATTATGATGAAACGATACATGGGAACGAGAAGAACGATCGGTCTGAATGGTGGACTGGAATATAAATTTAATGCCAATAATAAAATTTATTTCCGTGGAATGTTCAATAAGTTTGATGATATTCGTCCGGTTTACGAATCTTATGTAGATTATACCAACAGCCGTTATCAGTACAATTTCAGATATTCTCATTATCAGACAGAATTATACGGAATGGAGTTGGGCGGTGAGCACAGCATTTCTTCAAAATTAAATATCGACTGGATGCTAAGCGATTATCAGGCAAAATATTTTCTTGATACTCCGCCGACAAATGATATTAAAGGACTTCCGATTGCGACATTCAGACAAAAAATAACGGGAGGATTTACCAATCTTTCTAGCGACGGAAAACGGTATTGGAGCTTCGATTCACCCAACGGAATAGGAGGGGAGTATCTGGATTACAGCTCTGACGCAGCCAATCCGAATGAAGTAATGCGCCCTGATAAATTATTGCTTTCTCAATTGGTTATTTCAAAACTGGATAATAATGAAAGAGATAAAATCGCCAGAGTTAATTTAAAATATGATATAAATCCGAATATCTCATTAAAAATTGGTGCAAAATATCGTGAAAAGGACAGAAATAGCAGCTATGGATATAATGCTGTCTTTGTACCGACAACGACATCTCTTCTTACTCTTTCTCAGCTTACCACGACCGATGCTCCAAAAGGAACCGCTTTTCTCAACGGAATGAACGGAGATTACAGCCAGTACATCATGAATCCGCCGACAAAAGATCAGCTTTTCCAGATGTATTCTCCAGAATTTTTGCAGCAGAATGGTTTTAAAGATTTTTCAAATGCAGAAGCCAATGCAACAAGTGTTTACACAGGAGAAGAAAATGTCTTTGCAGCGTACGCAATGGCTGAAATCAAAGCAAGTGATAAGTTCAAAATCATCGGAGGTTTCAGAAATGAAGCCACAAGATTAACTCTAAACGGAGCAAAGGCAACTAAAGAAGGTAGTCCTGTCACAACGGTAATCAGTGAATCAATTGTGGAAAGTAACTATAATGCTTTTCTTCCGATGCTTCATTTACGTTATAATTTTTCACCAAAGGCAAGTCTGAGGTTTGCTTATACCAGATCATTTATCAGACCAAATTTCGGAGATATGTCTCCGGGATCGAGCATTGACAATACTTCAAGCCCGAACAGAATTACAAGAGGAAATCCAGATCTGCAGCCGACTTTCAGTCATAATTTTGACTTGATGGGTGAATATTATTTCAACAATATAGGTATTCTTTCAGGAGGTGTCTTTTACAAAAAAATCTCAGACATTGTATTTTCAGACACCTCTATTATAAATCTTAACGGAACTGATTATATGGTCACTCAGGCAAAAAATCTTCAGGATTCCAATTTGTTAGGATTTGAGATGGGAATCAATAAACGTCTTGATTTTTTACCGGGATTCTGGAGCGGTTTTGGAGTTGAATTTAATTATACATTCATCGATTCAAGCGTTGATGTTCCGAGAACGGCAAATGGAGTTCAGTATTTTGATAAAACCACGCTTCCGAATCAGTCTAAAAACCTTTTCAATGCAATTCTTTATTATGAAAGCAATAAAATAATGGTTCGGCTTGCAGGAAATTACAGAGGAAAATCCGTTGAAACGATCAATCAAAATTTAGGTCCTAATTATTATATCTGGTCTGATAAAAATTTTACCATTGATTTTTCCGCGAGTTATGACATCAGTAAAAAAGTGAAGTTATTCATTGAATTAAATAATCTGAGCAACGAAAGCTTAAGGCTTTACATGGGCGACAACAAAAAAAGAGTAACATCAAACGAATGGTACGGAAGCAGAGGACAATTGGGAGTTCGCTGGCAAATATTTTAAAAATTTTATTTATGAAAAAAATAGTATTAACATTGGCGATTGCAACTTTTGGAGCAACAGCAAACGCACAAATTAAAGACAGTCTTCGCAGAGTGGTAAAGATGGAGAGAGCATATAATTTCAGAGATACAGGAGGTTACAAAACAACCGATGGAAAAGAAGTAGTTTTGGGGAAAGTTTTCAGAAGTGATGCCATCGACAAACTTACCGATAAAGATTTAAAAACTTTTAAGGCTAAAAAAATAGTTACTGTTGTAGATTTCAGGGGTGTTGAAGAAGCTAAAAAAGCACAGGACAGGCTTCCTGAAAATACAAGTTATATTCTTTGTCCGGCAGGTAGTAATAATCTTCCGACTGCTCAGGATATGGCAAAATTCCTGAAAGATAAAAATTTCCTTTTTGATATGTATGGCGATGGCGGCATTCCATATTTCGGGGAAAGATACAGAGCTTTATTTGTTCAATTATTAACATTAAAACCAGATGAAGCATTGCTTTTTCATTGTACAGGCGGTCGAGATAGAACAGGAATGGCTTCAGCGTTATTTTTGAAAATTCTGGGTGTTCCGCAAGATATAATTGAAAACGATTACGTCGCTTCTAATTTTTATTTAGCCAAAAATCCGACCATGAAAACCATGTATTCCGGACTATCCAAAATGTCGGGAATGACAGAAACAGAAATCAAACAGCAAATGGAACTGAGACCTGAATTAATAAGAAACTTTTTCGCAGCTATTAACAAAAAATACGGAAGTGTCGAAAATTTTTTTCAGGTCGAAATGGGAATCGGACCAAGAGAGATTACAGTTTTGAAAGAAAAATATTTGAAATAATAAATAGACAATTTATCCCCCCAAAAAACTTAGTTAGATTCATAAAATATGCCGTGCAGAATTTTTTCTCACGGCTTATTTGTGTAGCTCCGGTATAATATTTCACAATTGAATCTACTCTATCCTGCTTTATCAATATATCCAAGATCTTCCTATCTGTTGTACATACTGCTCCAACGGGCTACGGCATTGGTCTCATTGTTAAGCAATGTGAGATTGACGGTGCTCATCTTAGAAAATCCTGCGTGGAAAGCCTTTTGCAGGTCAGAGTTCAAGTTACAAAACCGTTGAAAAGATTCTTCTTCTCAAGGTCAAGGTCTCTTAACTTGGATTTAAAGGTTGCTACGGCAATCTCCGCCTCGCTGGTAAGATGGGTGATAACGGTCCTTATCTCACTTGGCAGGGTATGAAAATTGGCATCGTTCATAACTTTATAGGCCACGTTGGTCACCTGTCTCCTTGCATACATCGTGGCGCCCGCACCAAACCTCGTAAGGAAGAAGAAGACCATGCCCACATTCTTTGCCAGACCTGCTATCGCTTCATTATCATCATGCATTGGTCTTTTTATATAAATCATTGATGCCTATAAAACCATACAATATCAATAGTATCCAAGATGATAAGAAGTAATAACATCTATAAAAGGATCCGAATCATATTAATTTCAATATCATCACCTAAAAAATTTCCATAATGTATGATAAGATTATCCTGCTAACCTTTCAAAGTGCTCACTTAGCGAAATCACCTGTTGTTGGTAATTGATATAATTGAGAAACATTTGTTCTGTTGCATGGCCTGTTGCGCGCATTAATAAGGGAGTTGGAATCTTTCCATAAAAATTGGTCGCAAAGCTTCTTCTTCCAATATGGCTCGTCAAAACCTCCCATTTTTCTACATTTTCAATCTGACTTCTAAATCCCCGTCTTTTTCTTGTTCTCAGAACCTCATTGAGACCGGAAAGTTTTGCAATTTCCTTTATCTGGCTATTATAAAGGTGAGGTGACAAATATTTGGGAAAATTGTCCTGATATTGTTCCATCACTTTTCTGATATTCGGATGAAGTGGGAGTAGTATATGCTTTTTTGTTTTTTTTTGAAAAAATGATAAGCATAGCTTTCCATCGATAAACTGAAGTTGTTCCCTGGAAAAATTCATGAAATCTGAAATTCTTTGTCCGGTATAGCAGCTGATAATTAGCCATCCTTTGGCATCCTGGAGTTCCTTTGGTACTTCCATTTCCTCTATTTTATTAAGTTCCTGTTCAGAAAGAGTCATTATCGTTCCCTGTGGGGCAAATTTTTTCACTACTAATTCTTCGGTATATGTTCGTATACCTTTTCTTGCCGCGAAGTTGAGAATCGTTCTGACAAAGTATACGGTCCTGTGAAGTGTACTTTCGCAATACTCTTCTTTTTTTCCGAATTGTAGAAAATCTTTTACAAACTCAGAATTCACATTCTCAATCAGGATTCTTTGAGTGGTGTAGCCTTCAAAGCGTTCCAGAAGACGCAGAAAAACCTTATACCGCTTCATGGTAGAATGGCAGATCAGTCCGTTCTTTTTCCCGATATATTCTTTCACATAGAACAATAAATTGTTTTCCTGATGCTCTGTTTCTTTTTGATAGCAGTACTTTTTGATCTGTGATGCCAGGATCTTTTGGGTAAGGATCTTCTTTTTCTTTATTCTTTCCTTAATGCTTTCAGTTATAAGAATTTTTATCCTGTCTAGCTTAGCATTCAATAACTTATATTTTTTCAGATAGATATTTTTAGGGCGCTGCTTTTCTATATCCCATTCTTCACTGCCAATTCGTAAAGAAAGATGAAAGAGATAATTGATTTTCAGGGTTTCATCTGTGAGCCTAAGGTCTATACCACAAAATTGAGATGTTGTACAAGGAGAAAGAAAGTAGTAATAATCCATCGTTGAAAATAAATTTAATGTTAATGTTCAACGAAATTACGATAAAAAGGAGTCTTATCTAGACTACTTATTGAACATGAATTTTGTGTTAATAAAGCATGTTTTAATGTCAGCAAATCTACGTACGTATTTAGTGCGGAAGCATTATTAGTTGTAATGAATTCAGAAATAATAATCCTTTATTCCTAATAATTTGATCAATAAATATTTACATAAAACATTGTTTATTAATTAATTAAATGATATTAATTCCTAATTAATTACACCATTAAATTGAAATTTGATCAAGCTGAATTCATTTTACTTATGTTCAAATTCCTTATCAATAGAATTGATTAAAAGATCTCGAAACCCTGAAATGTGAAAATGATCTTTTAGATATTCATTTTATTGATCTTTTTTATAAGGTGTCCTATTTTAAATGAGTTGATGAGAAAAGTAGTCTAGATAAGACTCCTTTTTCCACTAACCAAATGATGAAAGCAACACAAATAAAATGGAGTAAATACCAAAAGCTCCTTATAGAGAGAAAATTGTTTACAGTTTTACTGTGGTTTTTGTGTTGCAATAATATTTTTGGACAGATCTACATAGGAGAGGGAACAACAATCATTGTAGAAAATAGAACTTTCATTTGTCAAAAGGCAGAAGCCAGGACAGCTGAGAATTTTTCAGAAGTTCTCACTGCAAATGACACATTACATCTGGCAGCACAAATTGAAGTGCCTGCACCCAAATCCACTAGCTCAAATATTAAAACAGAGAAAAAACATTCTCCTGAACCGGAAGTTAAAAAAAATAAAATAGCCGAAGTTCCTTCATGTAATTTTTCTACCGGGCCGGATCAGCATTTTACATCTTTCAAAAAGGGGAGTTGCCTTATTTCGGTTCCTGTTCACAATCCTACTTTGTTGGTTTACTTCCAAACAGGAGTTCAACAGGATAAAGATTTTACTTTTTCCTGCAAATTATCACCCGAAAAACTATCGGAACAATACAAGAACAGGATATTATATTCTTTTTCTGTAATACGGCCACCTCCATCGAGCCATATTTCAGGCATGCAGAAGTCTTGATTGCCTTACCATTTTCACAGGATTCTCAAAAAACAAATAAGAACATCAGGTGCATTATTCTTAATTGTAGCTGAGAATTTGGCATCTATGTCTTTTAAAATCTTGAAAGCGGTCATTTCTCTGAAATAGAACCGGAAATAAGCTCAGACCTGTAAAAAGGTTTTAGCTAGAAATGGCTTGCAACAGTAATAGCAAGCAAGCACTATGGCTGCTGGTACTAAGTAAAAGATTATAGAAATAAATACTCAACAAAATAACAAAAACATAAAAAAATGAAAAAAATATACCTATCCATTGCTTATATGGCTTTTGGTATGGTCTCAGGTCAAGTGGGTATCCATACTGAGAATCCGAAAACAACACTGGATGTAAGTGCCAAGAGAGATAGCTCCGGGAATATCACAGACAATACCCAATCAATAGGTTTACAGGCTCCACGCCTTACGAGAGCGGAACTTACAGCCAGTACAGCAGTATACGGAACAGACCAGACAGCTGCTCTTATCTATATTACTGATATTGCGGGTGGAGATACCAATACTCCCAGAACCTATATTGACTCCCCGGGTTATTATTACTTCGATGGTACATTATGGCAGAAAGTCAAAGGAGCAGGTAGTGGAAGTACAACAGAACCCTGGATGGTTCGGGCAAGCAGTACCGAGGCCACACTCAACACCCAAGATATTTACCAGAAAGGAAATGTGGCCGTAGGAACCAATCAGGGCATCGGGACCTTTCACATTGATGCTGTAAAAGATAATCCCGTGGGAGCTGCTCCAAATGCAGTTCAGGTATTGGATGATCTCATTATCACTCCAAAAGGTAGAATCGGGATCGGATATTCTCCCAGTGATATAGTGATTGGTGCGAATCAGCTTGATGATAAGATCACTTTTCAGGCTAACACCGATCTGGATGTTAACTATAGTTTAGCCACGACCAACAATGCACAGGCAATTGTGCACCGCAATATCATCTCTGGCGGGAGTATCGGAGCCAGGACGGCAAGACCAAACGGAACTTCAATCACTGCCTTTGAAGGACATACTTCAACGTCAAGCAGTGCTTATGGTGGTGGAAGCTTAATTACCCAACAACGTGCCGGGATAGTTCTAAGAACAGGAAAGTATACCTCTGTAGGAGGAGAGATATGGCTGGGAACTTCAGGAGCCAACAGTGATGGCAGTGCAGCTTCAAATGCAGGAAATGCTTACCGTGCTATTATGGATGAAAAAGGGAACTGGGCTCTTGGTGCAGATCCTAATGGAGATTCATTTTACAGGAATCCCACCCAAAGATTAGATCTGATATTAGGAGGGGTCCGTATAGATGCATTAGGGTATGGTCCACTCGCAGCATGGCAAACTCTGCAGGCTTCCCAGCGCCCGGACTATATCAGTACCAATCCAAATGATAGGGTTGTGGTTGCGGATGCCAATGGTGTGTTGAAAACCATAGACCGCTCGGAGCTCACCGGTAAACCAGCTTCTGCAGAGCTTCATATAATTAAAAAGGCTGCTGATATTACCCCTGCCATTATAGAAGGCTGTCCTGTGTATGACAGTGAATTACTGGCACAGACAGACAAGACATTACCGGAAGGAGGCCTATACCGTATCTCGGGAAGGGGAGTACTGATGATTAAATATTAAAAAATGAGCTTCATAAGCTTAAGATCCCTGTGAAACAATAAATTATTAATACTAACAATTAAAAGCACATTAAAGAATGAAGAAAAATGAAATCTAGTTGGGCAACTTACAATGTCAAGAGTTGTTAATATTAGCGTAACTCTTTCATTAAAAGCAATTTAAGCTTTAAAATATTATCTATTAATACTAATTTTTATGAAACCAAAAATCAATTTTTTCCAGAAGCATAATCTCAGGTTGGCATGGTTTGTTTTGATGACATTAGGTGGTTTTACCACCATAAAGTCACAAAATCTGCTGACCGAGAGTTTTAATTATACTTCCGGGACAATACTTACAACGGCCAACTGGATTCAATTGGCAGCTGGCTCACCCAGTGCTACCGTATCTGCCGGGAATTTGGCTTATCCGGGAACCATTGCCAATAATTTTGGGAATAAGGTATCTTTAACAGCAACAGGACAAGATGTTTACCGTACATTTACAAGTGCGGTATTAAATGCAACTACTCCTGCGATTTATACCAGTGCTGTTGTTAATGTTACGGCAGCACAAAGTACAGGAGATTTTTTCCTTTCACTCGGAAATACTACGACTTCTATAGCAAGACTTTATATCCGTAGCAACGGGGCCGGATTTAGCTTTGGAGTATTGAGAACTACTTCCGCAGGAACTGGGACCGTAGAATATGAATCTACTGAAAGACCTTTCAATACCAATATCAGAATTGTTCTGAAATACGAACAGGTAACAGGAACTACCAACGATATTGTTAAACTGTATGTAAACCCATCTACAGCTTCAGAACCGGGAAGTGCAGATATTTTGCATACCGGAACCCTGGCAGATACCGCTTCATTCTCAGCAGTGCAGCTTTATCAGGGTATTGCGGCCAATGCACCTGCTTTAGATATTGATGGAATTACGGTTGCCACAAGCTGGTCGGGCCTTGCTTCAGCAATCTATGACTATGGGGATGTACCGATAAGTTATGACAATACAAAAGATGGGGTATATGTACCTGCTACACACACACTATTATCGGGTTTAGCCCTGGGAAGTATTGTTCCTGATCTGGAACTTGCTCCCAGCAGTGTTTCTTCGGGAGCCGATAACAACGGAAGCAATGGAGACGGTTCTGATGAAGATGCAATTACTGTTTCAGCAAACCAAATCAGAAAGGGAGTACCATATACTTTAAGTGTTCCGGTAACCAATCCGTCCGGAACAAAATATTTATATGGCTGGATCGATTTCAATAATGATGGTCTTTTTCAGGCAGGTGAATTATCTGATGCATTTATAACATTCACGGCTACAGGCTCTACGACACAAACACTTACATGGTCTGCTGCTAAAACAGCAACCTTGGTAACCGGCGTAACAAAGCTGTATATGAGACTGAGACTTTCAGACCGCTCGCTGGCTGATTTTACTACAGCAGCTTCTGGAGGAGCGCTCGTTGATGAAAGAAGTATCGGAAATGGGGCTGCAAGCACAGTGAATGCAGCTGATTATCCTACCGTAGCAAATGGCGAAGTTGAAGATTATCAGATTGAAGTAGTTGACACTTTTGATTACGGAGATGCGCCATCCACTTATGAAAATGACAAAGACGGAAATCCTTTGCCAGCAATGCATGCTCCACTTTCAGGATTTAGCATAGGAACAATTTGGGATATAGAAAATGCTCCGAACAGCATTGCTGCAGGAGCAGACAACAACGGAACAAATGGAGATGGTACAGATGAAGATGGTATTACAACTTTAACAAGTGTAAGCCGTGGGGTGGCATACAGTATTACAGTACCCGTAAGCATTCCTTCTACCTTAACAGGGACTAAATATTTATATGGCTGGCTGGATCTTAACGGAGACGGACATTTCCAGTTAAATGAGATTGCATCTGCAACTCCGACAAGCATAACAGCAGTAAGTGCAACTAATGTAACCCTTACATGGAGCGCTGCTCAAACTGCAGCCGCTGCATCAGGAGCTACGAAGATCTATTTAAGGTTGAGGCTTTCTAATTTAAATTTATTAGATTTTACTACAGCTGCAAGTGGAGGGGCATTGATTGATGAAAGAAGTGTTGGGAATGGAGCAACATCAGCTACTGTATCTACTAATTCCTCATTAATAGCATTTGGAGAGGTTGAAGATTATCAACTCCCGGTAGATCTGTATGATTTTGGAGATGCTCCGGCTTCTTATGAGATCAATAATGCGGGGGTGGCATATCCTGCAAGACAGATTACTACCTCTCAATATACGATTGGTTCTGTTATAGATAACGAGCAGACTGCGCAGAGTGTTACAGCTGGTAATGATAATAATGGAACCAATGGAGATGGCATTGATGAAGATGGCCTTTCCGGAGCCCTTCCTGTCATTACAAAGGCGGCTCCATTTAGTTTTTCAGTACCGGTTACAGCTCAGACTGCTTCGTCTGTTATTGCATGGATCGATTTTAACAACAACGGAAAATTTGAAGCCAATGAAGTTGCTTATACACTGGCAACAGGTACGGTTACAGGTTATCAGTCTGTCGCTGTAGGTACTTCTATAAAAACATTTTGGTTTAGAGGAACACAGACGAATACAGTTCCGAACGGGATCAATAATCTGTATGTAAGGATCAGGCTGACGCAGACTGCAGGTACAGATAATACTGCTACAACAGCTGTAGATGAACGTTCAATTGCTGACGCTGCTAATACAGGTATTTATACTACTCCAGCCAATGGAGAAGTAGAAGACTATCGTTTTGCGGTAATTAGAGATTTGGATTTTGGAGACGCTCAGGAAAGCTATGAAATGGATAAAGATGGGTTGGGAAATCCTGCTAATTTTAAACCTGCAAGAAATTCTGCAACAGATGCATTGTTTTTAGGAATGTTTTACACGCTGGAACAAGGCCCAGCTTCTGTAGCTTCTGGAACAGATAACAATGCCCCAAATGGTGATGGAGCTTCTGACGATGGCCTTTCTCAGGATCAGTTGCGTATCCGCACAAATGCTGTAAATACATACACCGTAGGAGTAAATAATACAACAGGTGCTGCAGCTACTTTATACGCCTGGATTGATTTCAATAACAATGAGAGATTTGAAGGAAGTGAGTTTGCTACAGCATCAGTTGCCAATAATGCTGTATCAGCGAATATAAGCTTTACGGCGGCTCAAGTTAACACCATTGCGGCTTCGACTGGAAAAGTGTATATGAGATTGAGATTGATACAACCAAATGCAGAAGTAACGATTTCAGATCTTACCACAGGCACTAATGCAGCTGTAGTGGATGAAAGAGCTATTGCAGACGGATTGAGCACAGGGGTATATGCTTCTGCATCTTTAGGAGAAACAGAAGATTATCAATTGACAATAACAAGAGATTATGGTGATGTACCGGGAAGTTATGAAAATGGAATTCCTGCATCTCACACCAACAGCATAATACCTGAGCTTACTATTGGTTCGACAATTGACTATGAGCTTACTAATAATGCAGTAGCTCCGGGAGCTGATAATAACGGGACTAATGGAGACGGTGCAGATGAAGATGGGATAGTTACCCCTCAAACTATTACAAGCGGTGCTCCTTTTACATTAACCGTACCTATCAATACCACAGTTACTGGTACGAAGAACCTATATGCATGGATTGACATTAACGGAGACGGTATATTTAACGGAAATGAAGCAGCAACAGTTTCTGCATCTGTAACAGCGGGTACAACAAGTAACTTTACTCTGACCTGGAATTCCACTAATGCATCTGCTTCTGTAGTATCAGCAGGAAAAACTTATGTAAGATTACGTCTTTCGGGTACTGCTCTTACAAATAGTAACAGTGCTAATGCTGTATTGATAGATACACGAAGTTTTGGACAGGGTGTTGATGAAGGAGAAATTGAAGATTATCAGTTTCTGGTGAGTAACTTATATGATTATGGTGATGTACCTGCTAGTTTGTACGAATATACAAGGGATGCAGTACCTGTATACCAGCCCGCACGTCAGGCTTCGTCTTCTACCTTAAGATTGGGTAATACAGTAGATATTGAATCTGTTCCAAACTCTGTAGCAGCTTATGCTGATAATAACGGAACCAACGGTGACGGTACGGATGAAGATGGTATTGCTTCAGTAATGCCTGTTTATAAGGGAATTAACTACTATTCCAAAGTGAGTATACTGAATAATACAGGTGCTGCCAAAACGCTATATGGATGGATTGATATTAATAATAATGGAAGATTTGAATCTTCTGAGTTAGCTTCAGTTTCAATGCCAACTTCTGCGTCTCAACAAACAGCAACACTTTTATGGACAGGAACTAATACCAATACTATTCCTGTGGGAGTTACTAAGGTATATATGCGTCTGCGTGTATCTGAAAATCTTTCTATGAGTGATTTCATTACAGGGGTACCAGGTGCATTGGTAGATGAACGTTCTATAGGAGATGGCTTAAGTACAGGCCTTTATGGTATAGCCTATGGTGGTGAGGTGGAAGATTATCTTTTACCAGTAATTACTGATTTAGATTATGGAGATGCTGCTCCGGTTTCTTATGAAACAAGCCGAACCAGTGTTGTGGCTCCTGCAAGACAGGCTTCCAGCCAGGGACTGTATCTTGGTAATAATCCTGCAGATTATGAGTCTGTAAAAGAAATACAGGCAGGTAATGCTTTGGGAGATGACACCAATGGACAGGACGATGAAGACGGAACTGTACCGGGACCTATAGTATCTGGTGGCGGTTATAGTTTAAATATTGCAGCAACAAACAGTACAAGCGCTGCAAAAACTTTATTTGGCTGGATAGATTTTAACAACAATGGAAGCTTTGAAGCCTCAGAAGCTGCTACAGTATCTGTTCCTGCTGGAACCAATCAGGGAAGTGTAGTTTTGAACTGGGTAACAACAGCTACTAATATTGTTGGAAATCCAAGCCAATTATATATGCGTTTACGTATATCAGAAGGAACTCTTACCGATTTTGTTACAGGTGCTCCCGGTCTATTGGTAGATGAAAGAGCACTTGCTGATGGCCTTATTACAGGAGAATATGCAGCCAGTCCTGTGATATATAATGGTGAGATTGAGGACTATACCATTTCGGTAACTACCGATTTGGATTATGGGGATGTTCCTGTGAGTTATGAAAAACCGGGTGCGGTTTTGATCCCTGCAAGACAAATTTCAAGTATAGCACTGCAGATAGGAACAACTCCGGACATAGAACCTTCTGCACAAAGTGTAACGGCAGATACTGATAACAACACAACTAACGGTGACGGACTGGACGAAGATGGAATAGATCCTAGTGCACATGAAGTAATAAGAGGAACAGCATTTTCTTTACCAGTAAAAGTAACGAACGTTATAGGAACAGCAAAAGTATTATATGGCTGGATCGATATCAATAATAATGGTGTGTTTGAAAGCAAGGAAGTTGCATCTGTTTCAGTTCCTACTAATACTGTAAATGGAACTGCTATCCTTACATGGGCAGGAACTAATACTGCTAATATAGCAGCTTCAGATGTATATTTACGCCTGAGGTTATCAGATGGTATTCTTGCTGACAATACAGTTACCACTGCTTATGATGAAAGAGCTGTTGGAGACGGCCTGACTACAGGTGCCTATGCAGTAAATGCATATCGTGGTGAGATTGAAGATTACAGGCTTCATGTTACTTTTCCAATTACATGTTCAGGTACTGCCAATATACCTCCTAATGGAGTGATAACTGTAAACGGAGTGCAGGTAACTACAGTATCTTCTGGTTCAGTAACAACCTATGGCCCTAGTTATAGCAGCTGTTATGGAGCCATCAATGTTAATGCCGGATCTTTATGGGTTGGTAGCGGCTCATATGGTGCTGCTACAGCAGCTTCGGCATGGTCTGTAACCTTTACTTTTAATAAACCTGTTAATGATTTGATTTTGGTATTATCTGCTACAGGTGGACTGGGGAATGAAAACTTTATTTTCAATTCCAATGGCGGAGCGGTATCGGTTTTTTCTGATAACTCTTGTTATTCTACTATTACGGGTAATACAATAAACTCTGGGTCTGCGGCTCCTGTTGAAGCAGGAGGCGGTGGAGGAATCTTTAAAATAAGTGCACCGAACGCTTTTACGACCTTAACTATAAATGGAGCGGGTGGATATAACGGTACCTTAATAGCGATGTGTACGGCAAGTATTACTCCTCAGCCGCCTGTTATTAAATATCTCACTCCTGATAGCCAAACGGTATGTACAAATGCAGCACCTGCAGCCATTGCAGTTTCAGCAACAGGTACAGGTACACTTACTTACCAATGGTACAGTAATGCAACTAACAGTAATGTTGGAGGGACAATGATTGCTGGAGCCACATCTGAAAGTTATACGCCGCCGGCATCTTCTGTTCCGGTAACCAATTATTATTATGTGATTGTAACAGACAGTAACGGAAGCAGAACATCTCCTCCTGTCAGCGTTGTTGTTAACGACTGTAGTACATCATATTGTTATAAACCTGGAATTACTTCCGGTGCAGCTCTGGACAGCAAGGCGGGAATTACATCTCTAAGCAGAGCTGGGGCAAATGATCCTGACAACTGGCCGATGGTTCGTAAAGGAGCATGGTTGGTTTTGGAATCTAAAACTAAAGGGTTTGTAATAAACAGAGTACCATTTGACGGTTCAGGAAATCCTGTAGGAATTGCTCCGGCAGATTTTGTAGAAGGAATGATGGTATATGACACAACAAATAATTGCCTGAAAGTTTATACTTCAATTGATGGCGGAATCAATTTTAGCTGGCAATGCATGAGTACACAAACTTGTCCCGATTAAACTATAATTATTCATTCCAAGGCTGTTTTTCATTAAACAGCCTTCAGGAATGGATTTTAAATAACAAAAAATAAGAAATGAAAAACACATACAAATATCCAGTGCTTTTAGCAGCTATGTTTTTAACAGGTTTTATATCCCAGACATTTGGGCAGACCAATTCTCAAATAGGGACCTCTAAAGATCTTGTTTTAAATTTTGAAGGAAATGGTTTTAATGCGGGAACAAAAAAGTTAATGAACTTTTCAAATTCCTTGTCAAAAAGTACACACAATGAAAGTTCCCTTAAGGACAATGAGATTACGATTGGTAAAAATGGATTATATCAAGTAAATATTTCCGGTAATATTCATGAAAATGATCAATTTGAGCAAAAAGAAGAATATGTCATTTATATAAATGGGACTGAATCACTCAGAGGTTATGAAGTAGACGGGTCACCCACTGGTATTTTCTCATTCGAGAAAGAGCTAAAAAAAGGTGATGTGCTGAGTATCGGAACTACTATGAATAACGAGCAGCTAAAGAAGAGTACAGGAACCAATATTCTCACCATTCGTTTACTGCAAAATTAATTCTTGTTTATTCTATTTATAACAATGAAAATAAAAGAGCAATGAAAAAAATAATAACAGCAATAATAATTTTTTCTGTCATTGGCATAAAATCTCAAGTGGCAATAGGAAAAGAGAATATCACTAATACTTCTGTCTCTCTAGAATTTTCGGATACCGAAAATAAAGGATTGGTTCTGCCTTATGTGGAAAACAAAAGCGGGATTTCCCAAAATGGATCTATTATATTCGATACGGTAGATAATAAAGTAAAATATCTTAAAAGTGGAAGCTGGTTTGATTTAAGTGTAGATACTACTGGTAACGCGGATCTTTCTATTCAGGGGGCTGACAAGACAGAGAAGCTTACTGCCAAAACCGCAATAGGAGCCAGCGCTGCTACGGATACTACACAAGGTATTCTTGTATTAACAGATCCTGATAAAGCAATGATTCTGCCTAAAGTTGCCAGTCCGCACCTCAATATCATTAGTCCAAGTGCAGGGATGATGGTGTATGACACTACAGCACGTCAGCTGGCTGTATACAATGGTACTGTATGGTCTTTCTGGAAGCCATAGATTTTACTATTTGAAATGATAATATCTTCAACCAGGTAACCAGTTTACTAGTTTTTCATAAGTTCTAGTTGTAATAGTTTACTATGGTTGAAGATTTATTTAGTTCTTCTGATTAAGGAGTTTTAGTCTAAAACAGAATACCCGCTATTTATATGATAAAGAAAGTTGCATACGGCCAGTCTTTTCTTGGGATGACCAAAAAAGAAGTGCTGAAAGAATTGGGAGACAGTTTTAACTTCTATCCTGATGATATTTGGCAATATGAGCTGAATAAAACATGGTGGGGACTGAAAACCATTATGTTTCTTGAATTTGAAAACAATATAGTAAGTTCTAAATATACCAAAAATGTATTTGGAAGCATCAATGTAGGTAAACGAGAATAAAAAGTTGAAAAATGAGTAGCCATTTTAAAAATATCCACATAGGCTCATTAGTCAGACAAAGAGTCCTGGAACTTGAAGTTGAAACATCACGTATTTGTAATTTTTTCAAATGTAACAATAAAGAAATAGAAGAAATGTTTTTACAAAAGGAACTAACCACCGGCATTCTGTTAAAATGGAGCAAATTGCTTGAATATGATTTTTTCAGGGTCTATTCTCAGCACCTGATATTATATGCTCCACAAAGAAGTACTAATCACAATAGTTCGTCAAACGAAAAAGGATCTAAGCTTCCGCAGTTCAGGAAAAATATATATACCAAAGAAGTAATAGATTTTATTTTGGAATTAGTGGAAAGTGAGGAAAAAACGAGGCAGCAGATTATTGATGAATATAAAATTCCCAAAACAACTCTATACAAATGGATAAGCAAATATGCTTTAAGAAATAAGATATAAATAGCAAGTTCTACGGAAATAATTGAATTCATATTGGGAAAGCCCCGATTCTAAAAAACATTCATTCTAAAAAAAACATTATGGAAAAATCAACTCCGGATTATCACCGCATCTATAACGATATAATAAATAAGAAATATCCTGACAGAAAAGAAGAATGTAAAGTTTTGTTAAATAAACAAAAACTATCAGTATTAGATATCATAGAGCTTAACCGTAAGATCTTCGGTAAATCTGATCAACCGACAGAAGTATTTAACCAAAACCACCGATCTTACAATAAATCTTCTATACTTGAGATTTTGGATTATCAGGAAAAAAACAGGTTGAATAATCTACAGCTTGCCCAACATTTTAAACTGAGCAGGAATACTATAGCCAAATGGAGGAGATTATTTTGGGTTACACCTAATCATAATGCTGAAAAAAATAAACGGTTTTAGCTGTAACACGTTTGAAAGTAGAATTTCTAATATGTGTGATTCATACAGATCATTTCTACAACCGGTAGTTAATAACACGAATATAAAAAACGTAAAAATCAAACGTATTCCAGTAAAAACTTAAAGCAAGCAAAACCATTAATTTTTAAATTTGTGCACTACAGGAGATAAAGCATTGAAAAAAAAATACAGCATAAAGGAATTTCTTGAATACACGAATATAAGCGGCTTTAAGAATAGCCATATTCATATGGTAGAATATGGTAGGCAAAATGATATGCGTAGAAAATCTGCTCCTATTGAGCTTGATTTTTATCTTTTGGCTATAAAGCAGAATTTTGACAAGACACAGGATTATGGTCAGACCATATTTGACCAGTCGGATGCCTTTGTCTATCTCGATCAGCCAGGAGATTTGCTACAATGGGACGTAGAACACCAAATTTCAGGGTATCAAATTCTGATTGATGCAGGAATTTTCAGAAAAATAGCCAAAGAATACAGTTTACTTATTACGGTAATCACGAGGCTCTTTTTATTACCAAAGAGGAAGAGAAAATCATTACTGACCTTTTTCAAAAGGCATTAAAGGAGTTTGATGGCAACGATAATTTTTCCCAAGATATTGTTCTTTCATATGCTTCGCTTATCTTGTCATACATCCAAAAATTTTACAGCAGGCAGTTTGATACAAGACAAGATCTGTATAATACTACCGTAGCTGATTTTTACAAAAACCTTGAAGTGTATTATGATGATGAACAGAACTCCCTAAAGATGCCGTCTGTCTCTTATTTCTCGGATATGGCAAATCTATCACCCAATTATTTTGGCGATCTTATTAAGCATTATACGGGACGTTCCCCTCAGGAGCATATCCATCAACTACTCATTCAGATAGCAAAGAATAAATTAAGAACAACCTCATTAAGTATCAGCGAGATCGCTTATAGTTTGGGATTCGAATATCCGTCCTATTTCGCTACGTTTTTCAAAAAGGAAACGGGTATTTCTCCCAGTGTTTTCCGAAATCAGTAAATAGTTAAAGTCTTCCCGTAATTATTTTAAGGATCAAGGCTACAGTTCAAAATATCTTTGTATAGTTTAAATAACTTTTAAAGATAAGAGAATGAAAGCAGTAAAATTCAAAAACAGGAATTGGGAGGTAGCTGGTATTTTACAGTTCCCAAAAGACTTTGATGAAACTAAAAAATATCCAGCGATTGTTTGTGCGCATCCGATCAGCAGCTGTAAAGAGCAGACAGCAGGAAATGTTTATGGGAAGGCATTGGTAGAAGCCGGATTTATTACGCTAGCTTTTGACGCTTCCAATCAGGGAGAAAGTGGTGGCGAAGTAAGATTTTTAGAAGACCCGGCAACCCGTGTTGAGGATTTTCGTTGCGCAGCAGACTTTTTAACAACATTAAGCTACATCGACGAGGAAAAAATAGGCGTTTTAGGCGTTTGTGGTGGTGGCGGCTACGCGGCCAATGCAGCAATGACCGAAAGACGTTTTAAAGCAGTTGTAACTGTCGTAGGAGCCAACTATGGACGGCTGCTTCGCGAGGGAGACTTTTCAGCAGATGCTGCAATAAAAACTTTGGAGGGAATTGCCAAGCAGCGAACAGCACAAGCAAGAGGAGTAGAACCTGCTATTACAGTTTATAGACCGAACTCACAGGAAGACAGAAAGGCGGCCGGCTTAAACGATATTGACCTTATAGAAGCTGTGGATTACTATCAAACACCAAGAGGGCAGCATCCGAATTCTCCGAACCACCTACGTGTGGACAGTCTGGACAAAGCAATGGCTTTTGATGCATTCCACCTAGCTGAGCTATTACTTACCCAACCGCTTCATGTGGTAGTCGGCGATAAGGTAGGTTCGTTTGGTTCGTATAGGGACGGACTTGAACTGTTTGGTAAAGCAGCATCGAAACAAAAAAGCATACAGGTTGTTAAGGGAGCAAGTCATTATGATCTATATGATGTTCCCGAATACACAGTTCAAGCATTGGCTGAAATAATTCCCTTCTTTAAAAACATCTTGACCAAATAACTTTCTGAACCAAGTTAAAGAAAAAAATATTGAAAAACTTTCTTAATCAATGGCATCGGATTAAAACTTGTCGGAAGATTTGTTCTTCCGACATTTTTATTTGAGAACTTGAAAGATTGAACGGAAGTTTAAAAGTAAAGACTTCAATTACAGTAAAATAAAGTGAAACGATGTCTCTGAATCCCACACCTAATAAGAAGTAAGCACCTTTTTATTGCAGCCATTATTGAAACACCTGCTGACTGTATAAATCAAAAGAGTTCCAATTCATTTTAGTTAGTCCAAGTATTTCGTTTGCAATAGTATTAATATTGCTAGAGCCAAGGTGTTTAATAATTTTTATTGGTCCGGGGATATAACGTCCGCCAAGATAGTACTTACTGTATGCACCTTGTACGGCCTGTGTTACACCATGCGTCCATAGTAAAGCTGAGTTAGAGTTCAGCACAGTATGCACGTGCCTCTTGGAACGGCATACCATCTATTTCAATCTTACCTTCATAATTTAGTTTGCTCGCTATAAACCTGATGTCATCTTCAAAGTTAATCTCAATCAATTCAAGATCTAATATGCCATTACACTAGAGATGTTAATGAATTGAAGAATTACCTGAACACCAATTGGTATAAAAAAATGAAATCAACTTATTGGTTTGATAATGATAAAAACAAAAATGAAGTATTCTTGGATATTGGAGTTTTGAAAGCGGAGCTCTCGTTAAAATCTTATGTTTAGATGATACGGTTCTAAAACAACATCAATACTATCCTTACGATTTGGTTCACTGGAAATGATGTCACAAGAAATATGTAGAAAATATTGAACTTCTTGTCGCAAACCAGACCGACAGAGATTTCATGATTCAGTAGTTACTACAGTATGCCATGATCCGTTAATGTACGAAGATCCATATACCAACCCGATGACATCAGGATATTTAACCCATTAATAGATGTGTGTTATTTAAACGAAGAAAAGATGACAGATAATATCCAATCCAGATTATTTACCCCTTTTAAATTAAAATATAGAACAACGATACTAGAAGTTATACATTTATTATCGTTGCATTTCTTTTCTTATTTCACGCATCCCTTTTCCAAAATGATTTTTAATCGTTCTGTTAAGGTGACTACTGTCGGTAAATCCTAAGTCGAGCGCAATTTCCTGTATAGGGCTATTTGTATATTTTGCTCTTGATTGGGCAATCCGTAATTTGGATATTATTATATAATCCTGAAACCGCTCCGAAGCATTGCGCCTGAAATATTCGCTAAAGTAGGTCTCCGAGATATGAAATTTATGGGATAGATACTTGATAGATAGTTTTTCAGGATCAAGAATGTTAAAGCTGATGAAATTAAGTAAATCTATAAATTTTTGATCATTGAAAGTCCTTCCATCCCAAGCCCTTCGCTGAATATTCCTGCAAATAACAGCCAATACAGAAACTAACGTATTCTGAATGACAAATGCAGAACAGATATCTTTCTTATTGTATTCATAGAGTATCACATCCAAAAGCCTTTTAAGTTGTTTTTTGTCATCAGGGTCGTCAATCAGCTCACCTGCAAGATGGTTATGGTTTCCCATTATAAAATTCAAGCGGCTGAACCAGTTGCTGTAATCAATAGCAGCATTCAGGTTGGACAAAAAATAAGTTCCGACAAATCTGACAAACAAAAAACGGGTTGTCCGTTCAATCACATATTTATGGCATTTTGCCGTAGGTAAAAGAAAAATACCGTTTGCCTGGTATGGATAGTCTACATAATTGACACTATGAAAACCCTCGCCATCTAAAATGTAAACGAGTTCAAAGAAGTTGTTTTTACAGCTTCTGTCTTGCCATTCATCATATTCAGCAATTTCAATTGTGAAAGTATCAGTTATTACATCCATAACGTAAAATTATCATTTTTTTTGGTCACCCGCGTCGATATCCAAGAATAATACTGTTTTATCACTTTAGGATACCAAGTTTTTAGATTGTATTTAGCCAACTTTGTTGGAAAAGAAATCGGATATGAAAGCAGTACAATTGGAACAATTTGGTATTGAAAATTTACAATTAAAGCAAATAGAGAAACCAAGCCCTAAACGGGGGGAGGTGCTGGTAAGGATAAAAGCGGTATCCCTTAATCACCTGGATGTCCTGCTGGCAAGTGGCAATTTTTATAAAGACCTGCCTCATCTTCCCTACACGCCTCTATCTGACGGAGCCGGGATTATAGAGGCATTGGGAGAAGACGTTAACGGATGGAAAATCGGAGACCGTATAGCAATCCAGTACATACAGAACTGGACAAAAGGTGATTTTCAAAAAGAAAACAATACAAGGGTTGCCTGGCAAACGCAAGGCATTTTGGCGGAATACGTTTGCCTTCCTGAATATGGGATTGTAAAAGCCCCGGACAATTTAAATTTTGAGGAAGTTTCTACATTGCCGATTGCTGCCCTGACTGCGTGGCACGCATTAGTCAATCAGGCTAATCTACAAGTCGGTCAAACCGTTCTGACACAAGGTACTGGTGGGGTTTCCATTTTCGCATTGCAATTGGCAAAAGCCGCAGGAGCAAAGGTCATTGCCACCACGAGTACAGAAGTAAAGAAGCAAAAGTTGTTGGAGCTGGGAGCAGATGCCGTCATCAACTATACGGAATATCCTGAATGGCACAAGGAAGTTCTACGGCTCAATGACGGAGTGGGGGTAGATATTACATTAGATATTGCAGGTACGAAAACCATAGAACAGTCTTTGCTTTCGCTCAAAGAAAACGGCTTTTTGGCAACTGCGGGATTTATATCAGGGTCGACATTACCCATTGATATCCATAAACATTCCATCAATATGTCCTTTATACGCATTCAGGGTTTGGCGACAGGAAGCGCGGAAAGTTTTTCAAAAATGAACCGTGCCATTGAGATAAATGACATTCATCCCATTATTGATAAGGTTTATAAAATTGAAAAGATCAAAGAAGCCTATAAAAGGATAGAAAAAGGAGATATGGTAGGTAAAATCGTTATTTCTCTTTAATTAGCATTCTTGAATTTTATAAAGATTGTTTGGCGCTTCTTCTGTTTCTGAAGGTGGGGTGGATGTATCTACGAATATCAGAGCCATCCTTTTCAAATACTGCCATGATTCTGCAATAAATATAAATTCTGCTATTATCATCCAGTAAAACAAAATTAAAGCTAAGTGCAAAAGCTATTTTGTTAAAACATGTATATAAACTCGTCAAATAAACTGTTATGTTTTTCGTTTAAATATATAGGAGTTTTTAAATACAGTAAGGAATTTTATAATACAACCATGCTATGCAAGCCGTTTATCTGTACATACGAGTCAGTACTGATGAACAGGCTGTAAAAGGATATCCCCAACGCAGCCAGTTGCAACGACTTGTTCATTATTGTAAATATAACAATCTGATTATTACAGAAACTATTTTCGAGGATTATTCTGCAAAAACTTTTAACCGACCAGAATGGAATAAATTGTTCACTAAACTTAAGCTTTTCAAACCTTCTGTTCCAGAGGGATAAGTTGTTTTCATTATGTCATTGATTTACATATGTTTAATATTTTTGAAAAGGTTCGAATCCTGTCAGGTTCGTATCAATAATAAAGAGCTTTAGGGTAAAAATCGTCTAAAAAAGATAAAATATTTGTTTTTTTAAGAAAGAAATTATGCTTTTAAAACAAAGAAAAAGGGTGTAAAATACTTTAAATGGACTGATTGATAGGTGTTTATAAATAAAATGACACCATTTTGCCTAAATTTGCCTAATGGTGTCATAAAGTGAGCGCGAAAGGATTCGAACCTTTGACCGTCTGCTTAGAAGGCAGATGCTCTATCCAGCTGAGCTACGCACCCATTAAATAATTTTGAGAAAATTACTAAAAACAGTCGGGGCGGCAGGATTCGAACCTGCGACCTCCTGGTCCCAAACCAGGCGCGATGACCGGACTACGCTACGCCCCGATTGATGGTCATCTAAGCGAATATTACTTCGTTTTAGCGAGTGCAAAGATAGTAACTTTTTTCAAATAAAAAAGAGAAATGTGAAAAAAATATTGAATAGTAATTAACAACATTAAAATCTATACAAGTCAAAAAAAGCAATATTCTTATGTAATAAAATATTTAGGATTTATATATCAATGCTTTAGATGCAGATTCTTTTTTGAGTTTTAAATTTTACAGTGAATTTTTATAAATTTTTGAAATGAAAAAAACCTCCGGAAAAAAGTCCGAAGGTTTATTACAATTAAGAAAACTGCAGTTTTAGATTTAATTTATTTTTTTATAAATTTTACACTTTCTGTTTTCTTGTCATTTTTGAATGTAATGAAATAGGTTCCTTTTGTCAATTCTACTACTCGTATTTTCTGATCTTCAATGGCACCGCTTTTTACAATCTGCCCAACAGCATTGTAAATTTCATATTTAGTATTGTTAGCTATGTTTGTAACGTTAAGAACATCATTTACAGGATTCGGGTAAATTCCGGCTGTATTTTTGTCTTTTGTCACTTCGCTTGTAGCTAATGCTCCTACTACTTTGAATTGTTTTTGTTGTATGTCTGTAAACTCTTGTCCGGCAACTATGATAGCTCCGGCTGAGTTTTTAATTCTATAGAAGCCTTCATCTATATAGATACCGTCACCATAGCTATCATTGATGGTGAAAGTATAACAATCATTAAGAGGCAAGGTCCAGTTTTCAGTAAGAAGGGCAGGGAAGTTAGGATCAGTATCAGGATAATTTCCTCCACTATATAATATAGTCCCTGCACTGTTTTTTAGATCCCATGTTGTTTCTGAGCCATAATAATCAAGCTGTAATTCGAATGTAAAATTTGTACTTGATACCGGTACTGTATTTCCAAGAACTACAGAAGCAGAATTATTAGTGGCTCTTTGGTCAGTAGTTCCGTTTACTGATGTAATATTTGCTGAAATACTGCCAGCTCCTGAACCTGAAGGAATGCTGATTATGGCATACTTGTCTTGAGCTAAGTTTCCGTTCCAGTTTATTGTCTGCTGAGGTCCACCATTCACAGAGTAAGTGATAACAGCAGCCGTAAGCGGGCTTGTTCCTCTATTGTATAGTGAGAATTGAGCAGTGACAGCAGTCGGAGCATCAGCGCATGATGTTTCATTACAGTTTCTTTCTCCTTTTAGTTCACCATCATTGGCAAATAAAGGGATAGCAATGTCTGCAGTTGAAGCTTTTAATTCCATTCTTCTTGGAGAATTGTTCATTACTGCAAACATTCTGTCCTTTTGATTGATTGTAAAAATATTCATACATGTATCAAAGGTGTAATCCATGTAGTTTTCGAACATTTCATCAGTAGTACCACAGCTGTTTGATTTTGGATGTACGGGGCATCCTCCATTAGATGTTCTGTGTACTGGAGTGTCTGCAACATAATCGGTTCCACAGTTTGAGTCTCCCCAAATATGTCTCAATCCTAAGAAATGCCCTACTTCATGAGTCATTGTTCTTCCACGGTCATACGGAGCGCTTAATAAAAATGTTCCATCGTTATAAGTACTGCTTCCAAAAGTTGCATAATTAGCTACCACTCCGTCAGTATCTGCATAACCGCCATTCACGGCCAGTCCTTGTAAAGAAGAATTGGAAGGGAATTGTGCGTAACCAAGTAGATCTGGATCAGAGAAGTTTACACTCCACATATTCATGTATTTTGTAGGGTCCCAGATGGTGACAGGTTTTACATAGCTGTCAATAACAGAAGTAGACCATGAAGGTTGACATAGGTTTACACGGTCTATACCATTTGTAGGGTTTCCTTTAGGATCTACTTTTGCCAGTGCAAATTGTATCATCGTGTCTGCTCCTACGGGGTTGGTGTTTGCTCCTGGGGTTCCAGCCATTTTTCTGTAGTCATTATTCATTACAGTAATCTGAGACTGAACCTGTGTGTCGGTAATATTAGGTGCGGTACCTAAAGCCTGCCCGCTGTGAATAACGTGTACTACAACAGGAATTGTAATGATTCCTCCGTTTTGAGATTTGTTATTTTGTGCATTGGCAATCAATGGCCCAATCCAGTCTTCAAACTGTTGTTCGGTCATCCTTTTAGGGTTCTTTTGCTGCAGCATAGCTTCATATTCCGTAGAAGCGCATCTCACAAACCCATTTGTTTTTCTGAGCTCTTCAAGTGTATAAGTTTTCCCAAAAACAATCTTATCTGTAGGATCATTTTTCTGTCCGAAAACTAAACAAAAGAGTGTTAAAAAAAGTAAAAATGGTAATTTAAAAGTAGTTTTACCTTTCATGTGTATATAATTTAATTAATTTTACAAATGTATTTATTTTTATTAATAAACTGGTTTGAAACTTTAAAATACATAAAATGAATCCTAGACTGACAATTGTGTTAATTTCCCTTATGTTATGTAATGTGAACTGTACTTCCCAACAAAAAGGAAATCCGGATGCATTTACATCAAATGCTGTACAAAAATCCAAGATTGAAAAAATAGAGATCAAAGAACAGACAAGAGGTACAGACAGACTGATAACATTTATCCCAAATTCTAAAACGATATCTCTGAACGGAAGTGTTTCAGTGTCTGCATTATCACCTCTGGATTGGGCAAACATTGTAAAACAGATTGAAGTAATAGATCTTGATAAAATTGCATCACTAAAATCTCCTTCTGAAGGGAGGTTTACAGATAGGGCCTTAATTTCCAGTGTATTAATTACAGTTGATGGCAAAACATACGAATCGTCAAGCTTTGATGCAGGAATACCCCCGAAAGAATTAGAAAATCTTTATAAAGAACTTTTCAAGGATATAAAAACCAAGCAAAAGCCTTCTACAAGAAATTTGCATTAGCAAGATTTCTAAAATTTTTAAGATTCAAGTTTTATAAACGTATCTTAACTTCTTTTCCTTCTCACAAACAGATAAAAGCTTACCACAATAAAAATAAACACCGCAGCTATATTGCAGTAATCGAGTCTTTCAAAAAGAATATTTTCATTCAGAAAATTTTCTAAGGATTTATAACCTCCGGTATAAACCAAAAAATCTGAAAATTCCTTGTCTTTGACCATTGCTGTGAACAGAAGCATGAACATGCCAAACCCAATGGGATAAATAAAGTTTCTGAATACCAGACTTAATGCCAGCTGTACCATCGCAATAGCAGAAAGTGTGATATAGAACTTTAAGAAAACATAAAATATAACTTCCCTGTAATCATAATTCTGATAACCCAGGGCAGGAAAAATGACTGAAAGGAGATAACCGCTTCCTAAAAATACAATGTACGACAGCAATATGGATAACAGAACCGTGACCAGAATAAACAAAGCCTTAGAAAAAAAGATTTTCGACTTCGAAACGGGAATGGTAAACAGAATTTTATAATTGTTATTCCGGTATTCCACGTCACAGCATGCATGAACAAAAAGACAGACCAGAACAGGATACAGCAAATAGAAAAACATAAATACATACCTTCCCAGTGCATATTTCCACGGATTGGCATTGCTTTCTGCTACTCCTGAGCTGATAACATCATAGGCAATATAAAAAGTAATAGCTAAAATGACAAAAGCAGGAATCAGGAATACCCCAAAGATTTCTTTATTTTTAGAGAGTTTATACTGTTCAGACGAAAAAGCTTTATAGAAAGTATTGGTCATGGTTTTTTAGAAATTAGGTTAATAAAAATCTGTTCAAGATTGGCGCTTTGAGATTCTATATCATAAATTTCAATACCGTTCCCGATCATAGTTTTCAGAAGAAGATTGAATTCCAGGTCGTCATTAATTTTTACTGAAATTTTATCCGGTTCATTTTGAGATGCAGAAAAAGTTCCCTTCAGCACAGATATCGCTTTTTCTCCATTGTTAACTTTTAAAATGATCTCCCTTTCAACTTGGCTCAGGAGTTCATTTTTTGTACCCTGAAAAATCATTTTTCCGCCCTCAATGATCCCGATGTGGGTGGCGGTTTTTTCCAGTTCACTCAGAATGTGACTCGAAAGGAAGATCGTTTTACCTTGGTCATTCAGATTCTGAAAAAGTTTTCGCATTTCAAAAATACCCTGTGGGTCAAGCCCGTTCAGAGGTTCATCCAGAATCAGCAACTTCGGATCATGAAAAATAGCCATGGCAATTCCAAGACGCTGTTTCATTCCCATTGATAAGGCGCTGGCTTTCTTTTTTTTCTCTTTATGCAGATCTACCAGCTCCAGGACTTCATCAATTCTTTTAGTTCCTTTTCCGTAAATAATATCCAGGTATTTTAAATTTTCAAAAACAGTCAGCTTTGTATAAAAACAGGGCGCTTCTATAAGGTTTCCGGTTGAGGCAAGGATCTCTGTACGGTTTTGCTTTAAACTTTTATTCTGAATAAATATTTTATCATTGGATTCCTCCAGAAGTCCTAAAAGAAGTTTTATTGTGGTCGATTTTCCGGCTCCGTTCCTTCCCAGATAACCATAAATGCTGCCTTCCGGAACATTCAGGCTGATATTGTTTAAAATAGTTTTGGAGCCTATGACATAACTCAGGTCCTGCGTTCTTATGTTTTCCATTATTTATTGATTGGTGTTAATAAAGTATTGGTGTCTATATAAAATATTCCGTCAAAAGAGCGGCTCCAGATCCTCTTTTGGTCAATTCCCTGATTGACAGTTGATACGAATTCCTTTCTCAAAAGTGAATTTTCCGGAATATCCCTCAGGTTCATAAAAAAGTAGAGAGTTTTTGTCTCATGAAATGCATTTTCAATAGCAAACTTCCCCGGTTTATTAATAAGAATACCCTTATCGCTCTTTTTGGCGTATGAGGAAAAATCTATCATATAAGAAGCTTTGCCGTATTTATTCTTGATATAGGCTCCCAATGGAAGATAATCCTTATCATACCTTTCCGCGAAAGTATGGATATTGGCACACCATACGATGACCTTTTTGTCTTTGTACACAGAATCAATCTGATGGATAAGATTTCTGGCCATAAGAGAATCTCTGAACTGCATGCTCGGCATTGATCCTGGTTTGTATTTCCATGACTTATGAAAATTATTTTTCATATCATGCAGATATTGAGCATACATTATATTTTCCGGTGTTTTCTCCAGCTTTAAAACTGTCTGTTCGAGTTTATTGATTTCACGGAGGAATTCATTTTTTTCATTTCCTTTAAAGATCTTATTGGCATAGTGATCGAAGGTAAGGTTATCAAAATTATTGATATTCTTATTAAAAACAGGAAACCTGTTAATATTGATCTTGTTTTTGCTTAGAAATTCTTCTAGGAACTTACCTCGTCTGCCGGAAAGCACGTTTCCTGAAAACTGAATATCAAAACCACCAAGCTCAATAGGAGTAGCTGAGGCTTTAGTCTTCTGGTAATATTGGATAAGCGGTCTTGTTTCTGTGCTTGCCCACCAGAACCAGAAAAGGCCGAGACCAGCTATGGAATCTGCAGGAATCTTCATGCTGTGGCTGTTCATTTCCCTGTTCATCATCCAGGTATCATATTGTCCTGCTTCATACAAAACTACATCATAGTCCAGGTTTTCATGAAGATATTTGATCAGCCTGCTTTTTGCCTCCGAAGTGGCACCGTCAAAATGCGTATTTTCTCCCAACATCAAAATTTTATTGTCCTTTAGTACAGAATCAAGTACTTTCAGATCGCTGTTGTCACGGTATTCCATAGAAATACTCTTAATGGGGTGCTGATAATGCTGAACTTCAGAAAGAAGCTTCTGTTGTTGTTTTTGGGGAACTTCCTGATAAACCAACTTATTCAGAACAAAAATTGCAATAACAGAAAGTATGAAAGCATATAGTATTTTCTTCATAAATTGACTTTACATAATTATAGATTACTGTCAGTTTCCCTTAATAGGTGTTGATTTAGTAAATAATGTTACTCTTCAGGGTGAATTATTTGGATAAATGATAAAAATGATGCCGTGGAAAAGGGAATAACGAATTGTCATCAGGTTGTTTTAACAGAGGTGTTATTTGCGAAAAGATAAAGAAGAATTAAGGGAAAAATGTCCCATCAATTAAGGAGCATGTCATCATTTATCTGATACAAAAAAGGGCCTAACAGAGAAATAATTGTTAGTTTTGAATATATAATAATTGTTAGATTTGGATGTTGGATTTGGTATGTATCCATACACAGTTAAAAAAAATAAAAAGGACGAAAAGACTGCGAAATGACTGACGTATTTGAAAATTATCTATCCTCAACAGGAGGACTATCGGCTGAGGAAATCAACTTTTCTGCGCAGTTTTTCAAACCGGTCCGCTTAAAAAAAGGTGATTTTTTTATTCGTGAGGATGAGTCCTGCCGTCATATTGGGTTTATTGCTAGTGGTGCTGTAAAAGCATACGCTATTGACAAAGAGGGAAATGAAAATATAACCTGCTTCAAGTTTGAAAATGAATTCGTCACCTCGTTTTCAGAGTTTGTGAGGCAGGAAAAATCCAGAAGAAGCATCAGGACTATAGAAGATAGCGTGATCTATCGGATAACCTACCCCGATTATCGGCATCTGCTTGACCAGGTAACCGCTTGGAACGAGGTTATAAAATCGGTGATGGAGAAGGAGTATAACCAAAAGGAACGTTATCTGCTGAATTACAATAATAAGTCGGCTGTGGATAAATACCGTCATGTCCTGTCTAGCGAACCGATACTCGTTCAGCGCATAGCGACGCAGGATCTGGCATCGTACCTGGGCATCACGCAGCGATCGCTTACACGCGCGAAAGGCCAAATACATAGACCCAATGTATTATAGGACAAATGTCCTTATTTAGGCCTGATCAGAGATGTAGGTTTGCACAAAAAACCTATGCTACGTCAAATTGCTCCCGAAGTGTTCCAGATTTCACTGATGCCGCGAAACAGTATCAACTGCTATATTATTGAAGGTGTATTGGTAGATTCCGGAATACGGAGTTCGTATACCACTGTAAAGAAGGCTCTCCAGAAAATTCCCGTTGATCAACATATATTGACGCACGCGCATGCAGACCACCAGGGCTGTAGCGATCAGATATGCGCTGAGTTCGCAATACCCTTACTCTGTCATCCTAACGAAGTTTTTAGGACCGAAACAGGTATGGTAACCAGCGACTATCCAACTCCGCAACATTGGGTAGCAAAGCTTCAACAAAAGTACTGGGCAGGTCAGGGGCATAAAGTCGAACGGACAATCGTTGAAAACGACATGATTGGGAATTTTCGGGTAATAGAGACACCCGGACATTCGGCAGGACATATTTCTTTATTCCGTGAGCGGGATGGTATACTGATAATCGGAGATGTAGCGACAAATATGAACCTGCTCACGACAGCGACCGGTCTGCGGCTTCCGCCGAACATATTCACGTCCGATCAGCAGCTCAACATCAAATCGCTCCAGAAGTTAGCAAAACTGAACCCTGCCATTATCTGCTTCGGTCACGGACCGGTCATGCGAAATACAGATCGGAAGTTTGAGCAATTTGTGGCTAAATGCAGTGCGGCTATTTAAAGATAGACCGTGCTATAATTACGGTTTAAAAGAAGAAGCACTTTAGACATCTTCTTTTATTACATTATGCAAATGAGTTAACTAATTAGGATACTTTCCATCATTTCAAAAAGTAGTATTAAATTATCTCAGTTGATACTGTTGATGAAAAGGGGAAACATAACCAGCAATAAAGTTTATCCAAGCTTTATAGAAATTCTGGAAACTAAAAACACACTCTTAAGATGTGGGTTTAAAACTGTTGGTTGTTCAAATTTACCACTTTAGATGTTCAAAAATTGAATAAAACAACAAAAATACAGTGCCATATAAGATTTTTTATAGGTATTCATGGCTATTTATCTTAATCAGTCTAAAAGGCAAATTGAATTTTGAGGGGCTAAGACTATTAAAAATTTGTATTGATTCTCACTTGAATTACTCCAGAGTAAGGTTAAATTGTTTTAAAATTGATTAAGTTTTCTTGATGTTATGTATTGATTACCAGTGTGTTATGTTGTGTTTAAAGTGTTCAGAATCCTGTATAGATAACTTGATGGGCATGTCTTTTCGAACCTTCTGTTCCATAGAAACAAGCTAATTTTGGTATGTTGTTGATTTTCAGTTATTTAATATTTTTAAAAAGGTTCGAATCCTGTCAGGTTCGTATCAATAATAAAGAGTTTTAGGGTAAGAATTGTCTAAAAAAGATAAAATATTTGTTTTTTTAAGAAAGAAATTATGCTTGTAAAACAAAGAAAAAGGCTGTAAAATACTTTAAATGGACTGATTGAAAGGTGTTTATAAATAAAATGACACCATTTTGCCTAAATTTGCCTAATGGTGTCATAAAGTGAGCGCGTCAGGATTCGAACCTGAGACCGTCTGCTTAGAAGGCAGATGCTCTATCCAGCTGAGCTACGCACCCATTAAATAATTTTGAGAAAATTACTAAAACAGTCGGGGCGGCAGGATTCGAACCTGCGACCTCCTGGTCCCAAACCAGGCGCGATGACCGGACTACGCTACGCCCCGAAAAATATAGTTAGTAAGAAAAAAATGCGGAGGGTAAGGGATTCGAACCCTTGCGACGCTTGCACGTCGACAGTTTAGCAAACTGCTCCATTAACCACTCTGGCAACCCTCCTTTTTTCTTATTTTTTAATGATCGTTGTTCCGTTATTGCGAGTGCAAATATAGAATAGATTTCTTTATTTACCAAATAAAATTCAAGAAAAATTTGTGTATTTTTGAGGAGATAAATGATTAAAAAATTAAACTGATGCGTAAGACATTATATATCATCGGATTAAGTACTTTTGTTTTTTCATGTACTTCCCAGCAAAATGTTAAAAAAAATACCTACAAGCCAAAAGCCCCGGTATCACAGGCGAAACCTGCTGTTAAGACTCCGGTAGCCGAGACCGCAAAACCTAAAATTACCAATGACCGCGGAGTAGAATTTTTTACAACCAATCTTGCTGATCCTACAAAAAATGACAATACGGCAAGTTACGGTTCTATCGTTTCAGCAAAGCCGGCAGGATATAAAGTTGTAAAGACTTATTTCCCTGCCATAGGACAGAACTTTAGACAGCGTTACCTTATATTACATTATACAGCGCTTCCTGATGATAAGTCCATTACGGTTCTTACCCAACAGGGTGTAAGCGCTCATTACCTGGTTAATAATACCGGAGACAATGAGATCTATCAGCTGGTGGACGAGAACAAACGTTCTTATCATGCCGGAGTAAGTAACTGGAGAAATGATAAAAACCTTAATGATACTTCTATAGGAATTGAGATTGTCAATACCGGATATACATCAGATGCCGAAGGAAAAAAAGTATTTGCTCCATTCAGTGATGAGCAGGTGAAAAAAGTGGCTGCTTTGGCTAAAGATATTGTCAACAGATACCAAATCCCGGCAACCAATGTCCTAGCTCATTCAGATATTGCCCCAACAAGAAAGCAGGATCCCGGACCTATGTTCCCGTGGAAAAAGCTGTATGATGAATACCAGCTTGGAATGTGGTACGATGAAGCCGTAAAACAGAATTTCTTAGCTCTGGCACAGGAAGAAGTACCCCTAAAGTATAATGATCCTTCCTTTATCTTTGCTATCCAGACGGCATTGCAGAAATTCGGATATTATGTGGATCTGAGCGGAAAGTGGGATGATGCAACAAAAAGAACCATCGAAGCTTTACAGTACCATTTCCGTCCGCAGAATTATGACGGAATTATGGATGCTGAAACATGGGCAATCCTTCAGGCTTTAAATCAAAAATATCCAGCGAAATAACAATTAAAACGCATCGGTTAAGATGCGTTTTTGCTATATTTAAAAATAAAAAACAGCTAAAATATCTGTAATGGAAAATTTCAGAAAAGAAAGCGATCTGTTGGGCGAACTCAATGTGCCTGCAGATGCGTATTACGGGGTGCAGACGCAGAGAGCGATCGATAACTTCAAAATCTCGGGACAGCTTCTGTCTTCATATCCGGATTTTATCAAAGGTCTGGCTTTTGTGAAAAAAGCAGCGGCAAAAACCAATTATGAATTGGGTCTGCTTGATGAAAGTCTGTATTTCAAAATAGCGGAAGCATGTGATGAAATTATAGCCGGAAAATACCATGAGCAGTTCCCTGTGGATATGATCCAGGGAGGGGCCGGGACTTCAATCAACATGAACGCGAATGAAGTGATCGCCAACATTGTTTTAGAAAAATTAGGAAAAAATAAAGGTGAATATGAATTCTGTTCACCAAATGACCATATCAATCTTTCTCAGTCCACCAATGATGCCTATCCTACAGCTATCAAGATGGGACTGCTGCATATGAATATCGGACTTGTTGAAAGACTTGAAAAAATCGTCGAAGCTTTTCGGGCCAAAGGAAAAGAGTTTCATGACGTAATCAAAATGGGCCGTACCCAGCTTCAGGATGCTGTTCCAATGACTTTAGGACAGGAGTTTGAAGCATATGCAGCTACTCTGGAAGAAGATATTTCTAAATTAAACAACAATGCCAGCCTTTTTGTAGAAGTGAATATGGGAGCGACCGCCATTGGTACAGGGCTGAATGCTCCGGTAGGCTATGCAACACTTTGTGCGAAAAACCTCGCTCAGATTACTGGTTTTCCGGTTATTTCCGCACCGGATCTGGTTGAGGCAACACCGGATACAGGTTCTTATGTAATTTATTCTTCTGCTACAAAACGTCTTGCCGTGAAGCTTTCAAAGATCTGTAATGATCTGAGACTGCTTTCTTCAGGCCCAAGAGCCGGATTATTTGAGATCAATCTTCCTCCGATGCAGCCTGGATCATCCATTATGCCTGGAAAAGTGAATCCTGTTATCCCGGAAGTGGTAAACCAGGTTTGCTTTAAGGTATTTGGGAATGATCTTACCGTAACTTTTGCTGCAGAAGCAGGGCAGTTGCAGCTTAACGTAATGGAGCCTGTGCTTTCCCATGCGATCATGGAAAACATTAATTTCCTTTGCAATGCTTTAGATACGCTTCGTGAAAAATGTGTTGTAGGAATTACTGCTAACAAGGAAATTTGCCTGAATATGGTAAAGCACAGCATTGGTATTGTAACAGCACTTAACCCATATATTGGATACAAGAAATCTACGGAGATTGCTAAAGAAGCTCTTGAAACAGGGAATAGTGTTTACAATCTGGTTTTAGAGAAAGGAATTCTTTCCCAGGAGAAGCTCGATGAGATCCTTGATCCTAAAAACATGCTGAAACCGCACAACAAATAAAATAATTTAAGCGATAAATGATAATTCATTAGGATCATTTATCGCTTATCATTTGTAAATTCAAAAGCTTGAGGTTTTTAATCATAATTCCTGCACATAACGAAGAAGGAAATCTTTCATTCACACTGGATTCTTTACAGCAGCAGAGCTTTAAGGATTTCCAAACTGTGGTGGTTAATGACGGTTCTACAGACGGAACGGCCGAAATAATCAGAAAATATACAGAAAATGATTCCCGTTTTGAAACGGTGAATCTTCAGAAATCTGCCCATCAGCCAGGTTCTAAAGTGGTGAGTGCATTCAAAAACGGACTGAAAACCCAAAATACGGACGAATTTGATATCATCTGTAAATTTGATGCCGATATTATCCTTCCCGGAAATTATCTGGAAACAGTAGAGGATGCATTCAAAAACAATCCTGAATATGGACTTGTTGGTGGTTTGTTATATGTGGAAAAAGATGGAGGCTGGGTATACGAAGGGAATTCGAATAAGCATCATGTAAGAGGCCCTATGAAAGCGTATCGCAAAGAATCTTTCGTTCAAATCGGAGGATTGAGAGAAACGCTGGGCTGGGACAATATTGATTCTATTCTTTTGGAAAACCTGGGTTGGAAAGAAGTTGTTATTCCTGAGCTGCAGGTAAAACTGATCAAGGTAAAAGGTGCGGATTATACAATCAGACCGGCAGACTATTACGGCAGATATTTTTACTTTTTAGGTCTGAACAGGTTTCTTGCCTACATCGCTTCTTCAAAGGAAGCTGTGAAGAGCAGATCTGTTTCCTTTTTCTTTAAGATCATTAAAGCTTATGAAGCCTGCAAAACAGCGAAACTGGAACTGAAGATCTCCAAAGAAGAGCAAAAAGCTATCAACGATAAACGGTGGGCAATGCTGAAGAAAAAATGGCTGAAAATATAATCACAATTATAAAACTGCAAAAGATAAATTGACATTAAGTCAAACATTTTACCTCTGCTAACCTCTAACCTCTAACCTCTAATTCCAATTGAAAAAAATCGCTTACATAGAAATAGATACCCACGCAGAAATTGCGCAGGCTTTCATGGATATCATGAAGGATTCTTCGGATTTCAGTGTAGATTACTATTTTTCGAAAAAGATTAAAGATTTGATTGTGGAGGACGGCGAAACAATATTTTTATCTGACAGTTCCATGATCATGGAGCAGTTGAAATTAAAGAAATATGATCTGGTCATCATTGGAACGGTTCATCGATATTTCAACACCTTTCATGCATTGGCTCAGAAATATAATGTATCGGTTATTGTTCATAATATGAATTTTTCTGTAGCTTCAAAAGGTGCTTTGATGAAAAGTATTTTTAAGGGGGATATTATTTACCGGCTGAAGCTTTGGTGGAAAGAAGGTCTTTTTTATACCTCAAAAGCGTACAGGAATGCTAAGAATTTATTGGTACTGGATGAAGAGCTTGCATCTGATATTTATAAATTTCTGCCTCTTTTTTATAGCAAGAATTTCGAAAAACAGGGAAACAATGATCTTAAAGTTGTGATTCCGGGGGGTGTTTCACAAAAAAGAAGAGATTACCATCATGTTTTTAAAACCATTCAAAATTTAAAAGCTGAAGAGAAATATGAATTCATATTTCTTGGAAAAGCCAAAGACAGTGAGCTGAGCCAGTTGGAAAAACTGTCCCAAAAGCTTCCGGAAAATATTTCTATACAGTATTTTTCAGACCGGGTTTCCCATGATGATTTTGAAAAATGGATGCAGAATGCAGATGTTTTGTGGTGTCCGATTCAGCAGAAAACAGAATTTTTCAGCAGGGAAGAAATTTATGGGCTGACCAAAATGACCGGGAACTTGGGTGATGCTATCAAATATGGCAAAACGGCTGTTTTTCCTAAAGATTATCCTTCGAAATTAGAATTTATTGTTCCTGAGTCGGATAATATTCTGGAGCAGTTTAAAATGCTTAAAAATACGCGCTTTGATTTCCAGAAAAACTACAGCAAAAAGTTAGTTTTAAAAAAATTGGAAGATGTTCTCTCTGATTTAATTTCTATTTAAATTTAAAAATACTTTTGATAAAATTTGCATTCAGATAATCCTCGAGTGGGAATACTTTGGTGAAATAATTTCCGATGTAGATCAATACCAGAACAACAGCTGGTTTGTACATCAGGTTGATGAAATTATTATGGAAAGTTGGTAAAACAATCGCCACAGTGATCGCTAAAGTACATATGATAGAGACAAATATCATTTCAATCGTCAACGGAGACACTTTAAAAACAAAATAGTTGAAAGCGATCTTGATGACATTGTAAGTTGTGAGTGAAATAGCGGTAGATAAAGCAATCCCGATCAGCTTCAGATCTGTATTTTTAATGAAATAATAATTCAGTCCAACCGTGAGTCCAGCCAGAAGAAGCATAATCAGGATATTGAATCTGTAATACTTGGAAAGCGAGATGATATTCCCATTAAAGCCTGTCGCCAGATCAATTAAAACTGCAGAACCCCAGATCCATACTACGGGCTCATATTCTCTAAGCATCGTTCCATTTTTAGGCATAAATTCCGTCAGATAAGGAAAACCAACCATGATGCATGAAAATAAAACCGCGCCTAAAAAATATAAGGATAATGATGTCTTTTTGTGAAACCTGTCCAGTTCCTCCATGTCACCCTCAACCAGTGTTTTATTGATGATTGGGGCAGAGATGTTGAACAATCCCAGCTGTGGAATTGAAATCAGAGAAATCAGAGCATAAAGAACAGAATAGATTCCCACTTCCTCCATTCCCAGAAACTCGCCGATCATGAAACTGTTGATCGCCAGATAATTTCCGAAAGTTCCCAGAAATCCAAAAAAACTGTAATTGAAAAATTCTTTCCAGAAATTATCCTTCTTAAAATAATCCGTATTAAAGTCCAGCTTTATCTTTTCAAGCTTGTTCGTATAATAAACGTATCCGAAAAGCATCAGGGCAAACATTCCGAAAAAGAAAGCAAACGCTACTTTCTGCGAGAGTAAAAAATAAGCGAACAGGCAGAAAGCTCCCAGGTTGGCAATCTTGGGGAAAAGATTATCAAAAATATTGGATACTACAATTCTCTTATAATTGGAGGTATATTTATTAAAAATTGCACAGAAAGAAAGGATGAGAATCAGGGGAAGAATCATTTCCTTTAATTTCCATGCTTCCGAATGTCTGAATTTTGGGAAAAGATAGGGCAGTACAAAAAATACACCCGTAAAAATGATAAAATTAACAAACACGGTAAGCAGCGACAGTGACAGCATATTCTGTTTCTTGCCGTCTTTTTCTACCCTGTGGAAAAATTTCACGTTGGAATAAGAGATTCCCAATACTACAGCAGGAACCAGCATCTCGGCAGTAGGCAGGATATAACGGAGCTTTCCATAAAATTCAAAATTGTACGGAAAGATAAAAATGGCGGATATGGTACCCAGCAGAAAACCAATATAACCTATGATGGAATATTTGAAGCCCTGTCTCGCTACTACACTCATAATGTTTTTTTAATGGTTTTTTGGCGTAAAAATAATGTTGTTTATATAGCTGGTCTTGTTTTTTTCATCGTTGGTGTTGTGTATTAAAATCTCTTCCGTCAGGAGTTCCAGCTTAAAACTTTCACGGTTAAGATATTGTGCTTCGTATCCCCAGCTTTTTACTTCGGAAATATCATTCCAGATCGGGTTTTTGTGATGTCTCTGCTCCATTTCGACCATCAGTGTCGGAAGGAACCGCATGATGGTTTTTTTAGCACCGGACAGGGTTTTCATTTCATTTCCTTCCACATCTATCTTAATGAAATCCAGTCTGTCAAAATGTTCTATTGCAGCCCATTCGTCCAGCTTGATCACTTTTACTTTTTCCGTATAGCTTTTTTCCTCACCTTTCTCTTTGTAAGAGGTGTTTAAAGTTCCCCGGGAAGCAATCAGCTTGCCATTAATAATAGGAACCTTAAATTCGGCAATTGTATTTTCGTCAGAAAGAGCTAAAGGGAATATTCTCATTCTTGGGAAAAGTCTTTTCAGGCGGCGGTAAAGCTTCTTGTTGGGTTCAAAACCATAAATATGTTCATGGTTCAGCTTATGTTCCAACTGATAAAGAAAAGTTCCGACATTAGCCCCGATGTCCAGTATTACAGCATTTTTGGGAAGGTATTCCTTAATCCATACCAGTTCCGGTTCTACGTTGCGTGCCGAAAAATTATTCTTAGTAAGATTGTTTAAATTCTTAAAATATCTTTTTTTATAAAAACTCGGACTTATATATTGTAGTTTTTCTGCAATTTTTTGGTATAAAGACATTCTTAGTTATTTGACGAAAAGCAAAGATAAACAAAAATGTTAAACTAATGTTAAAAAATAACAAATATAACCTCTTGATTATCAAATTGTAGCTTTTGAATATGGCTTGTAAAAAATTGAATTTAAACAGGTTGGCATTGTTCTAAAAACGTTTCTGTAAAACCATTCAGCAGTGTTTCTATTAAAAACAAAATTCCCACAGATCATAGAAGTTCAAAAAAGCTATAAGCAACTTTGAATCTATATATCTCTGCAGGAACTTAAAAAAACTGCTTATTTAATTTTGTGCATATTTTGCATAAGCTTTCGCAAGCTTCTCATCGTACTTGTTTTCCCTGTAGCCTGCTCCGTTGTAAAGCTTCGCAAAACCCGCCCAGTTTTTATTTCTGAGATGAACAAGGCAGTTATTCTTCTCCAAAAATTTTCCGAATGCTCTCAAATGTTCACCTTCATTGAGTTCCATTTTCGAAACAAAATTATCTACATTGCTGTAACCCAGGTTTTTGGCATGATAACCCATGATCTGAAAACTTCCCCACGAAGCAGAAGACAGTGCAGCCTCTTTAAAGTTAGGGTTGCCACCCAGGCTGATGGCCTCATTTAATCTGTCATACTCTTTCACACCGCCCTGGTAATAGGCTCTTGTCCATTTTGGGTAAAGAACATTCTGGCTGTCTGGATTGTAGTAAGAAGTAGGATCAATGCCTCTTTTCTTAAGCTCACTCCAGAAAACATGACCTTCAAACAGAATTTTTGGCTTATTGTTGATCAAAAATCCTTTTCCGCTGCTTTCAATTTCGTTCACGGCCTTTACGGCAGCTAGCTCCAGATTGTATTCATTTGCAAAATGGATAAGATCTTCTTCTTTCAAAAATTTATCGGTCTGGCTCAGGGGTTTTTCGTCTTTTTCAAGAAGAACGGCCCAGGTTTTTACGCCTACGATTCCGTCTACAACCAAAGAATTTTTACTTTGGAAATCTTTCACGGCTGCATCCACTTCCAGAGTAAATGAATCTGAGATCTTAATGCTGTATCCAAGTTGATAAAGGATCTCGCATAATGTAAGCACTTCCGGTGCTTTTGTATAATATTTTAAAAGTTTCATGATAGTTTTTTAATGATGAATATTTTTAGATAAAGTACGATGGCCAAGTATTCAATCCGGCATCTCATGTATAAAGTATAAAGTCTCAAAATCTCAAGTCTGATATCTTGATTCTTGATTCTTGGATCTTTCCTCTTTCCTCTTTTCTCAATTACTGATTAACCGGTATCTGCGGCATCCTCTCACAGATCATTCCAATCAGGAAAAAGGATTTAAATTTTACTTCCTCCCGTTGAAGCTTATATTCAAGGTTAAGAGGCATCGAGCTGGTAACACTGAAATTCTGATTCAAAACTGCATAATCATCAATTCTTAGCTCAATGCTGTATTCCCCAAGAGGAATCAGTTGATTGATCATGCCTGCTTCATTGCTTTCGATCTCAAAAATCCTGTTGTTATTGGTGCCTTTAATAGAAATAGCACATTTATAGATAGGTTCATTATTGACTTTGTCAGAGATCCGGAACTGTACAAGAGCATCTGTAGGCGGTGGCGGAACAGGAATAGGAATTGGTGTTGGGGCCGGGGTAGGTACCGGGGTTGGAGTAGGAATAGTCGGGAACTTCGGACCCCATGATCCCCATGGAGTTTTAATTGGGTTGGTAGGCTGAGGTGTGGGCTGTACCGGGCTGGCTCCGTGTGGAGCCGGGTTGAGAGGGCTTAAATTCTTAATGTTATTCAGGATATTTCCCATATTAGTTTTTCCTGCAAATGAGGCGTTGACTGCGGCTTTCATATTTTCTACCGGTTCCGGATCTAAGGCTGTTCTGGCAGAAAAATTATTAATGACGTTTACTTTTTGCGCTTCGACAATAGCTGTTTTCTTAGCCAGATAATTAAGCTGGTCAGATTTGATGGTTTTCACGTTGGTGATCGCTTTCAGGAACTTCTGGTTATTGGTTTTATTGATGAAAACCTGCTGTTTCATTACCATAGGCCCGAAATAAACCAGCTGTTCCGCATTGCTTACACTGGTGCTGATAATAGACGGATCAAGGATCACTTTCAGGTTTTTAATCAGGATCATGGTTTTTGGAAAGGCCGGAAGCTTGAAATCATTGGATATCGTCTGCCCGTCTGATATTTTTTTAGGCTCCTTCCATTCAAAATAATTGGAAAGCATAAAATTTTTATTGAACCAGTTTCTTTTTAAATGCACAAAAGAATAATCCATTTCCACGGCCTGGATCATGCTTTCGTCATAATCTATAGATAAAATCTCAGAAGGAATGTTTTCATTGCTGTTTTTTGCCTCGGAGTGAAGTCCTTCAAGTTCGGATTTTTCAATACGCATGCTGTTCCAGCCCGATTCATTTTCCATAAAATCATACGGGATAAAATTAATGTCGTGAATTGAGGAATTGCTGATCACATCAGTTTTTTCTGCGGCCTCAAAAGTATGTTTTGCGTTTTGCGCCATAGCAAGATAAAGATCAGCATCAGAAGATCTGTTGATCCTTGCCAGTTCCTTTTCAATGTGATCTTTGTTGCCTTTTACTTTCCATTCAGAAAAAGCCAGTTCTTTCAGGTTGTTTAAGTTGACAAGCCGGTCATTCCAGTTTCTTTTTTCCTCATCAGTTTCCAGCCCGTCAAACAGCAACAGGTGATCAGTTACTTTATTGATGGTGTCTTCATACAGTATTCTGTATTTTTTATAAGCTTTAAACTCTTTGGTGTCACTGTTTTTTGCATCAAAAAGAAAGGTGCTTTTGTTTTCAAGGACCTTATCGAGATTTTCTTCCAGGTTTTTCAGGTTATTTTTATCCAGGATGTCCCTGTAAATATCAAATAAAGAATTATTGGGGTTAAGATCCCAAAAATTGGGTGAAATAGGCACGGAGTTCAGTTCATACGCTACATTTTGTTTTTTAATGATCGAAAGCGCTTTTTTCTGTTCATCATTCAGCAGGCTTTGTGGTTTCAGAAGTTCCAGTTCCTCATTGTCATAAATGCGCAGAGAAGGGCAGATCATAGGCAGATCATTTTCCATCGAGCTTTGTGACATATAAATGTTCTTAAGTTTCTGGTAAACAGCTACAAAATATTTCATGGTTATCGTTTTTAGTTTAGGTGAATAACCGGCAGAAAAATTTCTGCCGGCCATTCTATTGAGAAGGATATATTATGGTGTAAGATGGGAAGAGAGAAGAAGGGAGGTTGGAAGTTAGTAGGGTACATGCATCTTTAATAATTCTCAAAAAATTAATTAAAACTACACTCTGACTGCATCTTGGTACTCAATAACTTCCTTCTTCCGGCTTCAGACTTCCTTTCTGCTTATGATTTTCCGTCCGCCCATTTTTTGATCTCAGGATTCGGATTTGGAGACTTCGGTACGATGTGGCATTTGTAACCGATAATGTAAATTCCTTTTGAGGTCAGTTTTTTACCATCCCAGTCATAGCTGGATTTTACATTCTGATTGTCGTAGCTATAGTTTCCGCCAATTACGAAAGGTCCTATTCCTACAGCACCTCCTGCAGATATAGAATTTTTAGCATCAGTATAAGCAGAGCTGCTGTCTTTGAAATCCAGGGAAACATCTTTGGCGATAATCAATTCCGTGATGATGGATGGCATTAGCCCTTTTCCATTTCCATCGCTGATCATATCCCCATTTAATGTCTGTGGAGACTGCTCGTGAAGTTTCCAGTATTTGGATTCTATGAACTGCTGATTGAACCAGCCTCTTTCTACTTTTACCTTTCCGATTTTAAAAGAGATATTCATACTGGAATAATCAGAATTGATCTGCGTTTTTTCATTTTTTCCTCCTCCTTTTGCTCCAATGGAAAATAATCCCATGCTGAAACCTCCTGCAGCTCCCCAGTTATGAATCGATTTAGAATAATCGTAATTGCTTTTCCCTTGTGAAATAGAGATTTCAGGCCATCCTTTTGATTCTCTCAAGGCATTGGCTGCTACCGGAATGCATGGAGAGTAATTTGTATAATCTAAAATTCTTGTTCTCTGGCTGTTCCTGAATTCTGCCTGTATTCTCTTCTTGATCACAAGCATATGCTTTTCCTCAATCTCACTCAGGTAATTTTGAATTCTTTCTACAGCCTCTTTGTAGCCTAAAGATTGCCAGGCCTTCAAGGCAGCATCTTCACGCTTTTTCATGTTTTTTCCGTCAATGGATATTTTGGCCATTGCGTCGGTATCCCCATTGTCAGCAGCAATTCTGATTTCGTTATTGGCATCCACGATATCATAATATTTCATCTGATACTCTACATATTTTGCATAAGTAGGCGCTACAAACGTATGGATCAGTTCAGGCTTGTTCAGGTCATCTATCGGTGCGTTCTCATCAAAATCAGGATTCTTCACCTTTTTTATTTTGAATAATTTGTCTCTCAGAGAACCCAGTTTTTTCTCTACTTTCTGATCAAAATCTGTGTCCACTACTACAGACCACTGCAAAAGATCCTCATATACTTTGGAAACTCTTTTTTCAGAATCAGTCATAATGGTAATGGCTCTTCCTTTTCCATCTTCAGTAAGTGGTGGTAAATGAGAAGGTACTGAATCTACCATTGCGGCAAATTGTTCCATCTGCAGATACTTTTTGAATTTGCTGTTAGATAAGGCAGTCTGGTAAGCTTCCATATCTATTTTTGGATTCCCGTTGGCATCCAGGATAGGTTTTCCTGTTCCGTCCAGCATTGGTTTGGGTGAGGGAGCATCTCCGAAAAGACCGTTTAGTGCATAATCAAAAGTATCTTCCGAAAGTGTAATCCCTACCGGATCAAAGGCAATAAAATCATCTGTTCCCAAATGTTCCGGATTTCCTCCGTTGGTTACTGTGTCGTAGACCTGCTTTAAAAGCATGCTCATTAATGAATTTGTTTTTGCGTCTTGAGTTAAAGTTGGCATAATTATAAGTTTTTTTAAAAATTGCTTACTCTTTTTGGTTTTCAGCTTCCCCGATTTTCTATGGTACAAATGTATTTCAGTATTTCAATTGATTCATCAGTGTTTTTCCTGTTTTTTAATGTGGTTTTTACTGTTTTTAATTTTATGATATGTATTTTGTAAATAATGACTGGTTTTTTACGAATAATAAAATGAATTGAGGTTGAATTTTGAGTATTTTTGATTGATTAGAATGTTAAATTTTGCATATTGTTATAATGTTTTTTAAAATATTGATGTTTTGATAAAAAATTGGCAAATGTTTTGATATCGAAACAATACTTATCGATAAGAACACTAAAACTAATAATCACTGATTTTTTAACAGTTTAAATATTTAATAGTGATGAAACACCAAAACCAAAACCAGGAATTTCGTTTTAACGAGGTTCTTTTTGAGCACCGAAACAAAGAATATGGTGCCTATGCATTAAGAAATGAATCAGATAGATTATTAACCAAAGCGCTTTTTGTGGGCGTGAGTTTATTGGCTGCTATTTCCATAACGCCGTTTGTGATTTCGGCTTTACAGGGACCAAAAATTACGGAGCAAATCATAGCTTGTGATTTTGGACCATTTGATGTTAAGGATGTTGATCAGCCCGACTTTGTGCCACCAGTGGAAATCAATATACCTGCGGCTCAACCTGAAAAGGTTAAAACATACGATGCAACCATTCCTGAGCCTACGGCGAATGTAAAGACTGAAAAAGTGGTAGAGAAAATTGAAGGAGCAGTTGCCGGACCGAAAAGTAATCCGGAAGGAACTATTGCAACAACAAACTATCATCCTGTACCACCTCAGGCAGGAACAGGCCCGGCGGTACCTTATATTCCACCTACACCACCGGCAAAAGTTCCTGACAATCATATTGCAAGTGGTGATGAACTTGCTTCCGAAGCGGCATTTTCCGGAGGAATTGATGCATTCAGAAATAAGGTCATTAACAATTTTGACAGTTCAGGCTTTGAAGGCAATGGAGATACTATGAAAACAGTGATAACCTTTATCGTAGAAAAAGACGGAACAATTTCCGGATTAAAGGCGAATGGTAAAGACGTTGAATTTAATAATGAAGCGATCAGAACCATTAAAAATGTAAAGGGATTATGGAAGCCTGCTAAAAACAAACAAGGTGAAGCCGTAAGAAGTTATTTCAAATTTCCAATCACCATGAACTTCGAATAATTGACATAAAAACAAATCTTAAAATAGTTATCCACAAAGAATTTTTTTTGTGGATAATTTTTTTAATTGTTAAAGCGTTTATTAACAATACTTTAACTCAATTTTGAATTTCTCCATTCATACAGAGCAAAGAAAAAAGTGTATTTTTGAATCCTAAAGTTCTAATAATGGCAAAAATCATAGGTATCGCTAATCAAAAAGGAGGAGTAGGAAAGACTACAACAGCTGTAAATCTGGCGGCAGCATTAGGGGTATTGGAAAAAAGAATATTGATCATTGATGCTGATCCACAGGCTAATGCAACCTCTGGGCTTGGTGTGGAAGATGTTCAGTACTCTACATATAATCTATTGGAGCACAGTGCAGATACAAGAACCTGTATCAAAAGAACTGCCTCTCCCAACCTGGATATCATCCCATCACATATTGACCTGGTAGCAGCTGAAATTGAGCTCGTGGATAAAGAAAACCGGGAGTATATGCTTAAAAAAGCATTGGCAGAAGTGAGAGATGATTATGATTATATCATTATAGACTGTGCACCGAGTTTAGGGCTTATTACAGTTAATGCCCTTACTGCGGCAGATTCTGTGATCATTCCGATCCAGTGCGAATATTTTGCATTGGAAGGATTGGGTAAGCTTTTGAATACCATTAAAAATGTACAGAAGATTCATAATAAAGATCTTGGTATTGAAGGACTTCTTCTCACCATGTACGACAGCAGATTAAGACTATCTAACCAAGTTGTTGAAGAAGTGAATTCACATTTTCCTGACATGGTTTTTGAAACCATCATCAGCAGAAACGTAAGATTGAGTGAAGCGCCGAGCTTTGGAGAAAGTATTCTGAATTACGATGCAGAAAGTAAAGGGGCTATACAATACATTCAGCTGGCAGAAGAAGTTCTGCTGAAGAATGAAAATTTAGTGAAAAATTAATTTAATAATAAATGGACCCTATAAGTGAATGAGGACCATCACTTATCAATCATCATTTATAGATTATATATATGAAGGACAAAAAAAGAGCTATGGGACGTGGTTTGGGCGCCATTTTGAGCGCTGAATCCAAAGCAAGTATCAACTCCGCGACCGATGAAGGAGCAGATAAGTTTGTAGGGAATATCGTAGAGGTCGCCCTTGAGGATATTTATCCGAATCCGACCCAGCCGAGAACTTATTTTGACGAAAAAGCATTAAACGAACTTGCCCTGTCGATTAAAAACTTAGGGGTAATCCAGCCGGTTACCTTAAGAAAAGACGGTGAAAAATTCGAAATCATATCAGGGGAAAGACGTTACCGCGCCAGTAAAATTGCCGGGCTTCCGACAATTCCTGCTTATATCCGTTTGGTAAACGATCAGGAGCTTTTGGAAATGGCTCTTGTTGAAAATATCCAGAGAGAAGATCTTGATGCTATTGAGATTGCTTTAACCTATCAGAGACTTTTGGATGAGATTGGCCTTACCCAGGAAAATCTTAGCCAGAGAGTAGGGAAGGACAGAAGTACCATTACCAATTCCATCAGACTTCTAAGATTGAATCCTGATATTCAGAATGCAATCAGAAGCGGAGAAATCTCTGCAGGGCACGGAAGAGCCATCATCAGTCTTGAAAGTGAAGAACATCAGCAGATTCTATTTGACCTGATCATCAAAGAAAAACTCAATGTACGCCAGGCCGAGCAGGCTGCTACTGCATTGAAGAACCCTAAATCACCGGCAGCAAAAAAAGTCAATACTGAACTCTCCAACAATTATAAAAGAGCACAGAAGACCATCGCCGATATTTTAGACGTAAAAGTAGAAATCAAAACCTCCGGCAACGGAAAAAAAGGTAAAATTCTTCTGGACTTCAAAAATGAAGAAGAACTGGAATATATTTTATCCCATATTAAATAAATGAAGAAATTATTTTTCACATTCTTTTTGGGCATTTTTGCTTTCGCTTACTCGCAGGTAGCTCCCAGCGACACAGTCCGTATAGGGCCTCTTCCGAAAGACAGTGTAGTTGTTACTAAAACTGTGAAACCCGCAAAAACAGTAAAATCAGAAGCTAAGATCATTGAAGATCTTGAAAATGCAAATGGGCCTACAAAGAAAACCATTAAGCTGAATCCTACAAGAGCCGGGCTGTATTCTGCAGTTCTTCCGGGATTAGGACAGTATTATAATAAAAAATACATCAAAATCCCTATTGTCTGGGGAGCCGTAGGAGCCGGAATCGGATATACAATCTGGAGTAATAACCAGTACAAAAAGTACAGAGAATATTATGTGGCAAAACTTAACGGAACACCTAATGAATTTGTAGACAGTCATCCTTGGCTGGATAAAAAAGCTTTCGGAAACGCTCAGGACAGATACAAAAGACAAAGAGATTACGCTATAGCCATTACAGGTCTTATCTACATCCTGAACATTGTAGATGCCGTGGTGGATGCGCATCTTTACGAGAGCCGCCATGATCCGGATCTGAGCTTCAATCCTACGGTAATTCAGGATCAGTACGGATTTTCAAACCCAAAAACAGGCTTAAGTTTAAGCTATAGATTTTAAATTTAAATTTTAAATAAAGCTCATCAGGACTGTATAAAGTTCCTTGAGACCATAATAAAATAAGATATCACATGAGAATAGCATTAGTTGGATACGGTAAAATGGGGAAGATCATTGATGAGATTGCACAGAAGAGAGGTCATGAAATAGTGGCCCGCCTTAAAGAAACTCCAACAGCTGAAAATCTTAATAATCCTGACGTTGCCATCGAATTTTCATTGCCGGAAGCAGCTTATGAGAACATCAAAGCCTGTCTTGAAAATAAAGTACCCGTGATCTGCGGTACTACAGGCTGGCTGGAGAAAAAAGAAGAAATTGAAAAAATTGCTGTAGACAACGATAGTGCATTCTTATACGGTTCTAATTTTAGCTTGGGTGTGAATTTATTTTTTGCCCTCAACGAAAAAGTAGCCGATATCATGAAAAATGTGGATGAATACTCCTGCCAGCTGGAAGAAATTCACCATGTCCACAAAAAAGATGCTCCCAGCGGAACCGCAATTTCCATTGCTGAAGGAATTATCAAAAATAATCCTAAATTTAATGCCTGGAAATTGGAAGAAACCCAAGGACAAGAACTGGGAATCTTTGCCATCCGTGAAGATGAGGTTCCCGGTACCCACAGCGTTTATTATAAAAGTGAAGTTGATGAAATTGAAATAAAACATACAGCCTTCAACAGAAACGGGTTCGCACTCGGAGCTGTTGTCGCTGCAGAATGGATTAAAGACAAAAAAGGAAACTTCACCATGAAAGACGTTTTAGGACTTTAATTTGTAACAAATTCTTTAAATTGCATACCAATAAAAAAATGATGAATAGTAAATTAAAAATAGCAGAACGCTGTAATCATTTATTACTCATCATTTATCATTTATATACTTAGAATAGGCACAAAAAAACTATGAATTATTTTTTAACTTATACAGTATACGTTCTCATTTTGTCTGTACTGATGGGGATTTCCACTTGGAAACTGTTCAAAAAAATGGGGTATAGCCCATTATTGGCATTTATACCTTTCTATAATTACTTCATTATATTAAAAGAAACAAAACACCCGAAATGGTGGGCTATCCTGTCCTATCTTCCGATAGTGGGACCTATTATGATGTCTGTTTTCCATATTTATTTAATGAAAAAATTTGGGAAAACCCTTTTTCAGCATCAATTGCTTACAGTGATCCTGCCATTTATCTATATGGCAACGGTAAACTATTCTAAAGATATAGAAATAGAAGATGAGAATGCCAACGATCTGTTCATGACAGACGAAGAGAAAAATGCAAAAAAGAAAGATACTTTCCTAGGATCTATTACTTTTGCAGTGGTTTTTGCAACCATTATTCACGTTTTTGTAACCCAGCCGTTCGGAATTCCTACAGGATCTATGGAAAGAACACTTCTGGTAGGTGATTTCCTTTTCGTGAACAAATGGAGCTATGGATACAGAATGCCAATGCGTCCTGTAGCCATACCATTCCTTCAGGGGACCATTATGGATACAGGACAGAAAGGAAATCCAAAAGATGACCCTAAATCTTATGTTGATGGCATAAAGTTACCTTATACAAGAATTTTCCAGTTCAGTAAGCCTCAGAAAAATGATGTAGTTGTTTTCAACTATCCACGTGATTCTGTACATACAGCGATCGACAGAAAAGATCCATATGTTAAAAGATGTGTGGCTGTTGCCGGTGATACCTTTGAAATGAGAGCCGGAAGACTTTTCGTTAACGGAAAACCGGAAACGGTTTTAGGAGATCAGGAAGTACAGCACAGATATATTGTAAATACCGGAAGCCAGCTTGATATCCCTGCATTATATAACGCCTATGGATTTTTACCTGTACAGGAAATTCAAGGAGAAAAAGGATATATTTACGCTTTCCAGGGACTGACAGATAAAACGGCTCAGGAAATCAAACAGCTTCCACAGGTCATTGATATGAAGGAGGACGTTACAGCAAAAGGAGAAGCTGCAGTATACTACAGAGACGAAGCAAAAACAAAAATAGATACCACGCAGTCTATCTTCCCAATCAACAAACCATGGAATCAGGATTGGTACGGACCTTTAAAAATTCCTAAAAAAGGAGATGTGGTGACACTTAACCAGGAAACTCTGCCTGAGTACAGATGGATTATTTCTGAATATGAACATAACAGTCTGGAAAATAAGAATGGGAAGATTTTTATTAATGGTAAAGAAGCGACCCAATACACTATTAAACAGGATTATTATATGATGGTGGGAGATAACAGAGATGCGTCACTCGATGCAAGATTCTTTGGTTTTGTTCCTGAAGAAAATATTGTGGGAAAACCTATGTTTACCTGGATGAGCCTTCAGGGTGCTTTTTCAGACAGCAGCTCTTCTTATCAGGCTCCATTTAAAATTCGTTGGGACAGAATGTTTAAAGCAACAAACACTGGTGAAGCCAACAAAACATCTTACTGGTGGATCGCTGCAATGATTCTTATCCTTTTCTTCGGATGGGAGTATTTCATGAAACTATTCGGAAAGAAAAAAACGGAAGACGAAGTATAATTTAAACTAAAACTTAAAAATAAAATGAAGTATTTGAAAAAATGCTTCATTTTTGCATCATGAATATGACGAATGTATTATTGCCGGTATTTTATATGCCACCGATTTCATGGTTTTCAGTGTTTTTAAATCCTGAGAACAAGATTATATTTGAACAGTTTGAAAATTTCCCTAAACAGACCTATAGAAACAGAACCAATATCTATGGGGCAAACGGAAAGCTCTCTCTAATAATTCCTATCAATCATAATGGGAAAAGAGAATTTAAAGATATTGAAATCTCTTACAGGGAAGACTGGAGAAATCTGCATTGGAAATCCATTAAGACAGCCTACCAAAGCTCTCCTTATTTTGAATATTATGAAGATAAATTCAGGAAAATATATGAACTGAAAGAGAAATTCCTCATCGATTTCAACCTTAAAGGATTAGAGGTCATACAGCAGATCCTTAAAACAGAAAAGGCACAGTCTTTGAATGAAGAATATATCAAAAATCCTGAAAGCATTAATTTTAGAGAGAAATTTTCGGCTAAACATCCTTCAGAATTTCAAATGGACGAATATTACCAGACCTTCTCTGATAAGCTGGGATTTTTGGAAGATTTATCAGTTCTGGATCTTATTTGTAACAAAGGCCCTGAATCTCTGACTTATATAAAAAATATTAAACAATTATAATAACATGAAATCGCCGCTAACAAAATTCTATGAAAATAAAACAATGAAAATGGCGATTGCATATGACTTAAGAAAAAATAATTATCAACATATGAAAAAGGTATTATTAGCTGCTGTTTTTCTGGCAGGCTTTAGTTTCTCATATGCTCAGGAAGCACAGGCTAAGAGCATTGACCCGAAAGAGGATAAAGATCTGATGACTTGGTATCATAAAGATTTTTCTGCAACAAAAGTATATGGAGTAAATACGGCAAACGCATATAAATATTTAGAATCCAAAGGTCTTAAGCCTAAAACTGTTGTTGTAGGAGTTTTAGACAGTGGTGTTCAGGTTGACCATCCGGGCCTTGTAAAAAATGTATGGTCTAATCCTAATGAAGTTCCCGGAAACGGAAAAGATGATGACGGAAACGGATATATTGATGACATACACGGCTGGAATTTTATCGGCGGTAAAAATGGTGACATCGATATAGACAATATGGAAGTAACAAGAGTTGTTGCTAAATATAAACCTGTTTTCGAAAGTGATGATTCTGCAAAAAACAAAGCGAACCAGGCAAAAATGCCCGAAGAGTTTGCTATGTATATGAAGTCTAAAGAGCTGTTCAGCAAAAAAAGCATAGAAGCAAAACAAAACCTGCAGACCTACACTATGATCAACAGTATTATTCCAAACATGGTAAAATTGTTGGGAGGTAAGCCTGTTACTGCAGAAACTTTACAGGGAATTAAACCTCCTACCGATCAGAAAGATGCTATTGCTCTTAATGTTTTAGGTCAGGTTTCTCAAAGCCCTGAATTCAAAGGAAAATCTTCTGCAGAGTTCGAAAAACTGATGAAAGAGCAGATGAAGGAAGCTATCGATCATTTTACTCCACAATCGAAACAATATGATCTGAGCTATGACCCAAGAAAAGAAATCGTTGGAGATAATTACGACGATTATTCTGAGAAAAACTATGGGAATAATGACTATGAGGGACCAGATGCGGAACACGGAACACACGTGGCGGGAATTATTGCCGGCCTTCCTCAAGGAAAAGAAATACAGTATGGTGTAGCCTCCAAAGTAGCTAAGATCATGTCTGTAAGAACCGTTCCAAACGGAGACGAAAGAGATAAAGACGTTGCAAACGCTATCAGATATGCAGTAGATAACGGAGCAAAAGTGTTAAACATGAGTTTCGGAAAACCGGTGTCTCCAGGTAAAAATGTAGTGTGGGATGCCTTCAAATATGCTGAAGACAAGGGTGTTCTTTTAGTAAAAGCAGCGGGTAATGAAAACGAAGATGTAGCCGAACACCTTGCTTTCCCTACCAATTTTAAAAATGTTGCAGATGAAAAACCGTTTGTGAACAACGTGCTGGTTGTGGGAGCAAGTACCAACAGAAATAACGAACTTAGAGCAGATTTCTCTAACTACAATAAGAAAATGGTAAATGTTTTCGCACCGGGGGAAGAAATTTATTCTACAGTTCCTAAAAACGAATACAAATATCTACAGGGAACCTCTATGGCATCCCCGGTAGTAGCCGGAGCTGCAGCAGTATTACTTGCCTATATGCCTAATCTGAAGCCATACCAGATAATTGAAGCATTGGTAAAAAGCAGTAATCCTAATGCAGATAACAAATTTCCTGAATATTCTCAGGCCGGAGGTGTTATAGATCTTCAAAAGGCCGCAGAATATGCCTATACCAATTTCTACAACGGAAAATCTTCAAACAGCAATAAGCCTACGAAATCCGTAAAAAAGGCTGTTAAAAAATAGTATATCTTCCTGTATATAAGGAGAAAACATTTAAAGTTCGAAAATTTCGGACTTTTTTTATTTTTATCTTTCAATTTGGCACGGTTTTTTGTAACTTTATAAATAACAAAATAATAAACAACAAAATGAAAAAGTTACTACTTGCAGGGATGATTGGAACATCACTTTTTGCAGTGTCTTGTTCCTCAGTGAAAAAAGCAGAAACATCACAAAACCAGAGAGTCGAATACTTAAAATTAAAAGGCGACTGGCAGATTGTTAGCGTGGACTATGAAAAAGGGTTTAAAATCAAACCTTTTGACGAAGGTGCAGATGCCCAGTGTTTTGTAGGAAGTCATTGGAGATTAATTCCCAATAACTACACCGGTGCCTATACTTTAAACGGAGGTGGAGCTTGTCCAAGCCTTACACGTCCAATTAAATTTGAAGTAAAAGACGGCAATACTTTCTTGTTTAAAAAAATCGCTGAGGGAACTAAAGCTAAAGAAAATACTGTAGGATACTCTTTAACGATTACTAACCAGTCTACAGATCAGTTTTCACTTGTACAAAGCGTTCCGTTTGATGGAAGCACAGTACAGGTTGTTTACAACTTCCAGAGAACAGGAATGAAATAATTATCAATATAAAAGATTAAAAAAATGAAATTTAATAAAACATATATAGGAGCTCTTTTCTTATCATCAGCATTATTGCTAACAAGCTGTGAAGCTGTTCAGAATTCTAATCATCAGCAGAGAGGTACAGCAGTAGGTGCTGCTTCAGGAGCTGTGATCGGAGGTATTCTGGGAAATAATGTGGGAAGTGGTAAAAACTCGGCATTAGGAGCAGTATTAGGAGGTATTATCGGTGGTGTTGCTGGTAACGTAATCGGTAATAAAATGGATAAGCAGGCTAAGCAGATTAAGGAAACTTTACCTGGAGCTGAAGTAGAAAGAGTAGGTGACGGTATTAAAATTACCATGAACGAAAGCATTGTTAACTTTGCTTTTGACTCTTCAAATTTAACTTCTATTGCTCAGGCCAACCTTGATAAGCTAGCTACAGTTCTTGTAGATAATCCAGATACTAATATCAATATCTACGGTCACACAGACAGCAAAGGTGCAGATGCTTACAACCTTTCTCTTTCTCAAAGAAGAGCAGACGCTGTAAAAGCTTATTTGTCAGGAAAAGGAATTGCTTCCAGCAGAATGTTTACAAAAGGTGAAGGAGAGTCTATGCCGGTGGCTACCAACGATACAGACGAAGGAAGAGCTAAAAACAGAAGAGTGGAGTTTGCCATTACAGCTAACGAGAAAATGATTAATGATGCCAAGCAAGGGCAGTAATTAATTTAATTATATAAATATTTTCGTAAAAGACCGCCTCGGCGGTTTTTTTTGTATTTTTATGGTGTAAATTTTGAAATCACTATTTTTGTAACCGAAATAGCATAAATGAAGAAATACTTTAAACTTCTCCGTGTAGAACAATGGGTGAAAAACCTGTTTGTTTTCGTCCCTCTGTTTTTTTCCGGAAATATTACCAATCTAGACCTACTTAATAAAAGTATTTTTGCATTTATTATTTTTTCCCTTGCAGCAAGTGTTGTCTATATTCTGAATGACTATAATGATATTGAGGCAGACAGAAAGCATCCTGAGAAAAGAAGGCGGCCTCTGGCAAGCGGAGCTGTTTCTAAAGCCAAAGCTTTGGGAATCCTTGCAGCCCTTATGATCGTTGATATTGCTCTTGTGTTTCTTGCAAGGTTTTATTTCCACGAACCCCTATGGAAATTCGCTATAATCATTGGACTTTATATTGCAGTCAATCTTGCCTATACCTTTAAACTTAAGCATGTTCCGATCATTGATATTTTTATTATCGCTTTAGGCTTTGTGCTGAGGGTTTTAGCTGGCGGTTATATTACAGAAATAGGTATTTCCCAGTGGGCGATCTTACTAACTTTTGTCTTGGCATTGGTTTTAGCGATTGGAAAAAGAAGAGGAGAACTTATTAATGCTCAGGTTTCCGGAAAAACAAGGAAAGCACTGGACGGGTATAATGTACAGTTTGCAGATATTGCCCTATCCATTTCAGTTACATTAGCCATTGTCTGCTATCTTATGTTTACCCTTTCGCCTGAAGTTCAGGCACGGTTTCATGAGAGAGTTTTTTATACCGTCATATTTGTAGTCTTTGCTTTTTTAAGATATCTTCAGCAGACATTAGTATATAACAGAACAGAATCTCCTACAAAAATTGTGTACAGAGACCGATATATCCAGATCACTTTAATACTTTGGGTAGCAGCATTCTTAATCCAGATTTATTTTAAAAAATGAAGCCGAATTTCATACAGAAAGTTACAAACTGGGGCAACTTCCCGGTAGTAGAAAAAGAAATGAGATCTGAGGACAGCTTCAAAAAGATAAAAGAATTTGTACTCAATCATAACGAAATTATTGCAAGAGGAAACGGAAGATGCTATGGTGATGCATCTTTGGGAGAAACCATATTTTCTACCAAAAAATTAAATAAATTTATCAGTTTCGACCGTCTTAACGGTATTATAGAATGTGAATCCGGAGTATTGCTTTCAGATGTGCTTGAAATTTCGGTGCCGCAGGGGTATTTTCTTTATGTAACTCCTGGCACGAAATTTATTTCAGTGGGAGGAGCTATTGCCTCCGATGTTCATGGTAAAAACCATCATGCGGAAGGCTGTTTTTCAGAATATGTCACCGAATTTAAGCTGATGACGGAAAACGGAAACATCATTACGTGTTCCAGAGAGGAAAACCCAGATAAATTTTGGGCTACTATTGGAGGGATGGGACTTACCGGAATCATTCTTACTGTAAAATTCAAACTTAAAAATATAGAATCTGCCTATATCCGTCAGGAAAGCATAAAAGCAGAGAATCTGGACGAAATCTTCAGACTCTTTGAAGAAAGCGAAAACTGGACGTATACAGTAGCATGGATCGACTGTCTCCAGAAAGGCAAAAATTTAGGAAGAAGCATTTTAATGAGAGGGGAACACGCTTTTCAGCACGAGCTTCCACAAAATATGGCAAAACAGCCACTAAGACTTAAGAAAAAATTACAGCCCACAGTTCCTTTTTATTTTCCGGGCTTTGTGCTGAATGCATTAACCGTGAAGATCTTCAATCTCCTGTATTACAAAAAACAGGCAAAAAAAGAAGTTAAATCATTCGTTGATTATGAAACATTTTTTTATCCTCTGGATGCTATCAACGATTGGAATAAGATCTACGGAAAAGCCGGCTTCATCCAGTACCAGATGGTGATTCCGAAAGAAACAGGTAAAGAAGGAATGAAACAGATCCTCGAAACTATTGCAGCAAGTGGGAATGGTTCGTTTCTGGCTGTCTTGAAACTTTTCGGGAAAAACAATCCGGAGGCTTATAATTCATTTCCGTTTGAAGGCTATACGCTGGCCCTGGACTTTAAGGTCAATTCAAAGCTGGAAAAACTTGTTGAGAAATTAGATAATATTGTGCAGCAGTTCGGAGGAAGAATCTATCTGACAAAAGACAGCATGAGCAGATCTTCACTCACGAATTATCTTAAAAACATTCAAAGTTCAAAATTTGTGTCATTACAGCACAAACGAATCATAAACAACAATTCATAATGATAGTTCTGGGAAGTACATCTGAGGTGGCACAGGCTTTTGTTGAAAAGGCTCTGCAGGAAGGGGAAAAATTTGAAAAAATATATCTTTTCACTTCAAACAAAGAAACTACTGAAAGATTCGCGAGGCATATTGATGTAAAGTTTCTGCAGCAGTCCGAAGTAATTGAAATTGATCTGATGAAAGAGATTGATTATAATACATTTGATCATGTCAGTTCAAATGTATTATTTTGTGCTGCAGGATATTTAGGAGATGGGACCGAAGAAGGTCTTTATGATAACAGGAATACGGAAAGGATCATTAACATTAATTATTCAAAGCTGGTTCCTGTTATGAACTACTTTGCACAGAAATTTGAAAGCAGAAGATCAGGAACCATCATCGGGCTGTCATCAGTGGCAGGAGATCGCGGGAGGCAGAGTAATTTCATCTATGGAAGTGCAAAAGCGGCTTTTACAGCGTATCTTAGTGGACTCCGTAACTATCTTTTTGAGAAAAAAGTACATGTTCTTACCATAAAACCCGGATTTATGGCTACAAAAATGACCGAAGGACTGCCTTTGAATCCGAAACTGACCGCAACACCAAAACAGGCTGCAGACTGCATTTACAATGCGTTTAAAAAGCAGAAGAATGTGGCATATGTTTTGCCGATATGGAGTATTATAATGATGATTATCAGGAATATACCTGAATTTATATTTAAAAAATTAAAGCTTTAGTAAAAATGAAAAAATTGTATTGTTTTGATTTTGACGGAACCCTGACGTATAAGGATACCATGTTCATGTATCTTAAATTCTATGATTCTACAAAATTCAGGATGCAATTTTTAAGACACATTCCTCTTTTCATCCTCTTGAAACTGAAGCTTGCCGAGACCGAAAAAGTAAAGAAAAGCTTTATAGGATCTATTCTGAAAGGACAGACACAGGAAAAGATTGAGATGAAGTCCAAACAGTTTTTTGAACAGCATTATCCAAAGATCGTGAGAGAAAATGCTCTTGACTTTATAAAAAATATCGATAGGGATAATACACAGAGTTTATTGGTAACTGCTTCTCTGGATATATGGGTAAAACCTTTTGCTGAAGAACTGAAAATGGAGCTTGTATCCACCCGTGCAGAGTTTAAAAATGGTATTTTTACGGGAAATTTCATTGGCAAAAACTGCAATGGAAAGGAAAAACTTCTAAGAATAAAAGCTGAGATAAGCGACTCTAAATACGATAAAATTATTGCTTTCGGAGATACTTCCGGGGATCGGCAGATGCTGAAATGGGCAAATGAAGGTCATTACCAATTTTTTCACTAATTTTGGATGATAAAAAATGTAAAAATGAAAGGACTGCTTATTTTATGTACTGCAATCATTATGAGCTGTGCAGCTACGCCGTCTCAAAAACCATCAGGAATGCAGAAAAGTACTGAACTGCTTGTTTCCGAGGCACAAGGCGGCGCGGACAAAGCCGGATTTAAGATCATTAAGGATGAACAGGAATTCCGTAATGTTATCAAAGGAAGTTTCGGTCTTGTTGAGTTGGGCAAAGAACCATCCATAAACTATCCGAAATTTCCAAAAAACAAAAAAGTGGTTCTGTATAATATGGGTAGCTTCAGATCGGGAAGCCATACGATTGGTACGATTAAAAGTACCACTGTGAAAAATAATATCCTTTATGTGGAGGTTCCCGAAACACCGTCAGGCGGAATGGAAATTCAGATGCTTTCAAACCCTTGGTTTATTTTTGCTGTTCCTTCAGATTACCAGTTTACCTCAGTAGAATTAAAATATTCAAAATAAAAATGAACAAAATATATTTAGATAACGCGGCAACAACTCCTCTTTCAGAAGAAGTCATAGATGCCATGGTTAGCACCATGAAAATGAATTTCGGAAATCCTTCTTCTACCCATAGTTTTGGCCAGGAAGCAAAGATCCTTATTGAAAATGTGAGAAGGCAGGTTGCGGATTATCTTCATGTAACTCCTGCAGAGATCATCTTTACTTCTTGCGGAACAGAATCAAACAATATGATCATCAAATCCAGTGTTGAACACCTTGGAGTGGAAAGGATCATCAGTACTCCGCTGGAACACAAATGTGTTTCTGAGACTATTCTGGATATGAAAAGCAGAAAGGGAGTAGAGGTAAACTATATCCGTCCTAACGAAAAAGGGGATATCGACCTTAATAAACTGGAAGAGCTGTTAAAAGCTTCGAATAAAAAGACCCTGGTAAGCTTAATGCACGCCAACAACGAAATAGGAAATATTGCAGATATCAAAAAGATCGCTGAGCTCTGCAAAGCCAATAATGCGCTTTTCCACTCAGATACGGTACAGACAATGGCGCATATGAATCTGGACTTTTCAGATATCATGGTGGATTTTGCTTCATGCAGTGCCCACAAATTCCATGGACCGAAAGGAGTAGGTTTTGCTTTTATCAGGAAAGCGACCGGAATGCGGGGAATTATTACAGGAGGGCCTCAGGAAAGAAGTTTGAGAGCCGGAACAGAGAATGTAAGCGGTATTGTAGGCCTCGGCAAAGCCTTGGAGCTTTCTTTGAAGCATATGGAAGAATATACCAATCATATGCAGGAGATTAAAGACTATGCAATAGAAAGGCTTTCTGCTGTAATTCCGGGGATTAAATTTAATGGAAGAAGCGCAGAGAAGGAAAACAGTCTTTACACAGTTTTAAGTGCTTTACTTCCTTATAAAAACCCTTTAATTGGACTTCAGCTCGATATGAAAGGAATTGCTATTTCTCAGGGCAGTGCCTGCTCTTCGGGAGCATCAAAGCCTTCCATGGTCATGATGATGGTCCTTACTGAAGATGAGATGGATCATTGTACGCCATTACGTATTTCATTCAGCCATATGACGACAAAAGCAGAGATAGATGCGCTGGTAGAAGCTTTGAAAGATATTTCAAAAGACTTTGCTATAGAAAAAACAAATGTTGAGCATAGATAGTCTTATTGCTTAAAAAGCGTAATTTTGAATATCCAATTAAGGATAGAAATAGAAATATAATATTAATTTAAATAAAAGAAACAAAATGGCTTTAGAAATTACGGACAGCTCATTTCAGGACACAGTTTTAAAATCAGATAAGCCGGTATTGGTAGACTTCTGGGCTGTATGGTGTGGACCATGCAGAACTTTGGGACCAATCATCGAAGAAGTAGCATCAGATTTTGAAGGAAAAGCAGTGGTAGGAAAAGTTGATGTAGACAACAACCAGGAAATTTCAATGCAGTATGGCATCAGAAATATCCCTACAGTTCTGATTTTTAAGAACGGTGAAGTGGTTGATAAATTAGTAGGTGTGACTCCAAAAGAAGTAATCGCTGAAAAATTAAGCGCACACTTGTAAAAAAATAACTTTGATAATGAATGCCTTCCGTTTTCGGGAGGCTTTTTTTTAACAAATAATTTGCAGGGAATGAAAAAAGGTGTAATTTTGCAATCACAAAAAAGAAACAACGTTCTTTACAACAACAGAAAATGATCCGGTAGTTCAGCTGGTTAGAATGCCGCCCTGTCACGGCGGAGGTCGCGGGTTCGAGTCCCGTCCGGATCGCAAAAGTTTTATAATTTACTTTAAAAAAATTAGATCCGGTAGTTCAGCTGGTTAGAATGCCGCCCTGTCACGGCGGAGGTCGCGGGTTCGAGTCCCGTCCGGATCGCAACTATTTAATTAAAATAGTACAAAATGCTGTAAAATAGATGTTTTACAGCATTTTTTGTTTTGTGTCTGTTCCAAATGGAGCTAAAAAACCACAATCTGAAAGTGACCTATTCAGTGACCTGTTGAAAAGGTTAAAAAAGGTCACTGAAAAGTAAGAAAAAAGCCTGTTCATGGGCTTGTTCAGAAATTGAACATCTTGTGGGAAGTTTTTAATGATTTTAATTTGAAATTTTTAAAAACGGCACATATGAATAAGACATTCAACCTGCTTTTTTATCTCAAAAAAGCTAAAATCAACACTCAGGGAGAAGCACCCATCTACATGAGAATTACTATTGACGGAAAAATTTCTGAAATCAGTACAAAACGGACTGTATTACCCTCTAAATGGAACTCCCAGGCTCAAAGTGTAAAAGGGTCTTCGGAAGAATACAAATCGCTAAATTTTTATCTTAAGACATTTGAGCAGAAAGTTTATGATACCTATCATGCACTAATAAGAGAAAGTGAACCGGTAAGCTGTGAAATTATTAAGAACAGACTATTGGGCAGAGATCAAAAAAATCGAATGTTGATCCCAATATTTCAGGATCATAACGACAGAATGGAGAAGTTAGTAGGGAAGGAGTATGCTAAGGGAACCTTAACCCGATATAAAACCTGCTTAAGCCATACCAAAGAATTTTTGCAGTGGAAATATGACATTGCTGATATTGATATTAGGAAAATTAATTATGCCTTTCTCAATGATTTTGAATTTTTTCTACGAACTGAAAAACTTTGTGGTAACAATACAGCCGTAAAGTATGTTATGAACTTTGGGAAGATCATCAGAATTTGCTTGAATCATGGTTGGTTGGAAAAAGATCCATTTATGAATTATGATTCAAAATTTGATGAAGTAACAAGAGTATTTCTTAATGAGCAGGAGTTAGAAAAACTTTCTACCAAAGATTTCAAAAATGTGAGGCTATCATTGGTTAGAGATATCTTTTTATTCAGTTGTTTTACAGGGTTGGCATATATTGATACTCAAAAGTTAACTACCAACAACATCAATATTGGATTAGATGGAACCCGATGGATTTTTACTAAACGACAAAAAACGAAAACAACCTCTAACATTCCATTGCTTGCCCAAGCAGAATGTATCATTGAAAAATATAAGAATCATCCAGCCTGTATAAATAGTGGAAGATTACTTCCTATTCTCAGCAATCAAAAAATGAATGCCTACTTGAAAGAAATTGCTGATCTGTGTGGTATCAATAAAGAATTAACCTATCATATAGCACGTCATACCTTTGCGACAACAGTTACCTTATCCAATGGAGTTTCCATTGAGAGTGTGAGTAAAATGCTTGGTCACAAAAATATGAGGACAACTCAGCATTATGCTAAAATTTTGGACAGCAAAGTAAGCGAGGACATGAAGTATTTAAGGCAAAAATTCAGTGATAAGATTGTGTAAAATAACTAAAATTAAATATTACAAAAAATGAGATTTCTATCTATTTTTCTTTTATTCGAAGCGAAATCTTGAGACTCTACATGAGGATTATTTATTGGTTCCAAAATTACTAAAACAAATTACACCATAAGAATACAAAAGTAGGTGATAAATCCAAGAATTTTGCTTCTTGTTTATTCGATATTTCTAAAAAAAGCTGATGGGGAAATCATAAAAAATTCAGGGTGTTGAAAGATAAAACTATGTAATATTTAGCAAAGTTGATTTTATTAGTGCTTTTGATAATACAGACAATATCCATTTTACTTTTGCAGTAAGTTCATTAAAAGATCAAGAAGAAGAAAGTATCAATCTAAATTCAAAATTTTCGATTGATATAAAAGATTTCCTTATAGATCCTACTAAAATTGCATTGTATTAAAATCCGTTAATCACTTACCAATTCAGAGTTCATATTTGATCTATCTTACACAAAACGGAAAAATTATAAAAACTTTCAAATTAATCGTTGATTAAAACTATGCCATGAAAATAAACTAAAATTGACCACGGTAATCTTGCAAAAGTGCATTTTAAAGATGAAAATTTAATAATTATGGTTGATTTACATTATTATCTTCTTCTTTTAATTTCATTATATATTCTCTCGGTGTCATCCCTTCAATTTGTTTAAATACCCTATTAAAAGTCGTTTGATTAGAAAAGCCAGCTGCTGTGTAAATGTACATCAATGTGATTTTATTAAGATCATTCTCTTGAATCAGTTTTTTTACATTTTGAATTCTACAAGTATTTAGATAATAATTAAAATTTGAATATCCGCTTATTTTGATAGATTTTGCAATATATAAATTATTGATTTTTAAAACATTAGATAATTGCGAGATTGAAAAATCTGCTTCCTTAAAAAGTCCCTTTTCTTCTACAACATTTTTTACTTGATTAAATAAAGTAACGTATTTTTCAAGATTCTCAGAGGATAACATATTATTTTTTTCAAGCTCAGAATATTCTCGAATTAATGTAGAATTTACATCTATTTGCTTCTGCTCCGTATTTTCAGAAAATTTCATTTTGTTTAAAACATTTTCTTCAGTCTCTATTTTTTTTATTTTTTCACTGTAATATAGCAGAAGACAACAAACCACAATATTCACAATCCCGACGAAAGAATCAGAAATAACCATATACTCTATATTTTGGAGACTGAAATAATTAAAATCGTGAAATTTTGTCAAAATACTTACGGAAATTATTATCAATAAAATGTAAGCTGAATAAACGTAAATATATTTCTTCTCTAAAAGAATATGAGCGGCAAAAGGAATAGGTAAAAGCCACATACACGTAGCTGCAGAATATTTCCAAAAGCCTAGCATAATAAATGCTGCAAATAATGGGGCATAAGTAAGATAAAGATGTACAAGTGTTTTTACATTATAATTTTTACGAATGATCATAAAAGTGTAAACTATGATAGCGCCAAATGCAAATATACAGACTGCAAAAAACTTGTCCTTAATTATAAAGTAAAATACCAAAGCATATCCCAATAATACAACAGACTTTAAATACACATAGTCCGCTATAAGTTTACGTTTTAATGTATCTACAGATTTTTCCATAAAATTTCGGCTGGCTATCACATTAGTGTTTTTTGAAAATTGACTTATACTTGAAAATTCTGATTGCTTTTACTGACTATCTTTGCCATGTCAAGTTACAAATATTTAGAATATAATAGGAAGTATTAATTGATTTTCATTTCATAATATATCGCAAGATGAAATTAATTCTACAAAATCAATCATAAATAAAACAGAAATATAAAATTACATAAAAATGAGAAAACAATTGTTATCTGCAACCACATTATTTTTATTTGGTACTGTATTTTCCCAAGTGGGTATCAATACCGAAACTCCAAATATGAAATCTACTTTGGATATCATTTCAAAAAACAACAATACAGGTGTACTGTTTCCGCGATTAACGACGGCACAGAGAGATGCCATCAATCCTGGAACAACAGATGCTTCCGTTGATGGATTATGGATCTATAATACAGACAATAAATGCTATGAATTCTGGAACCTTACAAAATGGCATTCTCTGTGTGAAGGGAATACTGATATACCACCACTTTCAGGTGTGAAACTATTATCTTATGAGCAGGATGCCACATTTACATTTGCGACACCTGTATTTACAGATTTTTTTAATTCATTTGATAATTTTGGACCATTTCCTTCATCCACAATTCAGACGGATGGATCTTCTTTAGTTCCTGATAAAATTTCGTATACAAATTTTGCTTCGATTAATTTTCTGGATTATGATATTATTGGGGTATCATTTCGTCCTGGTGTTGATTTAACTCCTGCAGAAATTGCTGCATTGGTAACTTTTGCCAATACCCCGAAAAAACATCTTTATTTCTTTACAGAAGGTTACTCACAAGCCGGAAAATTGTCTTTACTTAATCAACTTATTGGCGACATAATATTAACTACAGGCGATGTTATTGGTACCATAGGTTCAAATGGCGATACAAATGCTGCTGGGCCTTGCTATTATATTACTACAGAATCAGCTAATAGTCCATTCATTAATGGTCCATTTGGAGCATTGCAGGCAGGCATTCATAGGTTTGTAGATCATGCTTCTAGTTCAAATTCATTTTCATATGCAAAGCTAAGTACAAGTTCTAATGTTCAGATCATTGCAGCAGACGGTTTGGTTGGAGGCATTCCTCAGCCGACTTCAAAGGTTGGCGTATTTAAGGTAAAAAATAAAAATGTATTTGTCATTGCTGATGGAGCTCCTTTTTTCGGTGGAACAAATAATATCGGACCTGCTTGTATGACAGCTTCTTCTGTAGGAGGAACAAGGGGAAGAAAACCTCTCAAATGTGATCCTGTTTCTTCAAACGGAAATGACTCCGGTGTTGGTATTTTGATGGCCAATATTATTGCCTGGTCATTGAAAAGCTTATAAAATTATAGTATATATAAAAACACAAATTTTATTAATAATAAAGATTTTACAGAGAACTTTTTCCGATAAATTCCTTTATAGTTCTCTGTAGTCTTTTTACATTTTCCAAAACACAAGGAAAACTTACTTCAACTTTATGATTAACAATGATTTGAAATTTAATAGATATAAATACATAAAAAAGTTTAGTTGGTTGACGCCCTTTGAATATAGACGATGAGATATTTTTGAGATATTAAAAACTATAGAGAGAATTTATCACCAGATTTTCAAAGTTCTTCCTCTCAATAAAATTCCAATTTTCGGAAATGTATAGATATAAACAACCTAATATATTATATCTATTATATAATTCAATACATCAAAATAATTACAATTTAATCCAATTTTGAACAACCTTCTTTATTTTCTTTGAGTTTTCCTTGGCTTAAACTGATCCTATTTGTCAAAACAACATCACACATAAGCCTTCTAAAAATAGAAACCAGCAGTTCAATATGGTTAGCGATTTAGCTTATAAAATATTGAAAAAAAATCATTGGAAAATTATCTTATTGATATTCAATACGATAAAATATTGAGATATATTTGTGATAGGTGTTTTTTAGGGGATAATTTAATTGTCTTTTAGATTTGTGCAGACAAACTAAGTGATGAAAAAAAATTTATTAGTGATGATTACAAGAATACCTATTTCGGCTTTGTACATTTGCTCAAGTTGGCATAAATGCTATTCTCCTAATCCCTCAAGTACACTTCATGAAAACTGGTGGAAAAAAAATATAATTGCTTTAATGAGCATTATATTTCTTTTCAAATTGAGCCATGTAAATGCCCAAACTGCCTTTACAGCTGCTACAGTTATTACAACAGGCAGCAGTACATCTTACAGTACTGCCATTCAAAACCCTCATTTCTTACCTGCTCCCTTTAGTACAGGAACCAGTTACACACATAGCTTCTACGGAACTAAAAACGTGCGGGTAACCAGCGTTACGGCAAATGGAAATATGTATTATCCATTTAGCATAAGGCCGCAAGTGATACTAAGGCGAAATGCATTGAGTGGTTTACAAGGTTCAGGAAGTGGCACCCAGCCCCTCCCATGGAATGACAGGCAGATTTTTTATGCCGAAGGTTCTTTGGATACCACTAATGGGATTGTAAATGCTGTAACCACTTATCCCGGAACAGTAAACTCTACCGATCAGCCCGCTGTAAATGTACTTTTTAACGGATATATCAATACAGGAATAGACAATACTTTTGTCAATGTCGAGGCAACTAATCCGGGTGGAAATATAAATGCCAATAATATAGAAAGAGTGGATTTTATCTATCCTTCCCCTATCAGGATCACTACAAGTAATATATCGAGTGGAGGTATTGTTATCGCTAACAGGAACAGCAACGACGATGGAGTGGTTTTTTCTGCCATAAAAAATATTTCAGGAGGAAGCAATACAGGATCAGGAACCAATTTCCAATATTCGAACATTATTAAACTTAATAATACCTGGACACAAAAAAGTATCAATGGTGGAGCTTTTGCCAGTCTGTCAGCACCAAGCACCAATGTTTACACTCTTCCCTCTGCTGTTATTTTCAGAGAGTGGGATATGGATGGGACATTAAACGGAAGTACTTCTGCCAGTAATCCCTCTGCAGACAATACTAATGGTTCACAAAATATTAATGGCTTATTCTTCACTTTCCAGGACTTAGGGTTACAAGTAGGGGATTATTTTTACGGTTTTTCCGCTGCAGGACTTGATTTTCCGGGTGCAGCAGGAAGTATTGGAATGAACAGTTATCTTGACCCAGCATATTTTCCACTGCAAACCAATGATACCAATGGTGGAGTTGATTTGATTTTAAATGGAATGTTCTACTTGCTTAATGTTTCCGGTAATGTCTGGAATGATATGAATGCCAATGGAATCATTGATGGGACTGAACAGTATACCGATGCAGGAGGGTTATATGCGTTATTAGTAGATTCATCCAACATGGTACTGGATGTTTCTTCAGTGGATGCTTCCACGGGCAGCTATACTTTAAGCAATCTTACGCTGAACACCACTGGCTACAAAATTATTCTTACCACCAATAATCCTGTCTTAGGAAGTACTTATATAGCAGGTCCATCTCTCCCTACGTACTGGATTAATACTGCTGATATAACAGACCCTTCTAATACAGCTCCTCAAGGGGCAACTTTAGGAGTTATTGAATTAGCTACCCAATCGGATAATATTGTCAATCAAAATTTTGGAATAAAAGCACTTGCTCCTTTCACATGCAGTCCCCTAACCTTTTATCTATCCCAATATCCAAACGGAGGACCCACCTCTTTCTATACGCTTAACAGCAGTACAAATCCTTTTACAACTAGCCTGTTAGGAACCACGGATTCAGGATATCAGGTCAATGCAATGGGATACAATACTGTAGATAATTATATCTATGGCATCAGAACGGATGCAGGAAATACCAATCATTTGGTAATAACGGATGCTAATGGAACGACAGTAGATCTGGGTGCAGTAACCGGGCTTCCTATCGGAGGATATAATGCCGGTGCTTTTGATGATAGCGGAAACTTCTATGTATTGAGTTTCAATTTTTCCGTTTTATATAAGATAAATGTTACGACTCTTACAGTAACATCCACTACCCTTGCAAGAACATTGGCATTAAATGATTTTGCCTACGATAAAATCACAGGTCTGCTCTATGGATTTGACGTAACGAATGATGTATTGGTTTCTGTAAATCCTGCAACCGGTGCCGTTACCAATATAGGAAGTACAAATACTGCGTTCGCAAGTACGTTTGTAGGCGCAATGTATTCTGACTCAAATGGAAATATTTTTGGGAATGTCGATGACGGTTTAGGTTTCTATCAGTTTAATAAGACAACAGGTGTTCCCACATTGATTTCGTCTTCCATTTCGGCATTTGGTAATGATGGGGCAAACTGTGTGAATGCTGTCGCTGTATTTCCTACAGATTTATCGGTAACCAAAACCGATGGTAAATTGCAATATACTCCGGGAACCACCAATATTTATACAATTGTCGTAAGCAATATAGGGGAATTTGGCGCTACTGGCGCTACGGTTACCGATGCAGTTCCTGTAGGAATTCCTGCAGGTAATGTCTCTTATACTGCGGTAGCTTCTTCGGGAAGCTCCACCAATGTTGTTGGCACACAAACAGGGGCAATTAATGATGTAGTTTCTATTCCTCCGGGAGGGAACGTTACCTATACTGTTACCATTAATATACCTTCACTATATATGGGTGATCTGGTAAATACGGTATCGGTTGCGGTTCCTTCAAGCACCTTTCCTGATATTGATTTGGCGAATAATACCGCTACAGATACTGATGTACAGGCCGTGTGCTATAGACCGGCAACAACAGCCGGAACTTCATTACCATCCAACCACGGCATCACAGCATTGGGAAGAGCAGGAACTGGCAACGGGAACTGGCCTATGGTAAGGACTGGAGCATGGACTGTTTTGGAGGCCAAAACCAAAGGGCTCGTGGTAAACAGGGTTCCCACAACAGCTGAAGTAGAAGCTATTCCAAATCCCATAGAGGGAATGATGGTCTATGACATCCAGGCAGATTGTCTTAAAATCAATATAGACGGAACTTCTACCGGTTGGAAATGTTTTAATACTCCGACCTGTCCTCCGACATCAGGAGGAAACAACAGTGGCAGCGGAAACTAAAAATAAAATAAAGAAAAAATGATGAAAAAAATATTTATAACAGCCTTTGCAATTTTTTCAGGCTTATTGTTCTCTCAGATAGCCATAGGTAAAACCTCTATTTCAAGTCCCTCCGTTTCTTTGGAGTTTGCAAATACTGAACCAAGGGGGTTGGTTTTACCTTGGGTTTTTTCAGCGTCAGGTGTTACGGGAGCAGTGAACGGAACCCTTATTTATGATACTTCTGACAAAAAAGTAAAGGTAAAGTATGCCTCAGGTTGGAAAGACCTTAGTGTAGATACAACGGGTATTTTAAATACCTCTTTGCAGGATCCTTTGATTGAAAATTCCTCCGCAAAAGTATCCATTGGAATTCCAACTTCCACTCCGGGAATTCTGGTCCTGGAAGATAGTAACAAAGCGATGATTTTGCCTAAAGTACCTTATTCTGATATTGTCAATCCTTCAGCAGGAATGATGGTTTATGATACCACAGCAAAGCAGCTCGCTGTTTTCAATGGTAGTGTTTGGAGTTTCTGGAAACCTTAAAAAGCATAGGCTATAAAAAATACCACAGTAATAGATATTGCTAATTAAATAAAAATTAAAAAAGAACACATTAATACATTAATTATGAAGAAAAAATTTCTAGCATTTGGAGCTATTCCAATTTCGTTTTTATTATCAGCCCAGGTGGGAGTGAATACAAACGCACCTCACGCGACTTTTGATATTGTCGGAAAGCCAGCAGATGCATCTGCAATTGACGGTGTTATTGCCCCAAGACTGACAGGCGATCAGCTAAAAGCCAAAGACAATCTTTACACAGCTTTACAAGATGGGACAATCGTATATGTTACTATTCCTCTGACCGTATCACAAACTACTAATAAAACAGTAAATGTGCTGGAGAAAGGCTATTATTATTTTGATCTATCAAAAGGGACCGGGGGACAATGGGTAAGGATGTATTATAATTATTCCGGAGTATTAGCAGGAGCGGATGGCATAGATGCCTATACAGGTTCGGGGGTAACGATTAGTGCTACTGATGATAATACGACGACCCAATTAATGACAAGTAAAACGTTTACCCTAAATCAGAAATCTCTGGTAACATTTACCTATACTCTTTCTGTAAGCAATATCGTAGCTGCTAATGGTTCTTCTCTTAGTGATAATCGTTCCAAATTATATGGTGCCAACTTATATTGGATAAACGGAGGGGGAATTTTTACAAATAATACCAATATTTCCACACAATCTGCCAGCTTTAGTACAGCTGCAAACTACGCTAGCGGATGGTTTTATCCTAATAATACAAGAAGTATTGTCTTACCAGCAGGTACCTATTCTGTAGGGTTGCAAGCAGTAGTATATGCCGGACCAAGTGATAACACTGGGATTAGAGCAACATTTGGTACAGGTGTACGTGATATTTTGGACATTATAGCAGTACCAGTACCTAATTAAAATAAAACACAAATTGGAAGGATATTTTGAGTCATTTAAGAAATTATAAAACAATGAAAAAACTGAAATTATTATTAAATGTTGGGGGTATTTTTTCACCAATTTTTCTTTTTTCCCAAATAGGAATCAATACAGTATCCCCTAACTCATCAGCTATTCTTGACATAACTTCTAATAAAGGAGGAGTTCTAATACCAAGAATGACCGAAGCTCAAAGGAATGCAATTCTTAATCCAGCAGAAGGGCTTGAAATATATGCAATTGACAAAGCAGCTAAATACTATTTTGATGGAGTAAGCTGGACCAGGACTAATAAAACAGTATTTACTACTTCCACACAGATTTATACATTCTCAGATGCCGTAACCCCTTCCGGGGCCGGCTCTGATTTGGTCAGTAATTTCTTTACTGGTCTTCAACGTACCTATAATTCATACGATGCAAACTTTGCTAATGTATTTGATACAAATACCGTTGAAATTACTCAATCAGGAAGATATTTCATTGAAATTGTAGGATATATGAAGCGCACTGGGGCAAATATGGGTGCGCAAATTTCCGGAATTGTCCAGATACTTAAGAACGGAGCTCCCATTGGAGAATCTTATTCTGCTATTGGCGCCTTTCCGGCAACCCCAGTCGCTAATGCCAATAGCATGACCTATACTTTAGTAGAAGATTTAGTTGTGGGAGATAAGATTACTTTAAACTATTGGAAAACTGATACTGCATCTAATGATTCAAATGCATTAGGCTTCTATGAAAATATATTAATTATAAGGAAATAACAATGAAATCAATAAAAATATATTCTGTACTATTCTTTTTATTGGGTATATATGCTGTTAAATCTCAGGTGGGTATTGGAACTACAATGCCAAATGTCTCTGCTGTTTTAGAGATGTCATCTACTAACAAAGGGCTTTTATATCCAAGAATGACAACCATCAAACGACTAGCCATTCCAAACCCCGCTGAAGGATTACAGGTTTTTGATACTGATTTTAAATGCATGATGCTTTTTGCAAATTCTCAATGGGCTTGCTTTCCAAGAACGGAAACACTGAATACCAGTATTGTTTCTGTTATCCAGTTTGCAGGATTTACCGGACATATAGGAACCTCCAGAGTTTTGGCTCCTTCTGCTATTTTGTATAATCCTCAAAATTGGATCATATTAAATGGAAATCGTGTGCAGTTTATAAGACCGGGGAAATATCAGATTAATATCTATGCATACGCCAGAAGACAAAATGCGGGATCTTCCTCAGGAGATAATTCAGAAGTATCATTAACATTGCAATCAGCTTCATCATCAAAATCTATGGTTGGATATATAGATTTACCAGGCTTATCAGATGCTGTCAACAGTATCACCATAAAAAATGTTATTGATACAACTTCTTCGGAAGAGTTTGAACTTATATACAAAAAAGAAGCTGCTATTGAGGCTAATGATCCTCATGATATTCAGCAGCCTTATATAGTTATTAAAGTATTGGAATAAAAACTAATAAAAATTAACATGAAAAATAAATTTAGTATACTATTGACCCTTTTCATCCTCATGATAAAGGCTCAGGTCGGCATCAATACAACAACTCCCGATAATTCATCAGTGCTGGATATTACTTCAGATAATAAAGGTCTTTTAGCGCCTCGTCTTACAACAGCCGAGAAAAATGCAATACCAAATCCTGCAACAGGATTGGTAGTATATGATAAAGATCTCAAATTATATACTCATTTTGATGGGGTACAATGGGTTGAACCTAGCTTAATCACTACTGTTGCTCCCCGTACTTATAGTATTATCGGCTATGCGGATACAGTTACTCCTACTAGCGGAACAACATTTCAGGCGATTACCATTAATCCGTCCGGCATTATTAAAGATTCTGGGAACGGGATTGTTTCAACTAATCTAAATAGCATAACGATTAATCAATCCGGAACATACTTAATTACACCAAGTGGTGTTTTCAAAAAGAATTCAGGAGCTCCAAACGATCCACATATCAAGGCTAAAATTAATATTATCAAAAATGGAAGTACACAGGTTTCATTAACCTACTTTCATCTTCCGGTTAATGGGGCAGGTACTTTTAGCGCTTCGAAATCCAGTACAGTACTGGAAAATTTAACAGTTGGTGACCAAATCACTTTTCAAATTCAGAAAGAAGCATTTTTCGATGGGTCAGGAGCTACAAGAACAGGAACCTTTAGTAATATGTTATTAGAAGTTGAGAGATTACCATAGTTTCAAATAGTTCATCAAATGCCACAATCATTTAAAAATATTCATATAGGCTCTTTAATTCATTCCAGAGTTAAAGAATGTGATATAGAATATTCACGAATCTGCAATTTTTTTAATTGCACGGAGGAAGAAATTGAAAAGGTGTATAACCAAAATTCATTGGATTCAGACCTTATTTTGAAATGGAGCAAATTACTGGAATATGATTTTTTTAGATTGTATTCTCAGCATCTCATTTTGTATGCCCCTCAAGGAAATATTCAGTATAATAGGATATTGAAAAATAATAATAAATCCTCTCTCCCACAATTTAGGAAAAATATATACAACCGGGAAATTATAGATTTCATATTAGAATTAATAGAAAAAAATAAAAAAACAAAAAATGAGATTATAAAAGAATATAGAATTCCCAAAACTACCCTTTATAAATGGCTAGCGAAATATAAAAGAAACTCTTAAATATACCAAATAATGACCAAGCCAAATTATACTAAAATTTATTCTGATTTAATAGAAAATAAATTTCCAGAAAGAAAAGATGATTTTCTTCCTCTTCTTTTGAAGGATGAGCTTACTACTTTAGACATTATAAGAATTAACTCATCATTATTTGGCACAAAGGATAGAGAGAGTACAGCTTTTGATCAAATGCACCGCATGTATGATAGGTTCACCATTCTTGAAATTTTAGAATATCAGAAAAAAAATGATCTCAGCAATACTCAGCTTGCCAATCATTTTCGCCTTAGTAGAAATACTGTGGCGAAGTGGAAAAAAAAGTTTTTGGTATAAATAATATAGCTTATGTGTAACTTTAAAAACCAAGCAACAAATTATTTTTGCAAAAAACTAAATTTATAACTTTAACCTAAATACAAAAATAAATAATTTCTAACTTTAAAATTCAATAAAATGATCAAACAAGCATTACTCGGTGAATTTCAACATGAGGCTGAAAACACCAGAAAACTTTTATCAATGATTCCGGACAGTGCTTTGGAATATCGCCCGCAACCCCATCTTTGGTCGGTAGGAGAACTGGCCTCACACATTGCTGAAGTGTATAATTGGTACGATGTTACCTTCAATCAGGATGCTTTTGAAATGAGTACTTACAATTATGACAAAGGCAACATCAGCAAAGTAACCAATATCTTAGAAAAATTTGAAACCAACGTAAAAGCTGCACAGGAAGCAATTGAAAAATCTGATGAATCTCAGTATATGAACACCTGGTCTATGACAATGAATGGTGAGAGCAGCTTTCCTGCAATGCCAAAAGTTCAGGTAATAAGAGGTTTTTTGTACAATCATTTATACCATCATAGAGGAGAATTAGTTTCGCATTTGAGAGCTACAGGAAATAAGGTCCCTTCATTATATGGCCCTAATTATGAAGAGTCCCAACAAATGCAAGGATAGTAAATTAATAATACTAGATAAAATTATGGCAACAGTAAATATATATCTAACCTTTGATGGCAATTGCGAAGAGGCATTTAATTTCTATAAATCAGTATTTGGTGGAGATTTTCCATACATTGGACGATTTAAAGATATGCCTGCTAGCAGCGGCAAACCCATTCCGCCACAAGACGCTGACAAAATTATGCACGTGGCATTACCTATCAGTAAAGAAACCTGCATAATGGGAAGTGACACAGGTGGGGAATGGGCTTCAAATTATCAAGCAGGTAATAACTTCTCTATTTCTATCAATGCTGAAAGTAGAGATGAGGCCGATAAATTATTCAATGCACTTTCTTTTGGTGGGCAGGTTACTATGCCAATGAATCAGACATTTTGGGGAGCATATTTTGGGATGTTTACTGACAAGTTTGGCGTTAATTGGATGGTCAATTTCGATGTACAACCAAAACCGTAGAAAAAGCTACCTATATTATCGGTTTAGCAATATGGCAGATAAAATGTTTCTATAAAGTATTTGTGTAAGGTGCAATTGTAGAAATTCAATTGAATTTTACACTAAAATTTTGCCACATTGCCAAACCATTTTCCAATAAATCCTATTACAATATCAGAATTTCAGCTATAAACAAATAGGTAAGAAGTATCAATCAATCTTATAAAATAATGTACAAAATACATTACCTATTATTGTTTAAACCATAATCAAAAAAAGAAATGAAAAAATTTCATGTCATCAATTTTTTATTTATAATTTCGGTTTCTTTGTTTAAAAGTCAGCAATACTCTCAAAAACAAATAGATAGCTTATTAAATAATATAAGCCTAATCAACAGAGACTGGGACCTGAATAAAAATGTAACTTTTTTCAATACCATTTATAAAGCTTCGGAGAATATTAATTATGAAAAAGGAAAGATCATTTCCTTATTACTCACCTGTGAAATATATCTTCAAAAGGGACAATATGATAAAGCATTAGAGTATACGGAGCAAATAGAAAATATGCCAATCAAGGTTGCTAATAATTATTACTATAAAATAGGGGCATTAGAAGATAAAGCTTATTCTTATTCCATGTTAGGTTTTTATAAGGATGCTGAAAATTCATTAAATCAATCTTACCAATTGAGTTCAAAATTAAAAGGAGATATACGGCTCCAGGCAAGAGGAGAATTTTTCAGTTTCAAGGGGCAGTTGCGAAAAGAAATGGATAAGCCAATTGATTCAGTTTTAAAATATCAAAAATATGCAATCTCTCAATATAAAAAGATACAGAAGGAAAAGGTTAGAGAAGCACTTTTAAAGCTCGAATATCAAAATATAAGTGAAAGTTTTTTGGAAGCTAAAAAGACTGATTCAGCATTATCCTATCTATATAAAATAATGAAATTTCAAAGTTTAAATGACCTAGAAACAGTACAATTTTTTCAAATGATAGGAAGAGCTTATGATCAAAAGGCACAGCCTGACAGTGCTCTTTTTTATTATAAGAGAGCAGCGGCCGAAGCGAAAAAAATACAAGACCCTTTCTCCATGAAAGAATCCTATCAGGTACTTTCTGAATTTTATGAAAAAATGGGAGACAAAGAAAATTCATTACTTTATAGTAAAAAATATTCTAAATTAATAGACAGTATTTCATTGGCTGAAAAAAAGAGCTTAAATAAGGCTTCTGAAGTAATAAAGAAAGATATCTCAGAAAAAGCAAATGAAACCAAAAGAAAATTATATTTAATTATAGCTGTCATTTTTCTAATATTATGTATTATAGCTTATTTTCTCTTCAGGTATTCTAAAAACTATCGTAAAGAAAGAGATGAAAGAATATTGACGGATGAAAGAATTTATGAAAAAGAAGAAGAATTAAAGAAAATTAAAAATAAGGTTAATGATGAGATTTTGCTATTAGCTAAAGATAATAGCCCTGAATTTGTTAATCGTTTTAGAGAACTATATCCTCTTTTCTACAAAAATTTGTTGGAAACATATCCCGATATTAATAACGATACCATAAAATTTTGTACCTTACTTAAACTAAATTTCTCTACAAAAGAAATTGCTGCTTATACAGCAGTGACTCCTCGTGCTGTTCAGATACGAAAAAACAGATTGAGAAAAAAGTTAAACATTCCGTCTAACGAGGATATTAATGTCTGGATGGATAGATTAGGATAATATTTGAGGCTCTGCCTCTGCCTATTCATACTAAGAAAACAAAGAATAAAATACCCTTATTGGTTCCCAAAAGACTTTATCGATGGTTTGGAAAACACCATCATCTCATTCTTTGCTAAAGGAATGAGCGTATTAGGCATTGAGGAATAAATCCCTGAGATGTATGATTTGAAATTTCTGCTTTTACCATATTACAAGTAACCAATGCCGTTGCAAGTAAAGTGGTAAGTAGGAGGGATTCGAACCGTCTCTTTAAATCTCTTTATTTATCAACATTTTTTAAAGTTGAAGTTCAGGCTACTCACCGAATTACTCACTTTGAAAATGTAGGTTTTTGATTCGTTTTGCAAATCAAATATAATAACTTCTTTTGTATTTTAAGGAATAAATATTGAAGTTTTTTTGAAGTTAGAATTGAACTTGCAACTATTTTTGAGACAAAATTTATATACTTCTTTATGCTGCCTTTTTAGATTGATTAGACATTAAATT